>CALEAV010000007.1 GCA_937943575.1 uncultured bacterium | reverse complement strand
GAGCCCTGCGACGTGCCGGTATCCAAGCGCCATCTTGACATGCTGATGGCCCATATGACGCTCTCCGATAAGCCGCATCTGGGCGCAATCACCGAAGAGAGCCGCGCGCAGGACAGCGTCGACATGGCGGAGATTCTCCATGGTAAAGACACCATGGACAACAATGTGGTCTGGACCGTCCGCCAGGCCTTCGGGGCCCGGGGGGCGTCCACCCTGCGCTTCAATTTCCGGGGGGTGGGGGGGAGCAGCGGCAGCTACGGGCAGGGGGAGGGGGAGATTGAGGACCTGCGTTCGGCCCTTTCCTACCTGCGGGAGCATGCCGCCGCCCCGTATCTGGTGGTGGGCTACTCCTTTGGTGCCGCAGTGGCGGCCCAGGCCTTCCTGAGGGGCCTCGACGGCGCCACCGCCCTTCTGATTTCGCCCCCCATCGCCCTCATGAAGCTGGATTTCCTCTCCCGGGTCCCGGGCCTGGACGGCATTGTGGTGGGGGAATGGGACGACTTGTGCCCCCTGGCGGCCCTCTATGGGCTGATGGCGGGGCGCCCGGTGCCGGTGCCCATCGCGGTGGTGCCCCAGGCGGACCACTTTTTCGGCGGCCGGGAAGAGGCCCTGTTCCATCTGCTCCGGGACTTCCCCCTGCCCGGCTGGCCTGAAGCCGCCGCCCGCCCGGGGGCGGTGCATTAGCGGCCGGGGCGCCGGCAATCCAGGCGCCCTGGCGGCCCTGTCGGGAAGATGGCTCCATGACGCCACCCTCTGTCGCTTCCGCTTCTCAACCCCCGCCCCGGGTGCTCATTGCCGCCTGGGAGCCGGCCTCTCTCCTCCCGGTCTTCGGGGAGGCCGCCCTCACCCGGCTGGTGCGGTTGGCGGCCTCGGAGGGGTGCGCGGTCACGGTCCTCCTCCTCCCGGAGCTGAGTGGGGCCTTAAGCCGGCGGCCCCAAAGCACCGGCATCGTCGTCTGGCGGCTGACCCCCCGGGAGGAGCTGGCCGCAGCCGCAGCGGGGGTGGGCGGGGACTCCCGGGAGCCTGTCCTGCTCCTGCCGGGCCACAGCGTCTGGGACCGCCGGAGCTTCCGCCAGGCCCTGGCCGGAGAGCCCGGCTCCCGGGGCACCTTTCGCCTGCCGGCGGCCCAGGCGCCGGCGGTGCTGGCCGGGTGGATGGCAGACGGCCTGCCGGCCGGGGAGGGGGGGCTGCCGGTGTTTCTTTCCGGGTCCATGGACGGGCAGGCGGCGGAGGCAAAGTTGGTGGCGGCCCTGGCCGCGGCCACCCAGGAGACCGACGGCTTGTTGGCCCGCTGGGTGGACCGACCCCTGTCCCGGCGCCTCAGCCCCCGGCTGGCGGCCTGGGGCGTGCCCCCCAACGCCGTCACCCTGGCCGGGGTGAGCCTCGGCCTGATGGGGGCCCTGCTGCTGGCCCAGGCGGGGTATCTGGCGCACGTGCTGGGAGCCTGGCTCTTTTGGGCCGCGGTGGTGCTGGACGGGGTGGACGGCGAGGTGGCCCGCCTGAGCCTGAAGGAGAGCCGCTTCGGGCACTACCTGGACATCATCACCGACAACCTGGTGCATGTGGCGGTATTCATAGGGATTGCCGTGGGCCTGCACCGCCAGTCCCCCGACGCCCGCCACCTTTATGCCCTGGGCCTGCTGCTTTTGGGTTTCGGATTCTGCGCCTTGGCCGTTTGGCTGGTATGCCCGCAGCTGGAAAAGGGCCGGGACGGCACCCTGGCCGGGCGCCTGGTCACCGCCCTGAACAGCCGGGATTTCGCCTATCTGGTGCTGCTCCTGGCCCTGGTGGACCGCCTGCACTGGTTTCTCTGGGGCGCGGCGGTGGGCACCTATGCCTTTGCCGGCCTGCTGCTCGCCTTGGGGCGCAAAGCCGGCCGGGGCGGCGGCGCTTAAGGGGAGTGGGCCCTGATGCCTGCATGAAATTCACGGCCCTCCGGGGAGTGGTCTCGGCGGAAAAGGCGCTGGCTCAGGCCGGCTCACCGCTTCTTGCCCAGTCACACGGGTGGGAGGCTCCGGCAGGGCTTACGGGACCCTCCCCGGGGAAAGTCCCTGCCAGAGCCTCACTATCACACAGAACGGGTGATCCCTTTGACACCAAGTGATTCCTCTCTCTCCCCGGCGGACCTCGGGCGGGTGCAGGGCGTGCTCTTTGACCTGGGCGGGACCCTGGACGGCGACGGCGAGCACTGGCTGAACCGCTTCTGGCTCTTGTATCAGAAGCATTTCCCGGAGGTGGGCTTTGAGGCGGTGAAGGCCGCGTTTTACCAGGCGGAGGAGGCCTGCCTCGGGGACCCGCAGGTGGCTTCCTTCACTCTGCCCCGCCTGGTGGCCTACCATGTGGAGCGGCAAATGGCGGCCCTTGGGTTCAGGGCCGAAGCGGGGGAGAAGCTGGCCTGGGAATTCCTGGAGGGCTGCCGCCGGGTGATCCGGCGCAACGCCTATGTGCTGCGGGACCTGGTGCAGCGCTATCGCCTGGGGGTGGTGACCAACGGCTACGGCAATGCGGCGCGGCTCCTGGCCGGGGAGGCCATCGCCCTCTGGTTTGCCGTGATTGTGGACTCGGCCCGGGTGGGGGTGCGCAAACCCGACCCGGAGATCTTCCGCCTGGCCGCCCGGGAGCTGGGCTTTCCGCCGGCGGAGGTGGTTTATGTGGGAGATTCCTACACCCAGGATATCCGGCCGGCCAAGGCGGCGGGCTTCATTACCGTGTGGCTGCGGAATGACGCCATGAATGCGCCCCTGCCGCCGGGTGCCGACCCCTCCCTGGCGGACTTTGAAATCCACCGCCTGCCGGAGCTGGAGAGACTCCTGCCGTGAAGGCCGGCATCCTCGCCGCGGGGCTGGGAAGCCGCCTGACCCAGGGGGGGATCACCGTGCCCAAGCCCCTGGTGGAGGTGGCGGGCGACACCCTCATCGGCCGGGTCATCCGGGAGGCGGCCGCGGCGGGCGCCACGTCGGTGGCGGTGATCACCACCCCGGTCCACCCCGAGGTGGCCGCCTGCCTCCGGAGGCACTCCTGGCCGGTGCCCTTATCCGTCCTGGAGTGGAACAGTCCCCATTCCCTGGCCAGCCTCCTGGCCCTGCGGCCCTACCTGGATGAGCCCTTTCTCCTGTCCACCGTGGATGCGGTGCTGGCGCCGGGCGCCCTGGCCGCCTTCGCCGCCCAGGCGCGACGCCGTGACGGCCTGGGGGCCCTGGGGCTTACCCGACAGATTGACGACGACAAGCCCCTGTATGTCGCCCTCGGGGAGGATGGCCGCATCCAGAGTCTGGGCAAGGGGCGCAGCCCGTGGATCACCGCAGGCTGCTATTTTTTTGCGCCCCGGGTCTTTGACTATGAGGCCGCTGCCCGGAAGCGGGGGTTGGGGGCCCTGCGCCAGTTTCTGGCCTTTCTGGTGGAGGCCGGGGAGACCCTGTGGGGCCTGGACGTGGGGCCGGCGGTGGATGTGGACCATCCGGAGGACATCGCCCGGGCGGCGGCTCTCCTGGCCGGGGGCCGGGCGCAGGCCTGAGGCGGAAACGGGCGCTCCGGGGTCGCCTGCAGGGATGACAAGCCGCCCACTTCCTGATACAAATCAGCTTTTATGAAGGGGGGCGGCAGTCGCGGCGCTCTGCCCTTTCCCCCCGGCCGCTTTCGCCACCTTGAGAGGGGGCGGGGAATTGACGTGAAGAGGGCGGAGCCGTTGCCTCACCGGCCTTATGCGCAGACGAGGGCTCCCGGTTTCACTTCCTCTGCTGGGGCGCCCCTGGGTTGACCGGACCTCACATGGCCCACAGTTCCCCTTCCCCCCTGATCTACGGCATCTACCGGGAAAAAGCCCTGTCCCCGGGGAAGGTGGAGGCCGACGCCGCCATTCTGGAGGCGGTCCTGGCGGGCCTGCGGGCCAGGGGCGTGCGGGGGGCCACCCTGACGGCCGACGACCTGCCGGAAAACCCGCCGCCCGCCCTCGGCTTTCTCCACCTGGCCCAGGGGCCGGCGGCGCTGGCGCGGCTTGCCGCCTGGGAGGCGCAGGGCGCCCGGCTCATCAATCCGCCCCAGGCGGTGCGGCGCTGCTGGCGGCGGCATCTGCCGGGGATCATGGCCCAGGCGGATGTGCCCTACCCGGAGACCCGGCTGTTTGCCACCGCCGCGGCCGAGGGGCTCTTTGCCCGGGACTTCCCCGGCCCGGGCTGGCTGAAGCGGGCCGAGGTGCACGCCGAAGGCCCCGGGGACGTGGTGCGGGTGCACACCCGGGAGGAAGCCCTGGCGGTGCTCCGGGATTTCCAGCGCCGGGGCATTGACGCCCTGGTCTGGCAGGAGCACCTTGCCGGCCGGGAGGTGAAGTTTTACGGGGTGGGGCCGGGGCGGTTTTTCTGGGCCGCCTTTCCCGACGACCCGGAGCCCCTGCCCCCCAAGATGGCGGCCCCTCTGGCCGGGCTGGCGGCCCGGGCGGCCCGGGCGGTGGGGGTCAGCGTCTTCGGGGGTGATGTCATCCTCCTTGCCGACGGCCGCCCGGTGCTCATCGACCTCAATGACTGGCCCAGCTTTTCCCGCTGCCGGGAGGCTGCGGCCCGGGAGATCGTGCAACATGTCTGTGACGCCTTTCACCTCGACACCTGACGAGCGGCCCCGCTCCCGGGAACTGTTCCGGGCGGAGCTGCCTTTTCTGTCTCCCGGCTTCCAGAATGTGGCCCTGCTGTCCGAACTGGTGCTGGACCGGGGCGAGGGCCGCTATCTCTATGATGTGGACGGCCACCGCTACCTGGATTTCATGGCGGGCATCGGGGTCTGTTCCCTGGGCTACAGCCATCCCGCCTGGGTGGCGGCCATGACCGAGCAGATCAGGAAGCTCACGGTGGGCAGCTTCGCCACCGTCAACCGGGGGCGGTTCCTGAGGCGCCTGGCGGAGGTGGCCCCGGGGGATTTGAGCCAGACCATGCTCTACTCCGGGGGCGCCGAAGCGGTGGAGGCCGCCATCCGCCTGGCCAAGTCCTACACTAAGAAGTTTGAGGTGCTGGCCTTCTGGGGCGGCTTCCACGGCAAGACCGGCGGAGTCCTGGGCCTCATGGGGAGCACTTTCAAACACGGCTGGGGGCCGCTCCATCCGGGCCTGTATCTGACCCCCTACGCCTACTGCGAGCGCTGCGCCTTCAAGCTCACCTATCCCTCCTGCGGCCTCCACTGCCTGGAGTTTGCCCGGGAGGTCATCCGCCTGCACACCACAGGGTCGCTGGCCGCCATCCTGGTGGAGCCCATCCAGGGGACCGCCGGCAATGTGGTGCCGCCCCCGGAGTTTTTGCCCGGGGTGCGGGAGATCTGCCGGGAGCATGACGCCCTGCTCATCGCCGATGAAATGCTCACCGGCTTCGGCCGCACCGGCAGGCTCTTCGGCTGCGAGCACGAGGGCGTCATACCCGATGTCATCACCCTCGGCAAGGGCATGGGGAGCGGCTTCCCGGTGAGCGGCCTCATCTCCACCCCCGGGATCATGCGGGCCGAGCCCTACTCCAAGCCCTCCGCCGCCTCCTCCAGCTACGGCGGCAACCCCCTGGCGGGCACCGCCGCCTGGATCACCCTGGAGACCCTGCTCAGCGAGAACATCGTGGACAACGCCGCCCGGGTGGGGGACTATCTCCTGAAGCGTCTCCTGGAGCTCCGGGAAAAATACCCCTTCATCGGACGGGTGCAGGGCAGGGGCCTGATGATCGGGGTGGAATTCGTGCGCCACCGGGAGCGGGACAAGACCCTACTCCCCGGCAAGGTGATGGAGCAGGTCTTTAAGGAGTCCCTGCGGCGGGGTCTCCTCAGCATGAATTACACCGCCCAATACCGCATCAACCCGCCCCTCACCCTCACCGAGGCCGAGGCCGAGGAGGGGGTGGGGATCCTGGAGGAGGTCTGCGCCTGGCTGGCCCGGCAAAGCCAGCTTTAGAGATTGCTGAGGGGAGGGCCGGGAGAGCGGCAGCTCCCCCGCCCAAGTTAGACTTAAGGACTTGGGAGAGGGGCCAGGGGTGGCGAACCCCTGCCTCCTCTGCCAAACCCTCTCCTCCAACCCCTTGTAGGGGGTGGGGGGAGGAGTCGGAGGGGAGGGCGGGGCCTGTGGCCCCCCTGCCCTCCCCTCGCCCTGCGGGCAGAATTGCATGGACTTCTCAGAGAAAATTCCCTTGATCGGCGGGCTTGTGGGCTTCGGCAAGGTGGCGGAGAAGGCGCACCTGCCGGCCCTCCAGGGCCTGCCGGAGTTTCGCCTGCGGGCGGTGGCCGACCCCCTGCCGGAGCGCCGGAGCCTGGCCCGGGAGCTCCTGCCGGGGGTGCGGGTTTATGAGAGCCAGGGCGCCCTCCTTGCGGCCGAGGCTCCCCTGGATTTTGTGGCCGTCTGCTCCCCGCCCGCCAGCCACGTGGCCCTGGCCCGTGAGGCCCTGGAGGCCGGCTGCCACGTGCTCTGCGAAAAGCCCCTGACGCTGGACCTGGCGGCCCTGGCCGGGCTGCAACGGTTGGCCCGGGACCGGGGACGGGCCCTGGTGACGGTGCACAACTGGAAGTATGCCCCCCTGTATCGGGCGGCCCAGGGGGCGCTGGCGGAGGGCCTGATCGGGGAGGTGCGGGAGATCGTCTGGGAGGTGCACCGCACCTCCACCAGCGGCGGCGGCCTCACCGACTGGCGCCACACCGGCGCCGCGGCCGCCGGGGGCATCCTGGTGGACCACGGCTGGCACGCCTTTTATCTCCTCCTGGGTTTGGCGGGGGAGCTGCCCCAGGCCCTGCGGGCGCACCTCACCCCGGCCCCGGACCACCCCGACGGGGTGGAGCACGAGGCCCAGGTGGAGCTCCGTTTTCCCCGGGCCCGGGCCCGTCTTTTCCTTACCTGGCGGGCGACGGCACGGGGAAACCGGGCCCGGCTCCTCGGCACGGCCGGAGAGCTCCTCCTGGAGGATGACCGCCTGCTCCGGCGCCGGGAGGGCCATGAGGAGGTGCTGGCCACTTTTCCCGACAAACTGAGCGGCGGCTCCCATCACCCGGAGTGGACCCGGGGCTCCTGGGAGGAGTTGGCGGCGGAAATCCGGGATCCGGCGCTCCGGGGCCAAAACCTCGCCGAGGCGGCCCGGTGCGCCGGTCTCATCAGCCTGGCCTACCGCTCCCACGCCGCCGGCGGCGCCTGGCTGAGCTGCTCCGAGGGATGAAGCGCCCTGACCCGCATCTTTTGGCCGGGGCCCTGGGAGCCCTGGTGCTGGCCTTTCTGCTCCACCGCCTGGGCTGGGCCGAGGTGCTGGCGGAAATGCGTCGGGTGGGCTGGGGCTGGGTCCTGATTCTGGGCCAGGAAATCCTCCCCATCCTGGCCAACACCTGGGGCTGGCACTACACCTTCCTGCAGGAGGAGCGCCGGGTGCCCTTCGGGCGGCTGCTGCGCCTGCGGCTGGCCGGGGACGGCTTCAACTACCTCATCCCCAGCGCCACCGTGGGGGGGGAGCTGCTGCGCATCCACCTGCTGCGCCGGGAGATGGCCCTGGCGGCCTCGGCGGCCTCGGTCACCGTGGCCAAGTTCACCCAGATGCTGGGGCAGGCCCTGTTCATCGGCCTGGGGCTGCTGGCCGCGGCCCCCCTGGCCCCCTTGCGGCCGGGCCTGCTGCCGGTGCTCTGGGGACTGCTTTTGGGCTGCCTCCTCGTTCTGGGGGTGGTGCTTGCGGCGCTGTGGTGGGGGCTTTTTTCCCGGCTCACCGGCCTGGTGAGAAGATGGCTGCCCACCCGGTTCAAAGGCCTGTTGCCGGTGGACCAGGCTGCGGCCCTGGACCGGGATATCGCCGCCTTTCTGGGGGAAGATCAACCCGCCTTCTGGTTGTCGGTGCTCCTCTTCGGCCTGGCCTGGGCTCTGGGGAGCGTGGAGGTGTTCCTCATCTGCCATTTCCTGGGCGTGCCGGTGAGCCTGGCCACCGCGGTGACCATCGAGACCTTAAGCGTCTTCATTGACGGGGTGCTGTTTTTTGTGCCGGGGAAACTGGGCACCCAGGAGGGGGGCAAGGTGCTGATTTTTCTCAGTTTGGGCCTGCCGCCGGTCTCGGGGCTGGCCTTCGGCCTCATCCGGCGCCTGCGGGAGCTTTTCTGGGCCAGCCTGGGGGTAGCCTGCCTCCTCACCTTCCGGGAGGAGGGCACTCTGGCCAAACCGGACAACTGAATCCCGATCCCCCGATTCTTGCAGCCCTCGACATAAAAAAACCAGGGGTCATCCCCTGGCCATGCCTCTCAGCTCTGAACTGAAAGCAGATTCCCGGTGCCCCCTTGGGGGCGGGGGATTCTTACCGCTCCCTGGTCCCCCGAATGAACTCCTCCACCCGGCGGGCGGCCTCGTCGTCGGTCATGGGCTCGGGCGGATGCTTCATGGTGTAGGCGGAGATGCTGGTGAGAGGGCCGGCAATGCCCCGGTCCCGGGCCAGCTTGGCGCAGCGCACCGCGTCGATCATGCAGCCGCCGCTGTTGGGGGAGTCCTCCACCGACAGGCGCATCTCCAGGTGCATGGGAAAGCCGCCGAACCCCCGGGCCTCCAGGCGCAGGAAGGCCACCTTGTTGTCCTTCTGCCAGGGGACATAATCCGAGGGGCCCACATGGAGGTTGTGGGGGTCGAAGTCGGGGGGCAGAAGCGAGCTCACCGCTTCGGTCTTGGAGCGCTTTTTGGTGGCCAGCCGGTCCCGGTTCAGCATGTTGAGGAAGTCGGTGTTGCCCCCCACGTTGAGCTGGTAGGAGCGGTCCACCGTCAGGCCCCGCTTCCGGAAGAGGTGCACCAGGGTGCGGTGCAGAATGGTGGCCCCCAGCTGGCTTTTGACGTCATCCCCCACCACCGGGATGCCGGCGGCGGTGAAGCGGGCCGCCCAGTCGGGGTCGGAGACGATGAAGGTGGGCATGCAGTTGATGAAGCTCACCCCGGTCTCCAGGCAGCAGCGGGCGTAATAGCGGGCCGCGTCCTCGGAGCCCACCGGCATGTAGTTGAGGAGCACCTCGGCGCCGGTCTCCCGCAACACCCGGGCCACGTCCACCGGCGGGGCGTCGGCCACCACAAAGGTCTGCTCCGGCGGGTATTGGGCCATATGGGGCGAGACGCCGTCCAGCACCGGGGCCATCTGCACCACCACCGGAATCTCCGGCAACTCGTCGACGATGCGGTAGCAGCAGTTGGGCGGGGCAAAGATGGCCTCGGACACCGGCCGCCCCACCTTGCGGGCGTCGATGTCGAAGGCGGCCACGATCTCCAGGTCACCCGGCCGGTAGCCGCCGATGTCCGGGTGCATCAGCCCTGGGGGAAAAGCGGCCTCCGGGTTGTGCCTGCGGCGATAGTACTCAATCCCCTGCACCAGGGCGCTGGCGCAGTTCCCCACTCCCGCGAGTGCGATCCTGATCTTTCCCACGTCCCCGTCTTCTCACCCGCATGATGAGCCGGCGGCAGGATTGCCGACCGATTCACAACATTGCCCAATATTACCCAAAAAACTTGCACATGCAAATCTTATTGTCTGCTCAGACAGGAAATCGCCCTGTGAGGGGGGAGAGGGGCCGGGGGATGGGGGCCGAGCCTCTCCGGCCCCCCGCCCGGGGAGAGGGGAGAGGTCAGGCCAAGACCTCCAGATCAATGACCCCTGAAAAAGCGGTGCGTGAATCGTTGGTCGTGAATTCCTGCTCTGAGACGGCGGTCCCGGCGTCCGGGGCGAGGGGCTTAGAGGAGTGGAGGGCGCCATCCAGGGCCTGGAGGAGGTCGCGGCAGGCGGCCGCCATTTCCCTGATCCGGAGCAAGGCCTTCAGGTTGTAGGCGGCGAGGCGGGCCTCCGCCTCAGCGCACTGGCGGCGGTGGGGCCGGCCCAGGGCGCGGGCCACCCGCCGCAGCGCCGCGGTTTCCGTCTCCGGGAACAGGAGATAATCGGCCACCTGCAGGTGGTAGGCCACAGGCGGCAGGGGGGTGTCCCGGGTGCCCAGGAGGATGACCGGGGGCGGCAGCAGGCTGTTCCGGGCGGCCCGGATGACGGCCAGCCTCTCCGGTTCTCCTGCGCCCAATTCCACCAGCAGGAGGTTCAGGGCATGGCGGGCCAGATGCTGGAAGGCTTCCTCCGCCCGGGTGCTGAAGAGCACCGTATAACCTTGGGAGTCCAGTGCCGCCAACAGCTCGTCCAGGGGGGCTGAGGGGGTGGCCAGCACCAGAAGGGTGGGCGGAGCCAGCATTTTTGCCCGGGGCACGACCTTTTGCCGGCGGCTGGCGGCCGTCCTGAGGGAGCCTTGGCTGGGGGGGATGGCGGGTGGGGGTGGTTTGTTCATGGTCTTCCTCCCTGGAAGGGACCCCAGCTCTCATCGGTCCTGCACCGCCCGGGTGGCGTCATGCAGTGAGGCCGACGGTTTGCCGTGCGCCCCGGGGGGTCAGCCTCCCTGGGCAGACCGGGGGATTTAAGCTTTGGCCGGGCCAGGGATGGCCGGGGCCAGATGGGTGGAGAGATATTTCTCTCCCGCCATGACCCGGCGGATGGCTTCGACGAGTTGGGTGTCCGTATCCTCTTTGAGGAGATAGCCGTCGGCTCCGGCTTTCAGGGCTTCCTGGAGATAAGCCGGGCTGCGATGCATGGTGAGAATGAGGACCTTGATCTCGGGGCAGATCTCCTTGACCCGGCGGGTGGCTTCCAGGCCGGACATCCCGGGCATGGTGATGTCCATCAGGATGACATGGGGCCGGCAGTACTGCAGGATCTCCACCAGAGCGGCGCCATCCCCCGCCTCGGCGATGACTTTGAGCCCGTCAGCGCTCTCCAGGCACTGCTTGACCATGCCCCGGAAGAGGTCGTGGTCCTCGGCCAGCACAATGAGGCAGGGGCAGGGGTCCATCACATCCCCCAGCCGGGTGGAAGGGTCGTTTCCGGACATCGTTGCCTCCCGTGCCACCCGCCCGCCTGTGGCCAACCTCACCGTGGTGGCCCACCCCCGGTCCTGCGGGCTGGTGATGTCCGGCCCGGCGGCCGGTTCGGAAAAATCCGGACCGAAGGCTCCTGCCTCTCTTTCAGCCTAGGCGCCCCAGGGTGTGGCTTCCGGCGCCCGGGGGCCGGAGACTGTGTGCACGCCTTCACTGTATGCCCCCGGACAGCCCCGGTCTATCATCAGAAATTACCATTTGGCAGGGGAAAAAGTACTTATGCAACCCGGCCCGGGCAGGGGGGAAGAGCGCTGCGCCATTAAGGGGGTGAGGGTGCACCGCCGGGCACCCCCGGGAATCCCTGAGCCGGGGGCCGCGCCGGGCGCATCAGCCGGTATAGCCCTTTTCCACCGCGTAGCGCACCAGGTCGGTGATCCGCTTCAGCCTCAGTTTGCGCAGGATGTTGTAGCGATGGTTGTGGACCGTGCGTTGGCTGATGAAAAGGAGGTCGGCGATCTCCTTGCTGGATCTGCCCTCGGCGATGAGTTTGAGCACCTGCCGTTCCCGGAGGGACAGCACCTCCTCGGCGGCGCTGCTGCGGCCTTGGTATTCATCCGCCAGCATCTCCTGCATCTCCGGGGCCACCCGGGGGGAGAAGTACCTTTTTCCCTGCCGCAGGGCCTGGATGGCGGCCTGGAGCTCCTCCGCGGCGTCTTCCTTGACCAGAAAGCCGTCAGCCCCGGCCTTGAGGGCATGAAAGAGGTATTCCCGCTCCTTGTGCATGGTGAGGATCAGGACCTTGGCGGCGGGGCACAGGGATTTGAGATCATAGAGGGCCTCCACCCCCCGCATGCGCGGCATGGACAGGTCCAAGACGATAAGATGGGGGCTGAGGCGCGGCAGGAGCTGCAACAGTTCCAGCCCGTCACCGGCCTCCCCCACCACCTCCACTCCGGGGACCTCCTCCAGGAGGCGGCGCACGCCCTGACGGAACATGGCGTGGTCGTCGGCCAAAAGGATGCGGAAGGGGTTCATGTCCTCGCCTCCCCGGCAGGGAGGGGCAGGCGGAAGCGGAGGCGGGTCCCCCGGCCCGGCGCACTCTCCAGGCGCAGCTCTCCCCTCAGGAGATGCAGGCGTTCGGCCATGGTGGCCAGGCCCAGCCCCCGGGCCGCGGCCGGCGCCTCCGGGGATGTCGGGCAGCCGGCGCCGTCATCCCGCACCTCCCCCACCAGCTCTGCCCCCTCCCGGGAGAGATGGAGCCAGACCCGGGTGGCCCGGGCATGCTTATGAATGTTGGTGAGGGCCTCCTGGAAGACCCGGTAGAGGTGGAGCTGGGCCTCCGGGGAGAGGAGATCATCCACCGGCTCCAGGCGGCTTTCCAGGCGCAGGTCCTCATGGTGAGCCTGAAATTCCTGGACCAGATGCCGCAGGGCGGCGGAGAGGCCCAGGTCCTCCAGAACAGCCGGGCTCAGATCCCGGGAGAGGCGCCGCACATTCTCCACCAGGAGGTCGAGAGAGGACAGGATCCGGCGGCAATCCGCCTGGACCTCGGCCCCGGTCAGCTTGCGGCCCAGGGCCTGCATCTGCATCTTCAGCACCAGCAGGGACTGGCCCACCTCATCGTGGAGCTCCCGGGCCACCCGGCGCCGCTCCTCCTCCTGGGCGTGGAGGATGCGGGAGGTGAGGAGCCTGAGCTGCTGCTCCGCCTCCCTCAGGGGGGTGATGTCCCGGGCGATGGTGGAGAAGAATTGCTCCCGGCCCTCGGCATCCCGGTGCACCAGGATCACCTGGGAGAGGGGGATTTCCCGGCCCTCCCGGGTGAGCAAGGCGGTTTCGCCCTGCCACACCCCCCGCTCCCGGGCCGCCGGCAGGCCTTCCTGGAGGATCCTTTCCCGGGCCCACCGGGGGTGGCAGGCGGAAATCGTCAGGCCCTCAACCTCCTCCTCCGGCGCCACCCCCAGGAGGCGGCGGCCCGCTTCGTTGATGTAGAGCACCTTCCCGGAGGTGTCGCTGATGCCCACGAAATCCGGGGTGGCCTCCAGGATGGCGGTGAGGCGGCGCTGGCTTTCCCGGGCCTGCACCTCCTTTGTGACGTCATGCAG
The DNA here is from genome assembly GCA_937943575.1 of uncultured bacterium. Lineage (GTDB taxonomy): Bacteria > Desulfobacterota > Desulfobaccia > Desulfobaccales > 0-14-0-80-60-11 > JAILZL01. The sequence continues at coordinate 156,498 of CALEAV010000007.1, read as the reverse complement.
GGAGAAGACCAGGAAATCCACCTCCCCCGTCTCATCCAGGATGGGTGCCAGGATCCAGTCCCAGTAGGTCACCCCCAACTCCGGGCGGTGGGGGAAGACAAAGGGCCTGGCGGCGGCCACATACGGGGTTTTGCTCCGAACCACCTCCCTGAAGATGGCTTCATTTTCCGGGTGAGGGTGGAGCTCGAAAAGGTTGTGACCCACGAGGGCGTCCAGGGGCCGGCCGCAGGCCCGGGCGTAGGCCTCGTTGACCCGGAGGAGCTTGAAGTCCCGGTCCAGGAAGACCAGGGGCGTGAGGGTGTGCTCAAAGAAGGCCTCCAGGATGCGGGCCTGCTCCCGGACTTCCTCCTCCGCCTGCTTGCGGGCGGTGATGTCGATGCCCATCTCCAGGACCAGGGGCGCCCCGTCCACGTCGGCAAAGGGGTAGTCGTAGATCTGGTAGGTGCGGCCGTCGGTGCCGGTCCATTCCCAGACATGGGGGGTGCCGGTCTCAAAGACCCGGGTGGTGGGGCAGTCCGCGCAGGGCCGCTCCCGGCCCCAGAGGATCTGGTGGCAGGTCCGCCCCCGGGGGTCCCCGAAGTGCTCCCGGAAATAGCGGTTGGCGAAGACCACCCGGTGCTCGGGGTTCTGCAGGAAGATATAGGCGGGCAGGTGGTCCAGGAGCTCAAAGAGGCGCCGCCTCTCGGTCTCCACCGCCGTCTGGGCCCGGCGCAGGGCGGAGATGTCCTGCCCCACCACGATGATCTCCGCCGGCTGGCCGGCGGGGTCCCGCATCAGATTGGCGTTCCACAAAAACAGCCGCTCGCCGCCGTCCTTGCGGAGGATGGGCATCTCCACCTCCCGCAGGACCTCGCCGGCCGTCACCCGGGCCAGCAGCTCCCCGGCGACTTCGTGGAGTCGGGGGGGGACCAACAAGGGGACGGCGCTGTGGGTGAGGACCTCCTCCCTTCGCCAGCCGCTCAGGCGCTCCGCCTCCTCGTTGAACTCCAGGATGCGGCCGGTGGGGCACAGGGTCATGACAAAGCTGGCTGCGGCCTGAAACAAAGTGCGGTAGCGGGTCGCCGCCTCCTGCAACCGGAGGTCGGCCTGCCGGCGCTGCTCCATCTCCCGCTCCAGGGAGGCCACGGCCGCCTCCAGCTCGGTGGTGCGGGCCGCCACCCGCTCCTTCAGGAGATGCTCTGCCTGTTTCAGGGCGGTGACATCCTCCGCCAGCACAAAGAACCCATGGACCGCGCCGTTCTCCCCCCGATGGGGGCGATACCGCACCTGGAAATGCCGCACCAGGCCGTGCGCTTCCGGGCGGGAGACCTGGAAGTCCACGTCCTCCCCCGCCAGAGCCCGGAGCATCTGGGGCTCCACCTGCTGATGCCACTCGTCCCCCAGGACCTCCCTGACCGGGCGCCCCAGAATGTCTGCCGCCGGCCTGCCCAGGTATCGGCACAGGGAGCGGTTCACCAGGCGGTAGCACTGTCCGGCATCCACATAGGCGAGGAAGGCCGGAAGGCTGTCGGCCATGAGCTCCAGCATCTCCTGGTGGTGCCGCAGCTCCTCCTCCTGGCGGGCCTTGACCAAGGCGATGGCCGCCAGCTCGGCGAAGGCCTCGGCCAGGCGGCAGTCCTCCGGGGTGAAGCCCCCGGGCTTGTTGGCCAGGCCCAGAAGGCCGATAGTGCGGCCGCCCAAGTTCAGGGGCGCGAAAAGCACATTGTCCAGCTCCACATGGCCGGGGGGCAGGAAGTGGCGGTGCCCGCTGCGGGAAAAGTGATTATCATAGACCGCCCGCCTGTGGGCGTAGGCCTCCCGGCGCAGTCCCCTAATGGGCATGGGCAGGCCGGGGTCCACGGTGCAGGGCCGGCCGCCGGCTTCCAGGAAGACCAGCTCGTTGGCGCGGCCGTCGGGGGTGCTCAGGGAGATGTAGCCGCCTTCCGCCCCCAACAGGCGGCGGCAGTGCTGGAAGATGGTGCGGGCCACGCCCGCAAATGTGTCCTGGCGAAGAATGGCCCGGGCCGCGGCCAGGAGGCCGGCCAGGTCCTGCTCCCGGGCCCGGAGCCCGCCTTCGGCGTGGTCTGGGAAGGGGGGGGAAGAGCTCATGCCTGACGCAGGCAGTAATTGGGAATGGGCTCCAAAGGGATTTTACCCCCTGGGTATGATTATATTATGATAAGCCTCAAAAATTAAGGGCGGAAGTGCGGCGGACTGCCCGGGTCGGCCGGAGGGGGGATGAGTGGACTCCTCCGGTGCGGTGGAAAGAGGGGGTGTGGGAACCGGGCACTGCCTGCGGCTGCGTGGACGTCTTTGGTGCGGGGGAAACTGTGGGATCCCTCTCCCTTTGTGGACTCCTCCGGTGGGGGGAAAGAGATGGTGTGAAACCTGGCACCACGTCCGGCTCCGCCTTCACCCCGGGGCTCTGCTGATTTCCCCTCCCTCGAGGATTTTCCCCCGACTCAGGCGCCTCGGGAACCCCTTGCCCTCCGGCCTGCCGCCCCCCGCGTGTGCCTCCGCCCGGGAGGCCCCGCCCTTCGCCCCGTTCCTTCGCCCCCGCCCTTGATCCCGCCTTTCGCCCCCAGGCCTCCGCAGCCCTCTCGTGAACGTTGTAATGTAGAGAGGGCGTCAGGCACGCGCCCCCCAGGCCCTTGGGCCCACCTTTCCGCCTGTCTCTCCCGTCTTCAGCGTCGGGCCTCGGCGGCCTCCGCCTCCCGGGGCCGTGGGGTCTTTTTGTTGACGGTCTGCTTCAGGTGCAGGCGCACCCCCTGATTGGTGAGGTGCTCTTCGGTGAGAAGGCGCTTGATGGTGTCGATGATGTCCAGATCCTGGGCAGTGTATTCCCGGCGCCGGGACGGGGTGCGTTCCGGGCGCAGGAATTCGGGAAAGCATTTTTCCCAGTATCTCAGGGTGGACTTGCGCACCCCGGTGAGCTTGGACACCTGGTCGATATTGAGCATGATGCTGCGCCGGCTGACCTCCATGACTGGCACCTTCCTGAGCGAATGTCCTGGAGCGGAGAAAGAATTCTGAGACCTCTGCACTTCTTTTCGAACTCCGGGGCAAATCCCTTTAATTTGTCACTGGGGGGAGGGCCGGGGGGAGCGGCTCTCCGGTCCTCTTTCCGGGGAACTTCGGCTGCGTCCCCCCGGCATTTTTGTGTTATGGTGGGACAAAATCCCGACCTGGGTTCGTGGGAGGGCGGCATGGGTGCCGGAGGGAGACGGCCCGGCCTGAGGGGCTTCCCGGGGATCACCCTGGGGGTGCTGGTATGGATGCTGGCGGTGGGGGGCCAAGGAGCGGCCGGGGAGCGGCCGGTGGGCCAAGCCGGGGCCCCCGGCTTTGATCCGGAGCGGGAATTCACCCTGGTGGCCATCGAGCCGGAGGCGGCCAAAGGGGAGGTGCGCCTGGTCTTCAGCCATCCGGTGCCCAAAGAGGTGCTGCAGGCGCACCTGAAGTTTCTCCCCCGCCTGAAGGTGGATTGGGGCGAAAGCCGGCTCAGTCCCGGGGGCGTGGTCACCCTCAGGGGCAGCTTCCGGTTCGGGCGGCGCTATGCCGTGCACTTGCCGGAGGACCTGGAGGTGGCCGGGCGACGCTATCGGCAGACAGTGAGCCACTTCTTCCTCCCGGATCGCCCCCCCTTCCTGGAATACGTGGATGACAAGACCGTCCTGGAGAGGCAGAGCCGGCAGCTCTTCCATGTGCGGGCGGAGAATGCCGGACCCCTGGAGGTGGAGGCCTTGACGGTGCCGCCCCTGCTGCTCGCCCCCGCCCTGGCCGCCGTGGAGCGGGGCCGGGCGCCGGCCCAGCTCAGCCAGGAGCTGGACGCCGCCCTGAAGGAGCTGGGGCCCCTGGTGCGGCAGCGCCCCTTTGCCCTCTTCGCCGGCGAGGCGGTGCTGGAGAGGCAGCTTTTCGGGGTCGCCCTGGAGAAGAACCGCCTCCAGGCGGTCTCCCTGCCCCTCACCTTCAGGCGCCCGCGGCAGGAGGGCGGGGTGGTTTGCGTCCGGGTGAAGCACGCCGGGACGGGGGAGGCCGCCACCTTGCCCCGCCTCTACCGCCTCACTGACCTGGGCCTCACCTACAAGCGGGGGCAGGGGGGGCTGCTGGTCTGGGCTACGTCTCTTAAGGAGGGCCGGCCCCTGGCCGGAGTCCAGGTGCTGGCCATCACCCGGGACTTCCAGGTCTTTCCGGTGGGGGAAACGGGCCCGGACGGCGTCCTTTGGTTTGCGGGCCGGGAGGTGACGGGTCTCCATCTGGCGCGCCCCGGCTCTTATGGGCCGGTCACCCGCCGGGTGGAGCCCGCGGAGGTGGCCTTCCTCCTGGCGGGCAGGGACAATGACCGCACCTATGTGGAGGTGCGCCCTCAGGGGGAGATGAAGCCGGCGGCGGTGTGGCAGGAACCCGGAGAGGAGGGGGCGGCGCCGCAGCGGGGACATCTCTTTACCGAGCGGGGGGTCTATCGCCCCGGGGAGACGGTCTATTTCAAGGGCACGGTGCGGGAATGGCGGGAGGGCCGCATCCTCGCCCCGGCCGGGGGCCGGGTGGCGGTGAGTGCGGTGAATCCCAAGGGCGAGACCATCCTGGAGACGGAGCTGCCGCTTATGGAATTCGGCACCGCCGCAGGGGAACTCCGCCTGCCGGGGCACAGCCCCCTGGGCACTTATACCCTGACCATGCGTTTCGGGGCCGAGGCGGCCGCAAGCCCAGGGGAGGAGGAATCCGACGAGGGGAATAACCTCCGGCGGCCCCGGGAGGAGGTGAAGACCACCTTTGAGGTGCAGGAGTTCACCCCGCCCCGCCATTTTGTGGAGGTGGATTTCCGCCGCCTCAGCCGGGAGGTGTCGGACTATGTGGGGGGGGCGGCCAGGCGGGAGTTCGTCCAGATCCGGATCAGCGGCCAGTATTATGCCGGCGGACCGGTGAAAAACGGGCAGGTGCGCTGGAGGATCTCCCGGGCCAAGACCTCCTTCCCCCAGGCGGAGCGGCCGGGATTCACCTTCGGCTATGATGACGGGCGGCGGGAGGAGCTCATCGAGGCGGGGCAGGCTCTCCTGGATGACCACGGCCGCGCCGAGATTGCCTTTCCCCTGGAGCAGGCGGTGCTCACTGGCCGGCAGGGCCTGATGGTGGTGGCCACGGTGCTGGACTTTGACGGCCGGGCCGCCTCCCACAGCCGCACTTTTCAGGTGGAGCCGGAAATCCTCCTGGGCCTCAAGCCTCCGGCCGGGCCCGTGCGGGTGGGGGACGAGCTCAGGGTCGGGGTCACGGCCCTGCGCCAGGGCCGCCCCGTGGCGGAGGCCACCCTGGAGGCCGAGGTCTTCACCGAGGGCTGGAGCTATGTGGCCAAGCGCAATGAGCAGGGGGATCTCTACTGGGACGAGCAGCCGGTCTGGCGGCGGGTGAGCCGTCAGAGCCTCCGTCTCGCCCAGGGGGAGGCGGTCTACACCACGGAGTTGCCCCACGGGGGGCAATATCTGGTGTCCGTCAGTTACCGGGATCCGGCCGGCCGCACCGTGGCCGCGGCGCTGCCGGTGGCGGTGGAATGGGCCTTTGACGACGAAGGCCGGCGCAAACGGCCGGCTCCGTATCACCCCCTGTCCCTGGCCGCCGACCGGGCCGCCTATGAGCCCGGCCAGACGGCGAGGCTCTTCATTAGTTCATCGCGGCCGGTGAGCCATTATCTGGTCACGGTGGAGAGGCAGGGAGTCCTGCAGCATCGGGTGGTGCCTGCCACCGGCCCCTCCCAGGAGCTGCACCTGCCGATCCTGCCGGAATATGCCCCCAATGTCTACCTGTCCGTCCTGGGCCTCAGTCCCCGGGGGGAATTTCCGTTGTATTCCGGCGCCTACGATGCCGAGGCCCCGGGCTGCCTCTGGGCCAATGTGAACCTGCCGGTGCGCCTCGAGGTGGAGGGGCTGAAGGTGGTCATCGCCGGGGACCGTCCGGAGCTCAAGGCCGAACCCGGCCAGAGCCTCGCCCTGGATCTTCAGGTCACGGGAGCAAAAGGCCAGGGCGTGGAGGCCGAAGTGGCGCTGGCCGTGGTGGACGAGGCGGTCCTGGCCCTCACCGCCTTTAAAACCCCCACCCTGGAGACCCTGCTGCGCTTCGACCTGCCCCTAAAGGTCAGCACCGGGGATCTGAGGGCCCTGCTCCTGCACCAGACACCCTTCCGGCTGGCCCGGAGCGAACCTTTGACCGGCGGCGGCGGCCTCAAGGAGGACCAGGTGGCCAAGCTCCGGAAGGACTTCAAGGCCGTGGCCTATTTCAACCCGGCAGTGCGCACCGACCCTGAAGGGCGGGCGAAAGTGTCCTTCACCCTGCCGGACAATCTCACTACGTTCCGGATTTATGCGGTGGCCGCGGACCGGGGCAGCCGCTTCGCCAGCGCCGAGCGCCCCCTCGTGGTCAGCAAGGACTTTTATCTGGAGCCCGGCCTGCCGGGGTTTTTCACCGTGGGGGACACCTTCCGCTTCCTGGTGAATGCCGTCAATCACACGCCCAAAGGCGGGGAGGTGAGCCTCAGCGCGGTGGCGGAGGGGGGCCTGGTGGTCAAGGCCGAAGAGCCCAGCGCCCCCCTTCCCGGAAAGGACAGCCGCAGGCTGGCGGTGAGCGGCCAGGCGGCGGAGGCCGGCCCGGCCGCAGTCCGCTTCGCCGCCCGCTTTGACGGCCGGTCAGATGCGGTGGAGCTGCCGGTCAAGGTGCGCTCCGGCTTCCTCACCGGCACCGAGGTGCATTTCGGCTCCGTAACCGGCACTTCTGAGGTAACGGTGCCGCTGCCGCCGGACATCGCCGCCGCCCGGGGTCAGAGGGGGCTGGCCGGGGAGACCAGGGCGGTCCTCACCCTCACCGGCTCCCCCTTCCTGCGTCTCCGGCCCGCCGTGCAGTATCTTTTCACCTTCCCGTATGGCTGTGCCGAGCAGACCGCCTCCGGGGTTCTGGGCCTGGCGGCCCTGCGACCCCCGGTGCGCCAGGGGATGCTGGACCGCCCCTCTCCGGAGGAGCTGGACCTCTTCCTGGAGAAGGGGGTCAGCCGTCTGCTCACCCTGCAGACCCCCTCCGGGGGCTTTGCCTACTGGCCGGGGCAGCGGGAGGCCCACCCCTGGGCCAGCCTGTATGCCACCGCGGCACTGGCGGTGGCCCACAAGCAGGGGGTCCCGGTGCCCGCCGAGGGGCTGCGGCGGGCCTATGATTATCTGACGGCCCGGCTGCGGGAAGCCCGCACCCCGGCGGAATACAAGGCCTTCAGCGCCTATCTCCTGGCTCTGGGCGGGGTTCTGGACCGGGGTCTGTATGAGCGGGCGGCCCCGGAGGAACCCCGGCTCTCCCGGGAAGGCAGGCTCCTCCTCCTTCTGGCGGCGGCGCAGGCGAAGCTGAAGCCGGCCAGGGAGCTGGGTGCCGCCCTCCGTCCCCTGCTGCTGCCCCGGCCGGAAAAAGAAGTCTGGCAGGATGAGTTCCAGGCCCGCTTCCGGGGGCAGGCCCTGGCGCTGCTGGCCGGGCAGATGCTCCTGCCCGGCGACCCCGCGGTCCGGGAGGCGGCCCATTACCTCATGGCCGGCCTGGACCGGCAAGGGCGCTGGACCTCCACCAGCGATACCGGCTGGTGCCTCCTGGCCCTGGCGGAGTATTTCAAAGGCGCGGTCTTTTCCCGGGAGCCCGCCGAGATCACCGTCAGCCAGCCCGGGGGGCCCCCGGAGCGGCTGCGGGTGGATCCCAAAGGTTTCCGCACCGTGGCCCTCAATCCGGAGCTGTTGCTCCGGTCTCCCCGGGTGAGCCTCGGCGGGCCGCCGGGCACCACCTGGCTCTATGGGCTGGAGCTCACGTATCCTCGGCCCGCGGCCAGTGTCAGCGGGGAGGCCGCCGGGTTCAGGGTGAAGAAGTCCATCGCCAATACCGACGGCTCCCCGGAGATCCGGGTGGGGGACCTGGTGAAAGTCACGGTGGAGCTGGAAACCGACCTTCCCCGCCTGCAGTATGTGGTCCTGGATGACCCCCTGCCCGCCGGGCTGGTGGCCATCAACACCGCCTTCCAGACCGAGGAGCCCCTCCCGGAGGAGGACCGGGAGGCGGAGGATGACTTCGAGTACCTGGACCCGGCGGGCCGGATGCGTTTCCGCCCCAACTTTTTTGAAATCCGTCAGGACCGGGTGCTGGCCTTCCGGGACTGGCTCTGGCGGGGCCCCCAGGTCTTTGAGTATTATGCCCGGGCCGTGTGCGAAGGCTCCTTCGTGGTGCCCGGCACCCAGGTGTCGGCCATGTATGCCCCCGGGGTTCGGGGGTCCTCCCCCCGGACCCGCCTGGAGATCAGGGGGCGCTGATGTCCGGCCCGGTTCGCCGCCGCCTGAGGGCCTTTCTGCTCCTGCTGCTGCTGGGATGGGGGGCCCTGGCCGCCTGCCAGGTGGAGCGGCTCAGCCGTTGGGATCCGGACCGTCTTTCCCCTGCCCCCGGCCCCCTGGTCCTGGACCGGCACGGCCGTATCCTGCGCCTGGGGCTGAACCCCCAGGGCAGCAGGGGTATCCTCCTGCCCCCGGGCCCCTTGCCGCCTCTGGTGGTGCAGGCCTTCGTGGCGGCCGAGGACCGGCGATTCTGGCGGCACCCCGGGGTGGACTGTGTCGCTGTGGGGCGGGCCCTGCTGAGCAACCTCAGCCGCGGCCGCATCGTCTCCGGGGCCTCCACCCTCACCATGCAGCTCTGCCGCCAGCTCGATCCGGGCCCCCGCACCTATGGCCGCAAGCTGAGGGAAATGGCCCGGGCCTTGCGGCTGGAAGCCGCCCTCCCCAAAGAGGAGATCCTGCGCCATTTTCTGAACCGCGTGCCACTGGGAGGCAATCTGGTGGGAGTGGAGACCGCCGCCCGGGCGTATTTCGGTTCCCCGGCGGCGGAGCTCTCCCCGGCTCAGGCCGCCACCCTGGCCGCCCTGGCCAAGGCCCCGGCCCGGCTCCATCCCCGGAAGGCCTCCGGTGAGGCCCTCCTCTCCCGGCGGCAGCGGGTCCTGCAGGCTATGGGCTTATCCGGGTATTTGACTCCCCGCCAGGTGGCGGCGGCCCAAAGCGAGCCCCTGGCCCTCGCTCCCGGGGCCCCCGCCCTGCCCTTTGCCGCGCCGCATTTCGTCAATCTGGTGCTGACGTCCGCCCCTTCTCCCCCCCGCGGGGTGGTAACCACCACCCTGGACCTGGACCTGCAAACCCAAGCCGAGGCCATCCTTGCCTCCCACCGGGAGCGCCTCCGCCAGCAGGGTGCCGGTCAGGCGTCTTTGGTGGTGCTGGATAACCGCTCCGGGGAGATCCTGGCCCTGGTGGGTTCCCTGGAATACAGCCGCCGCCGGCAGGGCATGGTCAACGGGGCCACCGCCCGGCGCTCGCCCGGCTCGGCCCTGAAGCCCTTCCTTTATGCTCTGGCCCTGGACCTGGGATTCACCTCTGCCACCCTGCTTCCGGACGTGGAGCGGCGCTACCGCACCCCCGGGGGCGAATTCCAGCCCCTGAACTTCGACCGCACGGCCCACGGGCCGGTGTCCTTCCGGGAGGCCCTGGGCAACTCCCTCAACCTGGCGGCGGTGCGCCTCCTTTCCCAGGTGGGTCCCGAGCGTCTTTACACCACCCTGGAGAAGCTGGAGCTCATCTCTCCTCCGGCACCGGGCCCGGAGCACTATGGACTGGGGCTGGTGGTGGGCAATCTGGAGGTGACCCTCCTGCAGCTGGCCCAGGCTTACGCCACCCTGGCGCAGGGCGGTCTTTTCCGCCCCGCCCGCCTCCTTAAGGACGCCCCGGAGCCTCCTTTGCGGCGGGTCTTTTCCCCCCAGGCCGCTTACATCATCAGCGACATCCTGGCTGACCCGGCGGCCCGGGGCCGGGTCTTCGGGGCCTCCCAGGCCATGAACCCGCCTTTCCCCCTCGCCCTCAAGACCGGCACCAGCAGCGGCTACCGGGACTGCTGGGCGGTGGGCTATACCCGGGAGCATACCCTGGGGGTGTGGGTGGGGAACTTCGACGGCCGTCCCACCCGGGAGGCCAGCGGAGCCCTGGTCGCCGCCCCCATCCTGGCGGATCTGGCTGCGGAGCTCTACCGCCAGCAGCCGCCAACGCCCCTCCCCCGGCCCCCGGGGGTGGTGGCGGCGGACATCTGCGCCGTCTCCGGCCAGCGCCCCGGACCGGCCTGCCCGCACCGCGTCCGGGAGCTGTTTGTCGCCGGGGGGGAGCCCGCAGAAACCTGCCCCCTGCACCACCCCGGGGAACCCTGGCATCGCCTGACCCCGGAGTATGCCGGCTGGCTGAAAGGGCGCCACCTCAGAGGGAGCGCCGGCCGCTTCCGCCTCGCCGGATTCCCCGCCGACCTGGAACGCCTTTTTCCTCCCACCCCCCAGGCCCAGACTTGGCCCTCGCCGGGAAAAGGAGCAATTTCCATGCCAAAATTGGGGACCTCGGGAGGCAGAGTCTCCATCCTTCGGCCCCTGGCAGGGGATCGGTATGTGCTGCCCCCCGGCGCCGCGGCCCTCAGACTCACCGCCGCCGCCGAGGTGCCAGCACCCCTGCCGGCGGTGGCCTGGTATGTCAACGGCCGGGAGCTGGCCCACGTGGGGCCGCCCTACGAGGTGGAGCTGGAGCTCCCCCGGGGCCGCCACCGCCTGACGGTCATGGACCCCGGAGGGTATGGTGAGGAAGTGGAGGTGGTGGTGGAATGACGGGGCCCATGGGAAACGGCGGCGGGACGGCATGGGCCTGTTTCACAAATCCTCCGGAATGGGTGGGAGAGTTTCCCAGACCAATATTCACCTTTCTCCATTTTTCAGTTGTCAGCCTCCGGCACCGCCAGCCCGGAAGCCATGAGAAAACGATTGACAAAAATCTTGTTTTTCAAATATACCTCGGCCAGGTATTTTATCTGCTGAGAGTCGAAATCTGCGTTTTTGATTATCACTTTTCTATGCAGGACCATTTTTCTTAAGTATTCAATGGTGCTGACCTTATCTTTGATTTTGATGCCCCGGAATCCCACCTTTCTCCCGTCATTTAACAGAAGTGTGTCCTCGTCGATGATCTCTGCCACCGTGGGAAGGTCCTGCCGCCGGTAATCAGCCGCCAGGGAGCCCTGCTCCGGGAGGGCGTCCGGAATGACGGGCGCATAATCGATGTCCGGCAGCGGGGGGGGTTCTTGCCGGGGGAGCAGGCTGACCCGGTCCCCAAAGGGCGGGCGGTGCCCCAAGCCCAGCTTCTCCCGGATCAGGGGCAGAAAGGTGTCGTTGATCTCATAGCCGATGGCATTGCGGCCCAAATCCAGGGCCACCTTGGCCGTGGTGCCGCTCCCCAGGAAGGGGTCCAGCACCGTGTCCCCCACGAAGGTGAACATCCGGATGAGCCGCCGGGGAAGCTCCTCCGGGAACATGGCCTCATGCCCCCCTTGCCGTGCGCCCCCGAAGTGCCAATGCCCGGCGAACCACTCCTTCCATTCCTCCCGGGTAAGCCGGGAGGCCTCCTTGACCTCCCGGCTCACCCTCTTCCCCGGTCCCGGCTTTTTGAAGATGAGGATAAACTCATAATCAATCTCCACCAGGCCGTTGGGGGGGAAAGGGTAGGAGCCCATGACCGGCGCCCCGCCGGTGGTGTTCAGGGTGGTCTTTTTCTGCCAGATGATGCTCCCCAGGAAATCGAAGCCCAGCCGCTCCCCCTGGAGGATGATCTCGGCGTGCAGGGGGATGATCCGATAGCGCCCGTAGACGGCGGCCCGGGCGAACTGATCCCCCACGTTGATGCACAGACGCCCCCCGGGCCGCAGCACCCGGAAGCACTCCCGCCAGACCCGGTACAGATCCTGCAAATACTCATGCAGTCTCTGCCCGTAGCCGATCTGGCCGGGGACGCCGTAGTCCTTCAGGTGCCAGTAGGGGGGGGAGGTGACCACCAGATCGACGGCGGCGTCGTCCACCTCCGCCAGGGAGCGGCTGTCCCCCAGGATAATCTTTGCCCAGGTGTTCATGGTCCTGATCTGCGGCTGATGGAGGTGCGGGTGGGTCGCCCCCCCTGCCCGAAGCTCCCCGCCACCCCCGGGGGGAGACAATCAGCTGACCCGGCAGGGTCGCAGCCCCCCGGCGCAGAATCCGGGTGGGAAACAGCCGTTCAACCGCCGTCAATGCGCCTGGCCCGGCGCGGGTCAATCCGGGGGGGAGGGGAGCCCCGGGCAGGGGGGCCACCCCCGCCGGGTCTCATCTCGCCAGCCACCTCAGGGCGTGGCGCAGCAGCTCCTCCAGGCTGCGGGCCCCCTGGGCGGCGGCCGTGTCCAGGGCCTTGTCCGCCTGGGCCCGGGTATAGCCTAAGTTGAGGAGGGCGGACAGCGCATCCTCCCGGGCCTGATCCGAGGCCGGTCGGGGGCGTCCTTTGGGGGCCGGGCGGGGCTTGTCCTTAAGCTCCAGGACGATGCGCTCGGCGGTCTTTTTCCCCACCCCGGGGATGGCCGCCAGCCGCCGGACGTCGCCTGCGGCCAGGGCCTGGCGGAACTCCTCCGGCCCCACGCCGCTTAAGATGTTGAGAGCCATGCGGGCCCCCACCCGGGGGATGCTGAGGAGCTGGAGGAACAGGTCCCTTTCCTCCGGGTCGGCAAAGCCATACAGATTCAGGGCCTCCTCCTGCAGGCGGGTGTGGATGTGCAGGGACACCTGCGCCGGGGGCTCGGGCAGGGCGTAAAAGGTGGTAAGGGAGATGAGAACCTGGTAGCCCACGCCGCCCACCTGCAGGAGGATCTGCCCGGGGGTCTTCTCTTGGAGGCGGCCTTCCAGGAAGCCGATCATGGGGCCTGAAGGGGGAAGCGCAGGTGGAAGAGGTGGCAGAGCCCCACCGCCAGGGCGTCGGCGGCATGGGGTCCGGCGACCTTCAGGCCCAGGAGTTGCTCCACCATGAGCTGCACCTGGGACTTGCTGGCCTGGCCGTAGCCCACCACCGCCTTTTTCACCACCAGGGCCGGATAGACCTGCACCGGCACCCCGGCCTGGGCCGCCGCCAGCAGGATCACCCCCCGCACCTGCCCCAAAGTGAAAGCGCTTTTCACATTGCGGGCCAGAAACAGGTCCTCCAGGGCCAGGCTCTGGGGGCGGTGGGACTCCAGGAGCGCCAGCAGGGCGTCATAAATTTGACGCAGGCGCTCCGGCAGGGGGGCCCGGCCCCGGGGGGCGATCTGGCCGTGAGCCAGGTGGGAGAGCTCCCGGCCCAGGGCAGCCACCACCCCGAACCCGGTGGCCTGGGAGCCGGGATCCACCCCCACCACCACCAGGGGCCTCACATCAGACCCTCCATGATCTTGTCCGGGATGTCGAAGTTGGCGAAGACATTGCTGACATCGTCGTGGTCCTCCAGCATCTCCACCAGCTTGAGGACCTTCTGGGCCCGCTCCTCCTCGGTGATGGACACCGTGGTCTTGGGCCGCAGCTGAATTTCCGCCAGGACCGGTTTGAAGCCCCTGGCCTCCAGGGCCTCCTTGACCTCCACAAAATTGGCCGGGTCGGTGAGGACCTCCAGCTGGCTGCCGGAATTCTGCAGGTCCTCGGCGCCGCACTCCAGGGCGGCCTCCAGGAGGGCGTCCTCCTCCACGCCCTCAAAGACGATGACCCCTTTTTTGTCGAACATCCAGGCCACGCAGCCCGGCTCGCCCAGGCTGCCGCCGAACTTGGCGAAGAGGTGCCGGACATCGGCCACGGTGCGGTTTTTGTTGTCGGTCAGGCTCTCCACGATGAGGGCCACGCCCTCGGGGCCGTAGCCCTCGTAGTAGACCTCCTCCAGGGCGCTGCCGCCGCCCTCTTCGCCGGTGCCCTTGCGGATGGCCCGGATGATGTTCTCCTTGGGCATGTTCTCTTCCTTGGCGGCGGCGATGGCGGCCCTGAGCCTGGGGTTGCCGCTGGGGTCCCCGCCCCCGAGGCGGGCGGCCACGGTGATCTCCTTGGCCAGCTTGCTGAAGATCTTGCCCCGCTTGGCGTCCAATGCGCCTTTTTTGCGTTTGATGGTGCTCCACTTGGAATGACCGGACATGGTGGCCCCACCTCCTTTCAGCCATGCTGCCCCGGGTTCTGGTCCGGGGGCGGGGGCGCCCCCTTTTTTTTGAGCCCCACCAGATAGAGCTCCCGGCTGGCCGCCCGGGAGCCGGCCGGTTTGGCCCGGTGCACCTCGGCGAAGACCTGCCCCACCTCCGCCACCAGCTGGGGGAGATCCGGCCCCTCGAAGACCTTGACCAGGAAATGGCCCCCCGGCCGCAGGAGCTGGCGGGCCGCGGCCAGGGCCGCCCGGGCCAGGGCCAGGGAGCGGCTTTCATCCACCTCCCGGATGCCGCTGGTGGCGGGCGCCAGATCACTCACCACCAGGTCGAAGCTCGGCGCCTTTTCCCGGAGGGCCGCCAAGTCTAGACTTTGCACATCCCCGGCCAGAAAGTCTAGGGGCGGCTTAAGGGACACGGCGGGCGGCTTCACATCCACCCCCAGCACCAGCCCCTGGGGGCCCACCCGCTCGCCCAGGTATTGCAGCCAGGACCCGGGGCTGCACCCCAGGTCCAGCACCCGCTGCCCCCGGCGCACCAGATGAAATCTGGCATCCATGGCCTTGAGTTTGAAGACGGCCCGGGAGACGTAGCCGGCTTCCCGGGCCCGGCGCCGGTAGGGGTCCGGCACTCCGGGGCGGGGCATGGCCGTTCATATCCTATCTCATGAGATTAATTGACATTTACCACGCGGAGCCCGGCTTGGCAATGAAAAAGCCCTGCTCCTTATCCGTCAAAAAATTGACTCCCCGCCTCTTCTTTGACGGCGGCCCAAGTCTGGGTGAGCGGAACTGGCTGCAATATCAGGGAGATAGTCCTTTGCCCCCGAAAACCGGCCTTGGCACGGGGATTGCTCACCCTCAGGTGACCCCCTGACCCGCGAGGGAGACATGACCGAGGCGACCCCGAAAAAAAACCGAGGCCTCAAACTCCTGCTTTTGGCGGCAGTGGCGCTGCTGCTTGTGTCCGGGGGCGGGCTGGCCTATCTCCTCCTGACGGACGACCCCTCGGCTGCCGGCTCCCCGGCCGGCGCCAAAGAGGAGGCCAAAACCGCCCCCGGGGCCACCATGTCCCTGGAGCCCTTCCTCATCAACCTGGCGGACCAGGAGACCCGCCGCTACCTGAAGATCAGGGTGGAGCTGGGGGTGGACCAGGACAAGACCGTCAAGGAGCTGGAAAAGGTCCTGCCCCGCATCCGGGACGCCTTCATTCTGCTTCTGGGGAGCAAAACCTTCAAGGATTTGGCCACCCCCGAGGGCAAGCTGCGCCTGAAGGAAGAGATGCTCACCCAGTTGGCTCTGATCCCCGGGGGGAAGAAGGTCCGGGAAATCTATTTCACCGAGTTTGTGGCCCAATAGGAGGGGCGCGGTGACCAAGGTCCTGTCCCAGGAAGAGGTGGATGCCCTCCTCAAAGGGCTGGTGGACGGCGACATTGAGGCGGAGAGTAAACCCCGTCCCCTGCCCGAGGGCGTAATCCCCTACGATTTCACCTCCCAGGAGCGCATCATCCGGGGCCGCATGCCCACCATGGAGGTGATCAACGAGCATTTCGCCCGGGCCTTCCGCATCTCCCTGTCCATGATCCTGAGGCGCACCGTGGATCTGCAGACCAATTTTGTGCAGATGCAGAAATACGGCGAGGTTTTGCGCTCCCTCCCCATGCCCTGCAGCTTCCACATCTTCCGCATGGAGCCCCTGAGGGGACAGTGCCTCCTGGTGGTGGACAGCAAGCTGGTCTTCACCCTGGTGGAGTGCTTCCTGGGGGGCAACGCCCGGGTGCGCTTCAAGATTGAAGGCCGGGATTTCACCACCATCGAACGCCGCCTCATCCAGAAGGTGGTGCTCATGGCCTTCCAGGACCTGGAGAAGGCCTGGCAGCCGGTGCACCCCGTGAAGATGCACCTGGTGCGGGTGGAGATCAACCCCATGTTCGTGGGGGTGGCCACCCCCAACGACATTATGGTGGTGAGCCGCTTCCAGGTGGAGATGGAGCAGACGGACGGCTACCTCACCGTGTGCATCCCCTACGCCACCATCGAGCCCATCAAGGGCCGGCTCTACTCCGGCTTCCAGAGCGAGCAGCTGGAGATGGACAACCGCTGGACCCAGCGCATCCAGGAAGAGCTCAAAGACATGCCGGTGGAGGTGGTGGTGGAGCTGGCCTCCACCACCATGCGGGCCCGGGACATCCTCAATCTGGCGGTGGGAGACATCATCCTCTTTGAGAAGAAAATCACCGAGCCGCTGGTGGGCAAGGTGGCGGGCATCCCCAAATTCACCGGTTTTGCCGGCCAGCTTCAGAAGGCCAAGGCCCTGAAGATCCAGCGCCTCCTCTATCCCCATGCCTGAGCGGGAGGACCCGTGCATCATGGCTCACGACCCCAAGACCCAGCCCCCCATGGATTTTGATTGGGACAGCCCCTTGGAGGAACCGGCAAGCCCCGCCGTCCCGAAGCCCTCCCCGGCAGCCCCGGGAGGACCCGACCCCCAGCGGGCGGGGGACGACCGCGGTGAGTCCCCCAATCTGGCCCTGCTCCTGGATATTCCCTTGGAAATCACCGCCGAGCTGGGCCGCACCCGCATGATCATCAACGATCTTTTGCAACTGGGCCAGGGCTCGGTCATCGAACTCAACAAGCTGGCGGGGGAGCCCCTGGAGATTCTGGTGAACCAGAAGCTCATCGCCCGGGGGGAAGTGGTGGTGGTCAATGAAAAATTCGGCATCCGGCTCACGGACATCATCAGTCCGGTGGACCGCATCAAGCAGCTGGGATGAGCCATGGGCGAAGAGCTCATGAGCCTGGCGGCCACGGTGGCAGGGGAGGCAGCGGGGCTGGCGGCGCTGCCAAGCGCCCCCGCCTCCCTGGCGGGGGAGCTCCTCCGGGTCCTGGGGGTGCTCCTGGGCCTCCTGGGCCTGTTGGTGGGGGGCCTGCACCTGCTCCGCCGCTTCCGTCTCACCCCGGCCTCCCGGCCGCCTTATATCCAGGTGCTCTCCACCCACTACCTGGCGGCGCGCCAGGCCCTGTGGGTGGTGGCGGTGGGGCGCCAGCGGTTTCTCCTGGCCTCCAGCCCCGAGCGGGTGGAGCTCCTCACCGCCCTGCCCCCCGGGGAGGAGCCGGATCCCGGCGCCCTGGTTCCCCAGGAGGACAGGGCATGAAGCGCCTGGCGGCAGGCCTTCTGGGTGTGATTCTGGCCCTGTGGCCGGGGAGCGGCGGGGCTGCAGGCTGGGGCCTGGAGCAGGCCCTGGCGCCCCAGGGCCTCAGCCTGTCCCTGAAACTGCTCTTTCTCCTCACCGCCCTGTCTTTGGCCCCCGCCCTCCTCATCATGGTCACCTCCTTCACCCGCCTGGTGGTGGTCTTTGCCTTTCTGCGCCATGCCCTGGGCACCCAGCAGCTGCCCCCCAACCAGATCCTCATCGCCTTGGCCCTCTTTCTCACCCTCTTCATCATGGCCCCGGTGTGGCAGGAAGTGCAGGAGCAGGCGGTGACCCCGTATATCGAGGGCCGGATCCCGGGGGAGGAGGCCCTGACCCGGGGTCTGGAACCTCTGCGCCGCTTCATGTTCAAGCAGACCCGGGAAAAGGACCTGGCCCTGTTTGTCAGCCTGATGAACCGGCCGAAGCCGCAGAATTTCGCCGAGGTCCCCACCACCGCGGTCATCCCGGCCTTCATGATCAGTGAACTGCGGACGGCCTTTGAGATCGGCTTTCTCGTCTTCCTCCCGTTTCTCATTATCGACATGGTGGTGGCCTCGGTGCTTCTGTCCATGGGCATGATGATGCTGCCACCGGTGATGGTCTCCCTGGTCTTCAAGGTGCTTCTCTTTGTCCTGGTGGACGGCTGGAATCTGGTGGTGGGCTCCCTGGTGCGGAGTTTCCACTGAGCCCTGGGGGGAGAGATGAGTCCGGAATTGGTCCTGGAACTGAGCCGTCAGGCGGTCAAAGTGACCCTCCTGGTGAGCCTGCCCATCCTGGGCATCGGCTTGGTGGTGGGAATTCTGGTGAGCCTCTTTCAGGCGGCCACCCAGATTCAGGAGATGACCCTCACCTTTGTCCCCAAGATCGTCAGCATCTTTGTGGGGCTGCTGCTGCTGCTCCCCTGGATCATGAACCAACTCATGGGTTTTACCGTGGAGCTGTTGGGCAACCTGCCCCGTTACCTGCGCTGAGAGGTGGGATGTGGACGGGCTTCTGAATCTGTGGCAGCCCTTTCTCCTGGTGACCCTGCGCGCCAGCTGCCTCCTCGTCTTCTGGCCGGTCTGGGACCACCGCCTCCTCCCCCTGCCGGTGAAGGCCGCCTCCCTGCTGGCGCTCTCCTTCTGCCTCACCCCGGTGGTGGCGCCTCACCTGCCGGCATGGCCGTCCTCCCTCGTGGGCCTGCTCTTCATGGTGGGCCGGGAGGTGCTCCTGGGGTTCAGCCTCGGCCTCACCCTGCGTTTTCTCCTGACCGGGGTGCAGATGGCGGGCAACCTGGTCTCCCTGCAGATGGGTTTTGGCATGATCACCCTCATCGACCCCCAGAGCCCCGCCCAGAATACCGTGCTGGGCGATCTCCTGCTCCGCCTGGCGGTGCTGCTCTTTTTGGTGGGGGAGGGGCATCACTTCCTGCTGCGCCTGCTGGTGGGGAGCTTCACTGAGGTCCCCATGGCCGCCGACCTGGCCCTGCCCGGGGGGCTTCTCCCCTGGCTGGCGGGCCTGGGGCGCTGGATGTGGCAGGTGGCGGTGAAACTGGCGGCACCCCTCATGGCCCTCTTCTTCCTGGTCCAGGTGGCCCTGGGGCTGGTCTCCCGGGCAGTGCCCCAGATACAGGTGATGCTCCTGAGCTTTCCCCTCACCATTGCCCTGGGACTCTTCACCCTGGCGCTGCTGGTTTCCTTGCTGGGGCCCTTTCTGACGGAACAGTTCCGCGCCCTGGAGCTGCCGGTGGCTCAGGGGGTGCAGGCTTTTTCCCGGTAAACCATGGCTGAGGACTCCTACCAGGACCGGACCGAGCAACCCACTCCCAAGCGGCGCCAGGAGGCCCGCCGCCGGGGCCACATTGCCCGCAGCCGGGACCTGAGCACCGCCTTGGTCCTGTTTACCGGTCTGGGGCTGCTGACGCTGTGGGGCCCCTGGGCGGCGGCCCGCCAAAAAGCCTGGCTCAGCGCCTGGCTGGCCGCCTTGCAGCCGGGATGGGGGCAGCCCGGGGAGGTGTGGCGTCTCTTTCACGGGGTCACCCTCACCCTGGCGGCCCTGCTGGCCCCGGTCCTGCTGGGCTTGACGGTGGCCGCCCTCGCCGCCGTGGCGCTCCAGGGGGGCTTTTTGTTTGCCCCGCAGCGCCTGGCCCCGGATTTTTCCCGGGTGCTCCTGCTCCCCGGGCTGAAGCGGCTCTTCTCCGGCCAGGCCTTCCTGGAATTGGGCAAGGCCCTCCTCAAGGTGGCCCTCATCGGCGGCATCGCTTATCTCACCGTGGCCCCCCTGTGCTCCCGGGTGCCGGAGCTGCTCTTCTCCGACCCGGCCCGCCTGCCCGGTTTTTTGGGCTCCACCGGTCGCCAGGTGGGGTGGCGCATCCTCCTGGGCCTGTTGGTCCTGGGGATTCTCGATTACCTCCTGCAGCGCTACCGCTTCGAGAAGAATCTGCGCATGACCAAGCAGGAGGTGAAGGAGGAGATGCGCCAGACCGAGGGGGATCCCCGCGTCAAGGCCCGGATGCGCAGCCTCATGCGCCAGATGGCCACCCGGCGGATGATGGCGGAGGTCCCCCGGGCCGAGGTGGTGATCACCAACCCCACCCACGTGGCGGTGGCCCTGAAATACGACGGCGCCACCATGATCGCCCCCCAGGTGGTGGCCAAAGGTCAGGGGTTTGTGGCCTTAAAGATCATGGCCCTGGCCCAGGAGGCCGGCGTGCCTTTGGTGCAGAACGTGGAGCTGGCCCGGACCCTCTATAAATCCGTGGAGGTGGGGGCCTTCATCCCCACCTCCCTTTATCGGGCGGTGGCCGAAGTGCTGGCGTATGTCTATCGGCTTCGGGGCCGCCGGGCTCCCGGGGGAGGCAGCCGATGACCCCCACGGCCGCCGGTCAGGTTCAGGCCTATCCGAAAGTGGGCCTCCATAAGGGCGAACTCTTCGTGGCCCTGGGGGTGATCATCACCCTTCTGGTGATGATCTTCCCCCTGCCCCGCACCCTCCTGGATCTGCTGCTGAGCTTCAACCTGACCTTCTCCCTGATGGTGCTTTTGCTGTCCCTCTACACCATCAAGCCCATCGAGTTCTTCATCTTCCCCTCCCTCCTTTTGGTCACCACCCTCTTTCGCCTCTCTCTGGGGGTGGCCTCCACCCGTCTCATCCTGCTGCATGGCGGCGAGGGTCTGGAGGCCGCCGGGGTGGTCATCCGCTCCTTCGGCAGTTTCGTGGTGGGGGGCAACTATGTGGTGGGCGGCATCATCTTCATCATCCTGGTGATCATCAATTTCATCGTCATCATCAAAGGTTCCACCCGCATCGCCGAGGTGGCGGCCCGCTTCACCCTGGACGCCATGCCCGGCAAACAGATGAGCATCGATGCCGATCTCAACGCCGGCTACATCGACGACCAGGAGGCCCGGCGCCGGCGGGCCACCCTGGCCCGGGAGGGGGAATTTTACGGCGCCATGGACGGGGCCTCCAAGTTTGTCCGGGGCGAGGCCATGGCCGCCCTGTTGATTATGGTCATCAACATCGTGGGCGGCCTCATCATCGGGGTGGCCCAGCACGGCCTCACCCTCTCCGAGGCGGCCCAGACCTACACGCTGCTCACCATCGGCGAGGGCCTGGTGAACCAGATTCCCGCCCTGTTCATCTCCACCGCCGCGGGTCTGGTGGTGAGCAAGGCGGCCTCGGAGGCCAGCCTGGGGGAGGAGTATGCCGCCCAGTTCGTCCTCAAGCCCCAGGCCATGAGCGTGGCCGCGGGCATCATCTTCCTGGTGGGTCTCATTCCCGGCCTGCCGCACCTGCCCTTCCTGATTCTGGCGGTGGTGACCGGCGGTCTCTCCTATGTGGCATGGAAGGTCCGGGAAAAAGAGGCGGAGGAGACGGCCCGGCAAACCGCGGCCAAGCCGGCCCCCCGGAGCGACCCTCTGGAGTCCCTCCCTGCCCTGGATCTGCTGGAGTTGGAAATCGGCTACGGACTCATCCCCCTGGTGGATGAGAATCAGGGGGGCGAACTCCTGGAGCGGGTGCGGGGCCTGCGTCGCCAGTTTGCCCAGGAGATGGGGGTGGTGATTCCCCCCATCCATATCCGGGACAACCTGCAATTCAAACCGGGCAAGTATGCGGTGTTCCTCAAGGGCATTGAGGTGGCCCAGGGGGAGATCATGGTGGGCTACTACCTGGCCCTGAGCCCCGGTGACACCGCCCGCCCCCTGGAGGGGATCCCCACCCGGGAGCCCACCTTCCAGCTCCCGGCCCTGTGGATCCCCGCCTCCCGCAAGGAGGAGGCCCAACATCTGGGCTACACCGTGGTGAACGGGGCCAGCGTCATCACCACCCACCTGAGGGAGATCATCCGGCGCCACTGCGATGAGCTTTTGGGCCGCCAGGAGGTGCAGCGCCTCCTGGACCGACTGGCCCAGACCCACCCCAAGGTGGTGGAGGAGCTGGTCCCGGGGCTCCTTTCTTTGGGCACCATCCAGAAGGTGCTTCAGAACCTGGTGCGGGAACAGGTCTCCATCCGGGACCTCCTCACCATTATGGAGACTCTGGCGGACTTCGGCAGTTACACCAAGGACCCCGAGATCCTGACGGAATATGTGCGGCAGCGCCTGAGCCGGGCCCTGGTGAAGGCCCTGGAGACGCCGGACCGCCGGCTGGCGGTCTACACCCTGGACCCCTTTGTGGAGGACCTGATCAAGGACAGTCTGCAACGCACGGAATTCGGGGTCTACTCGGCCCTGGCGCCGGAGACCGCCGAAGAGATCATCGCCGCCTGCCGCCGGGCGGTGGAGCGCTGCGCCCTGGAGAACCTGCCCCCGGTTTTGGTCTGCTCCCCCGGGGTGCGGCGGCACCTGGCCCGCCTGCTGGAGCGCCCCCTGCCCCAGATGCGGGTCCTGTCCACCCACGAGCTGAACACTGACCTGCCCATCCAGTCTCTGGGAGTGGTGAGCGTGGGCCATGGAGCTTAGAACCTTTGTGGGTCCGGATCTGAAGGAGACCCTGGCCCGGGTGAAACGGGAGCTGGGGCCGGAGGCCATCATCCTCTCCACCCAGTCCCGGCGCCCGGCCCGGGGGGGAGGCGACCGCCGGAAGCGGGAGATCGAGGTGGTGGCGGCCCTGCCCCCGGGGAGCATGCCGGGGTTGGCGGGCCCGCCTGCGGCGCACGACTCCCCGGAGGGCTTTTCCCCGTTGCTGGCGGCCCTGTACCAGGAGCTCCGGGAGGTGAAAGGCCTCTTGCACCGCCGGCTGCATCAGGAGGTCCCCCCGGGGTGGCTCGGGGCATATCCGGAGGCGACGGCATTCTTCCACCGGCTGGCCGGGGCGGGGCTCAGCGACCTGGTTCTGGGAAGATGGCTGGCCCAGGTCCGCCCGCTCCTGAAGGGCCGGCGAGGTCGAGAAGAGGAGAGCCAGGCAGCGCTTCGGGCGCTTTTGCACCTCCTGCCCATCAGCCCGTCATCAGGCTCCGATCATGACGGTTCCCGCCGGATGGTGCTTTTGGGGGCGAGTGGCGTGGGCAAGACCACCACCCTGGCCAAACTGGCGATCAAGGCCGCCCTGGTGGAGGGAAGGCGGGTGGGCCTCATCTCCCTGGATCACGAAAGGGTGGGGGCGGTGGAGCAGTTGGCCAGCTTTGCCCGCCTGGCCGGCCTGCCCTGCCTGTCGGCCGCGGGTCGGGAAGACCTGCTCCAGTGCCTGGAAAGCCTCCGCACCTGCGAGGAGATCTTCATCGACACCCCCGGCTTCAATCCCTGCCGCCCGGGTCTGGGGGAGCATCTCCGGCACCTGCTGGGGGACCTGCCGGTGGAATGCCATCTGCTGCTGCCCGCCCCGGCCTCCGAAAGCCATCTGGCCCTGACCCTGCAGGCTTTCGGAGCCCTGCCACTGGCTTCGGTGCTCCTGAGCAAGGTGGATGAAACCCCGGATCTGGCGGGGTGTATCAATCAGCTCTGCCACAGCGGCCTTCCGGTCTCATATCTTACCACCGGTCCCCGGGTTCCGGAGGATGTGGCTGCCGCCACCGCTTCCCGTCTGGCCGCCCTAATTTTGGCCTCCCGGAGATCGGAGCCGCTCGAGGCCGCGGGCACCCCAGCAGGGGAGGTTGCCTTGCATGCAGACGGATAAGGCCCCCAAGAGGCAATCTGTGGCCATGTGGGTGCCCCCCATCCCCCGGGTCATTGCCGTCACCTCCGGTAAGGGGGGGGTGGGCAAATCCAACCTGGTGGTCAATATCGGGCTGGCCTGGGCCCGCCAGGGCCTGAAGGTCCTCCTCATCGACGCCGACCTGGGTCTGGGGAATCTGGACATCCTCTTGGGCCTGACCCCCCACTACACCATTCACGATGTGCTGGCCCGGCGTAAAACCCTGGCGGAAGTGGTGGTCCGGGGTCCCGCCGGCCTGCGCATCCTGCCGGCCTCCTCGGGGATTCCGGAGATGGCCGACCTGGAGCCGCACCAGAAACTCTTCCTGCTCCAGGAACTGGACCAGGTGGGGGAAGATCTGGATGTGGTGCTCATCGACACCGGCGCCGGTATCTCCCGCAACGTGCTCTTTTTCAATCTTGCGGCCCAGGAGATTTTGGTGGTGGCCACCGGGGAGCCCACCTCCATCACCGATGCGTATGCCCTGATGAAAGTCTTGGCCCTCCAGCATGGGGAACGGCGCTTCCGCCTGGTGGTCAACGGGGTCCCCCATCCCGAAGACGGCCAGGTGGTTTACCGCACCCTTCTCAAAGTCACCGAGCGTTTCCTGGGCGAGGACATCGCCCTGGACTACCTGGGGGTCATCCCCCACGATGAGGCCATCGGTCGGGCGGTCCTGAAACAGCAGCCGGTACTCCAGATTTACCCCAAGGCCAAGGTCAGCCGGTGGATCACTGAACTGGCCTCCCGGCTGTGGGCTTCCTGTCCGCCCGCGGTTTCCCTCAGCAACGTGAAATTCTTCTGGCAGCGGTTGGCACAGACGGCGGTGTGAGGGTCAGGGACTGATGAAAAAGCAAAAGTTGGCGCAGGTGCAGACGGGTGTGGGGCCGGAGCAGTGGCCGGAGGTGGTGGATGCGGCCTGGCAGGAGCAGATGATCGTCCAGTATGCTCCCCTCATCAAATATATTGCGGGGCGCCTGGCTCTGAGGCTCCCCTCCCACATCTCCATGGACGACCTTGTCAGCTCCGGCATTATCGGCCTCATCGATGCCATCCATAAATTCGATCCCAGCAAGAACATCAGTTTCAAGACCTATGCGGAATTTCGCATCAAGGGGGCCATCCTGGATGAGTTGCGCAGCCTGGACTGGATTCCCCGCTCGGTGCGGAAGAAATCCCACCTGCTGGAAAAGGCCTGCGCCGAGCTGGAGCGCCACCTGGGGCGGCCGCCGGAGCCGGAGGAGATCTCCCAGGCTCTGGGGCTGGAGCTGGAGGAGTTTTACCAGCTTCTGGATGAGACCAAGGCGGTCTCTTTGGTGGACCTGGAGGGGCTTTGGCGGGGCCACCGGGCGGCGCCGGAGCTCTCCGACAGCGAGATCACCGAAATTCTCCAGGACGACAACGCCCGGGATCCCTTCCTGGCCCTTCATTTTTCCGAATTGCAGGACCTCATGGTGCAGGCGATTGATTCCCTGCCGGACAAAGAAAAACTCCTCATTTCCCTCTACTATTATGAAGAACTCACCATGAAGGAAATCGGGGAGATCATGGGGTATACCGAATCCCGCATCTCCCAGCTGCACACCCAGGCCATGGTGCGGCTGAGGGCCAAACTCCGGGAGGCCCTGCAGCAGGGGGGAAAGTGATGCGGCGCCTCCTCCCCTGGGGTGCGGCGGCAGGGCTGGTGCTGCTGGGGTTTTTCACCGCCATGGCGGCAACATATCCTCCGCCGCCGGAGGCTCGCCCGTCGATGGAGGAGGATTTCCCGGAGTCCGCCCACCCCCGGCTGAGCACCCCGTTTTACCTCTTTCGGGAGCGGACGCGCCGGGTGTGGCTGGAGAGGATCTATCTGATGGTGGCTGACCCGGAAGGGGAGAAGCTGGCCCGGCAACTGGAACAGCCGGGCTTGCGCGCCGCCGTCTATGAGGCCTTGCAGCGCGGTCAGGACAATGTGGAAGAGGAGGTCCGCCGGGAGCTGAAGCGGCTCCTGGGGGAGGAGGCCAGCCGGCGGGTGGGGCTCAGCCGCGCCTTCCTCCTCGGCCCCTGAAGGAGGATGCCATGGATGCCGGTGAGGTGCCGAAGATTGCCGACCCCCTGATTCTGGAACGCCTCGGGGATCCGCCCGGTCAACGCCGGCAAGGGATGCAGCGGTCCCCGTCCCCGGGGAGGAGGAGGCCTGACCAGGAAGAGCCGGAGGAGATGCCGCCGCCCGGGCAGGAAGGCAGGGTGGACATCAGGGCCTGACCCCACCCCGGCCTGTGACTTTCCGGAGGAGGCATTCTGCGGGGTCGGGGAGGCGCGCGGCTGTCCGGCGTGGGAAGCGGGGACGGACCCGGCGGCGCTGCCCCCCTGGCCGGGTCGGGGAGGCGCGCGGCTGTCGGGCGGGGGAGGCGGGGGGTGGGCGCTCCCTGGGCCCATGCCTCCCGGCTGCCGGCTTCGGGTTCCGGGGACAGAGGGCCTGACGGCGTCAGGACCACGTTGGTTCCGCTCAGGCAGAGGGCACGGCTGGTCTCTCGGACCTCTCGGCACTTTAGCCATGAGCCGGGGATAAGGGAATGCCCATGGCTGCTCTTTTCAGGGCCAGGGGCGCCGCGGCGGGGCATGGGGGGAGGAGACCAGGGGCCCGGCCCCGGTCCTCCCGGGCGGGTCTCCTTGAGGCAAGGTTGGGCCCAGGAGATTTCGGGAGCACCTTCCCGGAGCAGGGAGGTGGGACACGATGAAATACCTGGAATATTGGCTCTGGGGGCAGATCGCCCTGGAGGCCGTGCTGGTGGGGGTGGTGGCCTGGTATCTCCTGCGCCTGCGGCACTGGTCCCGCTCCCCCGACAGGCTTTCGGGGGTGGACCCCCCCATGGCCGCCCTGACGGCGTTGGAGCAGCGACTGACGGGGGTGGAAAACCGGATCTCCCAGTTGGAGATCGCCGCCCAGGGCCTGGAGGATCGTCTCCTGGCGACCCCCCAAGACCGGCCGGCAAGCCTCCGGATGGTGCCTGAGCCGGGAAGCGGCGCCAGTCTGCGGGCCCAGGTGGAGGAGCTTTCCCGCCAGGGGCTGCGGCCGGAGGAGATAGCCCGGCGCCTGGGCCTGCGGCTGGCGGAGGTCAAGGTGGCTTTGGAACTGGCCCGCCTCCGCCCCGCCTGAGGAGGCCCGGAGGCAGGGGGGATTCCCGTCGCCAGGCATGGCAGCCCAGAGCAGCCTGGCCATGTCGGTCACACAGGCCGGATTCTTCTCGGAAGGTGAAAGGCCCGTTTGGGACTCCCCCCTGCTTCTGCTTGCCCATGACCTCCCGCTTATTGTAAGGATGTGCCAACCACCCTTTGCGAGAGGGGCCGCCCTCTCCCGGCCCCGCCCCGTCAACGATTGAGGCCTTGGCCTGGATGCCCCTGACAAGTTGAGGAAAGGGGGGGCACCGTCCTCCCCACTTATCTAACGGTATCGTTGTGTCCCGCAGGTGATTTCGCCGGCGGTCAGACGCCGGTGGCCTTTTTCCGGCTTGTCCCGAAGGCCCCGGGGCGCGATAGTGCGGGGAAACTGTTCCCGGCAGATTAAGGAAGGGAAGAAAGCCTGGATGGACCTGGGAGGATGGCGCCGGCGGCTGGCGGTGGCCAAGGGGGAGGCCCCGGCGGACCTGGTGCTTGCCGGTGGCCGGGTGGCCAGCGTCTTCACCGGGGAGTGGCTGGAGCAGGAGGTGGCCCTGGGTGAGGGCATGGTGGCCGGGCTGGGGGAGGGGTATGCCGGCCCGAGGCTGGATCTGGAGGGCGGCTTTCTTCTCCCCGGCTTTATCGACGGACACCTGCATCTGGAAAGCAGTCTCCTCACCCCCCCGGAGCTGGCCCGGGCCCTTGTGCCCTGCGGCACCACCGCGGTGGTGGCCGACCCCCATGAAATCGTCAACGTCTGGGGCACGGCGGGCCTGGAGTACCTCCTGGCCGCCAGCCAGGGGCTGCCCCTGGACTTTTTCTTCATGCTGCCCTCGTGTGTGCCGGCCTCGCCCCTGGAGACCGCCGGGGCCCGGGTGGAGGCGGCGGACCTGGAGCCGTTTCGACGCCATCCCCGGGTCCTGGGTCTGGCGGAAGTGATGAATTTCCCCGGGGTGCTCGCCGGCGATGCCGGCCTGCTGGCCAAATTGAGCCTCTTTCCCGAAGGGCCGGTGGACGGCCACGCCCCGGGCCTCTCCGGCAAGGCCCTGCAGGCCTACCGCCTGGCCGGCATCGCCTCGGATCATGAATGCACCTCGGCCGCGGAGGCCCGGGAGAAGCTCAGGGCCGGGTTTTACCTCATGGCCCGGGAGGGCAGTCTGGCCAAGAACCTGGCGGCGCTCCTGCCCGGGGTGCCGCCGGCGGCCTGGCGCCGGGTCATGGTGGTGACCGACGACTGCCACCCCCTGGACCTGGAGGCGGGCCACCTCAACCGGCGTCTGGCCCGGCTGGTGGAACTGGGCGTGGATCCCCTGCTGGCCGTGACCCTGGTCACCCTCAATCCTGCCGAGTATTTCCGCCTCCGGGACCGGGGGGCCATCGCCCCGGGCTGCCGGGCGGACCTGGTGGTGGTGGAGGACCTCAGGGACTTCCGGGTGCGGCTGGTGCTCAAGGACGGCCGCCCGGTGGCCCGGGACGGGGTCCTCATCTCACAGCTGCCGGAGCCGGCCGCCCCTCCGCCGTCCCGGGGATTTCAGGTCCGGGGACTCACCCGGGAGGCCCTCTCACCCCCGGTTACCGGAGAGGTGGTGAAGGTCATCGGCCTCATCCCCGGCCAGCTCCTCACCGACAAGCTGGTGCTTCCCACCCCGGCCCAAGACGGCCGCCTGGCCGCCGACCCCGGGCGGGACCTCCTCAAGCTGGCGGTCATCGAACGCCACCACGGCACCGGCAACCTGGGTCTCGGGCTGGTCCGGGGCTTCGGCCTGAAAGCCGGGGCCTTGGCCTCCTCGGTGGCCCACGACTCCCACAACCTGGTGGTGGCCGGGGTGACGGACGACGACATGCTTCTGGCGGCGGACACGGTGATCCGCCAGGGCGGCGGTCTGGCGGTGGCGGCCGGGGGGCGGGTGCTGGCGGAGCTCCCCCTGCCCATCGCCGGCCTGCTGAGCCCGGCTCCCCTGCCCCAGGTGGCCGCCCGCCTCCGGGGCCTCCAGGCAGCCTATCACGACCTGGGGGGCACCCTGCCGGACCCCTTCATGGCCCTGTCCTTCCTGGCTCTCCCCGTCATTCCGGCCCTGAAGCTCACCGACCGGGGCCTGGTGGATGTGGACCGCTTCCAGATGGTGCCCCTCTTCGGGGCGGAATGACAATTTCCAGTCCCTGAGTTCGGCGCCCTCGGGGAATCCGGCTCCGGCAGGCCGCCGGGGGTCGTCCCGCCGAATACTCGACACCTGCCTTTGCTGCAGTCTCTGCCAGAGGTCAGTCAGGACATGGCCAGGCTGCCGCCCCCCGGCCCGCCCCGGGATGCGCATTTCGCGCCCGTCTCCGCCAGATGGCGGCATCCAGCCCCGGGGGGAGGGAAGCCCGCCGGGACATCTTGGCTTCGTTCCCATGGGTGCAGGGTAAAGGGCCGCCTCCGGCCGGGATGACCGGGGGCCGGCCCGCCTGGCGGCGGGCTTGCGGACCTACGGTGGGCAACTTTGGGCCGTGAGGGCAAGGAGGGCTGCATCCTCCCCCTGGGGCGAGGGGCTCCCCCGCCTGCTCCGGGGAGAGGGGCCCGGGAGGGGCCCTCCTCACCGCGGGCCAAAGGGAGTATGGGCGGCAAGAACCCGGCAGGCAGGGGCAAAATGGACCGCCACGGTAAGGTGCCCAAGGGCGCCGGATTCGGGTGGGGGGTTTAACCCCCCTCAGTCTCCCCCCGTCCCGGTCCTGGCGGGGCCCGGGCCAGGCCCTGGGTGAAAGGGGGATGGAAGGCGAAGGCCGGGGGCTGGCGGCCGGCAGCGACCCCAAGGTGGGGCGCCTATGACAATGTCTCCCTCCATGTCCTGGAGTTGGGCGGGAAAATGCCGGCCCACCCCGAAGCGGGGGCGGGGAAGGGATCTTCATGGCGGCCAAGGAGGCGGGCCACCAGGCCTTTGCCGTGGACCTCGGCAAAACCGCCGGGGAAAGGACGGCGGCCGGGTGGAGGGCCGGGGGGCAGGCCGCGCCGCCGGGCCCGTGGATCCCCGGCCCGCGTCCCTCGGAAGGGCGCCGATAAGAAGCAGGGCTGGTGAGAGAAGGCAGGGGGCAGCCGGCCCAGACCCCCGGTCATCTGCGCGACCTCATCAATCTCCAAGGAAATCAGAGTTACCCGAAATCCCCCCAAAGGCGGTGGGGCAGGAAAGGGGTGGGGAGGTGAGCAGGGCCCGGTTCCCGACAAATTCCTGGCGCCCCGGCCTTCAGGCAAGCCGCGCCCTGGGGTGAGCCGGCCGATGGGGCCCGATCCGGTTGGCCTCTTTTGGTGATGGAGGAGGCCCCGCCCCTTCGGCCCCCGCTTTGACGGTCCGGGGGGATTTGATACAATAACCCGGGGAGGAAGGTATTGATGCTCTATTCACGGCTGCTCATCCCCACCCTGAAGGAGAACCCCGCCGAGGCCGAGGCGGTGTCGCACCGCCTGCTCCTGCGGGCCGGCATGATCCGCAAGCTGGCCTCGGGCATCTATAATTACCTGCCCCTGGGCTTGAGGGTGCTGCGCAAGGTGGAGGCCATCGTCCGGGAGGAGATGAACCGGGCCGGGGCCCTGGAGGTGCTGCTGCCGGCGGTGCAGCCCGCCGAACTGTGGCTGGAGTCCGGCCGCTGGCAGGTCTACGGCAAGGAGCTGCTGCGCTTCAAGGACCGCCACCAGCGGGACTGCTGTTTTGGCCCCACCCACGAGGAGGTCATCACCGACCTGGTGCGCCGGGAGGTGCACTCCTACCGGCAGCTCCCCTTGAACCTCTACCAGATCCAGGTGAAGTTCCGGGACGAGATCCGGCCCCGCTTCGGCCTCATCCGGGGCCGGGAGTTCATCATGAAGGACGGCTACAGCTTCGACGTGGACGAAGCCCAGGCCGAGGTCACCTACCAGGCCATGTATGAGGCCTACAGCCGCATCTTTCGGCGCTGCGGTCTGGACTTCAAGGTGGTGGAGGCGGACACCGGCCCCATCGGCGGCAGCTTCTCCCACGAATTCATGGTGCTGGCCGACACCGGCGAGGACACCCTGGCCTCCTGCACGGCCTGCGACTACGCCGCCAACCTGGAGAAGGCCGAGGCGGTGGCCCCCAATCCCCGGCCGGCTCCGGCAGCCGGGGGGGAGCCGTACCAGGAGGTGGCCACCCCCGGGGTGCGCACCGTGGAGGAGGTGGCCGCCTTTTTCCGGGCCGCTCCTGCGGAGATTGTCAAAACCCTCATCTATGAGACCGAGCAGGGACCGGTGGCGGTGCTGTTGCGGGGGGACCATGAGGTCAACGAGGTCAAGGTGAAAAACCTTTTGGGGGTCACCGACCTCTATCTGGCCGGGCCGGCCCGGGTGGAGGAGCTCACCGGCGCCGAAGTGGGCTTCAGCGGCCCGGTGGGCCTCCGTCTCCCCCTGTATGCGGACCAGGCCGTGATGTCCCTGGCCGCCTGCATCACCGGCGCCAACCGAAGCGGCTGTCATCTGGCGGGAGTGGTGCCGGGGCGGGATTTCCAGCCCTTCCGGGTGGCGGACCTGCGCCAAGTCACCGAAAATGACCCCTGCCCCCGCTGCGGCGGCCGCCTCACCTTGCTCAAGGGCATTGAGGTGGGCCACATCTTCAAACTGGGGACCAAATACTCCCAGGCCCTCAAGGCCACCTTCCTGGACGCCAACGGGGAGGAGCGCTTTTTCTTCATGGGCTGCTATGGCATCGGGGTGTCCCGGATCGTGGCCGCGGCCATTGAGCAGGGGCACGACGCCGACGGCATCATCTGGCCCATGGCCCTGGCCCCCTTTCAGGTGATGCTCATCCCCATCAGCCTGGAGGAGGAGGCCACCCGGGGGGCCGCCTTCCGGGTCTATGAGGAGCTTGCCGCCGCCGGGGTGGAGGTGCTCCTGGACGACCGGGATGAGCGGCCGGGGGTGAAGTTCAAGGACTGCGACCTGTTGGGCATCCCCTTGCGGGTGGTGCTGGGGCCCAAGACCCTGGCCCAGGGTCGGGCCGAAATCAGGCATCGGCGCACCCGGGACATCACCTTCGTCGAGCTGGACAAACTGAAAGACGTGCTCACGGCACAGATCGCTCAAGAACTCCATGGGTAGGATCATCCGCCTCCAGGACATTGAAGAGGAAGTCCTCAAACACCACCCGGGGGCGGATACCTCCCTCATTCAGAAGGCCTACATCTTCTCCGCCAAGGCCCACGAAGGCCAGACCCGCTTAAGCGGCGAACCCTACCTCTCCCACCCCCTGGAAGTGGCCTACATCCTGGCCCAGATGGGTCTGGGGCCCGTCACCGTCTCCTGCGGTCTGTTGCACGACACGGTGGAGGATACCGCCGCCACTTTGGACGAGCTGGACGAATACTTCGGGGAGGAAGTCACCGACATCGTCAACGGGGTGACCAAGATCGGGCAGCTCACCTTCGGGGACAAGCTCACCCAGCAGGCGGAATACCTCCGGAAGATGGTCCTCTCCATGTCCAAGGACATCCGGGTGCTCCTGGTGAAGCTGGCCGACCGGGTGCACAACATGCGCACCCTGGGCTATATGGAGCCCGCCAAGCAGAAGCGCGTCGCCCGGGAGACCCTGGACATCTACGCGCCCCTGGCCGGCCGCCTGGGGATGTTCCGCCTCAAGGCCGAGCTGGAGGATCTCTCCTTCTTTTACCTGGAACCCGAGGCCTACCAGCAGATCCAGGAAGGCCTGATGCGCAAAAAGGGGGAGCGGGAGAAATATATCCAGGAAGTTTGTGAAATTCTCCGGGCCAAACTGAAGGAGCACGGCCTGGACGGGGAAGTGAGCGGCCGCCTGAAGAATTATTACAGCATTTATCGCAAAATCCAGGCCCAGCAGATCGCCCTGGACGAACTGCACGACATCCTGGCCTTCCGCATCATCCTCAACACCGTGGGGGAATGCTACGAGGCCTTAGGGATCATCCACCACTATTTCCGGCCGGTGCCGGGCCGGCTCAAGGACTACATCGGCATGCCCAAGGCCAACCTCTACCAGTCCATCCACACCACGGTCATCGGGCCCTATGGCGAGCGCATGGAGGTGCAGATCCGCACCCATGAGATGCACCGGGTGGCGGAGGAGGGCATCGCCGCCCACTGGGGCTACAAGGAGAAGCGGGCCCTGGTGGAGAAGGACGCCCAGCGCTTCGCCTGGCTGCGGCAGATGGTGGATCTGCAGCGGGACCTCACCAGCCCCGAGGAGCTCCTGGAAGGGGTGCGACTGGAGCTCTACCCCGATGAAGTTTACGTCTTTACGCCCAAAGGGGAGGTGAAGGAGCTGCCCCGGGGCTCCACTCCGGTGGATTTCGCCTACGCCATCCATACCGAAGTGGGGCACACCTGTGTGGGGGCCAAGGTCAACGGCCGCATGGTGCCTTTGCGCTATGAGCTGCAGAACGGCGATACGGTGGAGATCCTCACCTCCCCCAACCAGCGTCCCAACCGGGACTGGCTCCAGTTTGTCAAGACCTCCCGGGCCCGCACCAAGATCCGCCAGTGGCTCAAGGCGGCGGAGCGGGACCAGAGCATCGCCCTGGGCAAGGAGCTTTTGGAGAGGGAGCTGCGCAAGCACGGGCTGCTTAAGCACCTCAAGGAGGGGGAGGAGCTGCGCAAGGTGGCCCAGGAGCTCTCCCTGGTGCGCCTGGACGACCTCTTTGAAGCCATCGGCCACGGCAAGTATTCCGCCGGCCAGGTGGTGGGGCGGCTCCTCAAGACCCAGGCCCCCGAGCCCGAGCCGGTCACCGAGCTGGAGGTCAAGCCCCCCAAGGACCTGGGACCCATCCGCATCAAGGACCTGCAGGATCTGCTCATCCGTTTGGCCAGCTGCTGCCAGCCCATCCCCGGGGATGCCATCATCGGCTACATCACCCGGGGCAAGGGGATCACCATCCACCGGGCGGACTGCCCCTATCTGGCCCGCACCGAATCCTTCCGCCAGATTCCGGCGGAGTGGGACGGCCACCAGCAGAAGCTCTACCCCGCCCGCATCCAGGTGGTCACGGTGGACAAGCCCGGCATGCTGGCGGATATCACCGGAGCCCTGAAGGCGGCGGACGTCAACGTCACCAAGGCCTCGGTGGAGACCACCGCCGATAACCGGGGGATTGCGAATTTCACCGTGCAGGTCTCGGACCAGCAACACCTGGAGCGGGTGCTGGCGGCCATCAAGCGCCTCAAGGAAGTGATCTCGGTCAGGCGGGTGACCGGGTAAGGGAGGTTCCGGGAGCCGCCCGGGGCGGGGGAGGCAAATGCAGGACTGTAACGCACTCAGGCCATCTGGAGAGGCAGGGAGGAAGCGGCTGCCCGCCCCCCCAGATCAGGCTTCCGGGTGGGAAAGGGGGACTGGGCTAGCTGCCCCCCTCCCCCAGGATACGGGCCGCGCCGGGCCGGTGCCGTCCGCCCCGCCCGGAGGTCTCAGGCCGGCTTCACCACCGCGCCGGAGCGCAGGCAGCGGGTGCACACCCGGAGGTAGCGGACGGTGCCGGAGCGGAGGGCCCGCACCCGCCTCAAGTTCGGCTTCCAGCGCCGTTTGGTGCGGTTGTTGGCGTGGCTGACGTTGTTCCCCACCTGGGGCCGTTTGCCGCAGATCTCACAGGTATAGGCCATGGTCATCTTCTCCTTTTGCAACCCATTAAATTTACCCCAACGGGCCGAAATGGCAAGGGTGGGGCGGTGAAATTTCTGAGCCTGCTGGTGATGGCGGCCCTGCTGTGGGCCGGGATGG
This sequence comes from uncultured bacterium, assembly GCA_937943575.1. GTDB lineage: Bacteria > Desulfobacterota > Desulfobaccia > Desulfobaccales > 0-14-0-80-60-11 > JAILZL01. Next base: position 122,337 of record CALEAV010000007.1, on the reverse strand, counting down.
CGGCGGCCGCCGGGGCGGCCGGACCCCCGGCGCCGAACCCGGAGGAGCGGGCCCTGTTTGACCTGCGGCGGCTGGGGCCCGTGGACCTAAGCCCCAAGGCGGTGAAGGTGGAGGTCTACATCGCCCCCCTGGAGGAGCTGCAGCCCTTCGCCCGGTCCTTCCCCCAGGTATGGGGAAAGGTGCAGCGCTTTTACCGCCGCCTGGGGGTGGAGCTGGTGCACCTGCCGGCCGGGCCCCGCCCCGGGCCGGTGGCCCCGGCGGAGCGCCTGCGCCTGGAGGTCCTGCCCTATCAGGAGTGGCTCAACCGCACCTACGAAGCCTTTCAGGTGGCGCCCCCCTTTCGCCTCAGTTTCCTCTCCGTCTGCCGGAACAAATACGCCTTTGCACATCTGCCCCTGTCGGTGATCCATTTCTCCTACCGGCGCTTCCATGAGCAGGTGTTGCGGCCGGAGGCGGATTCCGAGGGGGACAAGGTCCACCTCCTGGCCCATCTCCTCATCCATGAGCTGGGGCATCTGATGGGGCTGTATCACAGCCATGAATTTGTGAATGACCCGGTGGAGGACCATCTGCCGGATGGCGTCACCCCCAATTTCATGAGCCACGAACTCACCTCTCCAGGCGAGCTGGGTTTTGTCCCCTGGCAACGGCAGGTGATCCACAGCTATCTTTCCAAAGGCCGGGTCTACGAACAATACCGCCGGGTGGACTTTGACCTTCTGCGTTATCTGGAGCGGGTGAAGGAGGCCAACGGCTTCAGAGAGCCGGCCCGACGTCCGCCCCAGGCCCCGACGGGCTGAGGCCCTTTACTGGGTGCCGATGAAAAAGGGGCGGAAGGTGTCCTCCGGGCGGCTGAGGGCCGCCTCGATGCAGGCCAGCAGCCGCTCCCTGGCCTCCGGCAGGGGCCCGCTCAGGTCCAGATAGTTGGTGTAATGATCACTCACCACCTGGGTGGGGACCGCGATGGCGCTGATCAGGGTGCGGGCCTCCTCAAGGACCTCATGGGGCCCGCAGAGCCGGAAGCGGCCGGAGAGCACGTCCTGCAGGAGCGGCGTATTGATCTTGGGCACCAGGGTGCGCAGGCGCACGAACGCAGGCTGGGCGGCGTTGATGACCTGGGCTGAGGCCAGGGCATGGCGGCGGCTCCCCTCCGGCCCGGCCAGCCCCAGAATGATATAGGCGGACAGCTCCATCCCCGCCTCTTTAAGCCACTGGCCCGCCTGTATGTGCTGAGCTGCGGTGGCCCCTTTTTTGACCTTCACCAGCAGCTCGTCGTCGCCGCTCTCAAACCCCACGTGGATGCGGCTCAAGCCCGCCTGGGCCAGCGCCTTGAGCCCCTCCCGGCCGTGGCGCAGAATGAACTGGGAGGAGCCGTATACGGTGATCCGCTGTAGCCTGGGGAAGAGGCGGCGGGCGTGGGCGCAGATGGCCGCCAAATCCCGGGTGGGCATGGCGATGGTGTTCCCGGCGGGAAAGAAGAGGGTGCGGACCCTCTTCCCGAACTCGGTCCGGGCCTGCTCCAGGTCCTCCAGGATCTCCGCCAGGGGGCGGATCTTGAAGCGGGTCTGCTTATACACCATGCAGAAGGTGCAGCGGTTGTGGGGGCAGCCCACGGTGGCCTGGATGAGGAGGCTGTCCGCTTCGCTGGGCGGCCGGTAGATGGGGCCTTCGTACCGCATGGCTTTTTGTCCGGGGAAACTCAGCCTCATTCTATCACGGCGGAGCCGGGGGCGGTCTCGTCAGGCCGGATCATGGGGGGGGATTTGTGAGCCGCCGGCCCCGGAGGACGGGGCCCGGTTTCTGGTGGGCCGCCTCTGCCCCCGAGGGGTGAGCCGGGAGGCAGCGGCCCTCACGGCATGGCTTAAGGAACTCGCCCCCTCCGAGGAGCTGCGGCGCTGGTTTGCCCACGATCCCAACCGCTGGTCCGAGTTCCGGGAGCGCTACCGGCGGGAGCTGCAGGCTAAGGCGGCCCAGCCAGGGCTGCGGGAGCTGGCCCGACGGGCTGATAACGGCCCGGTCACCCTGGTCTTTGCCGCCTGCGACCCCGAGTGGAACAACGCCCCGGTGTTTGAGGAGGTTCTGGAGGAGGGACTGGCCACTTCCCGGGAAGGAGGGCAGAACGCCACGCTCCCTCTGCCGGACCTCTGCTGCCGGATCATCCAAGAAGCCAGAGACGCCGTCATCTTTGCCGATCCGAAGGGCGTCATCCGCCTCTGGAACCGGGGAGCCGCGGAGATCTTCGGCTATGCCGCGGCGGAGGCCGTGGGCCACTCTTTGGATATCATCATCCCGGAACGCCATCGGGAGCGCCATGGGCAGGGCTGCCGGCGGGTGATGGCCGCCGGGGTCAGGCGCTGCGGCAGCCGGGTTCCGGTCGTGCCGGGCCGCCATCGGGACGGCCGCCCCCTCTCCCTGGCGTGTGCCGCCACCCGGGTGCGGGACGATGGCCGCCTTGGGGGCGCTCCGCCCTCCTGGGGGAGGTGGCCGCCCGGCGGCCGCGGCAGCAAAGGCTGCGGCGGCGTGTGAGCGGCACTCCCGGCCCCTCCGGCCGGTGAAACGCCGGTCCTTTAGCCCTGGGGAACGGGGCCCCGCAGGTGCCGGCCCTCCCTGCTTTTCTCCGGTGCCCGGGGTTCCATCTGGATCGGCCTCGCCGATTCGCCTCACTCCTCCCAGGAGATGGCCGAGGCCGGGCAGGCCTCAATGGCCTCGTGGATGCAGGCTTCATCCCCGCCCTCGGGCTTGAGCACCCGGGATTTCCCCAGAACCTCATCCAGCTCAAAGACATCCGGACACAGGGAGGCGCAGGTGCCGCAGCCCAGGCAGGCCTCCTGATCCACCACCACTCTTTTGGGCATGTCTGTTCTCCTTGCGACCCTCAGGGGCATGCCTGAGGGCCTCCGTGGGCTTGCCCGCCGCGGGGAAACCCCTCCCCCCTCCTGGCGGGCGGCGGAACATCAGGCCCCTCAGCAAAAGGGGAAAGAGCGTGGGAGAGGGGCAGGGGTCGGCAATTCCCGGCCTCCTCACTCAAGGTTGGTGACAATCATCAAATAGGGGGGGCTATGGTCACCAGAAGCCTGAGGTCCGTGGCGGCCCTGAGGCCGTGGGGCTCGGCGATGTCGCACACCAGCACATCCCCCGCCCTGGCGGGAAGCCGGGCGCCGTCCTTGCCCAGGAATTCCCCCTCCCCCTCCAGGACCACCAGGCTGAGCTGCCCCTCCACATTGTGGGAGTGGAGGGGGAGCTCCTGCCCGGCCCGGAAATTGAAATTGATGATTTTGAAATAGGGGGAATCGTGCACCAAAAAGCGCTTGAAGGCGGTATCGCTGAAGTCCTGGGCCTCGTAGAGGTTGACCTTTTTCATGGAACCCTCCTGTATGGGGGTGAGGGCCGAAGGCGGGGGGCGGGGACCCACCGCCGGCCCGCCCGGCCTGGGCCTAATGCTTGAAGGCCCGCTGGCCGGTGAAGACCATGGCCACCGGGGGCTCGGCTTCGTTGCAGGCCTCGATGACCTCCCAGTCCCGGATGGAGCCGCCGGGATGGCAGACCGCGGTGATGCCCTGGCGGATGCCCACATCCACCCCGTCCCGGAAGGGGAAGAAGGCGTCCGAGATCATCACCGCGCCGCGCAGCCCGCCCTTGGCCGCCTCGGTTTCCTGATCAATTTCCACTTTGTCGGAGACCGGCTTTTTCCCCTGTAAAATCTCCAGCTCCAGGGTTTTGTAGGGGATGCCGAAGCGCTGGAAGCAGAGCTTGTCGGCGTATTTGGTGTAGGCCTTGAAGACTGCGATCTCCGCCACCCCCACCCGGTCCTGTTCGCCGGTGCCGATGCCCATGGTGACCCCGTCCTTGACGAAGAGGACGGAGTTGGAGGTGACTCCCTGCTCCACCCACCAGCCGAAGAGGAGGTCCTCATACTCCCGGTCGGTGGGCTCCCGTTTGGGCCGGTACTCCCTCCCCTGGTGCACCGCCACCGCGGGCTTGAAGTCCTCCTTGTTCAGGATGGCGCAGACAGGGGACTGCTGCACGATGAGGCCGCCGTCGATGAGGCTTTTGAAATCCACGAAGCGTTTGGTGAGGAGCTGGGTGAGGCGGTCGAAGCGGGGCACCTGGAGGATGCGCAGGTCCCTGGATTTTTTGAGGATCTCCAGGGTGCCGGCTTCGAAGTCCGGTGCCGCCACCACCTCCAGGTAGTTGCGGCTGACGAGCTCGGCGGTGTCCTTGTCCACCGGCCGGTTGAAGACCGCGCAGCCCCCGAAGGCGGCGATGCGGTCCGCCATGTTGGCCTTGTCGTAGGCCTCCGCCAGGGTGGCCCCCCAGGCGGCGCCGCAGGGGTTGTTGTGCTTGAGGATTACCGCCGCCGGCTTGGCGGAGAGGAATTTGATGATATTGAGGCCGTTGTCCAGGTCGGTGAGGTTGATTTTGCCGGGGTGTTTGCCGGCCTGGAGCATGGCCGCCTCGTCAATGGCGCTGGTGAGGCCGAGCCCCGGCTCGATGAAGCGGCAGTCCCCCAGCACCAGGTTGCCGTTGATGAGCTCGTACAGGGCGGCCTCCTGGTCCGGGTTTTCGCCGTAGCGCAGGCCGCTTTCGATGAGCTCGCCCTTCTCATTGGGGATCTTCCAGGTGCGTTTGCGGTAGATGAGCTTCTGGTCGCCGAAGCTGATGGTGAGCTCCGGCGGAAAATGGTCGGTGAGGATGGTGCGGTACATGGCCTTGAAATCGCCCATGGGCCTCTCCTTTGCGCCGACAGGTGGGATGTGGCCGTGCGCCGGCCCCCGGCAGGGGCGGCGGCCTGTGGGCCTCATTGTGCCACGGTGCGCCCGGCCTGGCAAGGCCGCCCCTCATTGACGGGCGCCGGGATAAGATGTAATTTTAAGTATATTTGAGACGCTTGGCCGGCGTCGGCGGCAAAAGGGGCGGGGGGCAGGCTTTGGCACCCTGGCCCCGCCCCGGACCCGGGGAGGCCGGCCCGAAGGGGAAGGCGCCCCGGAGGAGGGGGAGGGGGCAGGAAGCCGCCTGCGCCCCCGGCGTCGTCAATCCTCACCCGTGAGTGGACCCGGGCATGGAGATCAGGGGTCAGGACCTCCTTCTTGTGGGGCTGATTTTAGGTTTTATCCTCGGGGTGGGCCTCACGCTGCTGGTGGGCCGGCTCCGGCGCTGGCTGGGGAGCTCCGAGGAAGCCCGGCTGGCGGCGGAGGTCCGCACCCTGAAACGCCGCCTGCAGGAGAAGGACCGACACATCGGCCGCATGCTGGCGGAAACGGAAAAACTGGCGGAGAGGCTGGCGCAGAAAAAACCGCTCCTCAAGGCCGCGGATGAGGCGTCCCCGGGGAGCGGCTGACAAGGCGGAGGAGACATGGCTGGCAGCAATTTCTCCCTGAAAGGCGCGGCGGTGGGGGCTCTGGCGGGGCTGGCCGCCGAGCTCACCATTCAGGAGCTCACCGGTCATCATATCACCCACGGCCTGCTGGAGCTTCTGGGCGCGGCGGCGGGCCTCTGGCGGCTGGACCGTCGCCTGGCCGAGGCCCTGAGGGACACCCTGGCCCAGGCCCGGGAGTATGACGAACAGGATTACCGGGAGGTCAGGCGGCGCATTCACGAGCTCACCGATGACTTGCCGGAGCTCCGGGAGATCCTGGACAACCTTCTGGACGCCGGCATCTCGGCCCAGAAGGCGTAAGGATCAGATCGGGAGAGGGGGCCATGGGGCAATGGCCTCCTGCCCCCTCTCTTGGGCCCACTCCCCCAACCCCTTAAAAGGGAAGGGAGGGGAATTTGGAGGAGCGGGGGGAGCCCCCTCACCCCTGGCCTCCAGCAAGCAATGTTTGGCCGGAAGTTAACCCGGCCTGACTCCCCCGGAGCTTTCCATGTTCGGCGTCGGCATTCTGGTGGGCCTGGGCAGGCGGCTGGTGGCCGCGGTGGCGGCGGACACCGGCCTCCTGCCGGCCGGCTACTACCGGCACCGGGTGCTGGCGGCCCTGGAGGAGGAGGATTTCGAGGCCGCCCTCCGGTATCTCCCCTGGGCGGCGGACGCGGTGCTCACCCAGGTGATGATTCTTCGCCTGCGGCTGCTGCAGGCCCGGCATGCCCGGCGGCAGGAGATCTGCCGGCAGGCCCTGGAGAAGCCCGGCACCCCGGAAGAGAAAGCCCGGCTGGGCGAGGTGCTGGCGGCGGAGGCTCAGGCAACCAGGCTTCTCCGGCAATACGAGGCTCGGGCCAAGGAATTGCTGGCCCAGCCCTCCTGAGGGGGGAAAGGAGAGAGGTGTCCATCCCTGTGCCGGCCGGGGGCCGCCCCGATGAGGAGTATATGGGCGAGGCCCTGGATCAGGCCCGGCTGGCTTTGGCGGCGGGCGAAGTGCCGGTGGGCGCGGTGCTGGTGGGGCCGGGCGGCGAGGTGTGGGGCCGGGCCCATAATCTGCCCATCTCCCTGAACGATCCCACGGCCCACGCCGAGGTGCTGGCCATAAGGCAGGCGGCGGCCCGGGTGGGGAATTACCGGTTGCCGGGCACCACCCTCTATGTTACCATGGAGCCTTGTGTGATGTGCGTGGGGGCCCTCATCCAGGCCCGGGTGGCCCGGGTGGTGTTCGGAGCTCCCGACCCCAAGGCCGGAGCCTGCGTGTCCCTGTATCGCCTCCCCGAGGACCGGCGGCTCAACCACCGCTTTGCCCTCACCGGGGGGGTGCGGGCGGAGGAGTGCCGGGAACTCCTGCAGGAGTTTTTTCGCGCCCGGCGGGCCCGGGGGGAGGGGAGGGCGGCGGCCAATAGAGAATAAGGGGGGGCGGAAGAGGGGTGGAGAGAGGGGAAACGCCTTTATCTTTGCCCCCTGCTCCCGGGACAGATTGGCAACCACCTGACGAAACGGGAGGGGTACCGAAGAGGCCGTAACGGGGTCGACTCGAAATCGACTTGGGGGCTCATCACCCTCACGTGGGTTCGAATCCCACCCCCTCCGCCAGACACATTCACCCATGCGGAGAGATGCCCGAGCGGCTGAAGGGGCACGACTGGAAATCGTGTGTGGGTCCAAAAGACCCACCGAGGGTTCGAATCCCTCTCTCTCCGCCAGCCAGGGATGCTCCGGGAGGAGGGCCGCAGCCCCCTCTGGCCGCCCCTCCTCGGCCATCAATGCCCTGCCAGGCCCGGCGTCGTCGGGCAGGGCCGACCCGTAAATCCATGACCCACCCTCCTGGGATGCTGACCCCATGACCTACCAGGTCCTGGCCCGGAAGTGGCGGCCCCAGACCTTTGAGGAGGTGGTGGGCCAGGAGCCCATCACCCGCACCCTGAAAAACGCCCTGGCCCAGGGACGAGTGGCCCATGCCTTTCTCTTCTCCGGGCCCCGGGGGGTGGGGAAGACCTCCGTGGCCCGCATCCTGGCCAAGGCCCTGAACTGCGCCCACGGCCCCACCCCGGCGCCCTGCAACGCCTGTCCCCAGTGCCGGGAGATCACCAGCGGCGCCAGCCTGGATGTGCTGGAAATCGACGGCGCCAGCAACCGGGGCATCGACGAGGTGCGGGACCTGCGGGAGAAGATCAAGTATGCGCCGGCGGCCGGCACCTACAAGGTCTATATCATCGACGAAGTGCACATGCTCACCAAGGAGGCCTTCAACGCCCTCCTGAAGACCCTGGAGGAGCCGCCGCCCCATGCGGTCTTCATCCTGGCCACCACCGAGCCCCACAAGGTGCCGGCCACCATCCTCTCCCGCTGCCAGCGCTATGACTTCCGGCGCCTCCCCACCGGCGCCATCCAGGAGTACCTGGCCACCCTGGCGGCCAGGGAGGGCTGGGAGATCGAGCCCGAGGGGCTGAGCCTCATTGCCCGGGAGGCGGAGGGGAGCCTGCGGGACGCCCAGGGCTTCCTGGACCAGGTGGTGACCTTCGGGGGCACCCGGGTGGGCGCCCAGGAGATCGCCCGCATCCTGGGGGTGACGGAGCGCCGGGCCTTGCTCTCCGCCCTGGAGGCGGTGCTGCGCCGGGACGGACTGGCCGCCCTCCGGGTGGTGGAGGAGCTTTACAACCACGGCCACGATCTCAAGCGGTTTTATCAGGACCTGGTGGGCTATGCCCGGCACCTGCTTTTGGCCGGCATGCACCCCGAGGCCCGGAGTCTGGCGCCGGTGGCGGACAGCGAGTGGCAGGAACTCACCCGCCTGGCCCGGGGGGTGCCGGCGGTGCACCTCCACAACCTGCTGAGCGTGCTCCTGGAGGGCGAGGAGGAGCTGCGCCGGGCGCCGCAGCCCCGCCTGGCCCTGGAAGTCCTGCTGTTGCGCCTCATCCACCTGGAGCCCCTGACTCCGGTGGCGGAGTGGCTCCAGCGGCTGGAGGCCCTGGCAGAGCGCCTGGCTCCCGGCCTGACGGAGCCGGCAGCCGCCCGGCCGCAGCCCGGGGGCGCCGCAGCGACGCCGTCGGAGGCCCCTGGGGGCGACGACCTGGAGGCCACCTGGCGGGCCTTCCTTGCCTATGTCAAAAAGCGGGAGGATGGCCCCCTGTCCGCCAGGCTGGCTGCCCTCCGGCCCCGGCGCCGGGAGGGGGGGCGCCTGTGGGTGAGTGCCCCGCGGCCCTTCCATTTTGTCGGTCCGCGGCAGGAGAACCGCTTCCGGGAGCTGGTGCAGGGCTTTTTCGGCCCGGACCTGGAAGTCGTGGTGGAGGTGGAGGAGAAGCCCGAAGCCGACCCCCCGCCGCCGGTCGGTCCCCCGCCGGCGGTGGATTTTGCGGCCCTGAAACAACAGGCCCTGGAGATCTTCGGCGGCACCTGGGAGGTTCGCCGGGGCAAGGAGGAGAGCGAGTGAAGGGCATCGGCGGCCTGATGAAACAGGCCCAACAACTGCAAAGCAAGATCCAGGCGCTCCAGGAGGAGCTGGGCAGGCGCACCGTCAGCGCCCAGGCCGGGGGCGGCATGGTGGAGGCCACCGTCAACGGCCGCCAGGAGCTCCTCAGCCTGCGCATCGACCCGGAAGTGGTGAGCCCCGAGGACGTGGAGATGCTCCAGGACCTCATCCTGGCGGCGGTCAACGAAGCCCTGAACCGCTCCCGGGAGATGGTGGCCCAGGAAATGGCCAAGCTCACCGGCGGCCTGGGAATCCCGGGGATGATGTGAAGATTTCGGGGGAGGGCCAGGGGCTTCCACGCCCCTGCCCTCCCCCCCGACCCCCTCCCAACCCGCATATGTAAGCCAGGAAGTCGGGACCGAAGCCTCGACTTCGTGGCAGTATCAAAAACATTAGGGATTGGCGGGGAGGGGGGGGTGTGGGGGGGCAAGGGGCCACCGCCCCTTGGCTCCCTCCCCCAGCTTGCCAAAGGAACTATCCATGGCAAAAGGATACCCGGAGGCCCTCAGGCGGGTGGTGGCCCTCCTGGCCGCGTGGCCGGGGCTGGGGGAGAAGAGTGCCGTCCGGCTGGCGCTGCATCTGCTCAAGGCCCCCAAGGGAGAGGTGCTGGAGCTGGCCCGGGCCCTTGCGGACCTGAAGGAAAACATCCGCCTCTGCCGGCGCTGCTTCGCCTTTGCCGATGGGGAGCTCTGCCCGGTGTGCGCCGACCCCTCCCGGGAGGGGGGGACCCTCATGGTGGTGGCCGACCCCGAGGATCTGTTGGCCATTGAGCGGGTGGGCTGGTTCAAGGGGCGCTATCACGTCCTGGGCGGACTGCTCTCCCCCCTGGAGGGGGTCAAGGACCGGGATCTGAGGGTGGCGGAGCTCAAGGCGCGGGTGCAGGCCGAGGGGGTCCGGGAGGTGATCCTCGCCCTCAACCCCACCCTGGAGGGGGAGGTCACTACCACCTTTCTCTCCCAGGAGCTCAAGCCCCTGGGGGTGAGGGTGACCCGCATCGCCTACGGTCTGCCCATGGGGGGCGACATCAAGTACGCCGACCAGCAGACCCTGAAGGAGGCCCTGGGCCACCGGGTGGAGACCTGACAGGCGTCTTGGATGAGGGGTGTCGGTGCCGGGGTATTTGATGAGGTGAGGCACCGGGGCAGGTTTCCCAACATCCCGGAATTTCTGAGGGGAATGTATCTCACTTTGCCTGCCGGAAAAGGTGGTTCTCAGTTTCCCCCCAGAGACTCACCGTGATACTGAAATAAACCGATGTTCGATCGGCGGCTGGTGCAAAATTTTGATTATCCCCTCCTGGGGCTGGTGCTGCTGCTGGCCGGCATCGGCATCCTCAATCTGTACAGTGCCGGCTTCAACCGCACGCCGGAGGGGGCGACCCCGGTGTACCTGAAGCAGCTCTACTGGCTGGCGGCCGGCCTGGGGCTCATGTTCCTCAGCCTGCTCTACCACTACCGCCATTACGAGAAGATCGCCCTGCCGCTGTATATCCTGAGCGTGGCTCTGCTGCTGCTGGTGATGGCGGCGGGGAAAACGGTCTCCGGCTCCCGGCGCTGGCTGGTTTTGGGGCCCTTGACGGTGCAGCCCTCGGAGCTCACCAAGGTGGCCATCATTCTGGTCCTGTCCCGCTATTTTTCGCGGCGGCCCCAGACTGCGGCCCTGGGATTCCGGGATCTGCTGGCGCCGGGGGCCCTGACCCTGCTGCCGGCGGCCCTCATCATCAAGCAGCCGGATCTGGGTTCCGGGCTGTTGGTGCTGGCGGTGGCGGGGGGGATTACCCTGTTTGCCGGGGTGCAGTGGCAGACCCTGGCCGTGCTGGCGGGGGCAGCCCTGGCCGGTGCACCCCTGGCTTGGCCCTTTCTCAAGGATTACCAGAAGCAGCGGCTCCTCACCTTCCTGGACCCGGAAAAGGACCCCCTGGGCTCCGGCTACCACATCATCCAGTCCAAGATTGCGGTGGGCTCCGGCCAGTTCTGGGGCAAGGGTTTTTTGTGCGGCACCCAGAGCCAGCTCTATTTTTTGCCGGAGCAGCACACCGACTTTGCCTTTTCGGTCTTTGCCGAGGAGTGGGGCTTTGCCGGCTCGGCCCTGCTGGTCCTCCTCTATGTGGGCCTGATCCTTTATGGCCTCATGGTGGCCCGGACCTGCCGGGACCGCTTCGGCCAGTACCTGGCGGTGGGGGTGACGGCCTTGCTGTTCTGGCAGATCTTCATCAACCTGGGCATGGTCACCGGGCTGGTGCCGGTGGTGGGCATTCCCCTCCCCTTTTTCAGTTATGGGGGCTCCTCCCTGATCACCACCCTTTTGGCCCTGGGGGTGCTGATGAACGTGCGCATGCGCCGCCATCTCTATGGGGGGTGAAATTTTTGGGAAAAAGATTTGACAGGGGGGGGAAAATAGGATACAAGGGCTTTCGTGAAAAGTTACACATGTAGGGGATGTGCCGACGCCGGACCTTTTTTCGGCTAAGCTGTTAAAATTACTAATAATTTAAAAGGTGGCCTTGCGGGATGATCGATATCGACTGGACGCTGTTTGTTCAAATCGTCAATTTCCTCCTGCTGACCTACCTGCTCAACCTGGTGCTCTTCCGGCCCCTGCGCCAAGGCCTGAGGCAGCGCCAGGGGGTCATCGCCGGCTACGAGGGGGAGATCTCCCGGCTGAGCGAGGCGGAGCAGGCCCGGCTGTCAGAGGTGGAACGGCAACTGCTGGAGGCCCGGCGGGAAGGCCTCAACCAGCGGGAGGCCCGGCGGTTGGAGGGGACCAAGGCGGAAGCCCAGCTCCTGGAGCAGGTGAAAAAGGAGGTGGAGGCCGAGTGGGCCCAGGTTTCCCAGAAAATCACAAGCGATGTCGCCAAAGCCCGGGAGGCCCTGTCGGCCCAGGCGCAGGAGTTTGCCCACGCCTTGGCGGTGAAACTGATCGGGAGGGAGGTGGCATGAGCATGCGCACGGTCAAAGCCCTGCCCCTGATGGCGCTGCTCCTGGGAGTGGCCACCGTGGCCCTGGCCGCCGGCGGCGGCGAACATGGGGGGGTCACGGAAGCCAAGATGCAGGACCTCATCTGGCGCACCTTCAACTTCATCGTCTTTGCCGCCATCCTCATCAAGCTGGCGGTGCGGCCCGCCAAGGAATTCTTTGCCAGCCGGGCCCAGAGCATCGCCCAGAGCCTGGAGGAGCTGGAGGCCAAAAAACAGGCCGCCGAAGCCGCCCTGGCGGCGGCGGAGACCCGCCTCAAGGAAGTGGAGAAGGAGCGGGAGCGCCTCATCCAGCAGTTTGTGGCGGAGGGCGAACTGGAGAAGGCCGCCATCCTCAAGAAGGCGGAGATGGTGGCCCAGCGCATCAAGGAGATGGCCCGCATGACCATCGAGGCGGAGACCAAGCGGGCGGCCCAGGAACTGAAGCGGGAGGTGGCCGAGCAGGCCACCCGCCTGGCGGAACAGATGATCCGGGAGAAACTCACCTTCACCGACCATCAGCGTCTGGTGGAGGAATACCTTGAAAAGGTGGTGGAGAAGCATTGATTGACCTGACCGTTTCCCGACGCTATGCCAAGGCCCTGATGATGCTGGGCCAGGAGGATGGCAAATACAAGGAGTACGGGGAGGAGCTCCAGGGCTTCGCCCAGCTCATGGAGAAGGAGCCGGAGCTCAAGCACGCCTTGCTCAATCCCATCCACGGCCTGGAGGAGCGGCGCAAATTGCTTCTCCACCTGACGGAGGTGCTGCAGCTCTCCCCCCTCATGGGCAACTTTCTCAAACTCCTGTTTGACAAACACCGCCTGGCGGCGCTGCCGGGCATCGCCCAGGTCTACCAGCAGCTGGTGGACGAGCTGGAGAATGTCAAACGGGCCCGGGTCAAGGCCGCCATTCCCCTGGATGAGTCCATGCGGGAGCGCCTGCGCCAGGCCCTGGAGCAGATGACCGGCTCCCGGGTGGTCATGGAAGTGGAAGAAGACCCCACCATCATCGGGGGCATCGTCGCCCGGGTGGGGGATCTGGTGCTGGACGGCAGCATCCGCACCCAGCTCATGTCCTTACGAGAATCCTTAATCAAAGGCGAGGTTTGATACATGGAGATCAGAGCCGAGGAAATCAGCCAAATTATCCGCACCCAGATCAAGGATTATGAGAAGAAGGTGGAGGTGGCCGAAACCGGCACCGTGCTGTCCGTGGGGGACGGCATCGCCCGGGTCTACGGGGTGGAGAAGTGCATGGCCATGGAGCTCCTGGAGTTCCCCGGGGGCATCTACGGCATCGCCCTCAACCTGGAGGAGGACAACGTCGGCTGCGCCATCCTGGGTGAGGACACCCACATCAAGGAGGGGGACATCGTCAAACGCACCGGCCGCATCGCCGAGGTGCCGGTGGGCGACGCGGTCATCGGCCGGGTGATTGACCCGGTGGGCAACCCCCTGGACGGCAAAGGCCCCATCCAGGCCACGGAGTTCCGCCGCATCGAGGTGAAGGCGCCCGGCGTCATCGAGCGCCAGCCGGTGAATGAGCCCATGTACACCGGCTACAAGGCCATCGACGCCATGACCCCCATCGGCCGGGGCCAGCGGGAGCTGATCATCGGCGACCGCCAGATCGGCAAGACCGCCCTGTGCGTGGACGCCATCATCAACCAGAAGGACTCCGGCATCATCTGCATCTACGTGGCCATCGGGCAGAAGAAGTCCACCGTGGCCCAGGTGGTGGACGCCCTGGAGCGCCACGGCGCCATGAACCACACCGTGGTGGTGAACGCCTCGGCCTCGGAGCCCGCGCCCCTGCAGTACATCGCCGCCTACGCCGGCTGCGCCATGGGCGAGTACTACCGGGATACCGGCCGCCACGCCCTCATCATCTACGATGACCTCACCAAGCAGGCCCAGGCCTACCGGCAGATCTCCTTGCTTCTGCGGCGGCCGCCGGGACGGGAGGCCTATCCCGGGGACATCTTCTACAACCACTCCCGGCTGCTGGAGCGGGCCGCCAAGCTGAACGACGAGAAGGGCGGCGGGTCCCTGACCGCGCTTCCCATCATCGAGACCCAGCAGGGCGACGTCTCCGCCTATATCCCCACCAACGTGATCTCCATCACCGACGGCCAGGTGTATCTGGAGCCGGGCCTGTTCTTCTCCGGGGTGCGGCCCGCCATCAACGTGGGTCTGTCGGTCTCCCGGGTGGGGGGGGCGGCCCAGGTGAAGGCCATGAAGCAGGTGGCCGGCTCGCTGCGCCTGGATCTGGCCCAGTACCGGGAGCTGGCCGCCTTCGCCCAGTTCGGCTCCGAGCTGGACAAGGCCACCCAGCAGCAGCTCAACCGGGGCGTGCGTCTGGTGGAGATCCTGAAGCAGCCGCAATACCAGCCGCTGCCCATGGAGAAGCAGATCGCCATCATCTACGCCGGCACCCGGGGCTTCCTGGACAAGTACCCGGTGGAGGTGCTGGGCCAGTATGAGGTGCAGTTCTACCGCTTCATGGAAACCCGGCACCCGGAGATCCTGCAGGAGATCCGGGAGCGCAAGGAGATCTCCCCGGACCTGGACGCCCGGATGCAAGCCGCCCTGAATGAGTTCGACGGCGTCTTTCAGCCTGCGGCCTAAGCCACGTGAGGGGGTAGCGTATGCCGACCTTACGTGACATCCGGCGGAAGATCGCCGCGGTCAAGAAGACCCAGCAGATCACCAAGGCCATGAACATGGTGGCCGCCGCCAAACTGCGGGGCGCGCAGCAGCGCATGGAGAATTTCCGGCCCTATGCCCAGACCTTCACCAGCATGCTGGGCAACCTGGCCAGCCGCATCGAGCCGGAGATACATCCCTTTTTCCAGCGGGCCCCGGTGGTGGAGAAGGTGGGGCTGGTGCTGATGACCGCCGACCGCGGCCTGTGCGGCAGTTTCAATGTCAACCTCATCAACGCGGCGGTGAAATTCGCCCGGGAAAAGGAGGCGGCCGGCATCGAGACCCTGTTTTACTGCGTCGGCCGCAAGGGCCGGGACTTCTTCCGGCGCCGCAAGGCCCCCATGCCCGCCTTCTGGGTGGATGTCTGGAACAAGTTCGACTTCACCAACGCCGTGGCGGTGGCCCGGGAGGTGATGAGCGCCTTCCTCACCGGCCAGGTGCAGGAGGTCTACCTCATCCACTCGGTGTTCATCAACGTGGCCATCCAGAGGCCCAAGTTGGTGAAGCTGCTCCCTATCAGCGCCGAGGAGGCGGAGATCACCGGCGGGCCGGAGTACATCTTTGAGCCCCCTCTGGCCCAGTTCCTGGAGCATCTCTTGCCCAAATACATCAACACCGCGGTGTACCATGGCTTTTTGGAAAACGCCGCCAGCGAGCATGCGGCCCGCATGACCGCCATGGACAACGCCTCCAATAACTGCAAGGAGATGATCAACCAGCTCACTCTGGTGATGAACAAGGCCCGGCAGGCGGGCATTACCAAAGAACTGATGGACATCGTGGGCGGTGCCGAGGCCCTCAAGGGCTAACCACCGCGGCGTGAGGAGGAAGATCTGACTATGAACATCGGCAGAATCGTTCGGGTCATCGGGCCCGTCGTGGACGTGGAATTTCCGGAGGGCCAGCTGCCGGCAATCCGCAACGGCCTTCTCATCACCAACCCCGCCATCGACGACACCGAAGACAACCTGGTGGTGGAGGTGGCCCAGCACCTGGGGAACAACGTGGTGCGCACCATCGCCATGGACACCACCGACGGTCTGGTGCGGGGCATGCCGGTGAAGGACACCGGCGACGCCATCAAGGTGCCGGTGGGCCATGAGGCCCTGGGCCGGGTGCTCAACGTGGTGGGCCGCCCGGTGGACGGTCTGGGCCCGGTGCAGGCCAAGACCTACTATCCCATTCACCGCCCGGCCCCGGCCTTCGTGGACCAGGACACCACCGTCAAGGTCCTGGAGACCGGCGTCAAGGTCATCGACCTGTTGGTGCCCTTCCCCCGGGGCGGCAAGATGGGCATGTTCGGCGGCGCCGGCGTGGGCAAGACCGTGGTCATGATGGAGATGATCCACAACATCGCCATGCACCACGGCGGCATCTCGGTGTTTGCCGGCGTGGGCGAACGCACCCGGGAAGGCAACGACCTGTATCTCGAAATGAAGCACTCCGGCGTGCTCCCCAAGGCGGCGTTGATCTACGGCCAGATGACCGAACCGCCGGGAGCCCGGGCCCGGGTGGCCCTGACCGCCCTCACCGCCGCCGAGTACTTCCGGGATGTGGAAGGCCAGGACGTGCTCCTCTTCATTGACAACATCTTCCGCTTTACCCAGGCGGGTTCGGAGGTGTCGGCGCTGCTGGGCCGCATGCCCTCCGCCGTGGGCTACCAGCCCACCCTGGGCACCGACCTGGGCGAGCTGCAGGAGCGCATCACCTCCACCAAGAAGGGCTCGGTGACCTCGGTGCAGTGCATCTACGTGCCGGCGGACGACCTCACCGACCCGGCCCCGGCCACCACCTTCGCCCACCTGGACGGCACCGTGGTGCTGAGCCGGCAGATCGCCGAGCTGGGCATCTACCCGGCAGTGGACCCCCTGGACTCCACCTCCCGCATCCTGGACCCCAACGTCCTGGGCGAGGAGCATTACTATGTGGCCCGGACGGTGCAGCAGATTTTGCAGAAGTACAAGGATCTGCAGGACATCATCGCCATTCTGGGCATTGACGAGCTCTCCGATGAGGACAAGCTCATCGTGGCCCGGGCCCGCAAGATCCAGCGCTTCCTCAGCCAGCCCTTCTTCGTGGCCGCCCAGTTCACCGGCACCGAAGGCAAGTTCGTGCCCATGAAGGAGACCATCCGGGGCTTCAAGGAGATCATCGAGGGCAAGCACGACGACTTGCCGGAGCAGGCCTTCTACATGGTGGGCGGCATCGACGAGGCGGTGGCCAAGGCCGAGCGCATGGCGGCGGCCTAATTTCGCCGGGAGGCCGAGGAGATGGCAAACAAAATCCTCCTGGAAGTCGTCACCCCCGACCGCAAGGTGGTCTCCACCGAAGCGGATGTGGTGGTCTGCCCCGGGGTGGAAGGCCAATTCGGCGTCCTCTATGGCCACATCCCCTTCCTCTCCGCCCTGGATGTGGGGGAGATGTACTACAAGGACGGTGCCAAGACTGAGTACTTGGCGGTGAGCGGCGGCTTTGCCGAGGTCACCGGCAAGAAGGTGACCATCGTGGCCGAGGCCGCCGAATTCGGCCGGGAGATCGATGTGGAGCGGGCGCGCCGGGCCCTGGAGCGGGCCAAAGCGAGGCTCGCGGCGGCCAAGACCGAAAACATCGACTGGGCCCGGGCCGAAGCGGCGCTGAGGCGGGCCATGGTGCGCATGAAGGTGGCCGCCCGCTGAAGCCGACCCCGGACTGCCCTCTTTCACCCCTGACCTCTGACAGCAAGCCTGGCAATCCGGGCTTGCTTTTTTTTGGGGCGGATTCTGCTACAATGGACCTGTTTCCGCCTCCCAGGGCTGGCATATAAAATGCAAAAATGGGGAGGGTGAGTGTCGCGCTGATGAATCTGACAGCCATTCTCCTGGCCGCGGGTCAGGGGACCCGGATGAAATCCGCCCGCCCCAAGGTCCTGCACGAGATTTTGGGGCGGCCCATGATCGCCTATCTTATCGACACTCTCAAATCGATAGGGGTGACCGATATCCTGGTGGTCGTGGGTTATCAGGCTGAGAAAGTCCGGCAGGCCCTGGAGCCGTATGGCGTGCGCTTTGTGGTGCAGGAGCCCCAGCAGGGCACCGGCCATGCGGTGCAGGTGGCCATGAGCGCCGTGCCCCCGGACGCCGGGACGGTCATGGTGCTGTGCGGGGACGTGCCCCTCATCGCCGGGGAGAGCATCCAGGCCCTGCTGAGGCTGCACCAGACCAGCGGCGCCGCGGTGACGGTGCAGACGGTGGAGCTGGCCGAGGGGGCCCACTACGGCCGGGTGGTGCGGGACGCCTCCGGGCAGGTCCTGGACGTGGTGCAGGTCAAGGACGCGCATGACCGGCCGGAGATCCTGGCCATCCGGGAGATCAACACCGGGGCCTACTGCTTTGAGGCCGCCTTTTTGCGTCAGGCGCTGGCGGAGCTGGTCCCCAGCCCGGTGACCGGGGAGATCTACCTCACCGACATGATCGGCTTGGCCCGGCGCCACGGCCGGCGGGTGGAGGCCCTCCTCGACCCGGACTGGGAAAATCTCCTGGGGATCAACAGCCGCCAGGAGCTGGCCCAGGCCACCCAGACCCTGAAGCGCCGCATCAATGCGGCCCACATGGCCGCCGGGGTCACCCTGGTGGATCCGGAGAGCTGCTACATCGGCCCGGAGGTGGTCATCGGCCGGGACACCGTCCTTTACCCCAACTGCTATCTGGAGGGGCGCACCATCATCGGCGAGAACTGCCGCCTGGGACCGGAGGTGATGATCACCGACTCGGAGCTGGCCGATGAAGTCTGGGTGAAGATGGGCTGCGTCATCACCCGGAGCCGCCTGGCCGCCGGGGTCCAGGTGGGGCCGTATGCCCATCTCCGGCCCGACAGCGACCTCCGGGAAAACGTCCGGGTGGGCAACTTCGTGGAGGTGAAAAAGTCTATACTTTACCCCGGCGTCAAGGCCAACCATCTTACCTACTTAGGCGATGCGGAGGTGGGGGCCGGCACCAATGTGGGGGCCGGCACCATCACCTGCAACTACGACGGGGTGAAGAAGCACCGCACCATCATCGGGGAGGGGGCCTTCATCGGCAGCAACACCGCCCTGGTGGCGCCGGTGGTGGTGGGCGCCGGGGCCTATGTGGGGGCCGGCTCCACCATCACCCAGGATGTGCCTCCGGGGAGGCTGGGGATCGCCCGGGCCCGGCAGGTGGTGCTGAATCGACTCCCCAAAGGGGCAGCCGCCCGGCCGGAACCACTCACCGCCGCCAGTCTGGGGCCGGCCCTGGCGGCCCTGGAGCTGGCCTGCGCCGCCGAGGTGATGGAGGAGCTGGCCCAGATATTGCAAAAGCATGGGGTGACCACCCTGGAGGCCCTGCGGGAGCTGGCGGCGCCCCCGAACCTGGAGCTCATCCGGCAGATGTGCGGCATGGAGGGGGAAGCCCCCAGCAACTATGAAATCGTGGTCAACCTGGCCCACCTGGCGCCCAGCCTGAGAAAGGGCGGGCAGGGATAAGGCGGCGGTGGCTGTCCCCAGAGGCATCCACCCAGGGGACGAAGCAGCGGCGTTTAGGAGGCAGGCGGTCTCAATCCTCCTGACCGCAACAGATTGGCAGGGGGGTGCGCGGAGATCTCCAAGGACGTCCAGAGGGCCGCGCCTCAATCCTCCTGACCGCAGCGAATTGACGGGGGTGGCGGTGGCTCCGGCGGCAGCCGCCCCTGGATGAGGGCATTATGTGCGGCATCATCGGTTACCTGGGGCCCCGGGAGGCCATGCCCATCCTCCTGGACGGCCTGAAGCGCCTGGAATACCGGGGCTATGACTCCGCCGGCATGGCGGTCATGGGCACCAACGGCTTGGGCATCCGCCGCAGCCTGGGGAAGCTCAGAGAGTTGGAGCGCCGCCTCATGGAGGAGCCGCTGGCGGGCTCCATGGGCATCGGCCACACCCGCTGGGCCACCCACGGCCGCCCCTCGGAGACCAACGCCCACCCCCACCAGGTGGGGGACATCGCCGTGGTGCACAACGGCATCATCGAGAACTACCTGGATCTGAAAGAGGAGCTCCTTCAGCGGGGGCATCGCTTTGCCAGCGAGACGGACACGGAGATCGTCAGCCACCTGGTGGTCAAGCACCTCTCCCAGGGGGCGGATTTCCTGACCGCGGTGCGCCGCACCCTGGGGGAGATCCGGGGCTCCTATGCCCTGGTCATCGTCAATGCCAGGGAGCCCCGCACCCTGGTGGCGGCCCGCCGGGAGAGCCCCCTCATCCTGGGGCTGGGGGAAGGCGAATTCTTCCTGGCCTCGGATATCCCCGCCATCCTCCCCTACACCCGCCGGGTCATCTTCCTGGAGGACGGCGATCTGGTGGTGGTGCGGGACCAGGGCTTTCAGATTTTCGATTTCCAGGGTCAGCCCCTCAGCCGGCCGGAGCACACCATCACCTGGAGCCCGGCCATGGCGGAGAAGGCCGGCTACAAGCACTTCATGCAGAAGGAGATCTTCGAGCAGCCCCGGGCCCTCATCGACACCTTCCGCAGCCGCATCGACCTGGAGGCCGGCGAGGTGCTCCTCAGGGAGCTCCCCTTCACGCCCCAGGACTTGCGCGCCATCCGCAAGATCTTCCTGGTGGCCTGCGGCACTTCCTACCACGCCGCCCTGGTGGGGAAGCATTATCTTGAAGGCCTCTGCCGCCTGCCGGTGGAGGTGGATCTGGGGAGCGAATTCCGCTACCGCCAGCCCCTGGTGGACGAGCACACCCTGCTCATCCCCATCTCCCAGTCCGGGGAGACGGCGGACACCCGGGCGGGGCTCACCGCCGGCAAGCAGCTGGGCGCCAGGACCCTGGCCATCGTCAACGCGGTGGGTTCCAGCATCGCCCGGGAGGCGGACGGCGTGCTCTACACCCATGCCGGCCCGGAGATCGGGGTGGCCTCCACCAAGGCCTTCACCACCCAGCTGGTGGCCCTCTACCTCATTGCCCTGTATCTGGCCCAGCATCTGGGGAAACTCACCCGGGCGGAGATCCGGCGGCGCCTCAAGGAGCTGGTGAAGCTCCCCACCTGGGTGCAGGAGACCCTGGACCGGGACCAGCTCATCCGGGAGATCGGCCAGCGCTACCAGGCGGCCCACAATTTCCTCTATCTGGGGCGGAGCCTGCATTTCCCCATCGCCCTGGAAGGGGCCCTGAAGCTCAAGGAAATTTCTTACATCCACGCCGAGGGCTATGCCGCCGGGGAGATGAAGCACGGCCCCATCGCCCTCATTGATCAGCACATGCCCGTGGTGGTGCTGGCCTCCCGCAGCCCGGTGCTGGAGAAGATCCAGGGGAACCTGGAGGAGGTGGCCGCCCGGGGGGGCCGCCTCATCGCCCTCACCGAACCGGACAATCACCAGATCCGGGCGCGGGTGGAGTCCTTCATCCCGGTGCCGGAGGTGCCCCTGGAGCTCTCCCCCATCGTGCTGGTGGTGCCCTTGCAGCTTTTGGCCTATCACATCGCCGACCTGCGGGGCACGGATGTGGATCAGCCCCGGAATCTGGCCAAGAGCGTCACGGTGGAGTGACGGGGCAGCGGGAGCGGCAGGCGGGGGTGGAGGAGGACATTTGGAGGAGGGAGGCAGCACCCCGGCCAGGGCATCGGCCACCGTATGGAGCGGCACGCAGGGCGGGGAAGGACTTTGGAGGGAAGGGGGGGACAGGAGGCAGGCTGCCGGCCCCCCACCTGAGGGCAGGGTCCGGGGCCGCCTTGTAAGAGGCAGAAGCCCGGCTGGCAGGTGGGGCGGGTAATTGCGCCATGCCCTCCCTCCCCCTTGTCACCATCGGCCTGTCGTCGCACCGGCTGGAGGCGCTGCCGGCGGCCAGGGAGCTCATGGCCCGCCATGAGGCGGTGGTCCTGGAGGAGGCGCCGGAGGCGGACTTCCCCGCCGTCCTGGCGGGGGAGATCAGCCCGGACGATTACCTGGCGGACAAGGAGGTGGAGTTCCCCCATTACAGCCGGGAGCAGCTCATGGGTTTGCGCCAGCTGCATGGGCGGGGGGTGCGGCTCCTCCAGGTGGAGCCCTACCTGGAGCGGCTCATCGCCATCCATGAGGCCCTGGCGGCGGGGCGGCCCCGGGCGGTGGTGGAGGGGCGGGAGGAATTCCGGGAGGTCTATGCCGCCGAAAGCCGGGCCACCGCAGCGCTCCTGCGCTTTTACCGCCTGGCCCACACTGCGGCCTTTCCGGAGGTGGTGGCCGCGGTGCAGGACTTTGCCCGGGCCGATGCGGCCCGGTTCCGGCTCCGGGACAGCCTGCGGGCGGCGGCGCTGGCGCCGCTCATTCAGGACTTCGGTCGTATCTATGTGGAGGCCGGCTACATCCACCTCTACCTGGTGCGGGCGCTGAGGCGGCGGCTGGCGGGGACGGTGCGGGTGCGGCCGGTGTTTCTCCTGGCGGCGCGCTCCCGGGCCCTCATCGGCCGGCCCCGGCCTCTGGGACCGGGAGACCTTCTCACCCTGAACTTCATCTTTGGCAAGGCCATGAGCCCCGCCACCGCGGCCCTCCTGGCAGCCCGGAGCCTCATCCACATCCAGCTGCTGAGCAAGGAGGAGCTTCTTCCCGGCCGGGGAGAAACCCCGCACCTGGTGGATGAAGCCCGGGCCTGGCGGCTGAGCACGGCTCTCACCTACCAGGACTGCCAACTCCTCTATTCCCGGGTGCGGCGTCTCTTGCCAGCAGCGGCGGTGGCGGAAGTGGAGGGCTATCTGGCAGACCGATCTTCCGCCTGAAAGGGGGTCCGGGTCCCGGGGCCTGGGCCATGATGGAACAGCGGGAGCGGCAGGCGGGGGTGAGGGACTGCCGCCCCGGGGGCTTGCCCAACCTCTTTCCCGCCCACGCCGTTTGGCCCCGGGGCCAGGGGGCCGGGGGCCCGAAGTTCAGGGAGGCGACAGTAAGGCGGGGAGCCGGGATTTTGCCCCGGACTCTCCGCCGGTCATGTCCACCGGATCTCAAGGGGATTCCGCCACAATCTCGGGTTCGTATTCCCGGCCCATGCTGCGGCCCGCCCGGTGGATCTGGGTGAAGATCAGCCTCAGATCCAAACGGCTGTCATCATAATCCAGGGTGAAGAGGTCCCGGGCGGCGTCGTACTCCACCCGGGCCACCCCCGGCAGGGCCAAAAGGCCGGCGCGCACCGCGTCGGGGCAGCCCACTCAGACAAAGCCGCCCTGCTGCATCATGCCCTTGACCCGCAATTTCAGGATGGCCATAACCATGCCTCCGGAAAAGACGCAAGCTGGGTTCACTTGGCTGCCCAGACCGGGCGGGAGCCAGGGGAAGGCCCTCCCCCGGAGCGAGGAGGGCTGGCCCAAGCCGTCCCGCCATCCCGGCGGGGGGAGAATGCGCCCGCGTGGTCGCCCTGACCGGCCCCTCAAGCTTTACGCCGGCCAGTCCCGGCGCAGGGCCACCGCCTCGATCTCCACCGCCGCGCCCTTGGGGAGGGCGGCCACCTGCACGGTGCTGCGGGCCGGGGGCCGCTCCGGGAAGAACTCGGCATAGACCCGGTTCATCTCGGGAAAATCGGCCAAGTCCGCCAGAAAGACAGTGGTTTTGACCACGTCCTTCAACGTGAGACCGGCCGCGGCCAGCACCGTCTTCAGGTTCTCCAGGGCCTGCACGGTCTGGACCACGATGTCGCCCTTCACCAGCTCCCCCTGGGCATCCACGGGAATCTGGCCGGAGCAGAAGACCAAGGGGCCCGCCGCCACCGCCTGGCTGTAGGGACCCAACACCGGCGGGCCCTTCTCCACAGTAATGATCTGCTTTTTCATCCAGTTACCATCCTGAAAAAGATCTGGGCATACTTCGGCTTGGCTGCACCTCAGCAGGCGGAGGGGACAGCCTCCCTCAAGTTGTTCTTGATTGCGGTCGCTTCCCGGGTGCCCATTTCATCCTCTCCAAAGAGCGGGGAATGCCGCTGTCCTCTCTCCCCCCCGGCTTCCTTCAGCCAAAAAATTACGGTAACATCAGGCCCTTGCCCGCGATTGTCCGCAATGGATGGGGCCGCCGGCCCTCGCTTCCCCCTCAAAAATTACTGCCACAACCGTCTTAATATATCTGAGTTTTGTCGGAGAGGTAAGGGGAGGCAGCGGATTCCGGGGGGTAAGGGGCATCAACTCAAAGAAAATTCTTGAAGATGAGGTAAGGGTCTGTTAATGGTTAGGAAAAACCCCCGGAGGACCGAACCACATGGGGTTGTGGCTCAAGTGCCCTGAGTGTCAGGAGTTGAACGCCCCGGATGCCAAGGTCTGTTCGGCCTGCGGCGCCGCCCTCACTGATCTGCCCCGGGAGAAACGGGTGTATTACTTCGGGCCGGCGCCGCCCCCCCGGGCTCCCGAGGCTGCCCCCAGCGCCGCCCCTTTTCCCGCTGCCGCCGTCTCCCCGGTGCCCGCCGTCCGGGAGGAGGCCCCCGAAGCCGCCCCGGAGGCGGCCCCGGCGCCGGAGCCGGCCCCCCCGACAGGCAACCATCCCCCCAAAAAGGGCAAGGCCAAGGGCGGCCGCAAAAAGAAGAAGTAGGGTCGTGCCGGGAGGGGCCGAATGGCGGTTCCCTCCCGTCCTTCATCCCCCTCCGATACCGACGCCCACCTCCTGAGCATAGCGGGCCAGGATTCCCAGGAGCAGTTCCACCAGGCGGGGTTCGGCTGCGGCCACCGTGGCGATGATCTCCTCCAGGTCAATGGGGGCCATGGCGTCGGGGAGGTTGAGGTTGCTGATCACCGACAGCCCCAGGACCCTCAACCCGGCGTGCACCGCGGCGATGACCTCGGGGACGGTGGACATGCCCACGGCGTCGGCGCCCAGCAGGCGCAGCATGCGGGTTTCCGCCGGGGTTTCGAGAGAAGGGCCCTTGACCGCCACATAAATCCCCTGGCGCAGGCGCAGGCGCCGCTCCCGGGCCACTTCCTCCGCCAGGGCCCGCAGCCCGGGGTCATACGCCCGGCTCATGTCCGGAAACCGGGGGCCCCAGTCGTCCACGTTGGCGCCCACCAAAGGGTTGTCGCCCAGAAGGTTGATGTGGTCGGTGATGAGCATCAGGTCCCCGGCCTGAAAGAGGGGATTGAGACCGCCGGCGGCGTTGCACACCGCCAGGACCTCCCCCCCCAGGGCGGCCAGGAGGCGCACCGGCAGGGCCGCTTGCCGGGGGCTGACGCCCTCATAGAGATGGAAGCGCCCCTGAAACACCAACACCGGGACGCCGGCCAGCCGGCCCCAGGCCAGCCGACCGGCATGGCTGGGGGTGGTGGAGGGGGGGAAATGGGGAATCTCCCCATAGCTGAGGCCGGCGCCGTCCTTTAGGTGCTCCGCCAGCCGGCCCTGTCCGGTGCCCAGGATGATCCCCCAGCGGGGGCGCTCCCGGAGTCGGGCCGCAATAAAGGCGGCGCCTTCTTCTACCTGTTGGCGGTACTCCGTCATTGCCATATAATAATCTATACCTTGTTGCTCAAGATCGATGGGGCTTACTCAGCCTAATGAGAAATTCCCTTGACGTCAAGGAGCCGGGGGAGAAAAATACTCCTGCAGGGAGTAAGAATGCCAGCCTCCGGGTAAGCTGACGTTCTGGAAGCGGGTCGCTGATGTCCAGACCGAGAAAATGTCGCTGGGTGGAGCGGGAGCCGGGGGTCACCTATTTCAAGCCCCAGGGGGTGCCGCTGAAGAATCTGGAGCAGGTCATCATCACCGTGGATGAGCTGGAGGCCTTGCGGCTGTCGGATCTCCTGAACCACAGCCACGAAGCCACGGCCCAGCAGATGAAGGTCTCCCGGCCCACGGTCACCCGCATGCTGGCCCGGGCCCACCGGGCCATTGCCGACGCCCTGGTGAACGGCAAAGCCATCCGCATCGAAGGGGGGGATTACATCCTGGAGACCTGCCACACCTGCTGTCCCACCTGCGGCAAGCCCATGCCGGTGCCCCAGGAGGCCGTGTGCCACACCTGTGAGGTGGAGGGCTTAGGGCCGGATCAGCGGAAGGAGAAAAAGGAGTGAGAGAGGAACTGACCTATAAAGAGGCCGGGGTGGACATCGACAAGGCGGAGGCCTTTGTGGACTCCATCCGGTCTCTGGTCAAGTCCACCTTCCGCACCGGGGTGTTGGGGGATGTGGGCGGCTTCGGCGGCCTCTTTCACCTGGACCCGAACCGCTATCGGGACCCCGTCCTGGTGGCGGCCACCGACGGGGTGGGCACCAAGCTCAAGGTGGCCATCCTCATGGGGCGCCACGACACCATCGGCATCGACCTGGTGGCCATGTGCGTCAACGACATCCTGGTGCATGGGGCCGCCCCCCTGTTCTTCCTGGACTATCTGGCCATGGGGAAGCTCGCCCCTGAGGTTGCCACCCAGATCCTGGAGGGCATTGCCGCCGGCTGCCGGGAGGCCCGCTGCGCCCTCATCGGGGGCGAGACCGCGGAGATGCCGGGGGTCTATCAGCCCGGGGATTATGACCTGGCGGGCTTCGCCGTAGGGGTGGTGGAGCGCTCCCGGCTCCTGGACGGCTCGGATATCCGGGTGGGGGACAGAATCATCGGCATGGCCAGCAGCGGCCTGCACGCCAACGGCTTCTCCCTGGTGCGCCGGGTCTTCTTTGACCGGCTGGGACTCTCGGTGCACCACCGGCTCCCTGAGCTGGGCTGTCCCCTCGGGGAGGAGCTCCTCAAGCCCACCCGCATCTATGTGGAGCCGGTCCTCAATCTCATGCGGGACCTGCCCCCCCAGGGTATTGCCCATATCACCGGGGGCGGCCTGGTGGGCAACCTGCCCCGCATCCTCCCCAGGGGCTGCCAGGCGGTGCTGCGCCGGGGCTCCTGGCCGGTGCCGGCCATCTTCCGGCTCCTGCAGGAGCAGGGGAACATTCCGGAACCCGAGATGTGGCGCACCTTCAACAACGGCATCGGCCTGGTGCTGGTGGTGCGGCCGGAGCACCTGTCTGATACCCTCCTGCGTCTTCAGGGCCTCCATGAGGAGGTCTATGTCATCGGGGAGATCGTCGCCCGCCCCTCCGGAACGCCGCCGGTCATCTTCGCCTGAGGCTCCTCCTCCCCCCCAGCTGGCAGATCTGGTTTGAGGCCGTGTGAAGACGAATTTTAAGGGGAGAGCCCGGGCCTCAGGGCCTCCATCGCCCTCCCCTCTAACTTCCCTCGGGGCCAGGGCCTCTGCCGGGGGAATGGGTCCACAGCCGTGGCTTTCCCCCGGAAACAATCTGCCGCCGGCTCAGCCTCAATGGCTGTCGCCCCGGCGCCGGGGCCGGCCTGAACCGGTGCGCCGACGGGAGGACTTGGCGGCCGTCTCCGGGGGTGGGGGCTGGAAAAAAGGCGGGCAGGGCCAGAGCGCCGTTCCTCTGCCGCCGCTCCTCACAGCGCCGGGCGCAGGTAGGTGGGCAGCAGGGTTGCGGGGGAGACCCCGGCGCCCCGGGCGAGCCGTTCCCTGGCCAGGCGGGCCAGGGTGGCGGCCTGGGGAGAGCGCAGCTCTGGGGGGGCCAGAGCCAGGCCGGGTGGCAGCAGGGGTTTCAGGAAATCTTCATAGACACTCAGCCCCGGGCCGGTGAGGACCATGGGGGGACGCAGCCGGGAGGGCAGCTGCCCCGCCGGCAGCCGCTCCGGCTCCCCCAGGGCCGCCGGGGTCACGCCCGCGCAGCGAAACTGCCCCAGATACACCTCCCCCCGTTTGGCATCCACCAGGACCCCCACCGGCTCAGGGCGGAGAGGCAGGCGGGCGGCGATCACCTCCAGGGTGGAGACCGGCACCACCGGCACCTGCAGGGCGAAGGCCAGGGCCTGGACCGTGGCCATGCCGATGCGCAGGCCGGTGAAGTTTCCCGGCCCCTGACTCACCGCCAGGGCCCGCACTTGGGCGAGAGGGCGGCCGGCCTCCTGAAGGAGCCTGTCCAGCGCCGGCAGGAGATGGCGCAGATAGGCCCCGGGGAGGACCAGGGAGATCTCCCCCAGCACCTGCCCCTCCTCCCACAGGGCCACGCTGCCCTGCTCGGTGGCCGTCTCCACTGCCAGCAGCACCATATGTGCTCCCCGGGTGTTGCCTCAGCGAAAGATGACGGCGCTGCCTCTTCCCTCCCGGGGAGATAAGCGCCTTCCTAACCCAATGCCTGGCCTGTTGGGGCATGGGGTCATAGCATCAAAGAACCCCCAGGGCGGCCGGTGCCGTTATCTCCCCCTATCAGTTCCCTGCCCTTCAGACCACTCTGCCTGCCCTAGAAAGTTACCCTCCCTGGAAGAGGCGCTGCAGATCCTGGTAAAAAATCATCACCATCAGGGCCAAAATGATCATCAGCCCCAGGGCCTGGGCGGCCTCCCGGTACTTCATGGACATGGGCCTGCCCCGGATGGCCTCCCAGAGGATGAAGACCATGTGCCCCCCGTCCAACACGGGGATGGGGAGCAGATTGAGGAGGGTGAGGTTGATGCTCAGGAAGGCCATGAACTGCACCAGGGCGTAAACTCCCTGCTCCGCCTGCTGGCCGGCCATCTGGGCGATGAGAATGGGCCCCCCCAGGGTGCTGGCGGGCAGCTCCCGGCTGAGGAGCTTCCAGATATGGAGTGCCGTGAGTTCCACCATGCGCCCGGTAAAAAGCACCCCCTGGCCCAGGGCGGCCAGCGGCCCCACCCGGGAGACCGCCAGGTGCTGGCCGGCACTCACGCCGATGAGGGGCGCCGACACCTTCTTCCCGAAGAGGTCGGTGGTCTCCATGCGCCGGGGGGTGATGACCAGGGTGAGAACCTCCTCGCCCCGCCTGACGGTGAACGTGAGGGGGCGCTCCCCAGCGGAGCGCACCACCTGCACCAGCTCGTCCCAGCGCGTGATGGGGCGCCCGTCGATGGCCGTGACCAGGTCGTCCTTCTTCAACCCGGCCTCGGCCGCGGGGGAGGCCGCCATCACCTCCCCCACCCGGGGCAGCACATGGGGGATGCCGCTCAGGGCGAAGATGAGGCTTAAGGCGGCCACGGCAAAGAGCAGGTTGAATCCCGGGCCGGCCAGCACAATCAGGGCCCGGTGCCACAGGGGGTGGTGGGAAAAGGAGCGGTGCTCCTCCCCCGGGGGCACGGGGTCGGTGGGATTCTCCCCCAGGAGCTTGACATACCCTCCCAGGGGGATGACGGAGAGCCGGTATTCGGTTTCCCCCCATTTTTTGCTGAGGAGTTTGGGCGGGAAACCCAGGGAGAAGGCCTCCACCTTGACACCCACAAGTTTGGCCAGGAGAAAGTGGCCCAACTCATGCACAAAGATGAGGAGGCCCAGCACCACAATGGTGGCAATGACAGTGGTCATGGGAAAAAGCTCTCCCGAGGGCTTACAAGTTGGCGCCGGCGGTCTGGCGGATCAGCCAATCGGCCCGGCCCCTGGCCCAGTCATTCACGGAAAGCACCTGCTCCAGGCTGGCCAGCGGCTCCGCCTGATGGGCCGCCATGGTGTCCGCCACCACCCGGGGGATGCCCAGAAAGGGCAGGCGGCCGGCCAGGAAGGCAGCCACCGCCACTTCGTTGGCGGCGTTGAGCACCGCCGGCATGGTGCCGCCCACGGCTGCCGCCTCATAGCCCAGGGCCAGGGCCGGAAAGCGCTCCAGGTCCGGCGGCTCAAAGGTGAGCTGGGCCACCCGGGTCAGATCCAGGGGTTCGCCGTTCAAAGGCAGGCGCCGGGGATAGGTCAGGGCGTAGGCGATGGGCAGGCGCATGTCCGGCCAGCCCAGCTGGGCCAG
Source organism: uncultured bacterium (assembly GCA_937943575.1). Classification (GTDB taxonomy): domain Bacteria; phylum Desulfobacterota; class Desulfobaccia; order Desulfobaccales; family 0-14-0-80-60-11; genus JAILZL01. The sequence goes on along the minus strand of CALEAV010000007.1, from coordinate 93,140 downwards.
CACCGAGCCGTCCACAAACTCCACCAGAGAGTGGATGATGCTCTGGGGATGGATGTAGACCCGGATGCGCTCCGGCGGCAGGTCGAAGAGCACCGCCGCCTCAATGACCTCCAGGGCTTTGTTCATCATGGTGGCGCTGTCAATGGTGATCTTGGCCCCCATGGCCCAGTTGGGATGCTTCAGGGCCGCCTGGGGCGTGGCGGCGGCCAGTTGTTCCCGGGACCAGGTGCGGAAAGGACCGCCGGAAGCGGTGAGCCAGAGGCTGCGCACCTCCTCGGGAGGGTGCCCGTGCAGGGCCTGGAAGATGGCGCTGTGCTCGCTGTCCACGGGGATGAGGGCCACGCCGTGCTCCCGGACGGCCTCCATCACCAGGGAGCCGGCGGCCACCAGGGTCTCCTTGTTGGCCAGGGCCACGTCCTTGCCGGCCCGGATGGCGGCGTAGGTGGGGGCCAGACCCACCGCCCCCACCATGGCGGAGAGCACCAGGTCCACCTCCGGCAGGGTGGCCACGGCCTGGGCACCCTCGGGGCCCACCAGGATTTCAGGGGCCGCTTCCCGGGTGAGGCGTGACCGAAGCTCGGCCGCCGCCTCCGGGGTCTCCACCGCCACCACCTCCGGCCGGAACTGCCGCACCTGCTCGGCCAGCCGGGCGGCGTTGCGTCCTGCCGCCAGCCCCACCACCCGGAACTCCCCGGGATGCTCCGCCACCACCGACAGGGCGTTCATGCCGATGGAGCCGGTGGAGCCCAGAATGGCCAGTCCCTTCATCTCCGCCTCTATGCAAGAATGCTACCACATTCTACCCGATTCTCCCTTTGGCTGCAAAGGATTGCGGCTCCCCGGGGAATCTTCCTTTTATGGCCGCCTCCGGATAAAATAAAATACAGTCATTACCTTCAGGGCCGGCCAGCGCCGGCCCCGTGGGAGATGCCCCGGGAAGGGAACCGGCATGACACAGCGTGAGGCGGCACTGGCAGGCAGAATCACCCCGGCCATGGAGCAGGCGGCGGCGGCCGAGGGTCTGGCACCGGAGGCCATCCGTCAGGGTCTGGCCACGGGCCGCCTGGTGGTGCCGGCCAACAAACACCACGAGGGCCTGAAGGCCATCGCCATCGGCCGGGGGGTGAGGGTCAAGACCAACGCCAATATCGGCACCTCGCCCCACGACGTCAATCTGGACAAGGAGCTGGCCAAGCTGGCCGCAGCCTTGCAGCACGGCGCCGATGCCGTCATGGACCTGTCCACCGGCGGCCCCCTGGACCTCATCCGCACCACCCTCCTCCGGGAATGCCCGGCCCCCTTCGGCACCGTGCCCATCTATCAGATCATGGTGGAGGCCAAAAGCCTGGAGGAGGTGCAGGCCTCCTGGTTTCTGGACATGGTGGCCCACCACGCCGAGCAGGGGGTGGATTTTGTCACCGTCCACTGCGGGGTCACCCGGGCCGCCCTCCCCTATCTGAAGAAGCGGGTCACCGGGGTGGTCTCCCGGGGGGGCTCCTTCACCGTGGCCTGGATGCGCCGCCACGGCAGGGAAAATCCGTTATTTGAACATTTTGACCAGCTGCTGGACATCGCCCGGGCGCACGACGTCACCCTGTCTTTGGGGGATGGCCTGAGGCCCGGCTGCCTGGCGGACGCCACCGACCGGGCCCAGCTCCATGAGCTTAAGACCCTGGGCACCCTGGTAAAGCGGGCCTGGGAGGCCGGGGTGCAGGTGATGGTGGAGGGGCCGGGGCATCTGCCGCTGCATGCCATCGCCAAGAACATCCGCCTGCAGCAAAAATACTGTCACGGTGCTCCCTTTTATGTGTTGGGGCCGCTGGTCACCGATGTGGCCGCGGGCTACGATCACATCGCCGGGGCCATCGGTGGGGCCTACGCCGCCTGGCTGGGGGCCTCCTTTTTGTGCTATGTCACCCCCGCCGAGCACCTGAAGCTGCCGGAGGTGGAGGATGTGGTGGAGGGGGTGATCGCCGCCCGCATCGCCGCCCATGCCGCCGATGTGGCCTTGGGGATCCCCGGGGCGGCGGACTGGGACCTTAGGATGTCCCAGGCCCGCCGGGCCCTGGACTGGCAGCGCCAGATTGAGCTCAGCATCGACCCGGACAAGGCCCGGCGCTACCGGGAGCTGAGCCAGGCCAAAGAGGACCAGTGCACCATGTGCGGTCGGTTCTGCGCCATGAAGATCTTCGACGAGAAGTTCGACTGAACCGCCGGCGGTGTGCCCCAAAGTTGGGGGAGGGCGACGCTGAGAGAGCAGGGGTCGGGAAGACTCCGGCCGGGCCCGGCAGGTAATTTTAAGTCAGCCTGTCGCCGCAAGAACGGGCAGGCGAAGGGAGAGGGGAGCTGTCGGGGGAGACCCTGAGTCTCCTCTGCCCGACCCACCCCAACCCCAGATTCGGGCCCGGAAACCTCAGGACCCACGCCCATGGGAAAGCGCTGCGGCGGGGCCTGAAAGTGCCCGCCCCCCCCTTGACAAGGGGACGGAAATTCCCCTATATTGAAAGCGGAGCTGGGGGATCGTCCAACGGCAGGACTGCAGACTCTGGATCTGCCTATCTAGGTTCGAATCCTAGTCCCCCAGCCAATTTTTTTTGCGCTTTCTCAACCGGCTAACGGCAGCTCCGCCCCTTCGGAGCCAGCCCGGTGCCGTCCCAAACCGCCCCTGGTGGGCTTGTTGCCCCTGGGGGAAGTTTTTTGGCTCCTCACCTCCGCCTCCTGCCAACCTTTCCAGCCAAGTCCGGCCAAACCTCGGCCTGTCCATTTTCCCCCTGAAAGACAATCGGGAGATAGCCAAGAGGCGGCCGCCATCTTCGGGTGCCCCAAGGGGCACCGGTAAGATTCAATTCCAGGGAGCGGCGGCCGCCGGGAAAGTTCTCCTTGGCTGGGGCTCCTGAGCCTGTTAGATGAGAATCCCGAAATAGATCAGGATGTATTTCAGGGAGACGTATAAAAACAGCAAGCCGAACAGGGCCTTCAGGACGTGGGGTTTGATTTTGGCCACCAGCTGGGCCCCGAAGATGGCGCCGATGAGGGCGCCCACTCCCAGAGCCACGGCAGCCGGGATATTCACGACCTGCTGGTACAACTTGAAGATGGCGCCCACCAAGGCCATCCAGACGAAGGCGGCTAAGGAGGTGCCGATGGCCAGCTTGACCGGGGCCTTGAGGAAATAGATATAGGAGGGGACCAAGGCGTAGCCGCCGCCCAGGCCGATGATGCCGGTGAGGGTGCCGATGGCCGAGCCCAACACCGTTTTGACCAGGGGGGAGCCGGGAATGGCGGTGCCTGCGGCCTGTGGGGGCCCTTTCACCAGCAGACCTTCATACAGCATGCGCAGGGACACCACGATAAAGGCCAGGCCGATAATCAGGTCGATCAGGGCGCCATAAGGCTTCAGATAGCCGAAGATGATGGAGCCGATGATGACCCCGAGGATGCCGCTGTAGCCGGTGAGGAGGGACGTCTCGGCATCCACGTTTTTCATGTGCCAGTGTTGGATGGCTCCGGAGGCCGCGGTGAAGACCACGGCGGTGAGAGTGGTTCCCACCGCCAAGGCTGGGTCGAAATGAAAGCCAAAGCGGATGACCGGCATCATCAGGGCGCAGCCGCCGGTGCCCAGCAATCCGCCGATTACCCCGGCCAGGATGCCGGTGACGAAATAAATGGCGTAGATGGCATAAAACATGAAGTCTACCTGTCCTCCTGGGCGTGGGAGAATCTTAGCCCAAATTTAATCACCATAGTTAATTTATGCAACCGTTTATGCGAATATCTAAAATAAAATTGCCCCTCACCTCCTGCCGGCTCCTCGAGGATGGAGTCCTCCTCCGGGCAGCGTCAGGGTTCTTCCCGCTCTCCTGGGGCAAGGTAGGGGGCCAAAAAGTGCTCCCATGGGCCCGGTGACGTGGCGGAGCCGGGGAGAAGGACGGCGCCTCAGCCCGTCAAGGGAAGTGCCAGGACCACCGGCCGACACCCGCAGGCCGCGGATGCCCAGGAGACCTGCAGGGGAGAAGGCCTCAGCGGCTGCGGAGCAGCAAAAGGATAAAAAGCGGCGCACCCAGAAGGGCCGTCACCACCCCCACCGGCATCTCCCCCTGGGCCGGCAGCACCCGGGAGAGGAGATCGCAGAGGACCAGGAAGCTGGCGCCCCCCAAGAGGGAGGCGGGGAGGAGCAGGCGGTGATCCGGGCCCACCACCAGGCGCAGCAGATGCGGCACCACCAACCCCACAAAGCCCACCAACCCGGAGTGGCAGACCACCAGGCTCACCAAGAAGGAGGTGAGAATCAAAAGCAGGCGGGAGATGGCGGTGACATTGACCCCCAGAAAATGGGCGGTCTCTTCCCCGAGGAGCAGAAGATTGAGGGGGCGGGCCAGGGACAGAAGCACCAGAAAGCCGGGGATGAGCCCGGTGGCCAGCCAGGGGAGGTGCTCCGGCGCCGCCAGGGAGAGGTCCCCCATGAGCCAGAAGAGCAGGTGGTGGAGGCGGGCATCCTGGGTCAAAGACAAAAGAAACATGATGACGGCGCCGCAGAAGGCGTTGACCATCACCCCGGAGAGGAGGAGACCCTCGGCGCGCCGTATTGCCCGCCCCCAGGTGAGGAGCACCAGGAGACCCAGGGTGGCCAGGCTGCCGGCAAAGGCCAGGCCCGTCACCCCCGGGAAGGGGGCCCAGCCCGCCAGGAGGGCCAGGATGGCCCCCACCGCCGCCCCGCCGGACACCCCCAGGATGTAGGGCTCTGCCAGGGGATTGCGCAGCAGGGCCTGGAAGACCACCCCGGCCATGGCCAGGGTTCCCCCCACCAGAGCCGCCAGGAGCACCCGGGGCAGGCGCAGGTGCCAGATGATGACCGGCAGGATGTCCTCCGGCTCGCCCAAGCCCGCCAGGGCCGCCAGACTGGCCCGCCAGCCGGCCCCCAGGGAGCCGATGCACAGCCCGGCCATCAGACTGAGAGCCAGGCCCAGGAACCCCAGGGCCACTGTGAGCAGCAGCCGCCTCCGGAGATTCATGGCCCGACCGTCGCCAGATCCGGGTGGAGGAGGCGGAAGACCTGCTCTAACCCGTCGAAGAGCCGGGGGCCGGGCCGGTCCACCAGGTCCGAGTCGATGAGGTGGATGCGGCCCTCCCGGGCGGCCGGGAGCTGAGGCCAGCGCTCCCACCCGGCCTTGACCTCCTCAAAGAGACCTTCCCGTTCCATGGTGGTGATGATGATGACTTGGGGGCGCAGGGCCAGGACCTGCTCCTGGGAGAAGCGGGGGTAGGGGCTGCCGCCCGCCGCCACATTGACTCCCCCCGCCGTGGTGATGAGTTCATCGATGAAGGTGGCGGAGCCCGCCGCCACCAGGGGCGCCACCCCCAGCTGGAAAAAGACCCGGGGCCGACGGCGCGCCCGGGCCGCCAGGCTTTTGACCCGGTCCAGGCGCCGGCTCAGGTTTCCGGCCAGCTTCCGGGCGGCCTCCGGGGCCCCCACCCGGTTTCCCACCTCCAGCACCGCGGCGATCACTCCCTCCAGGGTGCGGGGATCCGCCACGTGCACGGAAAGGCCCACGTATCGGAGGCGGGCCAGGAGATGGGGCGGGGTGCCGTCTTGGACCGCCAGGACCAGGTCCGGGCGCAGGGCCACCACCCGCTCCACGTCGGGATGGATGTAGGAGCCCACCCGGGGGAGATTCCGGGCTTCCGGCGGAAAATCGCTGTGGCGGTCGACGCCCACCAGCCGGGAGCCGGCTCCCACGGCAAAGACCATCTCTGTGAGGCTGGGGGCCAGGCTCACCAGGCGCCGGGGGGCCTCCGGGAGGGGGGAGGCCTCCGTCTGCCCGGGCATCGCCGGCGGCAGCAGGCCGGTCAGGGAGGCCAGCCCCCACAGGAGAAGGCCAGGGAGGAAAGATGGCGCCATGGCCCTTATTTCTGCCTGAATGTTCCAAGGAACGCAAGGTTGGGGGAGAGGAGCCGGTTCCCCGGAGCCCTCTCCCCCGGTCATCGGACGTGAGAGGGTTTCAGATCTCCAGGCGCAGGCCGCCGAGGATCTGGAACCGGGGGGAGGAGTAACCGAAGACCTCCTCGTAGTCCCGGTCGAAGAGATTGTTGGCCCGGGCCAGCAGCTGCAGCTTTCGGATGCGGCCCCAATCCTGGAGCACGGTGTAGGAGGCCGCCAGGTCAGCGGTGAAATAGCCGCCCCGGCGCTCCCGGGCGGCAAAGTAGGGCGGCAGGAAGGAGGGCCGGCGGTCCTCCCGCACTCCCACATAGAGACCGTGGAAGTTGAGCTCCACCGGTCCCCGGGCGTAGCCGAGGTCAAAGCTGAGAGTCTCCCGGGGCCGGCGCAGGAGGTTTTTCCCGGTGATGATATTGATGCTGGTGATGCCGCCGTCATCCAGAACCTTGAACTGGGTGAGGCGGGTATAGGAGGCGCGCAGCGACATCCCCCGATAGGGTTTCGTCTGGATATAGGCCTCGATGCCCTTGGTGCGGGCGGCGGCGATGTTCTCGAAGGTGCCGGTGGTGAAGCCGGTCTGCACATACTGGATGAGATCAGTGAAATGGTTTTCAAAATACGTCAGGCCGGCCCGCAGGCGCCCCTGCCACAGCCATTGATCCACGCCCACCTCCCAGCTGACGTTCTTTTCGGGGTTCAGCTTCGGGTTGCCCCGGAAGAAGGGGTTGAGGGAGTTGGTCTCCAAAAATGAGGGGGCCTTCACCGCCCGGCCGCCGGCGGCCCGCAGGGTGGTGTCGGTCTCCGGGAAGCGCACTGCGGCGGAGGCCCGGGGGCAGAATTCCAGCTTCTGGAAGGCCCGGTTGTCCTCCAGGCTGGCCCCCAGGTTGAGAAAGAGACGCTCCCGGAAGGCCAGCTGCTCCTGGAGGTACCAGGTGATGCTCCCCCGGTGGGCCACGGTGGTTTTCTCCTGGTAGCCGGAGAAGGAAAGCCAGTCCCAGTCCCGGCTCCAGCCCTCATAGCGGGCGCGGCGCAGCTCCACCCCCAGGGTGGTGGTGCCGGCCAGCCGCTCCCTGGCCCCGAAGGAGAGATGGGTGCGGTAGTGGGCGGTCCATTGGGTTTCCTGGTCCCGGCTGAAGAAATCAAAGGTCTGGAACAGGACCTCTTGGGGGTTGGCCGGGTTGCGGTAGCGCAGGAGGGTGTGGAGGAAGCCCAGCTGCAGCTCGTTTTCCCACCGGGGGAGGGGGGAGTAGCGGGTGGTGAGGCCCAGGAGTAGGAGCCGGGATTTCTGGTTCTGATCCGGGTCCAGGCCGAGGCCGCCTCTCTCCTGGGGGTCGAAACGGTCGCCACTGAAGGTGGGGAACCCGAAATAGGTGTCCACATAGTATTGGCTGAGGGTGAATTTCAGGTTCTTCTGCGGCTCCAGGTCAAAGCGGGAGTTGACCGCGTTGCTGGCGAAGCGGTTGTTGAAGTCCAGGATGCCGGTGTCATCATAGCGTCCATAGGCCAGGGAGTAGGAAAAGACGCCCTCGGAGCCCAGGAGACTGAGGCGCTGTTCGCTGATGAGGTTGTTCCGGTTGTGGCCCTCGGCATGGGCGCCCCAGAGGCTGGCGGCGGTCAGCCGGGGCGGCCCGGATCCCTGCCGGGTGAAGAGCTGCACCACCCCGGTCATGGCGTCGTTGCCGTAGAGGGAGCTCATGGGCCCCCGCACCACCTCCAGGCGCTCCACGTTGTCCAGGGTCAGTTGGCTGAAATCAAAAAAGCCGCCGGTGTCATTGAGGCGGAAGCCGTTGAACAGCACCAGGGTCATGTTGCTGTTCCCTCCCCGAAGAAGCAGGGAGGTGGTGCCGCCCCGGCTGCCGGTCTGAGAGAGGGTGGCGCCGGGTACCTCCCGGAGGATGGAACTCACCCGGGGATCCTGACGGGCTTCCAGCTCCGGGGCCACAAAGACAGTGGTGGAGGTGGCGGTCTCCTTACCGGGCACCTCGGTGCCGGTGGCGGTGACCACGATCTCCTCCAGGGCCTGGACCTCTGCCGCCGCCATCCCTGCCGTCAGGGCGGCGGCCGCAGTCAGCACCATGAAAACCATAGCGGACAGCAGCTGTCTGTGCATCATGCCCTCCCAGAGGCGAAATGAAGGAAATGCAGATTTCCTGAGGCATGATCCACCGGACCGAAAAAAAAATCCCTGGGTCCGGATGGACCCAAGGATTGCACCCTGCTTCCTTGATCCCTGGGGTGCCGGAAGGAACGCCTCCCGGCGGCGCCGTTCCCAATGCCTCGTTGGGGGACGCCATGGCTCACAGGCAGGTCTTCTGGCTCCCGGATCATCCTACTCCCTGCGCCTTCCCACCCGCCGGACGGGCAGTGGCTCCATGCAGGTTTCGTCCCCGGTGACAGCGGCGGGACCGCGCCGGACTTGCACCGGCTTCCCTTTTCAGCCCGGAGGGCACCTGTCAGCAAAAGCCATTCTAAGGAGAAGCTCTGCGGAGGTCAAGAAAAATCCGGTAGCCGTGGCTTCTCCCCTCCTGCCGGTGCGCCGGAGACCTCTTGGGCGGCAGGGGGGCCTGGAGCCGGCTCCCCCGTTCAGGGGGAACAGGCAGATGAGGTCATTACGGCGGGAGGCCAATGAGGCGCCCTGGGGTTCGCCCGTCACCGTTCCATGGGGGGAAGTGAGGCATGGGGGGCAGGGCTCTTCGCCCTCCTTGAGCCCCCGCCCAGCCCTGGTCCGCCCGGCGGCGTGCAGCTGGAGTTTTCCCCTTTCCCCTTCCCTCGGAGTATTTACCGCCCTTTTCCCCGGCCCCGGAGTATCTTCCCCCTCCCCCAGCCCCTGGCCGCCGCCCAGGCCGGCGCCGCACAGTTATGGAACAGACAGATGGGGCAGGTGGAAGGCCCCCACCCCCTCCCTTTTTGCCACTCCTCAGGCCGGTGCTCCTACGACCGGCTCATGCACCCGTTAATCTGGCAATGCCCCCACCCTCTTCGCATCCCTTCAGGACTGGTCCGTCACTTCCCGGGTGAGCACCCGCTGGAGGAGGTCGGCCATCTCCTGGACCCGGTAGGGTTTTTTCAGCACCCCGCGGAAGCCATAGCGCTCATAGTGGGTGAGGATGGGGTCTTCGGCATAGCCGCTGGTGACCACGGCCACCACCCGGGGGTCCAGCTGCCGGAGCTCCTCCATGACCTCCTTGCCGCCCAGGCCGCCGGGCACGGTGAGGTCCAGGATGACGGCATCAAAGGGAAGCCCCCGCCTCAGAGCCTGCCGGTAGGCGCTCAGAGCCGCATGGCCTTCCGGCACACATTCCACGGAATACCCCAGGTGTTTCAGGATGCGGCGGGCCACGTCCGCCACCTGGGGGTCATCCTCCAGGAGCAGGAGCCGCCCCCCTTGCGGGCCTGGCCTCGGAGCAGCCAAGGCCGGGGGGTGCTCCACGGCCACCTCAGGGGCGGCGGGGAGATACAGGGTGAAGGTGGCCCCCTCCCCCAGGGTGGAGGAGGCAGTGAGGTAGCCGCCGTGCCGCTGCAGGATGGAGAAGGCGGTGGCCAGCCCCAGGCCGCTGCCCCCGGGTTTGGTGGTGAAGTAGGGGTCGAAGATCTTGGTGAGCAGGGCCGGGTCAATCCCCGGGCCCTGGTCGGAGAGGGCCACCCGGACATACGGGCCCGGGGCCAGAGGCAGTCCGTCCGCCTCCGTCACCTGGAGGTTGGCCGCCGTGATGGTGATGCTGCCGCCCATGGGCATGGCCTGGTGGGCGTTGATGAGGATGTCCTGCAGGGCTTGGCGCACCTGCCCCGGGTCCACATGGACGGCCCACAGGTCCGCGGGGAGGGAACAGTGGGCCCGGCACTTGGAGCCGGCCAGGGCCAGGGTGATGGCCTCCTGGAGGAGGGGGGCCACCGGGGTGATCTGCTTGACGGGGGCCCCGCCTTTGGCGAAGGTGAGGAGCTGCTGTGCCAGGCCCTGGGCCCGAAGGCAGGCCTGCTCCGCCGCCTCCAGGGATTTTCGCGCCGCCTCCGGAAGATCGGCGGTCAGGGTCAGCAGGGTGATGTTGCCCAACAGGGCGGTGAGCAGGTTGTTGAAGTCGTGGGCGATGCCGCCGGCCAGAATGCCCAGGGCCTCCAGCTTGTCCAGTTTGAGGCGCTCCTCTTCCTGGCGCTTGCGCTCGGTGATATCGAAGAGAATGCCCTGGACGGTGGGCGGCTGGCCCTCCGGCCCTGCCAGGAGCTGCCCCCGTTCCTGGATCCAGCGCACCTGGCCGTCCCGGGTGCGGATGCGGTACTCCCGCATCCAGGGCTGAGAGTCAGCGCGGGCATGAGGAGGGTCCGCCTCCCGGTCCCCGGGCAGGATGAGGTCCTGCCAGCTGAGGTGCCCCAGGTGGAAGGCCTCCCGGGTATAGCCGGTGAGCGCTTCAATTTTATGATCGTAAAAATCGAGGCGGCCATCGGGTTGCCGGGTGAAGACCACCCCGGGGATGTTTTCCACCAGGAGCCGGTATTTTTCCTCGCTCTGCCGCAGGCGGGCCTGGGAGTCCTGCAACTCCCGGGTGCGGGCCTCCAGGATGTCCTCCACCCGGAGCAGCGCCCGCTCCCGGCGCACCTTGAAGCTCAGCTCCACCAGGTAGCGGGGGTCGAAGGGTTTGCGCACATAGCCGTCGGCCCCTAAACTGAGGAAATGCCTGGCCAGAGAGGGATCGGTGTCGCTGGTGATCATGATGACCGCGGGAAAGGGGCTTCCCCGGGCGAACTCCTGCAGCAGTTGGTCCCCGGCCACATCCGGCAGGTGATAATCCAGGATGATCAACTCCGGGGTGAAATCCTCCTGGAGGCGGCGGGCCTCGGCGCCGGTGGCGGCGGTGACCGCCTGGTAGCCGGATTCCTGGAAGGCTTTCTTCAGGAGGCGGGCCAGGGTGGGGCTGTCCTCCACAATGAGGACCCGGGGCTGGATGGTGGGACTCCGGCCGGCCAGGAGGCTTTGGACCACGGCCCTGAGCTCGCCGGCGCCGCAGGGCAGGGAGAGGAAGGCGTCCGCCCCCAGATCCCGGGTGATCTCCTGGGCGTCCACCCCGGCAAAGGTGGCGGAGACCACCAGCAGGGGGAGGTGCCGGTAGGCGGCATACTCCGCCGAGCGCAGGAGGCGGCAGAAGCGCCAGCCGTCGATGCCGGGCATATGGAGGTCGGTGACCAGGAGATCCGGCGGGCCCTCCTGCTCCATCAGGGTCAAGGCCTCAACGGCCCCGGCGGCGCAGCGGACCTCCAGCCCCTCTTTGGCCAGAAGGGCAGCCAGGAGGCGCAGCTGGGTGGGATCGTCATTGACCACCACCACTCTGGGGGAGGTTACCGATGACTTGCGATTCGCCATGGCTGCTTTTCCGCTCTGAATCCCGGCGAGCTTGCCTGCCCGCGGGGGCGGGCGGTTATACGGCCGCGGTTTGCTGAAAGCGCTGCAGCTCCTCCTGCACCGCCTGGAGGAGGGCGGGAGCGGCCGTCAGGTCGCCCTCCCTGCCCGCCTGCTCCAGTTGGGCGGCCCGGTGGCTGAGGGCCTCGGCGCCCAGCCCGGCGGCCGCCCCCTTGAGGGAGTGGGCCTGGTGCCGGATGGCCGCGGCATCTCCCAGCGCCAGGGCGGCCGTCAGCTCCTCAAGCTGCACCCGGGACTGGGTGAGGAAGATATCCACCAGCTCCCGGAGGAGGTCTTCATCCCCCTCCAGGCGCTCCAACACCTCATGTCGCCGAAAGATCTCCGCCATGACCTCCTCCTTGTTGTCTGAGGCCGCCGGACCCGCCGTCTCCAGTGGAGCCAGGGGGCAGCGGCGCCCAAGCCGGCTTATCTCCCCCCGGGACCGGCCACCCGGTTGCGGCCGGCGGCCTTGGCCTGATAGAGGCAGGCATCGGCCCGGGCCAGCAGGGCCTCGGCGTCCGGGGAGTCCGCTTCCCCCGGGGGGCGGGCGGCGACTCCGAAGCTGGCGGTGACCCGCACCGGCCCGGCGGTGGTGGCAAAGGGGGTGGCGGCCACCAGGTGACGCAGGCGTCGGGCCACCGCCAGGGAGCCGGCCAGGTCGGTCTCCGGGAGCACCAGCACGAATTCCTCGCCGCCGCAGCGGGCCAGCCAGTCCACCCCCTGGCGCACCTGCCCGGCCAGCCGGCGGGTGAATTCCTTCAGGACCTCATCGCCCACGGCATGGCCTAGGGTGTCGTTCACCTCTTTGAAATGGTCCAGGTCGCACATGATGAGCCCCAGGGGGTGGCCATAGCGCCGGACCCGGGCCAGCTCCCGGGGGAGATTCTCCATGAGATAACGGCGGTTGTAGACTCCGGTGAGGGGGTCGGTGACCGCCAGCCGGGCGATCTCGCGATTGCGGTCCCTGAGAGTGCGCTCCAGGGCCAGGATGCGGCGGCCGGTGCGCAGCCGGGCCGAGAGTTCCATGGGATGCACCGGCTTCACCAGATAATCATCGGCCCCGGCCTCCAGACCCATGAGCACGTCATCCAGGGAGTCCCGGGCGGTGAGGAGAATGAGGTAGATGTAGGAGTCCCACTCCCGCCCCCGGATGGCCCGGCAGAGTTCCAGGCCGTCCATCTCCGGCATCATCCAGTCGGTGAGCACCAGGGGGCAGAAACGGCCGCTGAGGCGCTCCAGAGCTTCCCGGCCGTTGGCGGCGGTGATTACCAGATATCCCTCCCGTTCAAGTTGCGCCTCCAGCAGACGCCGGGCGACGGGGTGGTCGTCCACCACCAGCACGGTCCAGGCGTCCGGGACGGCCGTCTGCAGGTCCCCGTGGCAGGGGGGGGTGAGGACCCTGCCCTCTCCGGCACCATCCGCCGCCACCCGGGTAGGCTGCCCGCTCATCAACCACCTCCGTGCCATCACCTGGGTCTGGCTTCCGCCTGCCGGCCTCCCCTCCAGCCCCTCTGCCGGCTCCCCCCGGGCCTGGTCGTGCACCGGTTGCCGACTGTGAGCGAAAGGAAGACCGCCCCCCGGCCCGCCCTGTCCCCGTCATCCTACGCCAGCCCCGCCCTGTCCCCCGTCATCCTGCGCCAGCCCCGCCCTGTCCCCCGTCATCCTGCGCCACCCCCAAGGACCTCATCCTTATCCTGCGGGATCTTCCGCCCTTCTCCCGCCTCCCGGGCCCCTGGTCCCGGCCCCTGCGCCCCTCTTCCCTCTCCGGTTCCCCGGTCCAGGGCCCGTTGCCCCGGTCAACCGGCCGGCCGCAAGGCGTCTGGATGCGTGGCCCCCTCCCCCGCCCACCCCTGCCGCCGGCTCGGGGGACGGGTTAAAAACTCAAGTCGTCGGACTCCGACTCCCAGTCGCCGGGGGTCGGGGGCGGGCTGAGCTGCCCTCCCTGCGCCACCCACTTGCGGATCATCTCAAAGACCGCCTCCCGCTTCACCGGCTTGGCGATATAGTCGTTCATTCCGGCCCGGAGGCAACGCTCCCGGTCCTCCCGCATGGCGTTGGCGGTCATGGCGATGATGGGGGTGGCCACCCCCTGGCGCCGCAGCTCCCGGGTGGCGGCCAGCCCGTCCATCACCGGCATCTGCATGTCCATGAAGATGAGGTCATAGGCCCGGGGGGCGGCCAGCACCTTGGCCACCGCCTCCTTGCCGTTTTCGGCCAGCTCCACCTGGTAGCCCCCCTTGGTGAGCATCAGCAAAGCCAGCTTCTGGTTAACCGGATTGTCTTCCACCATGAGGATGCGGGTGCCGTGCTTCAGCTCTTCCCACAGGGTCTGCTGGGTGACCAGGGTGGCGCCCTTCTCCGCCCCCGGGCCCTCGAGGCCCAAAAGACGGGAGAGCATGGCCACCAGCTCCGGCCGTTTCACCGGCTTCACCAGAAAGCCGTCGAAGCCCGCCTCCAGGAAGCGGGTGCGGCGCTGGTCGGTGGAGGAGGAGTAGGCCAGCAGGGGCAGGCGGGCCCAGGCCTCCTGCCGGGCCCGGATGCCCTGGGCCACGGCGTAGCCGTCCAGGCCGGGCATCTGGATGTCCAGGATGGCCAGGTGGAAGGGGTCATCGGGGAAAGCCGCCTCCAGGGTGGGGAGCACTTCCTCCCCCCGGGAGAGGGCCGTCACCCGCAGGCCCAGGGGCGTGAGGACCCGGCTGAGGATGTCCAGGTGGGTCTCGTTGTCATCGAGGATGAGCACCCGTCTCCCCGCCAGACCCTGGGGGGCGGTCCTGCCGGTGGCCGCCTTGTCGCTTTTCCTCATCCAGGCGGTGAAAAAGAAGGTGCTGCCCCGGCCCTCCTGGCTCTCCACCTGCACCTCGCCGCCCATGAGCCGGGCCAGCTGGCGGCAGATGGCCAGCCCCAGGCCGGTGCCGCCGTATTGGCGGGTGATGGAGCCGTCGGCCTGCTGGAAGGCGTCAAAGATCTGCTCCTGCTTGTCGGCCGGAATGCCCACCCCGGTATCCCGCACCTTGGTGAGCAGGAGGAGCTCGTCGTTCCGGGCCTCCGCCACCTCCAGGGAGAGCTCGATCTCGCCTGAGGCGGTGAATTTCTCGGCGTTGCTGAGCAGATTGAGGAGCACCTGGCGGAAGCGGGCGGGGTCGCCCCGGACAAACCCCGGCACCTCGTCGCCGATGCGGCAGAGGAGTTCCACCGGTTTGTCCTTGAGCCGCGGGGAGATGAGGTCGCAGACCTCGTAGGCCAGGAGTTCCGGATCGAAATCCACCTCCTCCAGGGAGAGGTGGCCGGCCTCGATCTTGGAGAAATCCAGGATGTCATTGATGAGGGCCAGGAGGGCCTCAGCGCTCTGTTTGACGTTTCTCACGAACCCCGCCTGCTCGTCGCTCAGGGGGGTGTCCCCCAAGAGCTCGGTGAAACCGATGATGCTGTTCATGGGGGTGCGGATTTCGTGGCTCATGCGGGCCAGAAACTCGCTTTTGGCCATGTTGGCCACCGCCGCCTGGGTGGCCAGGAGATTGGCCTGGCCGATGGCCTCCTCCAGCTGGCGGTTGACCTCCGCCAGCTGCCGGTTGAGATCCTCCGCTGCCTCCCGGGCCGCCCGCAGCTCCGCTTCCGCCTGCTTTTGCGCCGAGATGTCCACAAAGCTTTCCAGGAGGTGCAGCCGGCCGTCCAGGGTGAGGGGGACCACCGTCTTCAGCACCGGCAGCCGCGTCCCATCCCGGCGGATGATCTCCCGCTCGGCGTTGTCCACTTCCTGGCCCAGATCAAGAATGGGGCAGCTGCCTTCCCGGGCCGGGCAGAGGCGCTGGTGGCAGATCTCGCCCACGATCTCCTCCCGGCTGGCACCCAGGAGGCGCAGGGCGCTGGGGTTGGCCTCGACGATCTGTTTGGTGGCCGCCTCCACGATGAGGATGCCGGCCTGCAGGTTCTCCAGGATGAGGCGGGTGCGTTCCTCGCTCTCCTCCAGGGCCCGGCGGGCCCGGCGGTGCTCCCGGATCTCCCGCTCCAGGGAGGCATTGGCGGCCCTGAGCTCGGCAGTGCGCTTTTCCACCCGGGACTCCAGGCTCTGATTCAGGGCGGCCAGGGAGGCGAGGCTTTGGTGCCGCTTGTGAACATAGGCCATCATCAGGCCGGTGATCACCATGCCCCCCAGCCCCACCATCAGCGGCAGCCACAGGGTGGGGAGCCACGGGGGCCGGGCGGCGGGGAGCACCTCCACCCGCCACAGCCGGCTGCCCACGTCCACCACTCCCGTATAACTCCAACCGGAGGGCCTGGGGTGGGAGTGGTCCGGCTCCGAGGGGTCCTTCACGGCGGTGCCGGTTTTCAGGGAATAGGCCAGGAGGAAGCGCTCGCCCGGGGGGGCCAGGTCGTCGAAGAGATGCAGGCAGAGGTTGCTGTGCCGCAGTTCGTGGAAGGTGTGTCCCAGCAGGTCCACCATCCGGAAGACCCCCAGGACCAAGCCCTTGAGGTGCTGGCGGCGTTCCTCCACGTTGGCGGGAACCTGGTCCCCCCGGAAGACCGGCCAAAAGATGAGGATGCCTTTATGGCCCTCCCGTTCCTGGGGCAAGAGCAGGGGACCGGTGGCGGCCGGGTCCCCCCGGTCCCGGGCCCATTCCAGGGCTTGGCGCCGGGCGGGTTCGGAGCCCAGATCATACCCCACCAGGTCCTCCCTGCCCCGGAGGGGCTCCACCAGATAAAGGGGGAAATACTCCTCCCGCTCCCCCGCCGGGATGAATCCGCCCTGGGCGTCCTTTTCCTTGACCTGAAAGCCAGGGAGGCCCTCCTGGTGCCGGGCCGCCTCAAAATCCGGGCGGGCCGCGGCCGGCAGCCGGGGGGCCCAGCCCAGGGCCCGCAGTCCGGGATTGTAGGTGGGCATGGCGTAGGAGAGGAAGGGTTCGGTGAAGCGCCGGAACTGCTCCCGCCCCACCTGGTCTGAGATGGCCAGGAAAGAGGCCAGGCCCTGCAGGGCGGTATGGGTCTGCCGGAGGGTGCTGCTCAGGCGGCTGACGGCGTCCCGGGCTTCATGGAGAAAGCGCAGGCGGCGGTTCTCTTCCTCCCAGGTCCAGACAGCCAGGGCAGCGCCCAGGGAAAGGACCAGGCCCAGCAGGCCCACCAGCCACAGGATGCCTGGCCGGGTGGGGGGAACGGCCGGCGAACGATGGAGTCTGAGGGGGTGATCCATGGCTCGGGTCGCAGGGGGCACAGTGGTGCCTGCACGGACCACCGGCCTCCGCTTACTCCTTCATCGACCCGGGGGCCGGAAAACTTGAAGACCTGGACGGGACCCCGCCCCCTCCCCGGCGGCCGCGTTCAGGAAGCCACAAAGGGCTTGCATTTCCGTGACTGACTTGCTACATTGACCAATGATGCAGGCTGTCCCGTCGGCGTGGGGCAGCCCGATGGTCCCCGGTAGCTCAGCAGGTAGAGCGGGTGGCTGTTAACCACTTGGTCGGCGGTTCGAGTCCGTCCCGGGGAGCCAGGAACGTTCAGGGGTGGCGGTAAGCCGCCCCTTTTTTGTGTCCGGGGTGGCATCAGCAGGGGGTGGGGGGGCATCAGGGGGGCGGGAAGGCTCGGCCCCCCTGAAGAAAAGGCCCTGGGGACCCCTGCTCTTCGGCCGGGCTCGCCGCCTGGGGGGCGGCAGGAGGGGCGCCCCTGTCCTTCATCGCCCCCGGCAGCTTCCATGAAAGGGATCCGGGTGGGAAGCGCCGCTTGCGGCAGAGGATGAAGGCGACAGACGTTCGGTTTTTGTCGGGGGCGGGATGAGGGGGAGGACTGGCGGGTTTCTCAGAGAGGTGCGGATATGCCCGGGTGATCCAGCAGCCGCCGGGGCAGGGTGATGGTGACGGTGGTCCCCCGGCCCACCTGGGTGTCCAGGGTGATGGTGCCCCGGTGCTCCTCCACGATCTGCCGGACGAAGACCATCCCCAGGCCAGTGCCCCCCACCTCGGTGGTGAAGAAAGGTTCAAAGACCCTGGCGGCCACCTCCGGGGGCATGCCCCGGCCGGTGTCCTGGAGGATGAGGACGGCCCGATGACCCTCCTCCGAGGTGGCCACCCGGACTTTCCCCTCCGGGGGGGTGGCGTCAATGGCGTTGCGCAGCAGGTGGGCCAGGGCCATCTTCAGCAGGTGGGCATTGACATGGGCATAAAGGTGATGGGGGTACAACTCCCTCTCCAGGCGGAGCCTTTTCCGGTGGAACTCCTCCTGCAGGAGGTCCAGGGTCTCCCGGACGATCTGGTTGAGGTCAAGCTGGCGGAAGAAGGCCGCCTTCCTGCGGGCCAGGGCCTCAAAGCGTTCCACCATCCGCTCCAGGCGTTTGGCCTCTGAGGCGATATGGGTGGCCCAGGTGCGCACCGGGTCGTCGGGGGCGGCCTTTCTGAGGAGGCGGTGGCTGAAGCCCCCGATGATGTGCAGGGGGTTGCGGATGCCGTCGGCCACCCCCAGGGCCATCTCGCTCATGGTGCGCTCAATCACCAGGGCTTCCATCTCCCGGTTGAGCTCCAGGATTTCCCGGCTGGTGGCCTCCAGTTCCCGGTGATTGGCCAGCATGCGGCGGTAGAGGCGCTGGATGTGGTGGAAAAAGAGGCAGACCGAGGCGATGACCACGAAGCTGATGCTGTTGAGCCCGCCGGAGAAGGGCTTGAGAACCCGCCAGATGGAGCTGTGCCCCGAAAACACCAGGATATGCCGGAGCAGGTGGCCCACGCCCCGGGAGAGCGCCAGGGTCAGTAAGGCCAGGGTCAGCCAGTAGAGGAAGAGCCACTGGGGATTTTCCGGCTCCTGGGCCTTCAGCCGCCGCACCAGGCCCAGGGACCGGACCGCCAGGACGATCACCAGGGCGGAGCCCACAAAGTCAATGATCCAGATGGGGAACAGGGGCAGGGTGGTCACCCGCTCTCTCCCTTGGGCTGCCGGACCAGGGCCTTCAACCCCCGATAGAACAGGTAAAAGGCCGGCACCAGGATCAGGTGGTCCAGTTGGGTGGCGTAATAAACCCAGGCGGTGCCGTCCGTCATCACCAGGCGCTGGCCCGGATCCGTGGGCTGGCCGAGAAAGGCCTGTTCGCTCAGCATCACCTCGGCTAGATGACCGACAAAGGCGTGCAGGTTCCACCAGATGAAGAACACGTTGGCCCAGATGAGGATCTGGAACCCGGAAATCCTCTGCAGACCCTCCCGGGTGAGCATGTAAATCAGGAAGACCATGGCGCCGGCAAACAGCAGGTGGGCGATCTGGTGGACGTACAGGCCTTCGGGATGGCCGTGGCTGATGAGGGCCAGGGCAGGATGGGGGAAGGCAAGGAGCACCCCGGCAAGTGCCGGCCAGATGAGTCTGAAGGGACGCATCATCTATATAAAATTTTCGCATGACCGGGCAGAATGTCAAACGCTGCGGCGGAACGCAGGCATCCTTCCCGTGGTGCGCGGGGCTCCGCAATCGGGACGGCCCCACCCGGTGGGGGCAGCCCGGGGGAGAGGGGAGCAGGGAGCCGCCTCTCCCCCAGCCCCGAAGGATGCCGGCCCCCCCCCGCTCGGCGGGCCCCGAGTCCGGGGGTGGCTCAGACTCCCCCGGGGGCCTGGCGGTGACCCCCCGACTCCTGCCCGGGCCCGCCTCTCCGGCGGCCGTTGTGGTCGGCCGGGCTTTCCGGCGGGGGGTGTGGCCGGCGCCGCCCCGGAGGTCCTGCAAGGGGACCGGCACCCCCCGGCAGCCGGGCAGGCCTGCCCGCGGCCGCGGCCCGGAGGGCGGCCGGCAGACTCCGGACACCTCCGGGTGAAGAAGGGGCGGGCGCTCTCCATGGGAGGCAGGGGAGGGGTGGTCCCTGCCGGTCAGCCGACCGCAATTTTGTCGGAAAGCTGGACACCCCAGGCGATATTTCGATATATTTCTCCACAAGGAACTGCTCCGGGGGCCGGGGGCAGCCGCCCCCTGGTGCCCGGGAGAGGAGACGTATGCTTCGGCCTCGGCCCAAGCTCGCCTGCTGCAATTTCCTGCCGGAGGCGGCCAAACTCCGGGAGCTGGCGCTGGATCTGGGCCTTGAAGGGATCGACTGGACCCTGCCGGCGGCGGCCGTCAGCCGGGGCCCCCGGGCGGAGGGGGAGCTGGCCCGGGAACTGAGAGCGCTCTCTCCCCTGGAGGTCCGTTTTCACCTGGCCTTCCCCGGAGTGGACCTGGGGGCGGAAGACCCGGGGGAAGTCCGCCAGGCCCAGGGGCTTTACCGGGAGGCCTGCCGCCTGATCTCCAAGGTGGGGGGCCGCTATGTCACCCTCCACCTGGGCGGCCTGGGGCGGGAGTCCAGCGCCGACCTGAGCTGGCCCACCGCGGTGGCGGCCCTCAGCGAGCTGGTGCAGTTCGCCCACCGGCTGGGGCTGCGCCTGTGCGTGGAAAACCTGGCCTGGGGCTGGAGCAGCCGGCCCCGGCTCTATGAGAAGCTCCTCCGGCTCTCCGGGGCCTTCGGCACCCTGGATGTGGGCCATGCCCAGGTCTCCCCGGCGGTGGTGACCGGCGGCTGGCGCGTCCAGGACTTCACCATCCCGCATCCGGAGCGCATCCTCCAGGCCCACGTCTATCATGAGGAGACGGAGGCGGGGCACCAGCCGCCGGTGAGCCTGGCCCAGATGGAGGGCCGCCTGCGTCTGCTGGAGGGCCTGCCCCTGTGCCGCTGGTGGGTGCTGGAACTGCACGAGGAGGGGGCCCTCCGGCAGACCCGGGCGGTGGTGGCGGAGTATTTTCAGCTCCGGGCCTCCGAGCGGGGGAGCGGAAGGAGGTCCTCCCCCCACGCCTTCTGAGGGAATGGCCGGGGGAGGGGTGGCCTCCCAGCCCCCTCAACCAGGGTGAGGAGGAGAGTTTGAAGGGAGGTCTGCTAGCCCCCCGGTCCTCCCCCAAGGATCACTTAATCTCCATGCGCTGCATCCTCCTGATCCTGGACGGGCTGGGGGACCGGGCCTCCGCCGCCCTGAGCGGCCGCACCCCCCTGGAGGCGGCCCGCACGCCGCATCTCGACCGGCTGGCGGCCATGGGGATGACGGGTCTCCTGCATCCCTGGCGCCTGGGGTATGCCCTGCCCAGCGAGCTGGCCCATTTTCTCCTGTTCGGCTATTCCTGGGCGGAGTTCCCCGGGCGGGGGTATCTGGAGGCCCTGGGGGCCGGGATTCCCCTGGGACCGGAGGAGGTGGCGCTCTTGGGGCGCATCTTTGCGGTGCGCCGCCGGCGGGGCGAACTGATACTGGTCGAGGAGGACCCCCGGGTGGAGGAGGAGACCGCCCGGACGCTCCTGGCGGCGGTGGGGGAGTTCACCGCCCAGGGGGTGGAGGTCTCCTTCATCCCCACCGGGGGCATCCGGGGGATTGTGCGGCTTCGGGGGGAGGTGTCGGCGGCGGTCACCGACTCCAATCCCATCTACGAAGGGCGGCCGTTGATGGAGGTGCAGCCCCTGGAGGGGCATGAAGGCGATGTCCGGGCCCGGCGCACCGCCCGGGTCCTCAACGCCTATGCGGCCTGGAGCCATGCCCGGCTGGCCGCCCATCCCCTCAACCGGGCCCGGCGCCGGGCGGGGCTTTCCCCCCTCAATGCCGTGGGCCTGCAGCGGGCGGGGCAGTGGCGGCCGGTGAGGCCCTTCGGGGAGAAATGGGGCCTCAGAGCTCTGGCCGTGGCGGCGGGAATCCTCTATCAGGGGTTGTGCCGCTTTTTGGGGTTCAGGATGGCGCCGGTGCAGGACACGGCGGACCCCGCCCGGGACCTGGCGGGCCGGCTCCGGCAGGCCGCCCGGGCTAGGCAGTATGATTTTGTCTATGTGCACACCAAGGCCCCCGACGAAGCGGCCCACACCAAGGACCCGGATCACAAGCGGGCGGTGATCGAGACCCTGGATGCGGCCCTGGCGGTGGCTCTGGAGGAGATCGTCCCCGACCCGGAGACGCTTCTGGTGATCACCGCCGACCACGCCACCCCCAGCGCCGGGCCCATGATCCACTCCGGGGAGCCGGTGCCGCTTTTGCTGCTGGGGAAATACACCTGGCGGGACCGGGTCGAGCGCTTTGCGGAGATCGATTGCGCCCAGGGCGCCCTGGGGCTGGTCAGGGGCGAGGAGCTGATGCCTCTCATTCTGAACTTCCTGGACCGGGGGAAGCTGATGGGCCTCCGGGACAGCCCCCGGGATCAGCCCTATTTTCCCGGAAATTATCGGTCCTTACGCCTCGGCCGGCAGCAAGGGGGCGACGATGACTGAGCTCGGAGTGGTGCACGGCCGCTTTCAGATCTTTCACCTGGATCACCTGAAATATGTGCTGGCCGCCAAGGCCCGCTGCCGCCGGCTGGTGGTGGGCATCACCAACCCGGATCCCAGCCACACCCGCTTTGACCCGGCGGACCCGCACCGCAGTTCCCCAAAGCACAACCCCCTCACCTACTGGGAGCGCCATCTCCTGGTGCGGGAGGCCCTGTGGGAGGCGGGGCTGGACTGCCGGGAGATGGCGGTGGTGCCCCTGCCCATCAATTTCCCGGAGCTTTATCGCTACTATGTGCCCCTGGAGGCCACTTTCTACCTCACCATTTACGATGCCTGGGGTGAGAGGAAACTGGCCCAGTTCACCGGCCTGGGGCTCAAGGTGGAGGTCCTGTGGCGCCGGACCCCGGAGGAAAAAGGGCTCAGCGGCACCGCCATCCGCCGTCTGATGGGGCAAGGCGAGCCCTGGGAGCACCTGGTGCCCCCGGCCGTGGCCCGGCTGATCCGGGAGCTGGGCCTCGTGGAGCGCCTGCGGCTGCCGCCCGGCTGACCTGCGGCGGCTTTGCGGGCGGGGCTTCCCCGGGGGCGCGGCCGGGCGCCCTTCAGGCCCGCAGGGTGGCGAGGAGGCGGGCGGGGTGGAGGAAAAGGTCCAGGGCCGCCTGGATGTCCGGGGCCACCACGTCGGCGGCCAGCAAAGCCTCCCGGGCGGCGCCCTCCCCCTGCAGGACCGCCACCCCCAGGGCCGCCTCCGAGAGCATCAGGGCGTCGTTGCGGCCGTTGCCGATGGCGGCGGTGCGCTCCGCCCCCAGGGTCCGGACAACCCCGGCCTTGGCCTGAGCTTCGTCCCCCCGGGGAATAACGGTCACCCTCACCGGCAGCCCGGCCAACTCCTCCCTGACCCCCCCGAAGGTGTCGGCGGTGAGCACATGCACCTCCAGGCTCGGGGCCAGCCGGACAAGGCGCGGCGCCACCCCGGGGAGCAGCCGGCCGTCGGCGGCCAGGGTGCCGTTGTAGTCCAGGACCAGATGGGCCAGGGACAGGTCACCAAACCCGGGGATGGAGATCTCCATCTCAGGTGCCTCCCGATTTCTCCCCCTTTTTGCCACACCCTGCCATCAGACAGCCTTGGCAGGGGAGGAGCGGGAAAGGGTGGGATCGGTGGCGCCTCCTTCTCCCTTCCCCGCCTCCGGGGACAGGGGTGAGGGAGAGGGGCAAGGGGCTCCCCTGCCTGGCCCTTCCTCCGCCGGGACTCGTTTGAATTTAAAGAAAATATATCCAACAAAATTAAAAATTTTTTTATTTTTTTGGATGTGCTACGATGGGGGTGCGCTTGAGGCCCTCGGAAGAGACCGGGCTTTCCCCCTTCCTTTCGAGCTTTCCCGCCGCCCTCACCCTCCTGGAGGCTTGGCCATGCGGATTCTGTGGGTCTCTGACAGTCCCACCACCCCTTCCGGGTTCGGGGGGGTGACCCGGGAGGTGTGCCGCCGGCTGGCCCGCCGGGGCCACCGTCTGGAGATTCTGGGCTGGCAGGCTAAGGGCTCCACCACGTATTGGCAGGGCATTCCCGTCCATCCCATCCGCCGGGACCGCTTCGGCAGCGACGTGCTTTTGGGGTATCTCCACCGGCTGCAGCCCCACTTTGTCATCACCCTGGCGGACATCTGGTGGATGAGCTTCCTCACCGAGCCGCCGGTGCAGCGCTACCTGGACCTCTCCGGCACCCGCTGGGTGCACTACTACCCGGTGGACGGGGCCGACCCCGAAGGCCGCCTGCCCGCCGGCTGGGTGAAGGTGCTGGCCGCCGCGGACCTGCCGGTGGCCATGAGCCGTTTCGGCCTGGAGGTCTCCGCCGCCTGCGGCATCGCCGCCGCCTACATCCCCCACGGGGTGGACACTGAGCTCTTCCGGCCACCGCCGGATAAGGCGGCGGCCAAGGCCCGCCTGGGCTACGAGGGCCGCTTGGTGGTGCTTTCCGACGCCCGCAACCAACCCCGCAAACTTTTGCCCCGCCTGTTGGACATCTTTGCCGCCTTCGCCCATGACAAGCCGGATGTCCTCCTGCACCTGCACGCCGACCCCGATGACGACGCCGCCAGAAGCGACCTCTATCGCTACGACCTGCGGCAGGACATCGACGCCCTGGGGCTGACGGCCAGGGTGCGCTTCACCCCGGGCTTCCGCATGCGGGCCTCAGGGGGCATCCCCCTGGAGCGGCTGGCGGAGATCTACGCCGCCGCCGACGTGCACCTCCTCACCTCCTGGGGGGAGGGCTTCGGGCTCCCCAACCTCCAGGCCGCCAGCGCCGGGGTGGTGCCGCTGGCCCTGGGCTACACCGCCAGCCGGGAGCTGGTGGCGGGGCATGGCTTCGCCCTGCCGGCGGAGGCCGGGGTGGTGGATGAATTCGGGCTGGTCAGGGGGCTGGTGGACCGGGAGGCGGCGGTGGCGGCCTTAAGCGCCCTGTATGCCGACCGCGCCCTGCTGGCCGAAAAAAGCCGCCGGTCCCGGGAGTTCGCCCTGGGCTACAGCTGGGACCGCATCGCCTCGGAGTGGGAGCGGGTGCTCAGCCAGGCGCCGCCCCGGCGCCCGCCGGTGCGCGGCCGCCTCATCACCTGGCGGGCGGGGGAGGGGAGCCCGGCCTTGGAGGACCTGCCCCCGGAGGTTCAGGGGGCGGTGGCCGAGACCCTGGCCCCCCTCCCTTCCGGGGTGCAGGTGAGCCTGAAGCTGGCGGAGCGCCGGGCCGGGGAGGTGAGCCTCCAGATCCGCCAGGAGGCCTTCCGGCGGGGCGAGGAGTTGAGCATCCCGGTGCGGCTGCCGCCTTTCTTCCCCGGCGCCCCCCGGGCCACCATCGGCTACGTGCTGGTGAGCCCCCCGGAGCTGCCCCTGGCGGTGCTGCTTAAACGCATCTTCCCCGGGCTGGCGGTGGCGGTGCCCCGGCCCGGCGGCGACCCGGACAGCGTGGTCCGCCTCTCTATGGAGGAGCTGGCGCCGGCCCTGGCGCACATGTGCCTGGCCATTGATTTTTCCGGCACCGGCGCCCCGGATCTGGACCTGGCCTGCGCCGCCCTGGGGGTGCCGTATGTGGGGCCCAGCCCCCTGTGGCCGCACATCCCCCTGCCGCCGCTGCACCAGGTGCGTCTGCTCTTCACTGACCAGGGCTTTTCCGCCTGGCGCCGCCAGGAGGCCTGGCAGCGGGCCTTGGAGACGGTGGGCGAAGAGACCCTGGAGCAGGTGCGGCATCTGGCCCTGAGGGGCCAGCCCCGGCGCCAGGGTGCGGCGGTCTCTGCCGGGCCGGAGCCGGAGCTCTTTCTGGTGCGGCCCGCCGACGGCCGCGCCGGCCCGGAAGTACCCCGGCTGCTCCAGGATTACGTGGCCCGCCACGGCGGCCTGGTGCTCATGGCCACGGCGGGCGGCAGCTTCATCATCGGCATGCCCCCGGGGGGCAGGGAGGTTCTTCAGGCCTGCCCGCTTTTGTCCTTCGTGGGCGGCGTGCAGCTGGACGCCCAGGGCAAGGCGGCCCGGGCCTTAAAGAAGCACTTCGCCCTCAACGCCGTGCGGCAGCTCCTGGCCCGGGAGAGGGGCCAGCCGGCGGCCTGAACCTGCAATTTTTGGGGGGAGGGCAGCAGGGCCAATGGCCCCCTCCTCTCAAACTCCCCGTCACCCGGCGGCAGGGGGGAGACGAGGGTGGGGAAAGGGCTGGGGCGGCTGCGCCCCGACCCCTTTTCCGGGAACTTTCACCTTCTTCCGGGCCTGCGGTCCGGCCAGCTCACTGACAAGGAGGTTGTATGAGAAGTGTCGGCAGAGACCTGTTGGACGTGCCCTTTCCCGAGATGGTGATGAACCTCGCCTTCGCCATCGCCAAGGGCCAACTGGCCCTGGACCGCACCTCGCTGTCCACCGCCCGCATGCTGGCCCGGGAAAAAGTGAAGATCATCCAGGAGATCCAGGAAATCATCGAGCCGGATTTCCGCACCGTGGAGGTGACGGTGCGGGACCAGGAGGGCAACCCCCAGCGGGAGACCATCATCGTCACCGGCGCCCGGGTGAAGTTTGAGAGCATGGACCCGGAGGACATGACCCTCCTGCAGGCGGGGCTCTCCCCCACCTTCTACCAGTTCACCGAATCCATCATTGAAGTGAAGATGTCCATCTCCCAGAAGACCACCAGCAGCAGCGAATTTGAGGTGGGGGCCTCCCTGGAGGCCAGCGCCTCCTGGGGCTGGGGCTCCGCCTCCTTTGCCTCCCATGTGAATTACAAGACTGCCAACACCTATTCCTACTCGGCGGAGGGCTCGAGCCTGCTCCGGACCACCCTGAAACCGGTGCCGCCGCCCAGTCGTCTGACGCCCCGGGTGCTCACCATCAACTGCCTGCCCATGCTGCAGGGGCAGCCGGCAGCCGTCAGCATCAGCTAGGCGGGGCACAAAGGAGTCGTTATGGCCATCGGCCGCGATCTGTTGGATCTGCCCTTTGCCGAACTGGTGCGCAACCTGGCCGTGGCCATCGCCGACGGCCAGGCGGCCCTGGATCACAACTCCCTGGAAACCATGAAGACACTGGTGAACACCGAGGTGGAGGTGCTCACCGACGTCACGGAGATCATCGAGCCGGAGGTGCGCACCGTGGAGGTGACGGTGCCCGACGGCGCCGGGGGCATCCGCACGGAGAGGGTGCCGGTGACCGGGGCCCGGGTGACCGCCACCGGCGCCCCGCCGGTGAAGATGAGCATGTTCCAGGCGGGTCTGCTGCCCACCTTCTACCAATTCACCGAGGCCACCATCGAGGTGCGCCTCTCCATCACCATGCGGGAGGAGCGGGTGACGGAGACCCGGGGCCGGGCCGCGGGTTTCCTGGGGCTGGGCCGCAGCCGGGCCCATGCCGGCACGGTGGACTACCGCACCGCCAACAAATACAGCTATCAGGCCCAGGGGGCCAGCGTGCTCCGGGCGGTGATGCGTCCGGTGCCGCCGCCCTCCCGCCTGGAGCCGGCGGTGACCACGGTGAACACCTTTACCAGCCCGCCCACCGTCACCCGCACGCCGTAACGCCGGGAGGAACCTCATGCCCAACGGAACTCCCGCCCAGCAGATCGCCGACCTGATCTCCACGCCTCTGGAGGAGCTGTTGGTGGCCCTGGGCTCCGGGATCGGCCGGGCCCAGGCCGAGCTGGACCGCCACTCCATCGAGATCCAGAAGCTCATCAACGAGGACCCGGTGCTCTCCCAGTACGGCCTCGAGGCCACCTGGTACCAAATCCCCCGGACCGAGCTGGAGCTCAGGATCGCCCTGGCCCTGGAGCAGCCGGCCCCCAAGGCGGAGCCCCCCCGGGTGGCCGGCGTGCCCCGGAAGCCCTTGCCCCGGTTGTGGGCCCAGCCGGTGAATGCCCGCTACACCAACCAGTTCTCTTATGACCTCCAGGCGGCCAGCACCGTGAAGCTGGCGGTGGTGGCGGTGCCGCCCCCGGGAGCGGCCGCCGCCCCCCCGGCGCTGACGGCGGAGGCGGCCTTGGCCGCGGCCCTGCCGTATCTGTTTACCGACGCCCAAGGCCGCCCCGAGCCCCGGGTGACAGTGAACTTCAACGGCGGCGCCCGGGCCTGGTATGTTGTGCAGACCGCGGAAGAAGACGGGGCGGTGAGTTTGCGGGCCCTGGTGAAGGTGGACGACGAGACGGCCCGGGTGCTGCAGCACCGCGGCGGGCCGGGAACTTAAGCCATGCCGCCCGAAGAACTGGAACGCGTCAAACTGGAGCTGGCCCAGGTCCGCACCCAGCTGAACCTGGTGGAGCAGTCCCGCCGGGAGCTGACCTTCAAACTGGAGGCCGCCACCAAGGAGCTGCAGGACACCCGCCAGGCCCTGGCCCGCACTGAAGCCCTCAATGCCGAGCTCAGGGAGCGTGCGGAGCTGGCCCAGGGCCGGGTGCGGGAGCTGGAGGCCGCCCTGGCCAGGGCCCAGGAGGAGCTGCGCCTCAAGGAGGCGGAGCTGGGGAGCCTCAGGACCATCAGGGAGGTGGCGGAGGTCTGGAAGCGGGAACGGGACCAGGCCCTCCAGGACCTGGCCCAGGTCAAGGCGGATGTGGAGCGGCAGGTCTCCCAGGCGGTGAAGGCGGCCCTGGAGCAGCTCACCCGGGAGCATGAGGCGGCGCGCCAGACCTGGCAGGCCGAGCGCCTGAAACTGGCCGAGGAGATCTCCCGGCTGCAGGACCGGCTGGCGGAGCGGGGGGTGGTGGGGCATGTCTTTCCCACGGACCTGGCCGGCAAGCTGGCCGGGGTGCTGGAGGGCCTGGCGGAGGGCCGGGCGGCGCCGGGGAAGCAGTTTACCGCCGCCCTCACCTCCCTGGAGGTGGAGGCCCGGGGGGTGCTGGAGGCCCCCCGCACCGGGGAGGCGGAGCCCCGCTTTGTCACCCCGGAGGCAGGCCGGGTGGAGCCCGGAGCCCTCTCCACCCTGCGTATGACCTTCCGCCTCCTCCCCACCGTCAGGGCTGAGGAGGAGTGAGGTGGCGGAGCTGGACTTCTACCGGCGCCAGGCCACCCTGGCCCAGGTGCGGGCCGAGGTGGCGGAAGCCCTGGCCCAGAGCCTCAGGCGGGAGCGGGATGCCGCCGTAGCCGAGCGGGCGGCCCTGGAGCGGGACAACGCCCGCCTCAAGTCGCTGGTGGAGAAGCTCGCCGGCCAGCTGGGGGAGGTGCGGGAGAAGTTGAAAGAGGCCGTGGCCCGACGCCGGGGGGTGGCCGTGGAAGAAATCCTCCAGGCCCTGCTCCAGGCCCTGGAGGCCGGCTCCCGGGGCCTGAGGGACCGGGTCATTGCCGAGGCCCGTCTGGACCTCAGGGCGGCGCTGCAGGTGGAGGAGAACCGGGCCGGCCTGCAGGTGGCCGCCCCGGGCCTCTTTCCCGCCCAGAGCCTGAGCACCCTGTCCTTGTCGGTGCGCCCGCTCCCCCCGGAGCTGTGGGAGGAGGGGCGCACCCGGGGCCTTGGGGCAATCCTCCAAGCGGCCCAGGCCCTGCAGGAGGCCCTCGCCCGGGAGGTTCCCCCGGCGGCGGCCAAGGAAGCGGCCGCGGCCCTGGCCAGGATCTCGGCCTTCCTGGCGGACCCGCCGGCAAGCCCGGAGGCAGTGGCCGGGGCGGTGAAGGGG
Source organism: uncultured bacterium (assembly GCA_937943575.1). Classification (GTDB taxonomy): domain Bacteria; phylum Desulfobacterota; class Desulfobaccia; order Desulfobaccales; family 0-14-0-80-60-11; genus JAILZL01. The sequence continues at coordinate 64,468 of CALEAV010000007.1, read as the reverse complement.
GTGGTGGACGGCCTTTCCTCTCTGGCCGGGCGACTGCCGGAATTGGCCCCGGCGGCCCGGGACCTGGCAGACAGGGTGGCCGCGCTGCCCCTGATGCCGGGAGAGGAGCATCTGGGTGCGCTGGCCACGGCCCTGGCGGCGCTGGCCCGGGAAATTGCCGGAGGCTGAGATGGCAGTGCGCATCCGGGCTGAGCGTCCCACCGTGGACCCCACCGGGCCGCCTCCGGCCTTCACCATCACCACGGACCGGCAGTTCTGCGAGGTGGAGGTGACCACCGACCCGGTGCTCTTCAACGGCGCCCTGGCGAACCGGCGCCGGCCGGAGAATTTCTCCACCTCCCGGGACGAAGGGCCCCTCCCGGTGAAGCGGGGCCGGGCCCGCTACCGCCTGGATGAGGCCGCCTGGCGGGCGCTCCGCCGTTATCCTTACCTTTACTACCGGGCCATTGCCTATGACGGCCCCGCGCCGGGCCGCCGAGGGGAGGAGGAGAGCCTGGCGGCCCACGATTTCCGGCAGGCCCCGGCCATCTACCTGGCCCCCCCGGGCACCCGCCTGCCGCCGGTGCGCCGCCGCCTCTCCGGAAGCTTGAAGTGGCTCCGGGTGGACGGCAACCGCCTGGTGAACGAGGACGGCGACCCGGTGGTGCTCCGGGGCGTGAACCTCTCCGGTATGGAATACACCGACCGGGGGGCTCTCGATCCCACCGGGGTGAGGCGGCCTACCTCCCGGGAGGGCGCGGGCATCACCCGGGAGCTCATCCGGGAGATCGTGCGCCATTGGCGGGCCAATGTCATCCGCCTGCCCCTCAACCAGGAGTGGGCCCTCACCCGGGAGGATTACCTGGCCAACCTGGACCGCATCATTGAGTGGGCCGCCCATGAGGGCGCCTATACGCTCCTGGACCTGCAGTGGTTCGACACCCGCCGGGACTTCGGGCACCTGGCGGACGGCTCGGTGAACCGGGTGCCGCCCCTGCCGGAGGAGAACTCCGTGCGCCTCTGGCGGCTGCTGGCCAGCCGCTACCGGCGGGAGCCGGCGGTGCTCTTCGACCTGTTCAACGAGCCTCACGTCCCCCTGGCCGACGATCAGGCTGCGGTGACCCCCCGGCTGGCCACGGAAAAGGAATGGGTGGACCATTGGCACACCTGGGTGAGGCGCCTGGAGCAGGTGATCCACCGGGAGCACGGCCGGGCCCTCCTCTTTGTCAGCGGCTGGGACTGGGCCCTCAACCTGCGCCATTTTCCGGTGCCCCTGCCCGGCGGCCGCACCCTGCCCAACGCCGTCTATGCCGCCCACGTCTACCACCACACCACTCCCGGCCGCAGCACCGCCACCCGGGCCGATTGGGATTATTGGTTCGGCTTTCCCCGCCTCCGGGAGGCCCATCCCATCTTCATCACCGAGTGGGGGGGCGAGGCGGCTCAACTCCGCTGGGGGATTGAGCTGGAGCAGTATCTCCGGGATCGGCACCGCTTCCGGGACGGCGTCTGGCCGGGCCTGGCAGGCTGGACCGCCTGGTCCTGGGCCGATAAGCCGCTTCTGGTGGAGCGGGGCACCGGGAGCCGCACCCTGCCCACCGGCGCCCAGGTCACCTGGCGCACCTACATCATGGACGGCTCCCGCCGCCGGCCCACCGAGTTCGGAGAGCTGGTCCGGGCGGCCCTGAACACCATGCCGGCCTTCCCCCGGCTGGCCTTCGCCCTGGACCGGCCCCGGGGCGGCCGCGGCCGGTATCTCATTCGCACCGGTCCGGCGAGGCGGGAGGATTTCTTCGCCGTGCAGGGCCATGATTTTCTGCCGGGGAGCCGCCTGGAGTTCTGGACCCCGGCGGCCCGGGTGTCCGTCCTGCCCACGCTGAGTCTGCCCCACCTCCTGCTGGTGGACCGGCTGCCGGCCACGGTGCCCCTGGGGGAGGTGCTGTGCTGGGTGGTGCGGCCGGACGGGGTGCATAGCGACCCGGTGAGTCTTCGGGTGGAGGCGGCTCCCGGGGAGTTTACCGAAATCTATCCGGGGGATGAGAGCAAGCCCGCGGAGCGCCGGTTTACCATTCTGTTGCTGGCCAATCCGGTGGTGGAGACCCGGCGGGGGGGCTTCCAGGCCGAGCCCCTGCTCAGCCGCCGGGAGCGCTTCCACCGGGCGGTGGCTCAGGCCCTGCGCTCGCTCTTTGGCCAGCGGGAGACCCTGCTGCACCCGTACGCCCTGGATATCCGGGTGGCGGCCCGGTTCGCCCCGGACACAGTGGAGGCGGCCCATGCCCTGTGCCGGCAGCTGGCCGGCGGCGTCATGGAGCCGGACCGGGGGCGGGTCCGGGCTTATCTGGCGGCGGAGCTGCTTGAGGCCGACGTCTGCCTGGTGTTCTATCATTCCCCCGGCCACCGGCGCTGCTCGGCCTCTTACACCGTGGACGACATTGCCTCAGAGGGCCGCCCATTTCGTTACGACGGGGCCAGACACCACCACCGGCGCCGGCCCCGGGAACCGGGAGTGGCGACCCTGCATGCGCCCGTGGATTATATCCTGGATCCCTTGCATGAATTCGTGCACGCCTTCTCCGACCGGGACAATGGCGGCGTGGATGATCTGTATGCCGACCTGCCCCTGGTGTTATTCGAAGTGAACCGCAAGCGCCGGTCCCGGGCCGGCGGCCCCATCCCCCGGCGGTTTGCCGACTATGACGGGCAAAGCTACGCCAGCGACCGCCGGCGCGACGGTCTGGGCTACCCGGCCTCCTGGTGCAGCTATCACCCGGAGCTGATCAACCCGGCGCAGCCCAACCTGATGGACAACTACTTCCTGGCCCGTTTTCCTCCAGGGTGCCGTCTGGACCGGCTGACCCTCAGATTTCTTAGGGATCGGCTGGAATGGAAACTGGGGCGATGAGGACCCTCACTCCCGAGGAGCGGGCGGCGGTGCTGGCCCTCCACCCCCAGGCCCGGCCCCGGGATCTGGACCGCTTTGAGGAGCTGCTGCTTTTGCGCCTCAAGGTGGGGGAAATGGACCCGGAGCGGGCCCGGGAGCTGGATGAGGAGCTGGCGGCGATGGAAGCCCGGCTCTTTCCCCGCCTGCAGGAGGCCCTGGAACAGGTCTGGGCCCGCCTGCCGGAGGAACCGGAAGAGCCGGAGGAGCCGGGAGTCGCCTAAATGAAAGGAGCCCGGGAATCGAAGGGGGCCGGGATGCAGGCGTTGCAGGGGTCCTTATTTATCCAAGGGAAATTTCAATGAAATTCCATCAGGAATCGCAGCAGGGCCTTGCCTCTGGGGTGTCCTCCCTGGCCCCGAAATGGCTACGATTTCCTGGGGGTTGTGCGTGGCGGCGGAGCCGCTGACACGCCACGGGACCGCAGCATGAGCCGCACCGACAGAGCGGCAGAGCGCCGCCGGGCAGAACGGCAGGCGGAGCGGGCCCGCCGCCGGGAGGAGGAGCGCCGGGCCGAGGCCGCCGTCCGGACCCGGGAGGAGGCCCGGGAGCGTCAGCGGCAGGAGGCCCGCCGGGCTGAGGCTCTGCGGGAGGCCCGGGAGCGGGAGGAGAAGGAGCGGCGCCGCCGGGAGCAGGAGGCGGCCCGCCGGCGGCGTCTCCAGCAGCAACGCCGCCAGGAAAGACGGCAAGCAGCCAAGGAGGAGGAGGCCCGGGAGAGCAGTCGGGAAGCCCGGCGCACTATGGCCCCCTTGGCCACCCGCCAGGCGGGGGAACCTAAGCGTCGGGAACGCCGTCCAAAGCCGGCCAAGCCACCCGCCAAAACCCGGCCACGGCGGCCTCAGACCCTCAGGGCCAAAAAGGCCCCGGCGCGTCGGCCACAGGGGCCGAGGCCGGAAAAAGAGAGGCCGCCACTCGCCTTGTCGGCCAAACCCGGCGGTGACTGGCGCCGGGAAAAGCTGCCAGCCTCCCGGGAACCGGAGAAAAAGCGGCCGCAGTCCGAGCGCCGCCGAGCGGCTGAACTCAGCCCCCGGGTGGTCCGCCCCGCCGGACAAAAACCCGCTCCGCAGCGGGACAAGCCCCGGGTCAAGGCCACCGGCCCGGTGGCGCCCTGGAAAATCCCCGCCAAAGACCGGGAAAGCCCCCGGGCCGCCGGGGTGGCGCCGCGCTCCCGCATCGGCCGCCCCCGCCGGGGTCCCGCCGCTAAGAAAATCCCTTGGCGCCGGCCCACGTTAGAGGCGCCGGCCCGGAAGCGGACCCTGATCCTGCCGGCCGACAACCCCCACCCCCGGCCCGGAGCCGCCCGCCTGCCCGGCGGCAGCCTCTCCGGCCACCTTCCCTGGCTGCGGGTGGAGGGGCGCTTTCTGGTGGATGAACGGGACCGGGTGCGGCTCCTTAGGGGGGTCACCCTGCAGGGGCTGGAGCGGGCCGCCCCCCAGGGCAGCACCTTCCCACTCCCCCTGAGCTCGGCGGAGGCGGCGATGCTCCGCTCCTGGGGGGCCACGGTGGTGCGCCTCCCCCTGGCCCAGGATCTGGCCCTGGAGGGCCGGGGCGAGGCCGACGGCGAGGATTATCTGGAAGCGGTGGATGCCGCCGTCGCCACCGCGGCCGCCGCCGGCCTGTACACTATCCTCCAGCTCTCCCTCCTCTCCAGCCTGCTGCCCACGCACCGGGGCCCCGGGGGTGAGTGCTATGACCCGCCGCTGCCGGATCCGGGCTCTTTGGATTTCTGGGGAATCCTGGCCCGGCGTTATGCCGAGGAGCCGGCGGTGCTCTTCCAGCTCTTCGGCCCGCCCCACGACCCCGGGCCGGGGGATGCCACCGCCGGATTGCTCCCCCGGGTCACCTGGCCGGTGTGGCGGAATCACCTTTTGGCCATGCTGGGGGAGCTGCGCCGGGAGCATCCCCGGGCCGTGGCCCTGGTGCCGGGCTTGGGTAGCGAGCTGTCCGGCTTTCCCCTGCCCTTCTCCGACGGCTCCCCGGTGCCCCACCTGATCTACGGGCTCACGCTCCCGGCGGGGGCGAGTGCCGCCGGCTTGGGGGAGCTGCGGCGCCTCGGCCGGCAGGAGTCGGTGGCCGCCCTGGGGATCACCGCCGGCCCCCTGGAAGGCCGCCAAGTGCAGGCCCTGGGCCCCCGGCTGGCCCAGGCCGGCATCCACTGGCTGGCCGCCGCCTGGTCCGAGGGGCCTGAAGCCCTGGTCATGCGCCAGCGGGGCCGCCTGGCCCCCACGCCCCTGGGCCGGGCCTTTCAGGGGGCCCTGGCCGCGCCCATGCCCGCCGAGTTTCACCTGGAGCCCGCCGCCCGGCGGCAGCTCTTCCGGCTCCTGCCCGGCCGGGGGGATTGACCGGTCTCCCGGAGCCCTCACCCGAACCGTTCGCCCTGCGGCGGGTCAGCGGGCGATCCGGCGTCCCGGTTCCTTCACCCCCAGGACAAAGACCGGCACCGCCGACGCGAGCACCGCCGCCAGGAGGCCGAAGGCCCCGGGGTAATCCAGACGGGCCAGGAGGAGGCCGGCCAGGATGGGGCCGGCGGCATGCCCGAGGTCAAAGATGGTGCCGAAGGCGCCCATGGCGGCGCCGAAGTGTCTTTCCTGACATACATCCGCCACCAGGGCTGCACACGACGAGGTGACCAAGGCCTCCCCCAGCCCGAAAACCGAGGCGGTGGCAAGGAGCGGGGAGAAAGACGTGAGCCGGGGGATGGCGGCGAAAGAGCCGGCGCACAGGACCATGCCGGCGCCGATGATGAATTTGCGCCCGAAGCGGTCGGACAGGCGCCCCATCATGGGCTTGGCCAGGATGGTGGTGAGCACCTGGACGCCCCACAGCAAACCTGCCTGAAATTCATTCAGCCCCACCACCGTGACCGCATACACCGGCAGAAAGGCCTCCAGGGCCCCCACCGTCAGGTTCTGCAAACCCTCCATGTTGGAGGTGATGACCACCCGCCGGTCGCCCAGCACCTCTTTGATGCCGGAGAAAAACCGGCTGAGGCGCTCTTTCAGGGCCCCGGGGTGAGGTGCCACCGTCTCTTTCCCCCGTAAGGCCATCAGACCCAAAAGGAGGGCAGCGGTCCCGGCCAGCCCGGACAGCAGGAAGACCAGGCGGAAGTCAGCGAGAACCGGGCCTTGGCCCTGGGTCAGAAAGGTGAGCAGAAATCCGCCCACCGGTGCCCCCGCCAGCGTCCCCATGATGGTCACCGAGGAGAACCACGAGAGCCATTCGCCTTTTCTGGTCCCGGCGAGATCCGCCACCACCGCCATGGCCACCGGGCCGTAGATGGCAGTGGCCAGCCCGTGCAGGAAGCGGATGAGGATGAGGGAGGGGTAGTTATGGACGACGAGGTAGGCAAAGGGCATCCCCCCGAAGATAACCAGGCCCATGAGCAGGGTGCGGCGCCGGCCGATGACATCGGAGAGGGCGCCGGAGGGCAGCTTGAAGAAAATCCCGGTGACGGTGGAGATGCCCACCGCCAGGCCGATGGCTTCGGGCCCGGCCCCCAAATACAGGGCAAAGAGTGGCAGCACCGGGTTCCGGGCCAGAGCGTAGGAGAAGCGGGCCAAAAAGCCCACGGCGCACAGGGCGGGGAACAGCCGGGGGGGAGATGCCGACATCCTAAGGCCCCGGCGGCCGGAAATCGAAGGAGCGCCCCGAGAGGTAGCGTTCTTCCAGATAGCGGGCCAGGGATTCCTGGAAGACCTCGCTGGGCCGGCCTCCGGGCGATTCGCTCAGCACAAAGTGGGTCAGTTCATGGGCCAGGAGGCCGATGCGGGCATCCGCCACCGAGAGATACAGGGTGCGGCTTTTGGGCTCATAAAAGGCGGGCAGCCAGCCCCGGGGCCCGGGAGTGTGGGGCCGCAGGCCGGTCAAGGCGTCGTGCTGCCGGCGCACCGCCAGGGCATCGGGCACAAGCCGCAGCCTAAGCCGCACCCCCGGCGGCGGCTGGCGCTTGAGCACCCGGGTGATTTCCGCCAGCATGTCATCCAAGCGCAGGGCCAGGGTGCCCAGGTCCGGGGGCGCTCCGGGGGCCGGCGGCGCCACCCCCAGCCGGCGGGCCAGCTCCTCCAGGTGCTCCCGGCGGTCATAGACGACATCCACCCGCTCGGTATGAAAGAGCTGCTGGAGGGGCGGGCGGCGCAGGGCCGCAGGCGGCCTCCCGGACTGGGCCGGGGCCGGTGCCGGCCAGGCATGCAGGACCATGGCGGCAATGAGAAACAGGGGGAAAATGGCCGCCTCCTTGAAGGAAGTCACCTCATTGTCGCCCAAAAAAGGGGAGAAGGAAACCGCGGGGGGACCGCACCCTGGCCCTGGACTCATCCCGAGGAGCAGCGCCCTGCTGCCCTTCACGCCCTCTCCCCCAAGCCTCATGAAGGGGTCTGGCGGCAGGGGGGCCCGCCGCCACTCACGGTGGCCCGGCCGCCAAGGCCGAAATGTCCCCCCGCCGCACCTGGGGATTGACAAGCTTTGGGGGAAATCGATATATTAATCAGGTTATTTCTGAGACGAGGGTTGTCATGCCGACCTATATGGCCAAGAAAGGGGAAGTGCCCCGGGAGTGGCTCCTGGTGGACGCCCAGGGCCAGGTGCTGGGCCGCCTGGCCAGCCGCATTGCCATGGCGCTGCGGGGTAAAACCAAACCCGTTTTCACCCCTCACCTCGACACCGGGGATTTCGTGGTGGTGGTGAATGCCGACAAGGTGCGCCTCACCGGGCAGAAGTGGGACAAAAAGATATATTACCGCCATACCGGCTACATGGGCGGGCTCAAGAGCATCACCGCCCGGCAGCTTCTGAAGAAACGGCCGGAGGACTTGCTGCGCCAGGCGGTTCGGGGCATGCTCCCCAAAAACAGCCTGGGGCGCCAGCTCCTCAAGAAACTGAAGATTTACGCCGGCCCCGGGCATCCCCATGAGGCCCAGCAGCCCCGGCCGGTGACCTGGGAGGACTAATGGCCCAGTCGTTCAACATCCATGCGGTGGGCAAACGGAAATCGGCGGTGGCCCGGGTCTACCTCCGGCCGGGCAACGGCCGCATCATCATCAATGACCGGGATTTCCAGGACTATTTCCCCCTGGAGACCACCCGCAATCTGGTCAGCCAGCCCTTGCGGCTCCTCAACGTGGGCGCCGAGTTGGACATCCTGGTGAGGGTCACCGGCGGCGGCCCCGAAGGCCAGGCCGGGGCCATCAAGCACGGCCTCAGCCGGGCCCTGCAGGAGCTCAACCCCGAATACCGCCCCCTCCTCAAAAAGGCAGGCTACCTTACCCGGGACGCCCGGATCAAGGAGCGCAAGAAATACGGCCGGCGGGGCGCCCGCCGGGGCTGCCAATACTCCAAGCGGTAATTTTTTGCCATGTCCGCCCAGGTGACCGTGGCGGTGGTGGGGGCCTCGGGCTACACCGGCCTGGAGCTGCTGCGCCTTCTGGCCCGGCACCCGCACGTCCGGCTTGCGGCCCTCACCTCCCGGGAGTATCAGGGCCGGCCGGTGGGCCAGGTCTTCCCCGCCCTGGCCGGGATCGTCCACCAGGAGTTCATCCCCCCGGACCCGGAGGAGGTGGCGAGGCGGGCCCGGTTTGCCTTTACCGCAGTGCCGCATCGCAGCGCCCTGGAGATGGTGCCCCGCCTGCTGGCTGCGGGCATGCGGGTGGTGGACCTGAGCGCCGACTTCCGCTTCCGGGACCCTGGAGTGTATGAAGCCTGGTATCAGCCGCACACGGCCCCGGAGCTGCTGGAGGAGGCGGTCTACGGCCTGCCGGAGCTCCACCGGCAGCGCTTGGCCACGGCCCGCCTGGTGGGAAACCCGGGGTGCTACCCCACCGCGGTCGTCCTGGGGCTGGCGCCCCTGGTCAGGGCCCGGCGGGTGGAGCTCCACACCCTCATCGCCGACTGCAAAAGCGGCGTCAGCGGCGCCGGCCGGGGGGCGTCCTTGGCCACCTCCTTCTGCGAAGTGGCGGACAGCTTCCGGGCCTACAAGGTCTTCGAGCACCGCCACACCCCGGAGATGGAGCAGGAGCTGAGCCTCCTGGCCGGGGAGCCGGTGCGCCTCACCTTCACCCCCCATCTGGTGCCCATGAACCGGGGCATCCTCGCCACCCTCTACGCCACCCTGACTTCGCCGGCCACCGAGGCGGAGCTTTATGGGCTCTACGAAGGCTTCTATCGGGACGAGCCCTTCGTCCGGATGATGCCGCCGGGAACTCTCCCCACTACCGCCCAAGTGCGGGGCACCAATTTCTGCGACCTGGCCCTCAGGGTGCACCCGGCGGGGGACCGGGTGGTGGTGGTGGCCGCCATCGACAACCTGGGGCGGGGCGCCGCGGCCCAGGCGGTGTGCAACTTCAACCTCATGGCCGGCTTTCCCGAGACCACCGGCCTGGACGGCCCGCCCCTGGTCCCCTGAGCCGCCGGTGCCCGGCCATGGGCCCCCGCAACCTCCGCCTGGACCTGGAATACGACGGCACCCGCTACCACGGCTGGCAGCGCCAGAAAAACGCCCTCACCCTGCAGGGGACCATTGAAAGCGCCCTGGCCCGCCTCACCGGCGAACAGGTGCACCTCATCGGCTCCGGCCGCACCGACGCCGGGGTGCACGCCAAAGGCCAGGTGGCCAACTTCCACACCCTTAGCTCCCTGCCCCTCCGGGCCTTCGTGCAGGGCCTCAACTCCCTCCTGCCGCCGGATATTGCGGTCCTTTCGGCCGCCGAGGTGCCCCCGGAGTTCCATGCCCGCAAATCCGCCCGGGCCAAAACCTATGAATACCAGATCCTTCAGCGGCCGGTGCGCTCGCCCCTGAATCTCCGCTACGTCTGGCAGGTCGCCGGGCCCCTTGCGGTTCCGGCCCTGGAGGAGGCCGCCCGGCTGCTGGTGGGCGAGCACGATTTTGCCGCCTTCCAGGCCAGTGGCAGCGGCCTGCGCACCACCAGGCGCCGAGTGCTGGCGGCGGGCTGGCGACGGGAAGGGGAGCTGCTCATTTTCCGCATCACCGCCACCGGCTTTCTTCGGGGCATGGTGCGCAGCCTGGTGGGCACCCTGGTGCAGATCGGCGGGGGGAAGCGGCCGGTTGCGCACCTGGCGGAGCTGCTCACCCGTCCGGAGCGGCGCCTGGTGGGGCCTACCGCCCCACCCCAGGGCCTCTTTCTGGTGGAGGTGAGCTACTGAGGGCCCAACCGGGCCGGGGGGTGGCGGCGGCGGAGGGGAACCCGGGCCTCCCGAAGGACACGGCCGTAAAGGGGGGTTGGTCAGCCCCTCCGGCGCCGGCCGCCCCGCCTTGGAGGCGGCAGAGGTCGCCGCAAGGCTTTGTGCGGCCGCGATTTCCCTAACCCCCCGGAGCCGGGAGCTCCCGGGCACCCCGGCCTGCCGGCCTGGCCCGGGTGTCCTCCTTCCCTTCGGCCCGGCCCTGCCGGTCCCGGAGGAGCTCTCGGAGCCGGCGGCGCCCCGGGGGGAGGGGCCGGCCTGGGCGGCCCCCAGGCCCCGGCGGCGGAAGGGCTTGGTTTCTGCAGCCGCCTGTGGAACAATAACCTTGAAGGAGAAAACGGCCGGACTGCGGCCGGGCGCTGCCGCGGCGCCGCCCCCGGGGAGGGGGGCGCTGCAGCCACGAGGTGCATCATGGCGGAAGCTCCCAGACAGGTGGACAAATTCCGGCAGGAGATCGCCTCCCTGAAGGAGCGGCTCCTGAAGCTGGCCGGGATGGCGGAGGAGGCCATCCAACGGGCGGTCCAGGCCTTCCTGCGACAGGACCGGGAGCTGGCCCGCCGGGTCATCTCCGGGGACAGGGACATCAACGACCTGGAGGAGGCCATCGACGCCGAATGCGTGCGGCTCATCGCCCTCTACCAGCCGGTGGCGGCGGACCTGAGGGAGATCATGGCCGCGGACCACATCGTCGCCGAGCTGGAGCGCATCGGCGACCTGGCGGTGAATATCGCCGAGGAGGCCCTGTCCCTGGACCCTCCCGGCGGCCGGACTTTCCACCCGGAGATGAGCCGGCTGGCCGGCATGGCGCTGACCATGGTGCGCCAGAGCCTCGCCGCCTACGTGGAGCACAACCCCGCCCTGGCCCGGGAGGTCTGCCGGGCGGACAACGAGGTGGATGACCTCCACCGGAGCCTCACCCAGGATATCCTGAAAGAGATGGTGGCCGATGAGGTCATCGGCTTCGGGGAGGCCCAGATCAGCGTGGCCCGCCACCTGGAGCGGGTGGGGGACCACGCCACCAATATCGCCGAACAGGTGGTCTACGCCGCGGAGGGGGAGAGCATCCGCCACCGCTGCCAGGGCTGAGCGGCAGGGGCCGGTGGTGGGGGCAGGGGGGGAGCAGGCCTGCGGTGTCACCCCCCGGGGGCGGGGGGTAAAGGGGTAACTCCTTGAATTCGGGACAAATCCCTTGACATCTCCCCGGGGCCACCTTACTTTGAAACAGGCGGACGCGATGGTGACAGCGGCGAACACGTTAACAGAGCGGGAGCGGCGGGTGCTAGCCACCGTGCTGAGCCAGTACATCGCCACCGGCGAGCCGGTGGGGTCCCGGGTGGTGGCGAAGCTCTCCGGCCTGAATCTGTCCTCGGCCAGCATCCGCAGCGTCATGCTGGACCTGGAGGACCGGGGCTACCTGCGCCAGCCCCACACCTCCGCCGGGCGGGTGCCCACGGCCCTGGCCTTCCGCTACTACGTGGACCACATCCTGCCGGTGAGGGAGCTGGAGGCCAGCGCCCGCCGGCAGATCCGGGAGGTCTTCAAGCCCGTGGCGGCGGAGCCCCAGGATCTCTTCCGGCAGGCCTCCCGGGCCCTGTCAGCGGCCACCGGCCACCCGGCCCTGGTCCTCACCCCTCGGCCCCGGGCGGTGCACCTGCGCCACATCCAGTTCATCAGCCTGGGCGGGGACTTTGTCCTGGTGCTGCTGGTCTCCCAGGATCAGCAGGTGCAGACCCGGTTTCTGAGGAGCGGCGTCGCCTTCACCCAGGAGCAGCTGGACCGCTTCAGCCGCTATCTCAACGACCTCTGCCAGAACCTCACCCTGGCGGAGGCCCGACGCCGCATCCTGGAGCAGATGGCCAAGGACAAGGACCTGTTTGACAAGATGGTGGCCCAGGCCCTGAACTTAAGCCGCCAGGCCCTGGCGGCGGAGGACCAGGGCGAGCTGATGATCGAGGGCACCAGCCACATCCTGGATTATCCGGAATTCGCCGCCGATGTGGCCAAGATCCGGGCCATCTTCCGGGCCTTCGAGGAGAAGCACCACCTCATCGCCCTGCTGGACCAGACCCTGGCCTCCCAGGGGGTGCAGATCATCATCAGCCCGGACGACAAGTTCCCGGAGATGCAGCTCAGCCTGGTGGCCTCCTCCTATTCCCTGGACGACGCGCCGGTGGGGAGCCTCGGGGTCATCGGCCCCATGCGCATGGATTACGCCCGCATCGTCCCGGTGGTGCGCTACACCGCCGCCCTGGTCACCGACTGGCTGAGAAAGCACCACTCCTGACATTGTCCCCGCCGCCGGGCCGTTGCATCCATCGTTCGGAATGATTATGGTTTGGGAGGTTTATGCACTCCATGACTGACACCGATAAGCGGGAAGAACCGGCCGGGGCCGGGGAGACGGCCCCCGACACCGCAGAGACGCCGGCGGCCGAGCCGGATCCGGAAGAGCTGAAACGCCTGCTGGCGGAGAAGACCAAGGAGGCCCAGGAATGCCATGACAGGCTTCTGCGCTACGCCGCCGAGCTGGAGAACCTGAAGAAGCGGGCCGAGCGGGAGCGGGCCGAGGTGGTGCAGTACGCCAACGAGGCGGTCTTCAAGGAGCTCCTGCCGGTGCTGGACAATCTGGAGCGGGCCCTGGAAAACGGCCGCCAGTTCGAGGCGCCCCCGGGACTGCTGGAGGGCCTGGAGCTGGTGCGCCAGGAGTTTCTCAAGGTGCTGCAGAAATTCGGGGTCACCCCGGTGGAGTGCCTGGGGCAGCCCTTCGACCCGGCCTATCACCACGCCGTCATGGAGGAGGAGGCCCCGGAGCTGGCGGACCAGACGGTCACCAAGGAGCTGCAGCGGGGGTATCTCTTCCGCACGAGGCTCCTGCGGCCCGCCATGGTGGTGGTGGCCCGCAGCGGCAACCGGCCTGCCTCCCCCGGTGTTGATATTTCCGCATAAGTTTTGCGAGGAGGAATATAAATGTCAAAAGTCATCGGCATCGATTTGGGCACCACCAACTCCTGCGTCGCCATCATGGAGGGTGGGGAGCCCAAGGTCATCCCCAACGCCGAAGGCGGCCGCACCACGCCCTCCGTGGTGGCCTTCACCGACAGCGGCGAGCGCTTGGTGGGGCAGATCGCCAAGCGCCAGGCCATCACCAACCCCTTAAACACCGTCTTTGCGGTGAAGCGCCTCATCGGCCGCAAGTTCGAGGATCCGGAAGTGCAGCGGGATCTGAAGATCCTGCCCTACAAGATCGTGCGGGCCGAGAACGGCGACGCCGCCATCGAAATCAAGGGACGGGTCTACAGTCCGGCGGAGATCTCCGCCATGATCCTGGCCAAGATGAAGCAGACCGCCGAGGAGTATCTGGGGGAGAAGGTCACCGAGGCGGTGGTGACGGTGCCCGCCTACTTTAACGACGCCCAGCGCCAGGCCACCAAGGACGCCGGCCGCATCGCCGGGTTAAACGTGCTGCGCATCATCAACGAACCCACCGCGGCCTCCCTGGCTTACGGCCTGGACAAGAAGAAGGACGAGCGCATCGCCGTCTTCGACCTGGGGGGCGGCACCTTTGACATCTCCATCCTGGAGATCGGCGAGGGCGTCTTTGAGGTCAAGTCCACCAACGGCGACACCCATCTGGGGGGCGAGGACTTCGACCAGCGCATCATGGACTATTTGGCCGACGAATTCAAACGGGACCAGGGCATTGATCTCCGCAACGACAAGATGGCCCTGCAGCGCCTCAAGGAGGCGGCGGAGAAGGCCAAGATGGAGCTCTCCACCTCCCTGGAGACGGAGGTCAACCTGCCCTTCATCACTGCGGACGCCAGCGGCCCCAAGCACCTGCTCATCAAGCTCACCCGGGCCAAGCTGGAGGCCCTGGTGGAGGATCTGATCGAGAAGCTGGAGGGCCCCTGCCGCCAGGCCCTGAAGGACGCCAACCTCACCCCCAAAGACATTGACGAGGTCATCCTGGTGGGCGGCATGACCCGCATGCCCCGGGTGCAGGAGAAGGTGAAGGAGATCTTCGGCAAGGACCCCCACAAGGGCGTCAACCCCGATGAGGTGGTGGCCATCGGCGCCGCCATCCAGGCGGGGGTGCTCAAGGGCGAGGTCAAGGACGTCCTGCTCCTGGACGTGACCCCCCTGTCATTGGGCATCGAGACCCTGGGCGGGGTGTTCACCAAGATCATTGAGCGCAACACCACCATCCCCACCCGCAAGAGCCAGATCTTCTCCACCGCCACGGACAACCAGACGGCGGTGACCATTCATGTGCTCCAGGGTGAGCGGGAGATGGCGGCGGACAACAAGACCCTGGGCAAATTCGAGCTCTTCGGCATTCCGCCGGCGCCCCGGGGCGTCCCCCAGATCGAGGTGACCTTCGACATCGACGCCAACGGCATCGTGCACGTGAGCGCCAAGGACCTGGCCACCGGCCGGGAGCAGTCCATCCGGATCACCGCCAGCAGCGGCCTCACCGAGGAGGAGATCAAGCGCCTCATCAAGGAGGCGGAGCTGCACGCCGAGGAGGACCGGCGCAAGAAGGAGCTGGCCGAAGCCCGCAACCAGGCCGACAGCCTCATCTACACCACCGAAAAGACCCTGAAGGACGTGGGGGACAAGGTGGACGCCGCCACCAAGGCCGACATCGAGGCCAAGATCGCCAGCCTCAAGAGCGCCATGGGGGGCAATGACATCCACGACATCAAGGCCAAGTGCGATGAGCTGATGCGGGCCTCCCACAAGCTGGCGGAGATCATGTACGCCAAGGCCGGCACCGGCACGGGGGCCGGAGCCCACGAAGAGCCCAAGGCCAAAAAGCCTGAGGAGGACGTGGTGGAGGCCGAATTCGAGGAAGTGAAGTAAACCGGCGGTTCCACCAGGAGGGGCAGGAGGCATCCTGTCCCAGCCCCCTCCTTTCCGGGGAAGGGGGGCCGCTTCAGGGGAGGGCGGGGGCCTCCGGGTCTCCCGGCCCTCCCCTCACTATTCTGAGTGCACCATGATGAGACGCTGGCCATATCTTCTGCTGGTCGGGCTGCTGCTGGCGGGCTGCGTCAGCCCCCCGCCGGTGGTGGTGCAGCCCCAGATCCAGGTGGGGGCCCGTCGTCCGGCCGCTGCGCCGGAGGCGGCGGGGGAGGAGCTCTTCCACCAGGCGGAGGCGGCCTACCGCCGCCAGGACTATGAACAGGCCCTGCGGGACTACCGCACCTATCTCAGCCGGCATCCCCAGGGCCCCCAGGCCTTTCGGGCCCGGCTCCGGGAGGCGGAGCTCACCGGGCTTCTGGGGGACTGGGCCGGGGCGCTGAGCCGCTATGAGACCCTTTTGGCCCACAACCCGGACCTGGACCAGAGCCGGGAGATCCGCTACGGTCTGGGCCGGGCCTACTACAAGCTGGGGCAATACACCCGGGCGTTGCAGATCCTGGAGCCCCTCACCGCCGCCGACCTGCCGGTGGCCCTGCGCTTCTCCACCAATGCCCTCCTGGCCGAGATCGCCCTGCGGCAGGGGCAGGTGGAACCCGCCTTTGTGCGCCTGCGCCTGGCGCACCAGGATCTGGCCGCCGGGGATGCCGAGTGGTTCGAATTTTTAAAAAAGCGCCTGCTGGAGCAGGCCAGCCCTGTCGATCTGGAGCGCCTGGCGAATCTCTACCGGGACACCCCCTTGAGCGCCGCCCTGCTGGCCCGGCTGGCGGAGAATGCCCGGCGGGCCGGCCGCATTGAGGAGGCCCGGCGCTGGCTCACCCTGCTCACGGAGCGCTACCCGGGGACGCCCGAGGCCCAGGCGGCGGAGCAGCTCCTCACCCCCGCCCGCCCCCGGGTGGGGGCGGTGATCCCCCTGGCGGGGGACCTGGCGGAGGCAGGGCAGCGGCTGAAACGGGGCCTGGAGCTGGCCCTCCAGGGGGCGCCGGTGGAGGTGGTCTTCCAGGAGGCTGCCGGTGCCGGCGCCGCCCAGGGGGTGGGCGCCCTGGCCCGCCAGCCCGGGGTGGTGATGATGGTGGGCTTTTTTGCCTCGGCGGAGGCCCCGGAGGCGGCCCGGGCGGCCCAGGAGGCGGGGGTGCCGCTCCTGGCCCTGACCCAGCGGGCCGAGGTGACGGAGGCCGGGGAGTGGGTGTTCCAGGCCTTCCTCACCCCCCAGGCCCAGGTCCAGGAGCTGGTGCGCTACGGCGTGGCCCGGGGCTGGCAGCGCTATGCCATCCTGGCCCCGGAGTCGGCCTACGGCCGCACCTTCACCCGGCTGTTTCAGGAAGAGCTCGCCAGACGGGGGGGCGAGGTGGTGGTCCAGGGAACCTACCCCCCCGGCAGCGGGGACTTCAGCCTGGCCCTCTCCCCCTTGCTGGCCCTCTTTCCGGAGTCGGAGGGGGGGTCCCGGCCCTTTGACGCCTGGTTCGTCCCGGAGGAGGCGGCCGTCCTCAGCTCGCTTTTGAGCCGGATTTCCGACCATCCCTTGCGCCGCCTGCCCCTTTTGGGCACCAACCTGGCTCACCCCGACGACGCCAGGGTCAGGCAGCTGGAAGGGGTCATCTTTCCGGAAGGCTTTTTCCCGGGGGACCCGAACCCGGCGGTGCAGGAGTTCGTCAGCGCCTGGCGGCAGCGCTACGGCAAAGCGCCGGACTATTTCGCCGCCCAGGGCTACCTGGCCGGCCGCCTCCTGAGCCGGGTGGCGGCCGACGGCCCCCTGAGCCGGGAGGAGGTGGCCAGGCGGCTGATGGCCTTCCGGGGGGCCCCCCAGGTGCCGTGGCTGAAGGGCTTCAGTGAAAACCGGCAGGGGGAGCTCACCGTCTATCTCCTCACCTGCCGGGGCGGCCGGGTGGTGCCGGTGGAGGCGGCGCCATGATCACCCGGGTGCCCGGCTTTGCCGTGGGGCATGCCAGTGATTACAAAAACCTCACCGGGGTCACGGTGGTGCTCTGCCCGCCCCACACCGTGGGGAGCGTGGACATCCGGGGCTCCGCCGCGGGCACCCGGCAGCTGGACGCCCTTCAGGGCCTGCATGTGGTGAATGAGGTCCACGCCGTCTGCATCGCCGGCGGCAGCGCCTTCGGTCTGGACGCCGCCGGCGGGGTGATGGAGTTTCTGGAGGAGCAGGGCCGGGGCTTTGATGTGGCCATCACCCGGGTGCCCATCGTGCCCACCGCGGTGATCTACGATCTCACCGTGGGGAACTGCCGGGTGCGGCCTGACCGGGCCATGGGCTTCAGCGCCTGTCTGGCGGCCCGCAGTGAGCCCCAGGGGGACGGCAGCGTGGGGGCCGGCACCGGTGCCAGCGTGGGCAAGCTCTTCGGCATCCGCCAGGCCACCAAGGGGGGGCTGGGGACGGCGCACGTGAGCGGCCCGGAGGGGCTGCAGGTGGGGGCCCTGGTGGTGGTCAATGCCTTCGGGGACGTGGTGGATCCGGAGACCGGGGAGATCCTGGCCGGGGCCCGCACCGGCCCGGAGAGCCGGGAGTTTGCCGACAGCGCCCGACACATCCGCCGGGGGGTGGTGCGCCAGCGTTTCGGGGAGCAAAACACCACGGTGGGGGTGGTGGCCAGCAACGCCCGCCTCACCCGGGAGGAGGCCCAGAAGATCGCCCAGATGGGCCACAACGCCTTGGCCCGCTGCATCCGGCCGGTCCACACCCTGTTTGACGGCGATATCATCTTTGTGCTCGCCCATCCCGAGGTCAGGGCGGACCTGCATGTGGTGGGCTTGCTCACCCAGGCGGCCCTGGAGGCGGCCATCCTCTCGGCGGTGAAAAGCGCCCACGGTCTGGGGGTGTTGCCTTGCTGGCAGGAGCTCCAGGGGGGCGCCTCCACCCCCGGGGTCTGACTTTTGCTTTGCCGGGGCCGCCGGGGAGTTCCCCGGGAGCCAGCTGAACCTGGAGAGGGGGGAGAGGGCCAAAAAAGCGGGGTCAAGCCCTCCCGCGCCCCGGCCCCGGAGTCAGCCTGATATGCCTCTGCCCGACCCGGAGCTCATCGTCTTTGACCTGGACGGCACCCTGGCGGCCACCGTCCCGGATATCGCCGCAGCCCTGAACCATGCCCTGGCGGCGGTGGGGTTGCCCGGGTATACGGAGGCGGCGGTGGCGGAGATGCTGGGTGGCGGGGAGGAGACCTTTCTCCGCCGGGCTCTGGGGCCGGAGCACCAGGCGCTCTATGGGGAGGTGCGCCGCCGGTATCTGGATTATTACGCCGCCCACCTGGTGGAGGCGACCCGCCTCTACCCCGGGGTGCCGGAGACCCTGGCGGCCTTGGCGCCCCGGAAGCTGGCGGTGCTGTCCAACAAGCTCACCGCCCTGACCCGGGGCATTGTGGACCGACTGGGGCTGGCCCCCTTTTTTCTGGCGGTCCGGGGCGGGGACAGTTACGGCGTCCTGAAGCCGGACCCCCGGGGTCTGATGGCCCTCATCACGGAGCTGGGGGCCCGGCCGGAGCGCACCCTGATGGTGGGGGACAAGCCCGCGGATGTGCTGGCGGGCAAAGGCGCCGGGGCCGCCACGGTGGCGGTCACCTACGGGTATGGCGACCCGGCCCGGCTGGCGGCGGCGGGCCCGGACGGGCTCATCAGCCGCTTCCCCCGGCTCCTTCAGCGGCTGGCAGGGGGCGCGTCCGGCTCTCCTGGCCCGGGAGAAAGTTAACCTTCCCGGGTCTCCCGTGGTCTCAGGATTACAGAAACGCACCGCCGCCTCACCCGGAAGGTTCAGCCCCAAGCGGCCCCGGGGCGCCCGGAATTTTCGTTTGACAGGGGGCCGGAGGGGGGAATATATATGAAGGGGATGGCGGTGTAGCTCAGCTGGTTAGAGCATGCGGCTCATATCCGCAGTGTCCGGGGTTCGAATCCCTGCACCGCCACCACTTATTATTTTTTGGAGGATGGGCCTTATGAAAAAGTTGTTGACCTGGGTTGTGGGGGGAGCCTTCCTTTTGAGCCTGCCCGCCATGGGGCTGGCCCAGAAGGAGGAGACGGCCACTGCGCCGGCGCCGGCAGTGGAATCCCAGGCTCCGAAGGCTGAAACCGCCGCCACGCAAAAGACCGAGAAGAAGGAAACCACCACCAAGAAGGCGAAGAAGGCCAAGACCACCAAGGCCAAGAAGAGCAAGACCAAGGCCAAAAAGGCGGAACAGCAGCCTTCTTAAGCCGAGAGAGGCATCAGTCCAGGGTTTCTGCCGGGGTGCCAGGTGGTGAGACTGGCATCCCGCCCCCCCGGATTTCTCCGGACACACGGGGGAGAGGGGAAAGCGGGGGGCGACGCCGCCCATCCCCGCCCGCAAGGATTGCAACCTAAATCCCACACAGGAAACCGGCCATGAAGCGACTGGGAGAACTTGCCCTCACCGGCCTGCTCTGTCTGGCCCTGACTCCCCCCCTCCTGGCGCAGCAGGACGCCCAACCTCCTGCCATCCCGCCCATCCTCGAAGGCAACCGGCCCCTGGCCTACCCGGAAAGCAAGCATCCGGAGGGGCCGACGGCGGAGACCGAGAAACCTGCCACCCAGCAGACGGTGAAACCGGGGCGGCAAACCCGCCCGACCCCCAAGGTGAGCAGCAAGAAGAAGGGGAAAAAAACAACGGTCTCGGGCAAAAAGACATCCCCCAAATCCGGCCGCAAGAAAGGGGTGGCCACCACCCGGGGGGCGTCGGCCCGGAACACCTGAGGCCGCATGCCACCCACGGAAGGAAGACCGACATGCGCAGGCTGAGTTATCTGGCGGGTGCCACAATGGTATTGGTGCTGCTGGCGGCCGGTCCGGGGGCGGCCCAGGGCAGGCCGGAGCTGTGGAACGGCACCCATTGGGCGACCATGTCCCCGGAGATCAAGGTCGCCTACATCAAAGGCATCGGCAACATGGCGGATTTTGAGGTGGCCGCCGCCGGCGCCGGCCGGGGCCCCTGCATCTCCCAGGCCTTTGTGGATGAGCTGAAGCATCTCACCATCAACCAGATCATCCAGGAAGTGGACAGGTTTTATCAGGAGAATGCCGACAAGCGGGCCATGCCGGTGATCGAGGTGGTGCTCCGGCGCTGCACCAAGCTCTGCCCGCCGGAGACTCCGGCCAAACCCGCCAAATAAGGGGGCCGAGGCGGCATCCGGCGGACCCGCCGGCCCGGGGCTGGCCCTGGCGGCCCTGCCCGGGGAGGGTGAGGGGCTCCCGATCCGACTCTGTCAGCCTGCTCTGAACCGGCCCGGGGCTGGCCCTGCCCGGGGAGGAAGGGGCTCCCGGGGGATGGCAGGCATGAGGCCACGAGGTCCCGGAGCGGCGAGCCGGGCGGGCTCCGGGGGGTGAGCCATGAGGCGGACCTGGAGCCCGTCGCGGCCACAACGGGCGGTTGCGGCGGTCTCCCGGGCACCCCGGCGGGAATGCGGCGGGTTGCCACGTCCGTGCTCTCACGGGAGGTGGACCCTTTCTCCCGGGATGGCCCGGTTCAGCCCTCCACCCCGGTGCGGGGTGGTAGGGGGCGACACCTGCCGGGCGTTCCCCCGGAGCGCTGATTCCGGGGACGTCGGCGCCGGCGGCAGGGGGCTCGGCCCCGGGCGGCTGGAGAGGGCGGTACCGGGGGTTTGCCAAGGGGGACCGGGAGCGGCATCTCCCCTCCGGCCCCAGCGGGAAAATTGGGGCCGGGGCACGATGCCCCCAAAAATGTGGGCCGGGGGGGGCCGGGAGCAGGGAAGCGGAATGCGGCCCTCCGGACTCCTCGCCCGGAAGATAGTGTCAGGATCTGCAGCACAGGGCACCCGGGGGAGAAAACGGGGCCTGGGGGAGGTGAACCATGAAGCGGGTCATGATTCTGGTGTTGGCGGGGACTCTCCTGGTCGCCGGCTGCGCCGGCATGAGCTCCACGGAACAGCGCATGTTGAGCGGCGGGGCGGTGGGGGCCTCCAGTGGCGCCCTCATCGGCTGGGCCGCCGGCTCCCCGGCCGTCGGGGCGGCAGTGGGCGGCGGCGCCGGTGTGTTGGGCGGCTTCCTCTACGACCGCTACCAGAAGAGCCGGGGCCGCTACTGAGACGCCTTGAGGAGGGCAGGGGAAGAGGGGCTCGCCGGCCCGCCTCCCTGAGACCAAACGAATTGCGGGCCCCCGACTGCCCTGATCAAGGAAAGGAGAGGGCGAACCAGGGGGAGGTCCATGGCGGGGCGCAGTTGTGAGAGGCCCTCGCGTCACCAGCTCAGCCCTGGAACAGGAAGGCGCCCGGACATGAGGGCGCCTTTTTGTCTGCCGGGAGAGATGACCCGCCTGCAGCCCGCCGCCCCTATACTCCCCGGCCGCCAGGCCCGCATGGCAGTCCCGGGGGCAGGGCGCCCCGCCGGGCGCCAGCCCTCCTGGGGCTCCTCCCAGCTTCCCTGCGCAGCGCTCTCTCCGGCCGGCGGTCCCGGCAGAGGGAGGCAGGTAAGACTCACCTTCGCGGGCCGCCGCCCGGATGCCCCGCCGCAGGGGGATTTCACGGCAGGCGGCCGCAAGCGGGCTCTTTTCGCCGTTTGATATATACCATAAGGAGGCTTAGGGCGGCGGGGGTGATGCCGGAGATGCGGGAGGCCTGCCCCAGGGTCCGGGGCCGCACCTCCTTGAGCTTCTGGCGCACTTCATGGGAGAGCCCCGGGAGGCGGTCATAGTCCAGGGATTCGGGGATCTCTTTGGCCTCCCAGGCGGCCAGCTTGGCGGCGGTCTCCGCCTGGCGCCTGAGATAGCCCTCGTATTTGCAGGCGATCTCCACCTGCTCCGCCACCTCCTCCGGCACCGGGGGCTCCTCCCCCAGGAGGCGGTAGAGGGTGGCGATACTGATCTCCGGCCGCTTCAGGAGCTTCAGGGCCGGGGTGGGCTCGCTCAAGGGCGCGGTCTTGAGGGCGGCGAGGGTGTCATTCACCTGAGGGGTGGGGAAGACCCGCCGGCCCCGCAGCCGCGCCTCCTCCTCGGCCTGGAGGCGCTCTTTCTCCTCCAGGCGCTCCAGGGCCTCCCTGTCCACCAGCCCCAGCTCATAGCCGATGCGGCTGAGGCGCCGGTCGGCGTTGTCCTCCCTCAGGAGCAGCCGGTACTCCGCCCGGGAGGTGAACATGCGGTAGGGCTCGCGAGTTCCCTTGGTCACCAAATCGTCCACCAAAACCGCCATATAGGCCTGGGAGCGGTGCAGGACAAAGGGCGGCCGCCCGAGGAGGCGGCAGGCGGCGTTGATCCCCGCCCACAGGCCCTGGGCCGCGGCCTCCTCATAGCCCGAGGTGCCATTGATCTGGCCGGCGAGATACAGCCCCTGGATGAGCTTGGTCTCCAGGGTGGGTTTGAGCTGCACGGGGTCCACATAGTCATATTCGATGGCGTAGGCCGGCCGCATGACCTCGCAGTGCTCCAGCCCCGGCACCTTGCGAAAGAGCTCCAGCTGCAGCTCCACCGGCAGGCAGTTCCCCAGGCCCTTGGCGTAGATCTCCTGGGTGTCCCGGCCTTCGGGCTCCAGGGTGACCTGGTGGCTCAGCTTTTCGGGGAAGCGCATCACCTTGTCCTCCAGGGAGGGGCAGTAGCGGGCGCTCACCCCGGTGATCTCGCCGCTGTACAGGGGCGAGTGGCGGATGTGGCGGCGCAGGAAGTCGTGCACCTCGGGGGTGGTGTGGGTGACGTGGCAGACGAGCTGTTCCTCCGGGAGCTTGGTGGTGCGCCAGGAGAAGGGCCGGGGCCGGGGGTCGCCCTCCAGCTTGGCCATGCCGGCGATGTCGATGCTGGCGGCCCGAAGCCGGGGCGGGGTGCCGGTCTTCATGCGGCCCAGGCGGAAGCCCAGGTCCTTCAGGTGCCGGGCCAGGTCGATGGCAGCGAATTCGCCCGCCCGGCCGGCGGGGATCTTGGTGGGGCCGATGTGGATGAGACCGTTGAGGAAAGTCCCGGTGGTGATGAGCACCGCCCGGGCCCGATAACACATGCCATAGGCGTCCAGCACCCCCGTGACCCGGCCGTCCTCCACCAGAAGCCGGGTGACGGTGGCCTCCCTGAGGTGCAACCGGGGCTGGGCCTCCAGATAGAGTTTCATGGCCAGGCGGTAGGCGGGCTTGTCGCACTGCACCCGGGTGCCCCGCACCGCCGGGCCTTTGGAGAGGTTGAGGGTGCGGAACTGGACGCCGGTTTTGTCCGCCAGCCAGCCCATGGCCCCGCCCAAAGCGTCGATCTCCTTCACCAGGTGGCCTTTGGCCAGGCCCCCCACCGCCGGGTTGCAGGCCATGTGGGCGGTGGTGTCCAGGTTCTGATTGAAGAGAAGCACGCTCAGGCCCAGGCGCACTGCGGCCAGCGCCCCTTCGCAGCCGGCATGCCCGGCCCCCACCACGATGAGGTCATACTCCGGCACGGCAACTGCCATGGCGTTGGCACTCTACGGTTGAATTTCCGGGGAGATTCGGTTATGGTTGAACATTCAGGAAATCACCCGGGTGGGAGGAGAAACATGGTCCATCGCACATTCAAGACCCTGGAACCCAAGGGGGAGATCGCCGTGGCGCAACGCCCTGAAGGGGTTCTCAAAGTGATGCTCTACACCGGCTCGGTGACGCACTTTGAATTCACCATGGACGGCCAGAGCGCCTTTGACTTTGCCATGGAGATCCTGCAGCACGCCTACCGTCTGGGGGTGGGCAGCAAATAACCGTCTCCCCGGGGAGAGGTCCGGCCTCTCCCCTCAACGTCCCCACTCCACCTCCCGCACCAGATCCAGAAATTCCGGCGACTCGCCGTATTCCTTCAGGGCCTGCTGGTAGGCCAGCCAGGTCTCCCAGGTGCGGCGCCATTGCCGGTTATACCACGGATAGCGGGGTTCGCCCTGCCCCCGGGTAAGCCGCAGGTATTCGTGGTACTCCTCCTGGCAGCTGTCGCAGAAGCGGAAGCCCTCGTAGCGCTTGTACATCTGCTGCGTCTCAAAGTGCAGCCCGCATTTGACGCAACGGGAGAGGCAGCGGGTGCACTGCAGGATCTTGCGCACCATCTCCACCTTTTTGGCCCGGTCCACCTGGAGCCGCTTCTGCTGCTCCTGCCTCAGCCGCTCTTCGATGTCAATGATCTTGGACATAAGCCGCCCACCTCTTCCCGGGGGGAAGCACAGAGCGGGACAAGTCCACACCACCCGCTCGGCCCCGGGGTTTCCCGGCTCCCCGATGATACCTAAAAAATAATCTTTTCCGGCAGGTTACGCAATGCCCCGGGTCAGTCGGACTCTGCCAGGGCGGGCTTCCGGAGGTGATTTTCGTCGGGGTCCAGGTTGAAGAGGCGGCGCACCAGGGTGATTTCCGCCGCGGCATGGCGACTGTGGTGGTTGCGCTTGAGGAACATGATGGGGTCGTGGAGCAGTTTGGCGGCCACCGAGCGGGTCAGGACCTCCAGGGCCTCCACCTGCTCCGGCGTGAGGGGCCCCAGGTGGCCCAGGGTCTTTTTCAGCTCCTGGCGGCAGATGGCCCGGGCCTTCTCCTGCAGGGCGATGATGGTGGGAAAGACCCCCAGGGTCTTGAGCCAGTCCAGAAACTTCAGAGTTTCCGCAGCCACCAGGCCCTCGGCTTGGGAGGCGGCCTGCTGGCGGCGCTGGACGTTGCTCTCCACCACCTCCTTCAGGTCGTCGATGTTGTAGAGATAGACGTATTCCAGCTCATTGATGCGGGGGTCCAGGTCCCGGGGGACGGCGATGTCGATGAGGAAGAGGGGCCGCTGCCGGCGGCGGCGCATGGCGGCGGCCACCTGCTCCCGCCTCAGGACATAGCCTTCGGCGCCGGTGGAGCTGATGAGGATGTCGCAGGCGAGGAGCTCCTCCTCCAGCCCCTCCAGGGGGACCGCCCGGCCCCGGAAGCGCTCCGCCAGCCGCGCCGCCCGCTCCAGGGTGCGGTTGGCGATGATGATCCGGTCCACCCCCTGACGGCGCAGGTGCTCCAGAGCCAGTTCCGCCATCTCCCCGGCGCCGATGAGGAGGGCGGTTTTGCCGCCAAGCTCCCCGAAGATCTTTTTCCCCAGGCTCACGGCGGCATAACTGATGCTCACCGCGTGGTCGCCGATGCCGGTTTCGGTGCGCACCTTCTTGGCCACCGAGAAAGTCTTATGGAGCAGGCGGTTGAGGATGGGGCCGGTGGCGTTCTGCTCCGTGGCCTGGCGGTAGGCGGCCTTCACCTGGCCGAGGATCTGGGGCTCCCCCACCACCATGGCATCCAGGCTGGCGGCCACCCGGAAGAGGTGGCGCACCGCCGCCTCCCCCTGGTGCACATACAGCGCCTTTTCCAGCTCCGGCGGGTCCACCTCGGGATGGGAGGCCAAAAATTCCGTGAGGCGGCGGATGCCGGCCTCGGGGTCCGGGGCCACCGCCAGCACCTCCACCCGGTTGCAGGTGTTGTAGTAAAGCACCTCCGAGAGCTCGGGGGCCGCCTTCAGCCGCTGGTAGGCGGTCTGTGGGTCGGGAAAGAGCCCGCAGAGTTTTTCCCGGAGCTCCACCGGCGCGGTCTTGTGATTGACTCCCACCAGCACCAGGTTCATGGCATGCGGAAACTCCCGAAGCTGTGATAGCCGGTGAACCACAGGCTGGCCCCGGCGAAGGCCAGCACCATGATGCTCAGGCCCCCCAGGGCCAGCCAGGCGGCCCTCCTCCCCCGCCAGCCCACGGTGAGGCGCTCATGCAGGAGGACGGTGTAGATCAGCCAAGCGATGAGGGTGAGGATCTCCTTGGGGTCCCAGTTGAAGAAGCGGCCCAGGGCCATCTGGGCATAGAGGGAGCCGGTGATGATCCCCAGCGTCAGCAGAGGGAAACCCAAGGTCAGGCACCAGTGGTTCAACCGGTCCAGCTGCGTCAGGGAGGGGAGGCGGCGATAGAAGAAGCCGAATTTTTTCTGCTTCAGCTGCCGCTCCTGGAGGAGATAAAGGAGGCCGCCCAAGCCCGCCAGGGTGAGGGCGGCGGTGCCCGCCAGGGACAAAAGGACGTGCAGGTGCAGCCAGAAGCCCGCCAGCAGGGGGGAGACCCCCCCGGGGCGGCTGGGGAGCAGCCACAGGGCCGCAGCCATCAGGGCCGACAGGGGCGCCACCAGGACGCCCAGGATGCGGATGGGGAAGCGCCAGGTGAGGAGGAGAAAGACGGCCGTCAGGGTCCAGCTGAAGAAGAACAGGGCCTCTCCGGGCGTGGACATGGGAAGCTGGCCCAGGGACACAAAGCGCCGCATCAGCTCGCCGGTGTGGACCAGCCAGCCGGCGGCCAGGCAGCCCGCGCCCACCCGGGCGAAGCCCTCCCGCTGCACAAAGACATAGGCCAGGTAGGCGGCGGTGCCGCCGAAATAGGCCAGCAGGATGAGGGAGATCAGAAGTGCGGCCATGCGCCCTGGCCCCGGCAGCGGCCACGAAGGAGGGGCGCTGCCGAGGCTGCTTTTGTGAGTCTGACTGCAACTGTGGGCGGCCCCGGGCCGCCGGCAATGGTGCTCATCTCCCGGTGGGCGGCGGCTCCTCCAGGATCAGTGCGCTGAGCTCCTCCACGACGGCCTCCGGAAGCACCCCGGCCAGCACCTCGCCCAGCAGGCCCCGGACCGCCTCCCGGTCTCCCCGGGCCACCGCCGGCAGCAGGGGGGAGTCCGCCAGGCGCAGAAACAGGGCGGCGTTGTCGGGGTGACCCCGGCGGACCTCCAGGACCCGCTCCCGGACGGCCCGGAGGAGACGCAGGTAGGGGCCGTATTCCGGGCCGAAGGTGCGCTCCAGGGCCTCCCGCAGGCGCCGGGCCAGCGCCGGGCTGGCGCCCCCGGTGCTCACCGCCAGGGTGAGTTCCCCCCGCCTGATTTGGGCCGGCACGATGAAGGTGCAGAGCTCCGGGGCGTCCACGATGTTGACCCAGATATTGGCGGCCTGGGCCGCCCGGCTCACCCGGGCGTTGACCTCCGGATCATCGGTGGCCCCCACCACCAGGGCCATGCCCGCCACCTGGCCGGGGTCGAAACCCCCTTGGATCGTCCGGATTTCCCCCCGGGCCGCCAGCTCCTGGAGGCGGGGGGTGAACTCCCGGCTCACCACCGTCACCCGGGCCCCGGCAGCCAGAAGATCCAGGACCTTGCGCTCCCCCACCGCGCCGCCCCCCACCACCAGGACGGGCCTGCCGGTGAGGATGGCAAAGAGGGGGTAAGTCTGCATAAAGCCCGCGCCCTCAAAGGGATGCTAGGAAATGTACCCTTTCCGGGGGGGAGATGCAAGGTAAGGCAGCCCTACCATAGAGGTGGTCCCCGCCGGTGCTGCCATTGACACGGGAAGGAAATCTGATTTAATGAGAGGGGAAGTCAGGCATCTCCGGGCCGCTGAGGCGGCCCCTCAAGTGTGGGAGGACGGACTCATCATGCCCCTGTCGGAGGCCGAACGGCGCCTCCTCCTCCAGATCGCCCGGGAGAGCATCGCCGCCGGCCTGGAGAAGCGGGCCCTGCAGCTGCCCCAGAGTCTGCCCCCGGCCCTGCGGGAGCCCCGGGGGGTCTTCGTCACCCTGCACCGGCAGGGGCGGCTGCGGGGCTGCATCGGCTATCTGGAGGCCGTCAAGCCCCTGGCCCAGGCGGTGGCGGAGATGGCCCAGGCCGCCGCCTTCCAGGACCCCCGCTTTCCCCCGCTTGCCGCCGCGGAGCTCCCGGAGGTGGAGCTGGAGATCTCCGTCCTGACGCCCATGCGCCGGATCGAGGACCCCCGGGAGATTGAGGTGGGCAGGCATGGCCTGTATATCGAGCGGGGGCTCTGCCGGGGCCTTTTGCTTCCGCAGGTGGCCACGGAATATCGCTGGAACCGCACCACCTTTCTGGAGCAGACCTGCTGCAAGGCGGGGTTGCCGCCTTCGGCCTGGAAGGACCCGGAGACCCGCATCTATGTCTTTGAGGCGGAGATTTTCTCGGAGGGTTCGCCTGTCGGCGCTGCCAAGGAGAGTCATCAGCCATGACTACTGAGATGCCCGCCCCCCTGCCCCCGGAGCCGCCCCCCCGGGCCTCCTCCCTCTTCAAGCTGCTGAAGCACCGCCTGCTGGTCATCGTGGTGCTGGTGCTCCTCTTTTTTGCGGGCCTCTTCCTGCATGGCCGCTGGAGGGCCTGGAGGGGAGCGCCCGGGGAGGGGGAGCAGGCGGCCCTGGCCCCGGCGCCGTCGCTGACAGTCCCCACCCCGGCCCCCGCCCCTCCGGCCCCGGAGGAGGGCAGGCCGGAGGAACCGGGCGCTGAGGCCCCGAAAGCCCCCTCGGTGCCCCCGGCTTCTCCGGTGGCGCCGCCCCTGGCCCCCGGGGCCCCCCCACCCAAGGCGGCGGTGAAGGGGGTGGCCTTCACCCAGGCCCTCATCAAAATCATTGATGACGAGGTCAACAGGCGCTTCCTCGGCTGGCGGCCCAACACCATCGTCTTCGGCAAGCTGGGCCTCACGGACAACGTCAACCACCACCAGCTGGGGGTGCTGGAGGTGGCCCGGCGCACCATCGTGGTCCTCAATGAGAACCTGACCCGCTTTGCCATCACCGAGGCCTACAACCCCCAGGTGAATGAAGCCATGAACTTCCTCATGGTGAGCCCGGACAAATACTGGTTTCCTTCGGCCTCGGGCAAATACCGGGAGGCCATCCAGGATCTTAAAATCTATATGGAGGATCTGCAGCGGGGCCGCAGCCGCTTCTATGCCCGGGTGGACAATCTCATTGCGCTTTTGGGCAACTACAAGGACATCCTGGGGAGCTGCTACCACAACCTCATCAAGGACACCGAGGCCGACGGCACCCCGGTGCGCTGGACGAGAACCGACGATTACTTCTACTTCTCCCAGGGGGTGGCGGTGGGCATGTCCCAGATGCTGGAGGCGGTGAAGGAGGATTTTGCCGCCGAGCTCTTGAAGAAAAACACCCACAAGCTCCTGGACGACACCATCCACGCCCTGCACGCCGGCACGCATCTCGCCCCCTGGATCATCACCGATGCCGCCAAGGACGGGATCCTGGCCAACCACCGGGCCAATCTCTCCTGCTACATCGGGGAGGCGGAGCACCTGGTGGCCACCATGCAGAGTGTTTTGGCCACCAACTGAAACCCGGGGGCTGCCCCCCTTCTCCCCGGGGTGAGGGCCCGGAGGGGGCAGACGACTCAGCCCAGAGGTCGCCGCAGGCGGGAATTTCCTGGAAATTCCCGCCTGTTTGTTTTACGCTGGCCCCAACTCCATCCGGGGAGGCGCAACGATGCGAGTGGGGCAGATCATGCACAAAAATCCGGTCACGATCACGCCGGACAAACGGGTGGACCAGGCGCTGAAGCTCATGCAGGAGCACAACATCCGCCACCTGCCGGTGATGAAGAACGGCCAGATGGTGGGCTGGATCACCTCCCGGTTGCTCAGGGAGGTGCTTTTGGCCTCCATGCTGGAGGTGATCACGGTGGGAGATGTGATGATCGAGGCGCCCATCACCGTCAGCCCGGACACCGGGGTGGAGGAGGCGGCCCGCCTGATGTATGAACACAAGATCGGGGGCATGCCGGTGATGGAGGGGGACAAGCTGGTGGGGGTGATCACCACCCTGGATCTCCTGGCCGCCTTCCTCTCCATGCTGGGGCTGCTCAGGAGCAGCTCCCGCCTGGATGTGCTCCTGGACAAGGATCCCGCCGAACTGGAAAAGGTGACCGCCCTGATTGAAAAAGCCGGCGGCAAGATCATCAACATTGCCCTGGGACTCACCAAGGGCCGGCGCCGCCGCCACGTCTTCCGCCTCCAGAAGTGCGACCTCAAGCCCATTGTGGCGGCCCTGGAAAAGGCCGGTTACCAGGTGCTGGATGTGATTCCCTGAAGGAGGCGGCCAAAACGGAGGTCACCCTGAAGCCCGGCCGGGGAGGGCGGCCCAGAGCCCCCTGGGCGAAAGTTCGGGACGGCAGGGGGGAAGGTGATCTCCTTCACCCGTCCCCCCGCTGCCATCAGCGCCCGGCTGGCGTCAGGTTCCCCGGCTTGCCGGCCGCCGGCGCCGCCCCCTGGGCCAGCGTGCGGCGATACAAGCCGGTGGCCTGGTCCAGTTTGGCCCGGGCCAGGTTGTATTCATAGAGGCTGACGAGGTAGTCCCCCCGGAACTTGCCGTAGCGCTCGACGGCCTGGAAGATGTCGTTGAGCTGCCCCAGGCCCATGTCGAAGTTGCTGAAGGCGGTGACCAGCCAGCGGCGGGAGTTGATATAGGCCGTCTCCAGCCCCTTGGCCGCCTTGGCGCTCTCCTGGACCTTGGCGTAGTGCTTGGCCACCTCCAGGGGGATGCCCATGAGGGCGGCCTTTTCCGTGTGCTGGAGCTGCGCCAGCTCGGCCTGGGCCGCCTTCACCTTGGCCTGGGCGATGCCGAAATCGAAGTTCCAGCGGATGCCTACAAACGGCGCCACAAAAGCGGTGTTGTAGTAGTCCACGATGGCCGGGTCCCGGAAATTGCCGGTGATGCGGTCCCGGCCCGGGGCGCCGGCCAGGGCGCCCATGACCATGAGGAAAAGGGAGGGATAGCGGTCGGCCCGGGCGGCGTCCACCAGCAGCTGCCGGGCCCGCAGGCCCTCCTTGAGCTGGGTGAATTCGGGCCGCAGCTCCAGGGCCTGCCGCACAAAGTAGTCCAGGTCCTCCCGCAGGGGCTCGGCGGCGGGCAGGTCGGCAGGCACCCGGAATTCCTGGCCGGGCCCCATGCCGGTCATGGCCTTGAGGGCCTGGTAGGCCAGTTTGGAGCCCTCCTCGGCTTCGGCGGCGAATTTCTCCACCCCGCCTTCATAAGCCGCCACCCGGTATCTGTCCGTCTCCTTCACCGTGGCGGAGCCCACCTGCATGAGGCGGTTGATGCGCTCTTTGATGTCCCGGATGTAGGTGCGGGCCTCCTTCACTTCATCCTTGCCCTGGTTGGCCAGGATGAGGCCGTAGTAGGCCTCGGCCACCCGGGTGAGGACTTCGCCCTGCTTGCTCTCCACCCCGGCCTGCTTCACCTTGATGAAGCTTTCCGCCGCCCGCTCCCGGAACTTGATCTTGCCGAAGGTGTACAGGGGCTGGATGAGGGTGACATCCAGGCGTCCGAAGACGTTGACGCCGTGGAGCTGGTCCGCCGGGTCCGGGTAAAAGAGCACTTTGGAGCCGTTCAGGTCCTTGAAGAAAGGCGCCCGGGAATTGGGGACGATGCTCCCCAGGGCGGTGGCCTCCAGCTGCGGGTAGAGGTAGCCGTGGGCCTCGTCCTTCCGGGCCCGGGCGTAGTCCACCTCGCTTTGACTGGCCTTGACCTCGGGGCTGTACTTCAAGGCCAGGTCCATGAGCTGCGGCAGGGTCATCACCGGGACCTCTGCGGCCAGGACTCCCCCGGTCCCGGCCAGGAGCACCCCCATGGCCATCATCAGGATGATCCGCACCATCTCCCCCTCCGGATAAGGACTTCCGCCCCCGGTCGGACCACGGGGGCATAAAAGCCTGCCCTGGCCCGTCCCTTGGGGCATTAATGTCAACCTTACCGGGAATAAAGCGCAAAGTCCATTATATTTGAGACCATTCCGATAACTTTTGGCCGCCAGGGCCCAAGATCATGGAGCCCTCCCCCTCTTTCAGGCCCATTCCCTAAATTTTGTTAAGGTAATCGGGCATTGCTCTCGAGTCTAAATGAACAGGGGAGGGAGGGGCGCCAGACCCCTTCTCGGTTCCCCTCCCCTGCCCTCTCCGGCTTGTGGGATCGGGAAAGGATGCCTAAAGGATCCGGGGGCTGCCATTCCTGGATGCCGCCCTCCGCCATTTTTGAAAATATTTCAATCCGGCCTCAACTTCCCTTCAAATCAGTCGAAAAGAGGAGAAGAAACCGGGGGGAGGTCTCCTTGCCCCCGTGGGGTTTTGTGGTATAACAACGGGCAGGGCGCCGGTCCGCTTAGCAGGCGGCTGCGCCCAGCCGGAAGGGAGAGAGGGGATGCAGCGGGTGGTGGTGACCGGGGGAGCGGGCTTCATCGGCTCTCATGTGGCGGATCAGCTGGTGGCGGCGGGCTGGGACGTGGCGGTGCTGGATAATCTTTCCAGCGGCCGCCGGGAGAACGTGCCCGCGGCGGCGCAGTTTCTTCCCCTGGACATCAACAGCCGGGAGGCCTACGATTTTATCCTGGACTTTGGGCCCCAGGTGATCATCCATCACGCCGCCCAGATGAGCGTGCGCCATTCGGTGGCCGATCCCCTCTTCGACGCCCGGGAGAACATCCTGGGCTCCCTGAATCTTTGCCAGGCCGCGGTCCAGGCCGGGGTGCAAAGGTTCATCTTCGCCTCCACGGGGGGGGCCATTTACGGCGACGCCGCGCCGGTGCCGGCCGCCGAAAGCGATGTGCCCCGGCCGGAGTGCCCCTATGGGGTGGCCAAGCTGGCGGTGGAACACTATCTCCATTTTTATGCGCGGGAATACGGCCTCATCCCCATTTCCCTGCGCTACGCCAATGTCTACGGGCCCCGGCAGAACGGCCTGGGGGAGGCGGGGGTGGTGGCCATCTTCATCGAAAAGTTCCTGGCCGGCGAGCAGCCGGTGATCAACGGCGACGGCCTCCAGACCCGGGACTTCGTCTATGTGGCGGACGTAGTGGCGGCCAACCTTCTGGCCCTGGATTATCCCGCCCCCGGCATCTTCAACATCGGCACCGGCACGGAAACGGACATCCTGACGCTCTACCGGCATCTGCAGCGGCTGTGCGACTCGCCCCGGGAGCCGGTGCACGGGCCCCCCAAGCCCGGGGAGCAGCGGCGCAGCGCCCTCAACGCCGCCCTGGCCCGGGAGCGCCTGGGCTGGCAGCCCACGGTTCCCCTGGAGGAGGGCCTGGCCCGCACCGTGGCGGCCTTCCGGGCGGCCCGGGCGTCCTGAGGCAGGCGTGGGGGAGGGGTCAGGGGGCTACAGGTCTGCGCCCCTCCCAAGCCCTACCCCCCAACCTCAGGAGGGGAGGGAGAGGAGGGGGAGAGCCGTGCTCTTCCGGGCGTCCCTCCCCTCAAATAGCCACGGTTATAATTTTTGTCCCTGAGGATGTGCGCCCTTGAGTCATGATGATTGAGGTTCAGGAGCTGACCAAGTATTACGGCCCTCACCTGGCCATCAGCCGGGTGAGCTTTGCAGTGGCCGCCGGTGAGATTGTGGGCTTTCTCGGCCCCAACGGCGCCGGCAAGACCACCACCCTGAAGATCCTGGCGGGCTACCTCACCCCCACCTCCGGCAGCGCCCGCATCAACGGCCATGACGTCCTCACTGAGTCGCTGCAGGCGAGGCGCGCTTTGGGGTATCTGCCGGAGAACGTCCCCCTCTACCCCGACCTCACGGTGCGCCAGTTTCTGGATTTTGCCGCCCGGGCCAAGGGGG
The DNA here is from genome assembly GCA_937943575.1 of uncultured bacterium. Taxonomy (GTDB): domain Bacteria; phylum Desulfobacterota; class Desulfobaccia; order Desulfobaccales; family 0-14-0-80-60-11; genus JAILZL01. The sequence goes on along the minus strand of CALEAV010000007.1, from coordinate 31,110 downwards.
TGCCCGGGGAGCGGCGGGGGACGGAGGTGCAGCAGGTGGTTGTGGAGTGCGGCCTCACCGAGGTGGTGGGGACCCGCATCGGCGCCCTCTCCAAGGGCTTCCGCCAGCGGGTGGGGCTGGCCCAGGCCCTCCTGCATCGCCCGCCCCTCCTCATCCTGGATGAGCCCACCATCGGGCTCGACCCCTCCCAGATCGTGGAGATCCGCCAGCTCATCAAGGAACTGGCCGGCCGGCACACGGTCATCCTCTCCAGCCACATCCTGCCGGAGGTGAGCCAGCTCTGCCAGCGGGTGATCATCATCAACAAGGGGCAGATCGTCGCCTCGGACACCCCGGAGAACCTCTCCCGGCAGCTCAGCCGGGGGCTTCGGGTGCAGCTGGCGGTGGACGGCCCGGTAGATGACGTCCTGGCGGCGCTGAAGGAGCTGGAGGGGGTCACCGAGGTCTCGCCTCTGGGGGAGGGCCGCTACCTGGTGGTGGGCCGGGACAACGGCGATCTCCGGCCCGATCTGGCCCGCCTGGTGGTGGGCCGGGGCTGGAACCTGTGGGAACTCAAGGCCCAGGAATTCACCCTGGAGGAAGTCTTCCTCAACCTGGTGACGGAGGAGGCCTAAGGATGTCCGGCATCGGCGCGATGGTGCGCAAGGAGCTCACCATCTATTTCGCCACCCCCATCTTTTACCTGGTGGGCTTCTGCTTTCTGCTTCTGGGCGGTTATTTCTTCTACGCCAACCTGCTCTACTACAATCTCCTGAGCTTCCAGGGGGCCCAGAATCCGCAGTTGGCGGCCCTGCTCACCCCCCAGCAGATGGTCTTCCGGCCGCTCTTCGGCACCCTGGCCATCGTCTTTCTCTTTCTGGTGCCCCTGATCACCATGCGCCTCCTGGCCGAGGAGAAGCGCTCCGGCACCGCCGAGCTGCTCTTTACCTATCCCCTCACCGACGGGGCCATCATCCTGGGGAAGTTTCTGGCGGCGCTTTTGGTCTATCTCCTCTTATTGGCCATCACGGTCATCTATCCTTTGTCGCTGGCGCCCATCACCCGCCTGGACTGGGGGGCCCTGGCCAGCGGCTATCTGGGTCTCATCCTTTTGGGGGGCGCCTGCCTGGCCCTGGGGCTCTTTGCCTCCAGCCTGACGGAGAACCAGATCATCGCCGCGGTGCTGGCCTTTGCCTTGCTGCTCCTCTTCTGGCTCATCGGCTGGCAGCAGGAGCTGGGGGCGGCGGGCTGGGGCGGGGTGTTTGCCGCCTTGTCGTTGCTGGAGCGCTTTGAAAATCTGGCCCGGGGGGTGATCGACACCCGGGATGTCATCTTCTACCTCAGTTTCATTTACTTTTTCCTCTTCCTCACCCAGCGGCAGCTGGAATCCCGCCGCTGGCGAGCCTGATGGGTGGGGGGGTACCGTGGCTCTGCGTGATCGTCTCTTCACCCGCACCGTGGTCTACGGCGGCGGCTCGGCGGCCGCGGTGGCGCTGGTGCTGGCCATCCTGGTGGTGATCAACCTGCTGGCGGGGCGCTACCCCGGGCGCCTGGACCTCACCCAGGGGAAATCCCAGTCCCTCACCGCCGTCACCCTGGCGCTTCTGAAGGACGTGGACAAGCCTCTCACCATGACCGCCTTTCTCCCGGAGGGCCAGGGCGACCGCCAGCGGGCCCGGGAGGTGCTCCAGAATTACGCCTATGCCAACCCCCAGGTCTCCTTCAGCTTTGTGGACCCGGACCGGAATCCCCACAAGGCCCGGGAGGCGGGCTTCCGTTTTCCTGGAAATGTGCTGTTGGAGTATGACGGCCGGCGGCAGATGGCGGACCGGGCCGAGGAGGAGGCCCTCTCCGAGGCCCTGCGGCGGCTCTTGCGCCCGCAGCAGAAAAAGGTCTATTTCCTCACCGGCCACGGCGAGCGGAGCATTGAGGAGCCCCGCCGGGAGGGCCTCCTCACCGCCAAACGGGCCCTGGAGAATGAGGGGTTCCTCCTGAGCGAGCTCAATCTCCTCAAAGAGGGGAAGGTTCCGGCGGACGCCGCCGTGGTGGTCATCGCCGGGCCGGTGAAGCCCCTCTTCCCCCAGGAGATCCCGTCCCTGAAGGATTACCTGGCCCGGGGCGGCCGCCTCCTGGTGATGCTGGAGCCCTTCCAGGATGCGGGCCTCAAGGACTTCCTCCTGGGCTACGGGGTGGAGCTCAATGACGGCCTGGTGCTGGACCACAACCAGGTGAGCCAGGCCCTGGGGGCCAGCGTCGTCATGCCCATTGCGGTGAAATACGGCCCCCACCGCATCACCCGGGACTTCACCAATGTGGTCACCCTCTTTCCCCTGGCCCGGCCCCTGGGCCTGCGCCGGGACCTGCCGGGAGCCGCCGGGCTGCCCCTGGCCCTCTCCACCCAGACGAGCTGGGAGAAGATCGGCCGGGAGGTCCTGAAAAAGGAGAACTGGGACTTCAACCCCCAGACGGACCGGCAGGGGCCCTTCAACCTGGCGGTGCTGGTGGAGCTCAAGCCCCCGGAGCTCAAGGACGGGGCTTCCGAAGCCAAGGAGAAGGCGGCCTCCCAGGAGAAAAAGGAGGAGGGCAAAACCGCCTACCTGGCGGTCTTCGGGGATGTGGATTTCGCCACCAACGGCTATTTCAACCTCTCCATGAACGGCGATCTGTTTCTCAACACGGTGAATTTCCTGGCCGAGGAGGAAAAGCAGATCCTGATCCGGCGGGACGAAAAAAAGCCGCAGCCCTTAAACCTCACCAGCTGGCAGATCTACGGCCTCTTTTTCCTCACCCTGATCTTTATCCCCGGGGCCATGCTGGCGGCCGGGGTGGCGGCCTACCTGCGCCGCCGGGCCCGCCGCTGAAGGGAGGCAAAAGATGCATCCCCGGCGTCTTCTCTCCTTCGTGGTGATCCTGCTGGTGCTCACGGCGGGCTATTTCCTGGCGACGTGGCACCAGGAGCGCCGGGACCGCCAGGAGCGGGAGGCCCGCCGTCTGGTGCCGGTGAAGGAGGAGGAGATCAGCGCCATCCGGCTGCGCAAAAAGGACCAGGAGATCCGCCTGGTGCGCCAGGACCAGGTCTGGCGGCTGGAAAAGCCCCTGCAGGCCAAGGCCGACCAGGAGACGGTCCGCAGCCAGGTGAATCTTCTGGCCACCCTGGAGCGGGACCGGGATCTGGGGGAGCTGAGCGACCCCAAGGCCTACGGCCTGGACCAGCCCGCCCTGGTGGTGGAGGTGACGGCCGGCGATCGGACCCACCGCCTGAAGGTGGGCCAGGCCACGCCGGGGCAGCTGGGGTATTACGTGCAGCGGGATGACGAGCCGCGCCTTTACACCCTCAATGCCGCCACCAAAGACACCCTGGACCGGCCCCTGGAGGCCTTCCGGGACAAGGCGCTCTTTGAGTTCGCCCCGGAGAAGGTGAGCAAGCTGCGGCTGGTGGTGGGCCCCAGCACCCTGGAGCTGGAGAAGACCCCCGCGGGCCTGTGGCGCCTGAGCGGCCGGGAGGAGGTCAAGGTGCGCAAGGACCGCCTGGAGTCCTTCCTGCGCTTCCTCACCCTGGCCCGGGTGAAGGAGTTCGTCCGTGAGCCGCCCAAGGAGCCCCAGCTCGGTTTTGCCCCCCTCCCCACCGCCGAGGTGAGCGTTTATCCGGCGGAGGGGCCGCCCCAGAGCCTGATCCTGGGAGGGCGGCGGGAGGGCGACTATTATGCCCGGAAGGAAGCCCAGGGCGAGCTGTTTCTGGTGGAGTCCGAGGTGGGCCAGCGCCTGCTAGGCCTGCCCGCTGCCCTGGAGGACCGACGCCTGTGGTCCGGCGAGGTGAGTGAGGCGGCCAAGCTCACCTGGGGGCCGCCGGACAAACCCTGGACCGGGGTGAAAGAGAAGGACGCCTGGAAGCTCACCGGCCCCGAGGGGCAGGAGGTGCGCCAGCCTGCGGTACGCCTGGAGGCGGCGCTTATCAAGCTGCAGGAGCTGGAGTATGACCGGCTGCTCCCCCAGGCGGGGGCCGCCAGGAAGGAGTATCTGGTGGAGGTGCGGGACGGGGCCGGGGAGCTCCTCTTCCGCCTGACCCAGGCGGGCAAGGCGGACAAGGACAGGCTGACGGTGCGCCTGGAACGGGGGGGTAAACAGGAGGCCGCCCTCCTTCCCAAGACCGGCTTTGAGCAGTGGCAGGCCGACATGGCCCGCCTCACCCAGCCGGCCGACAAAAGCGGCGGCACCCCCTGAATGTCCCTGACCGGGGGCAAAGGCGGAGCGGGAGGGGTCGGCTGGGGGACTGTGGCGACCGCCCTGGCCGCTGAGGGGGCAGGCGCCGGCTGCGCCACACAGGCGGCTGGGGCTTCAATAAAATGGAGTGCCGGGAAGGGGTTGACGGCCCCGGCCCCGCACTCCTGAAAATCCCTTCCCGGCCAGGGGTGAAGGAGGGATGGCCATGGCCCGCCCCCTCCTCCCCCGGAACCGGGGCGGCACCTTTTTCCTGGGGAAGGCGGCGGACAGATGAAAATTCTGGTGACCAACGATGACGGGATCTTTGCCCCGGGCTTGAGCGCCCTCTACCGGGAGCTGCGCCATGTGGGGGAAGTGGCGGTGGTGGCCCCGGACACCGAACAGAGCGCCGTGGGGCACGCCATCAGCCTGAGCCACCCCTTGCGGGTCAAGGAGGTGCTCCTGCCGGGCGGGGTCCGGGGCTGGTCGGTGACCGGCACCCCGGCGGACTGCGTCAAGATCGCCCTGGCGGAGCTCCTGAACGGCCCCCCGGACCTGGTGGTCTCCGGCATCAACCTGGGGCCCAACGTGGGGATCAACGTGCTCTACTCCGGGACCGTATCCGCCGCCACCGAAGCTGTCATCCTGGGCATCCGGGGGATCGCCTTCTCCCTGGACACCTATAGGCAGGCGGATTTCTGCCTCCCCGCGAGGCTCGCCCGGCGTCTGGTGTCGGCCCTGGCCGGCTGGTCCGCCTGGCCCCCCAAAGTCTGCCTCAACGTCAACCTGCCGGCCCGGCCGGAAGAAGAGATCTTGGGGATCCGCATCACCCGGCAGGACACCGGCCGCCTGGTGGAGCACTTCGAGCGCCGGGTGGACCCCCGGGAGCGGGTCTATTACTGGCTGGCGGAAATCAACGAGCGCCAGGAGCTGGACCTGGACACCGACTACGGGGCGCTCCAGGCCGGGTATATCAGCATCACCCCCATCAGCTTTGACCTCACCCACTACCCCAGCCTCGCCCCCCTGGAGGGGTTGGACCTGAAGCTCCCCTGAGGGTCCGGGGCATGCAAAAAGGGCCGGCACCCCCCGTGTGGGGGGCCGACCAGGAGGCGGGGCCGTGTCCGGTGCCTCCCGGTGCCCGGGAGGGGGCAGGGGCCCCGGACGCCTTTTCGCCGCCACCCGGGCCCTGTGCCTTGGCGGGCCCTGACGCCCCCGGCCTTCCTGGGCGTCTCTATGGGGGTAAGGGGAGAATGAGAGGCGCGGCGGATGCTGAGGCCTCAGCCGCCACTTTTGGACGCCATCTCTGGGGAGGAAAGCGGAAAAGGCGGAGGCGGGCGGGTGTTGCCGCCACCCGCCTCTACTGGCCTCACCAGCGGGCGTCAAAGAGATTGGTGATGAAGTTCCCGGATTTCTTGTCGGGATTATTCACCTTGGCCTGGCACTTGGCGATGTAATCTTTTACTTTGGCCGGGTTGTAATCCGGATATTCCTGGGCGAGGGTCTGGAAGCGCTCCAGGGCCGAGGAGTAGCGTTTGGTGCGGTAGTAAAACTCCGCTACATAGAACTCATGGGCGGCCAGATCCTGCCGGCATTTGGCCATGTAGGCCTCGGCCTTGGGGACGTATTCCGAGTCGGGGAATTTCTCCTTCAGGCGTTTGAATTCCGCCAGGGCCTTGGCGGTGGGGGTCTGGTCCCGGTCGATGGTGGAGCGCTGCATGTAATAGCACAGCCCCTGGCGGTAGATGGAATAGGGCACGGCCTTGTTGGTGGGGTGAAGTTTTTCGAATTCTTTATAGACTTGGAGGGCTTCGTCGTATTTCTTTTTATAGAAGTAGGCGTCCGCCAGCTTCACCTGGGCCAGGAGCGCCTGATCGCTGTAAGGGTAGCGGTCCTTGAGTTTTTCAAAGGTCTCGATGGCGTCTTCATACTTCTTGCGTTTCAACTGTTTGATGCCTTCTTCCGCCAGGACTTCCGGGGGTTTGTCCGGCTTTTTCTTGGAGAACCAGCCCTTCATGGTGCCACAGCCGCTTGTCACGGCCAGGCACAGGATCAGGCCGAGGGGGGCCCACCTGAGGCGCAGCATGGGAACTACTCCTTGCGGAGACGGTTGAGGTAGTTCTCCGCCGCGTGGGCGGCGATGGCGCCGTCTCCCACGGCGGTGGCAATCTGCCAGAGGTTTTTGGAGCGGACATCGCCGGCGGCGAAAATGCCGGGGATGGCGGTGGCCATGTCGGCATCGGTGAAGAGGAAGCCCCATTCGTCCATGGGCAAGAGGTCCTTGAGGAAGGCGGTGTTGGGGGTGATGCCGATGGCCACAAAGCAGCCGCTCACCGGCAGGCGGGTCACCTCGCCGGTCTTGACGTTTTTCAGGCGGACCGCCTCCAGGGCCTCCTTGCCCTCAAAGGCCTCCACCACCGAGTCCCAGTGGACCTGGACTTTTTCCAGGGCCAGGACCTGTTCCTGGAGGTACTTGGCACCCCGGAACTGGTCCCGCCGGTGGATGAGGTGAATCTTTTTGGCGAAGCGGCTGAGGAAGAGGGTTTCGGTGAGGGCGGTGTCGCCGCCGCCCACCAGGGCGATCTCCTGGTCCCGATAGAGGGCGCCGTCGCAGGTGGCGCAGAAGCTGACGCCCCGGCCCACGAGCTCCGCCTCCCCGGGCACCCCCAGGTGCTTATAGCTGGCGCCGGTGGCGATGATGAGGGCCGGCGCGGTCAGTTCCCGATCTGCCAGGACCACGGTATGCACCGGGTTCCCGGGCCTGATCTCCTGGACCTCGCCGCTGATGATCTCCAGGCCGAAGCGCTCCGCCTGCTTGCGCATGCGGTCGCTCAGCTCGGGGCCGGAGATGCCCTCAGGGAATCCGGGGTAGTTTTCCACCAGGTCCGTGGTCATCATCTGGCCGCCGTGGATGAGTTTTTCCACCAGCAGGGCCCTGAGGCGGGCCCGGCCGGTGTAGATGCCCGCCGTCAGACCGGCGGGCCCGCCGCCGATGATGATGACGTCATAATCCCAGGTGGTCATGCAGGCTATCGGCTTACAGGGCCTTTTTCAAAGCCGCTTCGATGACGCCCTTGGAGACGGCGCCGGTGATCTGCTCCACCACCTGGCCGCCCTTGAAAATGATGAGGGTGGGGATGGCGCGGATGCCGTATTTGGCCGGGGTTTTGGCGTTCTCATCCACGTTCATCTTGGCCACCTTCACCTTGCCGGCGTAGTCCCGGGCCAGCTCCTCCACCACCGGGGCCACCGCCCGGCAAGGCCCGCACCAGGCCGCCCAGAAGTCCACCAAGGCCGGGATGTCAGACTTGAGGATATCCTCCTCAAAGGTGGCGTCGCTCACTTCCAAGGGTTCACCCGCCATATCGCTCCCCTCCCTGATTTGTGCGGCGTGTCTTGGTGTTAATTCTTACTGAGCCCCGGCCGGCTTGTCAATCCTTTTCGGCGGCCAGGGAGACGAGGGAAGCCGTGGACGGTTGTGAGGAAAGAGTCGGGGGAGCAGCGGTTCTCTGCTGCCCCCCTCCGCTCACCCCCGTGCGGGGAAAGGTGGACCTGAAAGAGGGGCCGGCCCCCGGCCTCCCCTCCCAGGAGCCAGGTGCGGTCATCGCCCTAGAGGCGGCTGTCCAGCCCCAGGGCTTGCCGCTTTTCCTCGATGTGGCGGATCATCAGGGCCGCGGCCTTCTTGGGGTCGGGCTCCACCGCAAAGCAGGCCCCCAGATGGTCCTTTAACCCCGACAGCAGCAGCTCGGTGACGTTTTTGCTCCCCAGGACCGGGGGAGTCACCCCCAGGACGGTGAACACCCCGGTGGCCACGGCGTAGCAGCCGATGGCGGCGGCCTTTTCGGAGTACCACTCCGGGGCCGCGGCGGCCACCGGGAGCTGGTCCACGTCCACCCCCAGGGCGTTGGCCAGGGCCGCCACCAGATTGATGATGCGGGTGTTGTCCACGCAGGAGCCCATGTGCAGCACCGGCGGGATCTTCAGGGCCTCGCACACGGCCCTCAGCCCCGGGCCCGCCTGGGCGGCGGCCTCCGGCTGTTTGAGGCCGGCCTTGGCGGTGGCCACCGCGGTGCAGCCGGTGTCCAGCACCAGGATGTCGTGGGCGATGAGCTCTTTGGTGATGGTGGTGTGGCCCAGGTCCTGGGTGACCTTGGGATTGTTGCAGCCCACCACTGCCGCGGCGCCCCGGATCCGGCCCGCCTTGAGGGCGTCGAGGAGTGGCTCCGGCGTGCCCCCCAGGGCGGCGAGGATGGCCTCCACGGAAAAGCCGCTCACCTGCCGCACCGCCTGGCCGGCGGGCAGAAATACCTTGGCCGGGTTGCGGCGGGGGAAGTTCTCCACCGCCCGGCTCACCAGCTCCCGGCCCAGGGTCTCGCCGTTGTCCGGGCTGAAGGGCAGGTGCACCGCCTTGGGGAACTTGGCCTTGGCCGAGGTGGTGAAGAACAGGGTGTGGTAGCAGGCGGCCACTTCCGCCACCGCCGGCATGATGCACTGATAATCCACCACCATAGCCTCCACCACGCCGGTGAGGATGGCCAGCTCCTGCACCAGGTGGTTGCCGGCCATGGGGATGCCCTTGCGCATCAGCACCTCATTGCCGGTGCAGCACAGGCCCGCCAGGTTGATGCCCTGGGCCCCCAGCTCCCGGGCGCGGTTGAGCAGGGCCGGGTCCTGGGCGGCCCGAACCACCATCTCGCTCACCAGGGGGCTGTGGCCGTGGAGGATGATGTTCACCTGGTCCTGCTTGAGGACCCCGAGGTTCACCTCGCTGGGGATGGGGGTGGGGGTGCCGAAGAGCACGTCGGAGATCTCGGTGGCGATCATGGAGCCGCCCCAGCCGTCGGCCAGGGCGCAGCGCAGGGCCTGCAGGAGGAGATTCACGTAGTCGTTGTCCACCCCCATGTGGGTGCGGTGCATCATCTCCGTCACTTCCCAGTCCACCCCCCGGGGGGCGATGCCCAGGGCCTGCCATTTGGCCAGCCGGGGGGCGGGGAGGCGCCGGCTGAAGGTGAGGTGGCCTTTCCTGATGCCGTATTCCTCCATCAGGGCCTCAGCCAGGGCCTTGGCCTTGTCGAGGACCGGCAGGCTGCCGTCCACGCCGAATTCCACCGCCAGGCGCTCCAGCTTGGCCGGGTCGGTGATCTGATAGCCCGGGGCCCGGCCCTCCGCCACGGCGTGGAGGGTCTCCACCAGATCCCGGCCGTGGTCCGAATGGGAGGCGGCCCCGGCGGCGATCATGCGCCCGAGGTTCCTTGCCACCATGATGTCGGCATCCGCCCCGCAGATGCCGTGGGTGGGGCCCTCGCCGAAGGGGTCGATGCGGCAGGGGCCCATGACGCAGATGCGGCAGCTCAAGCCCAAGGAGCAGAAGCCGCATTGGGGCTCCTGGGCCCGGGCCCGGTCCCAGACCGTGGCCACCCCCTGGCTGCGGGCCTGCTGCGCCAGGGCCAGGGTGTCCGCCTGAATGGAGATCGCCTGTGTTGATCCTTCCCGGTGATCCATCACCGCACCTCCATGGTTTGTCCAGGCACAGAAACAAAAGCCCGGCCCCCATCTCTTTGGGCCGGGCGACGATGACGACACATTGGGGCCGCTGCCTCCTGGCCCAGCCCCGGGTCGGGGGCGTCAATCCACCTGGGGCCGCGGCACCAGCCCGGCGGCCTTGAGGATCTCCGGCGCCCGCTCCTCCCATTCGATGGCCATGAGGTGGATGCCGGCCACCCCCTTCATCTCCAGGAGCTGCTGGATCTGCTCCACGGCGATCTTGATGCCCTCCTCCGCCTGCTTCTCTTTGGGCACGCCTTTGAGGCGCTGGATGTAGGAGTCGGGCACCAGCATGCCGGGGACGAACTTCTTCATGTAGTTGGCCATGCCCACGCTCTTGAAGGGGGTGACCCCAGCCAGGACGTAGCACTGCTCCGTCAGGCCCATGTCATTGGCCATCTGCATGAACTTGGCGAAGCGCTCCATGTCATAGATGCACTGGGTCTGGACGAACTGGGCGCCGGCCTTGACCTTCTTGGCCATGCGCACCACCCTAAACTCGAAGGGGTCGGCAAAGGGGTTCACCGCGGCGCCCAGAAACATCTGGGGCCGCCCCACCACCTCGGTGCCGCTGATCATCCTGCCGTCATCCCGCATGCCCCTGACCGCGGCCAAAAGCTGCACCGAGTCCAGGTCGTGGACGTTTTTGGCCTGGGGATGGTCGCCGAAGGAGTTGTGGTCGCCGGTAAGGCAGAGGAGATTTTTGATGCCCAGGGCGGCGGCGCCCAGGACATTGCTCTGCAGGGCGATGCGGTTCATGTCCCGGGTGACCATCTGCATCACCGGCTCGATGCCCATATCCAGAAGAATGCGGCAGGCCGCCAGGGAACAGAAGCGCACCACCGCGGTCTGGTTGTCGGTAACGTTCACCGCGTCGGCGACATCCTTGAGGAAGGAGGCCTTGTGGCGGAAATGCTCGGCGTCGGCGCCCCGGGGCGGACCGCATTCGCAGGTGACGGCCTTTTGGCCGCTTTTCAAGATCTTTTCCAGTTTGCTCCCGGCCGTCAGTGTCATTTCCGTAACTCCTCCCGGATCATGGTGCGGGGCCCGCCGTCCCGGCTGGTGGACCAGTTCTTGAAGCCCCAGGGGTTTTCCAGCCTGGAGAGCTGCCCCAGGTTCTTGAGGCGCTCATAGATGAGATGCCAGATGCAGTCGATGGTGCCCTTGCCCACTTCGCATTTGCCCCCCGAGGAGCCGCCGCAGGGGCCGTTCATCAGGGACTTGGCGCAGCGGGCCACGGGGCACAATCCGCCGAAATCCCCGATGATGCACTGACCGCAGGCCTGGCAATACTCCTTCCAGACGCCGTGTTCGGCGGCGCCGCCGATGAAGACGGTGTTGAGGCCCGGGAACACCGGCAGGAAGGGATACCGGGCGGCGATGTACTGGGGTCCGACGCTGCAGGCGATGGAGACCACTGCGTCCGCATCCTTGACCAAATCGTCCAGGGGCTCGATGTATTCCGGGTCACACTGGCGCTCGCAGGTGTATTCCAGCACCTCCAGGTCGGTGCCGGCCACCTTGCGGGCCAGACGCAACTCTGAGGCCAGGATGCCCACTTCCTTTTCGCCGCCGGAGTTGCAGACGGTGACGCAGCCTTTGCATCCGGCCACCACCACTTTCTTGCAGTCCTTGATCATCTCCAGGATTTCGCTGACAGGCTTGGATTCCGCGACTACCATGCCATCCTCCTAAACCCGGGGGCCCCGGGTTCGGGTAGAAAACCATGCTTCCGTTCAGGCCCCGGCGCCTGGCCGGGAGCGGTCCCCTTTTTGTAATTCTCTTCACATTGTAGGGAGCCGGAAAATCTTTGTCAAACCAAAAATCCCGGGCCGGGAGGCGGGAAGGGAAAAGCGTTCCTGGGGCAAAATATTTGTTGACAAACCCCAGGCTCTCGTCTAAAAGGGGGCATATGTGAAAAAAAGCATGAGCGCTGGCGCGGTGGGGGCCAGGACTCATGAAGGCTTTCTGCGCGTGTACGCCAGCGCTGAAGCCGGTGGGAAGCCTATGGAGGCAATACCCCTAATCTGAAGGAGGCGAGTTTATGGCAAAGTATGATCCGGTCACCATGAAAGACTGGCAGATCGCCGAAATCGCCGAAGCGGAGATGATCCCCTTCGACGACATGTGCGAGATGCTGGGCATCCCCAAGGAGGAGCGCATCCCCTACGGGCAGAAAATCGGTCGCGTGGACTACCTGAAGTGCCTGGAGCGCCTGAAGGACAAACCCGACGGCTACTACATCGACGTCACCGCCATCACCCCCACCCCCCTGGGCGAGGGCAAATCCACCACCTCCCTGGGTCTCATTGAGGGTCTGGGCAAGCGGGGGGTGAACGTCGGCGGGGCCCTCCGGCAACCCTCCGGCGGCCCCACCATGAACATCAAGGGCACGGCGGCCGGCGGCGGCATTTCGCTCCTCATCCCCATGACCGAGTTCTCCCTGGGGTTGACGGGCGACATCAACAACATCATGAACGCCCACAACCTGGCCATGGTGGCCGCCACCTCCCGCCTGCAGCATGAGTTCAACTACACCGATGAGCAGCTGGCGAAGCGGAACCTGAAGCGCCTGGACATTGACCCCAAGAACTTCGAGATGGGCTGGATCATCGACTTCTGCGCCCAGGCGCTGCGCAACATCATCATCGGCATCGGCGGCAAGATGGATGGCTTCATGATGGCCTCCAAGTTCGGCATTGCGGTGTCCTCGGAGGTCATGGCCATCCTGTCCATCACCACCTCCCTGGCCGACCTGAAGGAGCGCCTCAACAACATCACCGTGTGCTATGACAAGCGGGGCAACCCCATCACCACCGGCGACCTGGAAGTGGGCAATGCCATGACCGCCTGGATGGTGCCCTCCATCAACCCCACTCTCATGCAGACGGTGGAGAAGCAGCCGGTCTTTGTGCACGCCGGTCCCTTCGCCAACATCGCCGTGGGCCAGTCCTCCATCATCGCCGACCAGATCGGCCTGAAGCTCTTTGACTACCACGTCACCGAATCGGGCTTCGGCGCCGACATCGGCTTTGAGAAGTTCTGGAACGTGAAATGCCGCTTCAGCGGCCTCAAACCCCATGTGGCGGTGCTCACCACCACGGTGCGGGGTCTCAAGCACCACGGCGTCAACGCCGGGGCCCTCCCCTGCCCGCCCGGCAAGCCCATCCCCAAGGAATACTTCGAAGCGTCGCCCCAGACCTTCAAGTGGCTGGAAGACGGCGTCCAGAACGCCGTGCACCATATCCGCACCATCAAGAAGGCGGGCATCAACCCGGTGGTGTGCATCAACGCCTTCCATTTCGACTCCAAAGAGGAGCACGACCTCATCCGCCGGGTGTGCGAGGCCGAAGGGGCCCGGGTGGCGGTCTCCCGGCACTGGCAGTTCGGCGGCGAAGGCGCCCTGGAATTCGCCGACGCGGTCATGGAGGCCTGCAAGGAGAAGAACGACTTCAAGTTCCTCTATCCCAATGAGATGCCCCTGCGCCAGCGGGTGGAAGTCATCGCCAAGGAAGTCTACGGCGCCGACGGGGTGGACTTCCTCCCCGAAGCGGTGGCCAAGGCCGAGCGCTTCGAGAAGGATCCCAAGTACAACGAATACGCCACCATGATGGTGAAGACCCACCTGAGCCTCAGCCACGACCCCACCAAGAAGGGCGTGCCCAAGGGCTGGCGGCTCCCCGTCCGGGACTTCCTGGTCTACAGCGGCGCCAAGTTCATCTGCCCGGTGTGCGGCGCCATCAGCCTCATGCCCGGCACCGCCTCCGACCCGGCCTTCCGGCGGGTGGATGTGGACGTCAAGACCGGCAAGGTCATCGGCCTCTTCTAAGGAGCTACCCTTCCTCCCGGCCGGGCGCTCCCCGGCCGGGCGCCGGCCGGCTTCTCTTGTGGGGGAGGCCGGCCTTTTTTTGGGGGGGTCCCCTCTCGGGCCTCCCCTGCAGACCGGACCGGCCGGATGGCAGGGGGCGGCCTTGGGGGCGGGCCTACCGGGCCCGGCGGCCGCTTCCCTCTTTTTGATAATTGTGATATTTATCACTTGAACCCCGGCAGGCGGCCGTGGTAAGAGGATACGATTACAAGAGCAGCGGGCCGTTCCGCCGACAGCCTGGGGGAGTGGCAAGGCGAGGCCACCATTTTCCCGAAGTGAGGAGATGCGCCTATGTTTGAAATTGTGGAACGCGAGGAAATGGCCCAGGGCACCATCATCAGCAACTGGGTCAGGGCCCCCAAGATTGCCAAGAAAGCCAAACCGGGCCAGTTCGTCATCCTGCGGGCCAACGAGACGGGGGAGCGCATCCCCCTGACCATGGCCGACACCGATCCGGAACGGGGTCTCATCAACATCATCTACGCCGTGGTGGGCAAGAGCACCGCCCTGTTCAAGACCCTGAAGGTGGGGGATGCGTATCTTGACGTCATCGGGCCCCTGGGGCAGCCCACCCACCTGGAGAAAGTGGGGAAGGTGGTCTGCGTCGGCGGCGGCACCGGCATCGCAGTGCTGCACCCCATCACCCGGGGGCTGAAGCAGTTGGGCAACCACGTCATCGCCATCATCGGCGCCCGCACCAAGGAGCTGCTCATCCTGGAGGACAAGATGCGGGCCGCCTCCCACGAGCTGCATATCTGCACCGATGACGGCTCTTACGGGCACAAGGGCTTCGTCACCGAGATGCTGAAGAAGGTCCTCACCGAGAACCGGGACATCGGCCTGGCGGTGTGCATCGGCCCGGTGCCCATGATGAAGTTCTGCAGCCAGATGACCAAGGAGTTCGGCGTCAAGACCCTGGTGAGCCTCAACCCCATCATGCTGGACGGCACCGGCATGTGCGGCTGCTGCCGGGTGCAGGTGGGCGGCAGGATGCAGTTCGCCTGCGTGGACGGCCCCGAGTTTGACGGCCATCAGGTGGACTTCGACGAGCTCACCCTGAGGCTGCGTTCCTATCTGCCGGAAGAGAAGCTGGCCTACGACCGCTTCAAAGCCAGCCTGGGGCAGGGCTGCTCCCACAAGAGCTGACCGAGACACAAGGGAGGAGATGACGCATGTCTGAAGAAGTCAAGGCTCCGAAAAAAGAGAAGATCCCCCGGCAGAAGATGCCGGAGCAGGACCCCCAGGTCCGGCGCCATAATTTCAACGAGGTGCCCTACGGCTACACCCCCGAGCTGGCCATGAAGGAGGCGGAGCGCTGCATCCAGTGCAAGGACCCCCGCTGCAAGCAGGGCTGCCCGGTGGAGATCGACATCCCCGGCTTCATCAAGTTCATCAAGGAAGGGGATTTTGAGGCGGCCATCCGCAAGCTGTGGGAGAAGAACTCCCTGCCGGCGGTGTGCGGCCGGGTCTGCCCCCAGGAGATTCAGTGCGAAGGCCTGTGCGTGGTGGGGAAAAAGGACGAGCCGGTGGCCATCGGCAACCTGGAGCGCTTCGCCGCCGATTACCAGCGCCTCCACGGCCGGGACATCCTGCCCCCCAAGGCGCCGCCCACCGGCAAGAAGGTGGCGGTGGTGGGCTCCGGCCCCGCAGGTCTCACCGTGGCCGGCGACCTCATCCTCAAGGGCCACGAGGTCACCATCTTTGAGGCCCTGCATGCCCCGGGCGGGGTGCTCATCTACGGCATCCCGGAGTTCCGCCTCCCCAAGGAGATCGTGGCCCATGAGTGCCGGTATCTCGAGCGCCTGGGCGTCAAGATTGAGGTGAACGCGGTCATCGGGCGCACCGAGACGGTGGATGAGCTCCTGGAGCGCTTCGACGCCGTCTTTCTGGGGGTGGGGGCCGGCCTGCCCATGTTCCTCAATATCCCCGGGGAGCACTATATCGGGGTCTATTCCGCCAACGAATACCTCACCCGCTCCAACCTGATGCGGGCCTACGACTTCCCCAACTACGACACGCCGCTGGTGAGGGGCAAGAAGGTGGCCACCTTCGGGGGCGGCAACGTGGCCATGGACGCAGCCCGCACCGCCCTGCGCATGGGGGCCGAGCACTCCTACATCATCTACCGGCGCTCCCACGCCGAGCTGCCGGCCCGGGCGGCGGAGATCCACCACGCCGAGGAGGAGGGGGTGGAATTCCTCTTCCTCACCAACCCGGTGCGCTTCCTGGGCAACGAAGACGGCTACCTCACCGGGGTGGAATGCCTGAAGATGGAGCTGGGGGAACCCGACGCCTCCGGCCGCCGGCGCCCCATTCCCATTCCGGGCTCGGAGTTCATCGTGGAGATCGACACCGCGGTCATCGCCATCGGCTCCGGGGCCAACCCCCTGCTCACCAAGGCCACCCCGGGCCTGGCCCTCAACAAGTGGGGCTACATCATCGCCGATCCCAAGACCGGCAAGACCATGAAGCCCCGGGTCTGGGCCGGGGGGGACATCGTCACCGGTGCGGCCACGGTCATTTTGGCCATGGGCGCCGGCCGTCTGGCCAGCAACTCCATCCATGATTTCCTGACCTACGGCTGGTAGAGCCGCAAGGTTGGGCCGGTGGGGCCGGGGGGGATCCCCCGGCCTTTTTTGTTGTCCGGGAGGGGCAGATTTTTCTTGACAGGCGGGTGCAATCCAGGTAAAAAAGCACAAAATGCACATTGCACAAATTGCACAGTTCGCCCCCCCCTCCGGAGGCAGAAAAGGAGCGCCGACATGTTTGTGGTCCACCTCGTGGCCCTGGCCAAAGCCATCGGTGTCCACCGCAACACCATCCGCAACTGGGTGAAGAGCGGCCGCCTGCCTTGCCGTCCCGGACCCGGCAAGGGCTTGGTCTTCACCCCGGAAGACCTGGCCCACCTCTGCCAGGAGTTCCACCTGGACCCCGAGGCCCTGGCCCCCCGGGAGGTGGGCGGAGGGCGGGAGGCCCAACCCCGCCTGGTCCCCAGGCAGGCTGCCCCAGCAACCCGGGAGGACAACATGACAGGAAATGTGGTGGGTGCGGTTATGGTGGTGGGCGGCGGCATCGCCGGCATCCAGGCCGCCCTGGATCTGGCCGACTCCGGCTACTACGTCCACTTGGTGGAGGCCAAGGCCGGCATCGGCGGCAAGATGGCCCAACTGGACAAGACCTACCCGACCAACGACTGCGCCATGTGAATTCTGTCGCCCAAGTTGGTCGAGTGCGGTCGGCACTTGAACATTGAGCTGCACACGCTGTCCCAGGTGGCCGAGATCCACGGCGGCCCCGGCAATTTCACCGTCACCCTGCGGAAAAACCCCCGATACGTCGACCCGGACAAGTGCATCGCCTGCGGGCTGTGCGCCGAGAAATGCCCCAAAAAGGTGGCCGACGACTACAATCTCGGGGTGGGCAAGCGCAAGGCCATCTACATCTACTACAGTCAGACGGTCCCCCTGAAATACGCCATCGATCCGGACGCCTGCCTCTACTTTGCCAAGGGCAAGTGCAAGGCCTGCGAGAAGTTCTGTCCCACCGGCGCCATCAACTTTGAGGATCAAGGAGAGACCGTCACCCTGAAGGTGGGGGCCCTGATCCTGGCCCCGGGCTACCGCCCCTTCGACCCCGGGGTGCTGGCCCCCTACGGCTACGGCCGGGTGCCCGATGTGGTCACCGGCCTGGAGTACGAGCGGCTCCTCTCCGCCGGCGGCCCCTTCCAGGGGCACCTGATCCGGCCGTCGGACCACCAGGAGCCCAGGCGGGTGGCCTGGATCCAATGCGTCGGCTCCCGCAGCCAGGACGGTCGGGGCAACCCCTACTGCTCCACCGTCTGCTGCATGTACGCGGTGAAGCAGGCCCTGGTCACCGCCGACCACCTCCCCGGCGCCGAGACCACCATCTTTTACATGGACTTGCGGGCCCACAACAAGGAATTCGAGCGCTATTACGTCAACGCCCAGGCCAAGGGGGTGCGCTTCGTCCGGGCCCGGCCCCACAGCCTCCTCCCCGGCCCCAAGAACCGGGGGGTGCAGGTGGAATATGTGGGGGAGGACGGCCGCCCGCGCCGGGAGGACTTCGACCTGGCGGTGCTCTCCGTGGGCCTGGAGGCCCCGGATTCCGCCCAGGAGCTGGCCCGCACCGCCGCCCTGGACCTGAACCAGTTCCGCTTTGTGGCCACCAACGGCTTCAATCCGGTGGCCACCTCCCGGCCCGGCATCTATGTCTGCGGCGCCGCCGAATCCCCCAAGTCCATCCCCCGGGCGGTGATGGACGCCTCGGCGGCGGCGGGCGAGGCGGCCCGGAGCCTGGTCGCGGCCCGGGGCACCCTCACCCGGGAGAAGACCTACCCGCCGGAGCGGGACGTCTCCGCCGACGAACCCCGCATCGGGGTGTTCATCTGCTCCTGCGGCATCAACATCGCCGGGGTCATCGACGTCAAGGGGCTGGCGGAGTATGCCCGCACTCTGCCGCATGTGGCCTTCGTGGAGAACAATCTCTTCACCTGCTCCACCGACACCCAGGACCTCATCGCCGCCAAGATTAGGGAGCTGAACCTCAACCGCATCGTCATCGCCGCCTGCACGCCCCGCACCCATGAGGCCCTGTTTCAGGACACCCTCCGGGAGGCGGGTCTCAACCCCTATCTGGTGGAGATGGCCAACATCCGGAACCAGGGCTCCTGGGTGCACCAGCACAACCCCGCCTATGCCACCCTGAAGGCCCGGGACCAGGTGCGCATGGCGGTGGCCAAGGCGGCCCTGGACTACCCTCTGACCCGGGAGGCGGTGCCGGTGGTGCAGCAGGCCCTGGTGGTGGGCGGGGGCGTCGCCGGCCTGACTGCGGCCCTGGAGCTGGCGGAACAGGGCTATGCCGTCACCCTGCTGGAAAAGACCGACAAGCTGGGCGGCAACGCCTGGCACCTCAACCGCACCTGGAAGGGGGAGGAGGTGCGGCCCTTCCTCACCACCCTCATCGCCCAGGTGGAGAACCACCCCAAGATCCAGGTCCTGAAACAGGCGGAACTGACAAGCGTCTCCGGCTCGGTGGGCAATTTCCGGAGCGAGGTCAGCGTGGCCGGGGAGAGCCGCAGCCTCTCCTTTGGGGTGGCGGTCCTGGCCCTCGGCGGCCAGGAGTACAAGCCTGAGGAATATCTCTACGGCCGGCACCCCCGGGTGCTCACCGCCCTGGAGCTGGACGCCCTGCTCCGGGAAAAACCGGCGGACCTCAAGGCCGCCGGCCCGGTGGTCTTCATCCAGTGTGTGGGCTCCCGGGAGCCGGGACGCATGTACTGCAGCCGCACCTGCTGCACCCACTCGGTGGAGAACGCCATCCGCCTCAAGGAGCTGGACCCGGACAAACCCGTCTACATCCTCTACCGGGACCTTCGCACCTACGGCCTGCGGGAGACCCTCGCCACCAAGGCCCGGGAGCTGGGGGTGATCTTTATCCCCTACACCCTGGAGAACAAGCCCCAGGTAAGGGAGGCCGACGGCCGGCTCCAGGTGACAGTGACCGACCCCATCCTGGGGCTGCCGGTGCAGCTTGCCCCCGACTATCTGGTGCTGGCCAGCGGCATCAGGCCCCACGACCCCGGGGGGCTGGTGGAGCTCTTCAAACTGAGCGTCAACGAGGACGGCTTCTTCAATGAAGCCCACCCCAAACTGAGGCCGGTGGACTCCACCGTGGACGGGGTGTTTCTGGCCGGCCTCTGCCACCATCCCAAACCTTTGGAGGAGGCCGTCAGCCAGGCCAAGGCGGCCGCCACCCGGGCCGGCATCATTCTGGCCCGAAGCGCCATGGAGCTGGATGCCATCAAGAGCGAGGTTACCAGCCACTGCGACGGCTGCGGCCTGTGCGTGGACGTCTGCCCGTATCTGGCCCTGAAACTGGAGGACTACCAGGGCGAGGACGGCCGCCGCCACCGGCGGGTGGCGAGCGACAAGGCCCTCTGCAAGGGCTGCGGCCTGTGCGAGGCCACCTGCCCCAAGGAGGGCATCACCGTGCACGGCTTCACCCTGCCCCAGCTGGAGGCCCAGGTGGAGGCCGTGCTGGAGGCGCTGTAGGTCATGGGAAGGGCCAGGGGCTTTGGTGCCCTGCCCTCCCCCGGCGCCCCCCTCCCAACCCGCAAGGGGGAAGGGGGAAAGGGCGGGTTAGCCCCCCATGCGGCGACGCAATCAAGGAGGCGACATGGAAGAGACATTTGAACCGGTGGTGCTGGGTTTTTTGTGCAACTGGTGTGCGTATGCCGGGGCGGACCTGGCGGGAGTGTCCCGTTTGCAGTATCCGCCCAATCTCAGGGTGATCCGGGTGAATTGTTCCGGCATGGTGCATCCGGAGCTGGTGGTGAAGGCGCTGAGCCGGGGGGTGGATGGGGTATTGGTGATGGGGTGACATCTGGGTGACTGTCATTACCTGGATGGTAATTACAAAGCCCTGTCGCGTTTTGAAGCCACCCGGCTGGTGTTGGAGACCCTGAATCTTGACCCGGAGCGCTATGCGCTGGAATGGGTGTCGTCCGCCGAGGCTCCCCGGTTTGCCCAGGTGGTGACGCAGTTTGTCGAGAAGATCCGGGCGTTGGGGCCCAATCCGCTGAGGCCGCTAAGAGCGGAGCTGGCGGAAGCTGCCGGCTGACCCGGGGAGGAGGCGCCATGAAGACCTTTTTTCATCTCATCCAGGAGGTGCAGAAGCCGGGGCTGTGCCACCATTGCGGCGGCTGCGTGACCTTCTGCACCGCCATCAATTACGGCGCCCTGGAGCTGGGGGAGGACGGCCGCCCCCGCTACAAGGACATCGAGAAGTGCATTGAATGCGGCCTGTGCTACTCCATCTGTCCGGAGATTCACGAGCTGGACGAGGAGACCAAGCGCCTGGTGTCCTGGAGCGCGCCCATGGGCCGCATTCTCAGCACCCAGGTGGCCCGGGCCGCCGACCCCGGGGTGTTGGCCCGGGGCACGGACGGCGGGGTGGTGACTGCCCTGCTCCTGCACCTCTTTGATCTGGGCCGCATCGACGGGGCCATCGTCAGCCGCAAGGTGGGGGAATTCCGGCGCTGGCCCTGGCTGGCCATCACCCGGGAGGAGATCCTGGACGCCGCCGGGTTCCATTTCGACACCATCCACGGCATGACCCATTTCTCCAAGGTCTATGCCACCCTGGAGAGCAGCACGTTTTCCCCTTCCATCATCGAGCTGGGGGAGGTGGCCAAAAAGCGCCTCAACCGGGTGGCCTTTGTGGGCACGCCCTGCCAGATCAACGCCTTGCGGCGCATGGAGGTCTTGGGGATCGTGCCGGCGGGCTCCATCACCGTGCACCTGGGGCTCTTTTGCACCGGCAACTTCCACTTCGGCGAGGCCGAGCGCCGGCGGCTCATGGAGCTGGGGGGGTTCCGCTGGGAGGAGGTGCGCAAAATCAACGTCAAGGAAACCCTGATGGTGCATCTGAAATCCGGCGAGCTGCGCACCATCCCCTTAGAGAAGCTGGAGTTCATGAAGCGCTACGCCTGCCAGTACTGCGACGACTATGCCGCCGAATATGCGGACCTGTCCTTTGGCGGCATCGGCGCGCCGGAGGGCTGGACCACGGTGATCGTGCGCTCCCCCCTGGGCCGGGCGATCATGGCCGACGCCCGGGAGGGGGACGTGGAGGTCGGCAGCCAGGAGCTGGCGCACCAGGCCCTGGCCAAGGTCATGGAGTGGTCCGACAAAAAGAAGGAGCGGGCGGCGGCGCGGCATGCCGAGCTGGAGCGCCGCGCCGTCAGGGTCAAGGGGTAAAGGAGGGTCCCATGCCGGTCAAAGTTGCCTCAGAATGGCTCAATTCCTGCTCCGGCTGCGAGGTGGCCATCCTCAATCTGGGGGAGACCCTCCTTGAGGTTCTGCCCCACCTGGAGTTTGTCCACATCCCGGTACTCATGGACCACAAATACTTCGGCCAGACAGGGGAAGGGGATGTCCATCATCTGGAGATCCCCCGGGCCACGGTGGGCATCATCTCCGGGGGCATCCGCAACCAGGAGCACCTGGAGGTGGCCCAGGCCATGCGGGAGAGCTGTGAAATCATCCTCGCCCTGGGCACCTGCGCCACCCACGGGGGGATTCCCGCCCTCATGAACCTGTTTGACAATCCCGCCCTGTTGGAGCGCTACTACCGCACCAGCGAAAGCACCGATCCCCATGAGACGCCGGCGGATCCGGTCCTGCCCCCCATTCTGGACCGCACCTACGCCCTGGATGAAAAGATCAAGGTCGACTTTTACCTCCAGGGCTGCCCGCCGCATCCGGACCTCATCGCCGAGGCCATCGTGGCGCTCCTCGAGGGCCGGGAGCCCCGCCTGCCGGACAAGAGCGTCTGCGACACCTGCCCCACCATCCGGCAGGGGAAGGGCAAGCTGCAAAAGCTGCACCGCTTCACCCGCAACGCCCATTACGATCCGGCCAGGCCCATCAGCGAGATGCACTGCCTGCTGGAGCAGGGCTTCCAGTGCCTGGGGCCCGTCACCCGGGCGGGCTGCGCCGGGCTGCAGGGCGAGGCGCCGCAGTGCATCCGGGCCCGGGTGCCCTGCCAGGGCTGCTACGGGCCGGTGCGCAAAGACGGCAACCAATTGCTGGACTACCTCAACGCCCTGGCCAGTAACCGTATCGACGTGCGCTCCATCACCGATCGGGCCACAGTGCTGGAATTTTCCGGCGCCCACGGCCTGCTGCAGCGGCGTCGGGCGGCGGAGAGGTAGAGGAGGTGGGGAGGGGGCTAAGGACCGGTGGGCCCTTACCCCCTCCCCACTCCCCTCCCCCAATCCCATACAGGGTTGGGAGGGGGGTGGGGGGAGGGCAGGGAGCAACGCTCCCTGGCCCCCACACAACCATTCAGGAGAACATCATGGCACAGACTATAGAAGCCACGGCGGACAAGGCGTTTGCCCACGGCGCCGGAAGCGGCCGGCGGGTGATCAACATCCAGCCCATCACCCGCATCGAGGGCCACGCCCGCATCGCCATCGTGCTGGACGACGAGGGCAATGTGGCGGACACCCGCCTCAACATCATGGCGCTCCGGGGCTTTGAGAAATTCATCGAGGGGCGCCCGGCGGAGGAGGTGCCCCGCATCGTCAACCGCATCTGCGGCATCTGCCCCTGGATGCACCACACCGCCTCCAACAAGGCGGTGGACGGCTGTTTCGGAGCCCAGGTCCCCCCTGCCGGCCGGAAGCTCCGGGAGCTCATGCTGGTGATGGCGCAGATCAATGACAAGATCCTGCACTTCTTCTTCCTGGCGGCCCCGGACTTTGTCCTGGGGCCCGGGGCTGATTATTCGGTCCGCAACGTCCTGGGGGTGGTGAAGGCCGCCCCGGAGCTGGCCACCCAGGTGGTGAAGATGCGCCAGGCCGGCCAGATGATGATCGAGAAGTTCGCCGGCAAGGTCATCCACCCGGTGGCGGTGGTGCCGGGCGGCTTCTCCAAGCCCATGACCGAGGCGGAGCGCCAGGAGCTGCTGGCAAAGAGCCGGGAGCAGCTGGAGTTTGCCCAGTTCTGCCTGGACTGGGCCAAAAAGAACGTCTTCGCCCAGCTGGACGACGCCACCGTGCGCCTGGGGGAGATCACCACCGGCTTCCTCGGCACGGTGGACCCCCGGGATGGCTCCCTCACCTTCTACGAAGGTGTGCTGCGCCTCATGAAGCCGGACGGCACCTACCAGGACTTCAGCCACCTGGAGTACGCCTATTACCTGGGCGAGCACGTGGAAGACTGGGCCTACTCCAAATTCCCCTACGCCCGGGTCTGGGGGGAGGGCTTCTCCATGGACCTGGAGCAGCCCAAAGGCATCTACCGGGTGAACACCCTGGCCCGCCTCAATGTCTGCGATCGGATCAGCACGCCCCTGGCCCAGGCGGAGCTGGAGGAGTTCCGGAGCCGCTTCGGGCGGCCGGCCCAATCCACCATGCTCTATCACTGGGCCCGGCTCATCGAGCTCCTCTATGCCTGCGAGAAGGTGGTGGAGCTTCTGGAGGACCCGGAGATCACCGACCCCCAGGTGCGCAACCCGGTGGAGCCCAAGGCGGGCCGGGGGGTGGGCTGCGTGGAGGCCCCCCGGGGGACCCTCATCCACGACTACTCCACCGACAAAAACGGCCTCATCACCCGGGCCAACCTCATTGTGGGCACCACCCACAATGTGGCCCCCATGAACATGAGCATCCGCCAGGCGGCCCAAAGCGTCATCCGCCACGGTCAGGTCACCGAGGAGGCCTTAAACAGAGTGGAGATGGCGGTGCGCTGCTACGACCCGTGACTGAGCTGCGCCACCCACCGCCTGGATGGCGGTCGCACCGTGGAAATCGAGGTTTTCGACAGCCAGGGCCGACTCATCAGCGCGGCCAGGTGAGGTGGGGGAGGGGGTAAGGGCCACGGGCCCCCCACCCCCCCCTCCCCAATCCCACAAGGGGGTGTATCGCTCGGGAAGTCGGGCTGAAAGCCCGCCTTCCCAGGCGATCCTTTGCGGGTTGGGAGGGAGTGCGGGGGGGAGGGCAGGGGCTTCGAAGCCCCTGGCCCTCCCCCGCAAAGCAATCAGCAGGGATCGTTCCCGTTTACCCGTAACCCTCCAGCCGGCCGTTCTCCCTAACGGGAGGGCGGCCGTTTTTTATGTGGGGAGGAGGCCAAGGGGGCAGTGGCCCCTCCCCCCCTCCCCACGCCCACCCCCAATCCCACCTGGGGTGATGAATTATCTATGGCAGCGTCAGGTCGTGCTGAGGCTGTCATATAAAGGGTTGGGAGAGGGGAGGGCAGGGAGCTTCCGCACCCTGGCCCTTCCCCCACAGCCCTTACGCCCCCTTGGGGGTGAGGCCCAACAGGGCGGCGATCTGGCGGGCCAGGTCGGCGGTCTTTTCCTTTGGGTCGTCGGTGGTGGGGGTGAGGAGCTGGGGAAAGTTCTGGTATTCCGGTTTGGGGACAACCTCGAATTCCGGCGGGAAGGTGTTGTCGAAGTACATCTGCTGGAAGCCGATGAATTTCAGATGATGGGCGGTGGCGTCCAGGATGCCGGTTTCGTTTGGGCCGAGGAGGCCGGCCTGGATGGCGGCCCGGAAACCCGCCAGGGATTCGCCCCCCTGGGTGCAGGCGATGTGGCCGTGGCGGTTGGCCAGGAGCATGGAGTCCATGATCTCCTGTTCGCTCACCTGCACCACCGCCACGCTCTCCTCGCCGGCCCGGCGGGTGTATTCCTCCGCCAGGCGGATGACCCGGGGCATGCTGACGGGATTGCCGATCATGGCGGCCTGGGCCACCGAGGGCCGGACCGCCACGGGGGTGAAGACCCGGCGGCCTTTGGGCTCCCGGAAGTAGCGAAACACCGGATCGGCGTGGGATGACTGCACCCCCAGCACCCGGGGCAGGGTGTCAATGATCCCCAGGTCATGGAGGCGCAGGAAGCCCTGCAGGATGGCGGTGATGTTGCCGGCGTTGCCGATGGGCACCACCACGGCCAGGCCGGTGAGCTCGTAGTCGTGGGCCTGGGCGATCTCAAAGGCGTAGGATTCCTGGCCCCGGATGCGCCAGGAGTTCTTGGAGTTGAGGAGGGCCACCTGGTAGTGGTCGGCCAGGGCCTCCACCACCTTCATGCAGTCATCGAAGACCCCGGGGAGCTCCAGCACCCGGGCGCCGGCGCCCAGGGGCTGGGCCAGCTGCTGGGGGGTGACCTTGCCGTGGGGCAGAAGCACCGCCGAGGCCACCTTGTCCCCCAGGTAGGCGGCGTACAAGGCGGCGGCGGCGGAGGTGTCGCCGGTGGAGGCGCATACCGCCAGGACCCGGCCCAGATTCTCGCTTTGCACCAGGAAGTTGAGGTAGCTCAGGGCCGCGGCCATGCCCCGGTCCTTGAAGGAGGCCGAGGGGTTCTGGCCGTCATTCTTGAAGGCGAAGGGCCGGCCCACCTGCTCCGCCAGGGCGGGGCAGGCCTGGACTTCCGGGGTGTGCCCCTCCCCCAGGTAGATGATGTCCTCAAGGGGAATGACCGGGGCGATGAGCTCGTAGTAGAGGAAAATCCCTTTCAGGGCCGGGAGGGTGAGCATCCTGCGGTGGTCAAAGAGGCGCCGCCAGAAGGCCCCGGGGCGCTCCTTCAGGCGCGCCTCGTTTTTGTCCACCAGGAGAAACAGGCCCCTGCAGGCGGGGCAGGTATAGAGGAGTTCGGTGATGCCGTATTCCCGGCCGCACTCCAGGCACTGGTAGACCATCCGGCCGCTGGGCGCAGGCACGAGGTGGGGCTGCAGGTCCGCGGGAAAATCGTTGAGTTTCATGGGTCTCACTGGGTGGTCAGCTGGTATTTTTTCAGCTTGTATTGCAGGAGGCTTTTGGTGATGCCCAACAGCTCCGCGGCCCGGACCTGGACGTTGCCGGCCTGCGCCAGGGCCCGGCGGATCATCTGCTCCTCGAGGCGCTCCAGGGCTTCGGGGAGGGGCAGGTGAAAGAGGGGGAGCTGGCCCAGGTCCAGGGAGGGGTCGGGCCGGGTCCCGGCCAGCTCGGCGGGGAGGTCCTGAGGGGTGATGAGCCGGCCGTTGCAGAGAATCACTGCCCGCTCCATGACATTCTCCAGCTCCCGGACGTTCCCCGGCCAGGGGTAGCGGTTCAGGACAGAGAGGGCCTCGGGGGCAAGGTGCACCTCGCCCCGGGCATTTTCCTCCGCATATTTGCGCAGGAAATGGTGGGCCAGGGGCGGGATGTCCTCGGGCCGCTGGCGCAGGGGGGGGATCTTCAAATGCACCACGTTGAGCCGGTAAAAGAGGTCCTCCCGGAAGCGCCCGGCGTCCACTTCCTCCTTCAGGTCCTTGTTGGTGGCCGCCACCACCCGGACGTCCACCTTGATGGTGCGGGTGCCCCCCACCCGTTCGAATTCCATCTCCTGGAGCACCCGAAGGAGCTTTACCTGCAGGGCGGGGGTCATCTCCGCCACTTCGTCCAGGAACAGGGTGCCGCCGTCGGCCAGTTCGAAGCGGCCCTTGCGCATGGCCACGGCATGGGTGAAGGCGCCCTTTTCGTGGCCGAAGAGTTCGCTTTCCAGCAGGGTCTCAGTGAGGGCGGCCACATTGACGGAGATGAAGGGCTTGGCGGCCCGGGGGCTCAGGGCGTGGATGGCCCGGGCGATGAGCTCCTTGCCGGTGCCGGATTCACCGCTGATGAGGACGGTGGCCCTGGTGGGGGCCACCCGGTGCACCAGGGCCAGAATCTCCTGCATGGCCTTGCTGTGGCCCACGATGTTGGCGGGGCCGTAGCGCTTGCCCAGTTCCTGGCCCAGGAGGCGGTTCTGGCGCAGGAGGTGGCGGTGTTCCAGGGCCTTGGCGATGGTGACCAGGATCTCCTCGTTCTTGAAGGGCTTGAGGATGTAGTCGAAGGCGCCCTTCTTCATGGCCTCCACCGCCTTCTCCACGGTGCCGTAGGCGGTCATGATGATGACCGGCAGGTCCGGATCCAGGCGCTTGAGCTCGCTTAGAAGCTCGATGCCGCTCATCTGGGGCATCTTCATGTCGGTGAGCACCAGATCCAGATCCGCCTGAGCCGCCACCTTGAGGGCGTCGGCGCCGCTGGCGGCGGTGAGGGTCTCATACCCCGCTTCGCCCAGCAGGGCCTCCATCACCGTGAGGTAGTTGGCCTCATCATCCACGACCAGGATGGTGTCCATGCAGCTCCTTTGTCTCTTGGCCGGGGTGGGTGGGGGCAGGCCGCAAAGGCCAGGCTCCCCTCACCCCCCGCCCCGTGGAATCATGCGGGGGGATGCCAGGCAGAGGGCCTCAGGGCCCACACCCTCACCCCTTTCCACCCCCGCCGGTTCACGCCGCCAGGGGAGGGAGATGGATGGTCACCGCGGTGCCCCGTCCGGGCTGGCTCTCCACCCGGATCTCCCCCTGATGGCTGTCCACGATGCTTTTGACGATGGGCAGACCCAGGCCGCTCCCCTTCTCCTTGGTGGTGAAGAAGGGGTTGAAGATTTTCTTCAGGATCTCGGGTTCGATGCCCCCGCCGGTGTCCTCCACCCGGATGCGGCTGCCGCCGTCGGCGTCGGGGGCCAAAGCAACCCGCAGTTCCCCGCCCTGGGGCATGGCCTGCAGGGCGTTGATGAGGATATTGAGGAAGGCCTGGTGCAGCAGCTCGGGATCCGCCACCTGCGGCCGGCCGTTCATCCGGTAGTGCCGGGTCACCCGGATGTGGAGGCGCTGGATTTCCGGCTCCAGGAACTCCAGGCTGCGCTCCAGGACCTTTTCCAGGTCCACCGGCTGCAGGTGGGGGAGGCGCGGCCGGGCGAAGTCCAGGAATTCCGTCACCTTGTTGTTGAGGCGGGTGGCCTCCTCCACGATGATCCGGGCCAGGCGGCTGTCGGGTTCGTAGCGGCTCAGGCGCTGGTGCAGGAGCTCGGCGGTGGAGCTGATGATCCCCAGGGGATTGCGGATTTCATGGGCCACCCCGGCGGTCATCTCGCCCAGGGCCGCCAGGCGTTCGGCCTGATGGAGCTGGGCCTCCAGGGCCCGCTGCTCCGCCTGGCGCCGTTCCATGATCACTTCGGCCTGTTTGACGATGTGCCGCAGGGCCAGAAACAGGCCGCCCATAATGAGCGTGGAGATCAGCAGGATGATGATCTGAAAGCGGCTGATCTCCACCAGGTCCTTGGTGATGTTCTGGGTGATTTCAAAGACCCCCAGCACTGCGCCCGCATCCGGGGTCTCCCTGCCCTCCACGCGGAAGGGGAAGTATCCGGTCAGGCGGGCCTCAGAATGGCTGAGGCGCCCCAGGACGGCCCAGAGAAGATGCCGGCCGGGGAGTTCAAAGTATTCCTCCCCGAAGAGGGCCTGGCGCACCCCCACCACCTCGAAGCAGTCCTTGCCCAGCTCCGCCGGCACGGTGCTGTAGGCCAGAACCCCCACCTCGTCATACATGGCCAGCCTCTCCACGTGGAAGCCATGGATGGTGTTGCGCACCACCTGGTCCAGGTCCCGGTACTGAACCGGGTCGGCCACCCGCACATTGCCCTGCGTGCGGATGGCGGTGGGGACGAGAAACTGCTGAATGACCTGGTGGTTGAGGTTGGCGGCCAGCAGTTTGAGGTAATCCTGGCTCTTTTTGAGGGCCATCTGCTGGGCCCGGTGAGCCAGAAGCAGGGTGAGGAGGGCGGTGGACAGCACGATGACCACAAAGCTGGTAAGGGAAAAGAAGCGGGCCAGACGGAAGGTCTCCAGGTCCTGTTGGCGGGTCCACCAGGAAGCCATTCGCATGACGGAGTTTTTCAGTCTGTCCTTGGCCATATGAGGCTGCCGGGTCGCCTCAGGGGCACATCCCACCGGGCGACTCCCTCATCCCTGTCAACTTATTTTACCATGACAACGGGAGAAATTGCAGGCAAGGGATGAAAACCAGGGGAAAAATCGCAACGCCGGGGTCCGGCCGGGCCGGGGCCAGGGGGCAGTCCCCCCTGGTCCCCGCCCCAGCCCCGCAGGCGCCGCCAGGTGATGAAAGGCTCGCCGCCAGGGAGCGCCGCTTGCCTCCCCAAGCGGCAGGTTCAGTTGGCGGTGTATTTCACCTGTTTGGGTTTGTAATGGCGGATCTCCTCCCGGTAGCTTTCAAATCCCGGCCGGCCCATGAGCCCGAAGGTGGTGAGTTTGCCCCCTTCCACCCCCGGCTGGTCCAGGGGGTTGACCTCAAAGAGCTCGCCTGCGGCCACGGTGGCCACCTCCAGCAGGTAGAGGAGCTGGCCGATGGTGAAGGCGTTGATCTCCGGCAGGGTGAGGGTGAGGTTGGGGCGGCCGGCCTTCATGAGGTTGAAGCTGGTGGCCTCAAACTCCGCCGCCAGAAGCTCGTTCAGGCTGCGGCCTTCCAGGTATTCCAGCTCCTCCAGCCCCATCTCCAGGGGCGGCAGGGGCAGATCGTGCTGGAATTTCTCCACCCGGAGGAAGAGGATAAGCTTGTCGTGGGGGCCCTCCATGTAGAGCTGCAGCTGGGAATGCTGATCGGTGACCCCCAGGGCCCGGACCGGGGTGCTGCCCGTCTCCACCAGCCGGCCGGCCAGGTCGTATCTCTTCCCCAGGCTTTCGGCCCACAGCTGGCAGAACCACTCCGCCAGGCCTGCCAGGGTGCTGGCGTAGGGCATGACCACCAGCAGGGGGCGCTTCTTCTCCGTGGCAAAGAGGTAGGCCAGGGCGGCCACCAGCAGGGCCGGGTTTTTCAGGAAGTCCCGTTCCCTGAGGCGCTGATCCATGAAGCGGGCCCCGGCCAAAAGCTCCCGGATGTTGATGCCCACCATATGGGCGGGGAGGAGCCCCACGGCGGAGAGCACCGAAAAACGCCCCCCCACCGCCGGGGGCACCGGCAGGGAGCGAAAGCCGCCCTTCCGGGCCAGCTGGCGCAGCGGCCCCTTTTCCGGGTCGGTGGTGATGATGAGGCGTTCCCGGAGCCTGTCCTCCCCCACCCGGTTTTTCAGCATGTGGTGGACGAAGAGGAACTGGGCCAGGGTCTCGGCGGTGCTGCCGGATTTGCTGATGACGTTGACGCCGGTGCGCCGCAGGTCCAGGCCGTCCAGGATGCCGTAGAGCCAGTCCGGGTCGATGTTGTCCAACACCCACAGGGAGGGTTTGTGCGCCCGGCGGCCCAGGGGCAGGCGGTTGTGCTGCGGGTGGCAGAGGGCTTGGTGCAGGGCCCGGGCTCCCAGGGCGGAGCCCCCGATCCCCAGGACGACAAACTCCCACAAGAATTCCAGCAAGGGTTTGGCCACCGCCTGGATCTCCCGCACCAGGTTCTGGTCATAGGGGAGGTCCATGAAGGCCAGCCGCCCATTTTGGCGACCCTCCTCCAGGCGTTTGTGCACTGCCGCCATCCGGGGCGCCAGGGCCGTCAGTTCCTCCCAGGTGAGGCCGTGCTGCGCCACAAAATCGGCCATGGCATAGTTGAAATCCAGGCCCACGGCCATCTTGGCCGTCCAGGCGCTGTCGTCGAAGCGGTCCATGGGCACCTCGCAGGGGTGATGCGCCGGCCCTGCCGGCATCCTTGCATGCTATACCCCCTTGGGGGAGAAGTCAACCGACGGCCCAAGGGGGCGCGAGGGGAGGGGAGCGAAGAAGGATCCGGGCGGCCCCTCCGGGGGCAGTTTCCGGCCGGGCCTCCGGTTCAGGGGTGCCCACCACCGGAGGACATCCCGGCCTGGTTGCACTCCGAGGATCAGGCCGGGGCGTCTTTGCCTGGTGCCTCCCCGGAGAGATTCGTTGGCGACGGCCCCAAGGGAATCCCGGGGATCAGGCCGGGGGGCTTGGCTCAGCGCACCAGTCGCGGGAAGGAGGCCCAGAGGCCATAGTTCACCGGGCCGCCGGGGACCCCGATGGGGGTGGCGTAGTGGGTGAGGGTGATTCCCTTCACCCCCTTTCTCCCGCCCTTGGTGACCACTCCGGTGATCCGGAAGGGGGCAAAGCCCAGGACCTCCTTCCAGCCGGTATGGGAGCCGTCCGGGATGACGGGCAGGACCACCGTCCAGGTGCCCCCCCGGGCAGCCAGTTG
>CALEAV010000006.1 GCA_937943575.1 uncultured bacterium | reverse complement strand
GGCAGGGTGGGGGAACCGGGGTCCGCCCGCACCTCCCTTCACCCCTCTCTTTCGGTTGCCCCGTCCCCCTGCCAGTCGGTACCCAGATAAGCGGCGATGACCTCCGGGTGCCGCTGGATGGCCCGGGGCGGCCCCTCGGCGATGAGGCGGCCGTAGTTGAGCACCACGATCTCCTGGGCCACCTCCATGGTGAGGCTCATGTCATGCTCCACCAGGAGAAGGGTGAGGCCCTGGGCCCTCAGGGTGAGGATGAGCTCGCCCAGGCGCTCGGTTTCGGCCTGATCCAGGCCGGAAGCCGGTTCATCCAGCAGCAGGAGCGTAGGTTCGCTGGCCAGGGCCCGGGCGATCTCCAGGAGGCGCTTGAGCCCCAGGGGCAGGAACCCCGCGGGCTGGGCGGCCCGTTCCGCCAGCCCCACAAATTCCAGGCAGGCAAAGGCCCGCTCCCGGATGGCCGCCTCCTCCCGCCGGGTCCAGGGGAGGTGCAAGGCCCCGGAGAGCAGCCCCGCCCGGGTGAGGCGGTGGCGGCCCACCATGACATTCTCCAGCACCGTCAGGTGGTCAAAGAGCTGCACCAGCTGGAAGGTGCGGGCAATCCCCAGGGAGGCCACCTCATGGGCCGGCCGGCCCTGGATCTCCCTCCCCTGAAAGACGATGCGGCCCCGATCGGGCCTGAGGAAGCCGCTGATGAGGTGGAACAGCGTGGTCTTGCCGGCGCCGTTGGGGCCGATGATGGCCTTGATGGCGCCCGGCGCCACGCTGAAGCTCACCTCCTCCAGGGCCTTTAAGCCCCCGAAGGCGAGGCTCACCTCCGAGACCTGAAGCAGGGGCGCCTCAGCCACGGGCGCTGCCCTCGCGGCGGAAGTGCCGGTATTCCCACAGATCCAGCAGGCCCCGCACCAGCCCCCGGGGGAGGAAGATCATCACCACCATGAGGATGGCGCCGAAGATGACCACCTCGAAGTCATGAAACACCACCAACAGCTCCGGCAGCACGGTGAGCACCCCGGCGCCCAGGAGCGACCCCCAGATGCTGGCCATCCCCCCCACCACCACCATGGTCACCAGCTTGATGGAGAACATGATATCAAAGGACGAGGGCGCGATGAAATTGAGAGTGTGGGCATAGAGGCTGCCGGCCAGCGCGGCGTAGAGGGCGCTCCAGACGAAGATGAGGAGCTTGAGGCGCTGAGTGTTGATGCCTAAGGATTCGGCCGCGGCTTCGCTGTCGTGCAGCGCCCGAAGGGCCCGGCCCAGGCGGGAGTCCACCAGCCCGGCGCTCACCGCCAGGAGGCCCAGGGCGAGGGCCCAGATCAGGGCATAGAGGCGCAGGGGGCTGTGAAAGGCGAAGCCCGCCAGAGCCAGGGCCGGAATGCCGCTTAAGCCCGAGGGTCCGCCGGTGAGCCGCTGGGCCTGCACGAAAAAGATATAGACGATGACCCCGAAGCCCAAAGTGGCCATGGCCAGATAATACCCCCGGAGCTTCAGGGCGGGAATGCCGATGAGGAAGGCCAAAAGCCCGGCCAGGACCAGACCCGCAGCCAGGGCCAGCCAGGGATTCAGCCCATAGGTGGCGGTAAGGATGCCGGAGGTGTAGGCCCCCACCCCGAAGAAGGCGGCGTGCCCCAGGGAGATCTGGCCGGCATAGCCCATGAGGAGGTTTAAGCCCACCACCAGGATGGTGTGGATGCCGATGAAATTGAGGAGGGAGAGATAGTAGTCGTTCCGCAGCCAAAGGGGCAGCAGGGCCAGGGCCAGGACGAAGCCGCCCCAGAGAGCCGGGCGCCTCCCCTTCATGGTTTGCCCCCGAGAAGGCCCTGGGGCCGCACGAAGAGCACTACCAGGAGAATGAAGAAGGCCACCGCGTCCCGGTAGCCCGAAGAAATCAGGCCGCTGGCCAGGGATTCGGCCACCCCGAGGAGCAGGCCCCCCAAAACGCCGCCCAGGCTGCTCCCCAGGCCGCCCAGGATGGCGGCGGAAAAGCCCTTGAGCCCCAGCATGGTGCCCATGTCGTAGACCCCCAGGGTGAGGGGGGCGATGAGGATGCCCCCGGCGGCGCCCAGGGCGGCGGAGAGGGCAAAGGAAAGCTGCACCATGCGGGCCGCGGGGATGCCCACCAGACGGGCGGCCACCGGATTATAGGCGCAGGCCCGCATGGCCTTGCCGGTGAGGGTGAGGCGGAAGAAGGCCTCCAGCCCCGCCAGCAGCAGGGCCGCCACCCCCAGGACCCAGAGGTTCTGGGGCAGGAGGGTGGCCGGCCCCAGGTGCAGGGGCTGGGCGCCGCTGAAGGGAGGCAGGTTGTAGGCCTCCTTGCCCCACCAGAGCATGGCCAGGCCTTTGAGCAGCACCGCCCCCCCCACGGTGATGATGATGAGGGTGAGGGGGCTGCGGTCCCGGACCGGCCGCAGGGCCAGCCGCTCAAAGACGAGCCCCAGGAGGGTCACCGCCAGGGTGGCGCCGACAAAAGCCGCAGGCAGCCAGGGGACGGCCTGGTAGAGGCTGATAGCCATGAGGGCCCCCAGCATGACGAACTCCCCCTGGGCGAAGTTGATGATGTGGGTGGCGTTGAAGATGATGCCGAAGCCCAGGGCGATGAGGGCGTAAATGGCCCCGTTGGTGAGCCCGGAGATGAGGTATTGGAAGAGCGCCGCCAGGGTTTCCACGGTATCGTGTACACCGGCGGGGGAGGGAGCCGGAGCCGCCAGGCCCCGCCCCCTCCCCCACATCCCTCCGCCACCCTCCAGGGGGTGGGGAGAGTGAGGGCAGGGAGACGGGTCTCCCCGCCCTCATCTTTAAGATTATCCTGCTACTCCGCCAGCTTGAACTCGCCTTTGTCGATCTTCACCATGACAAAGGCCTCGGGGCTGAGGCCGTTGTGGTCTTCGGGGCTCATATTGAACACGCCGCTCACGCCCACGTAATTTTTGGTGTTCTCGATGGCGGCCCGGAGCTTGTCCGGGTCGGGACCGGCCTGCTCCAGGGCCTGGGCCAGGATCTTCATGGCGTCATAGGCGTAGCCCCCGAAACTGGAGGCCGGGGCGTTGAAGGCCCGGCGATAGGCCTCGTCGTACCTGGCCAGCACCGCCTTCTGGGGGTCGGCATCCGGCAGGCTGGGGTAGATCACCAGCTTGCCGGCGGGCAGGAGGATGCCTTCGCCGGCGTCCCCGGCCAGCTCAATGAACTTCTTGGAGGCAGCGCCATGGCTCTGGATGAGGGGGATCTTCATGCCCAGCTGCTTCAGGTTCTTGGCCACGATGGCCGGGGCCGGACCGGTGCCCCAGCAGATCACCGCCTGGGCCGGGGTGTTGCGGATCTTGGTGAGCTGTGGGGTCATGTCGGTGTCCTTCTCCCCGAAGACCTCGTCCGCCACCACCTTGATTCCGAACTGCGGCGCCTGCTCGGTGAGCTGCTTGCGGCCCGACACCCCGAAGCCGGTGGACACCGTCAGGATGGCCACCTGAGAGAGGTTGTGCTTCTTCAGGTACTGGTAGATGCGGTTCACCGCCATGGCGTCGGTCTGGGCGGTCTTGAAGACCCACTGGCGCTCGGCGGCCGGGTGGGTGATCTCGATGCCCGCGGCGCAGGAGATGAGGGGGACCCTGGCCTTCTGGGTGATGGGCAAAACCGCCATGGAGGTGTGGGTCAGGCTGGGACCGATGATGGCCAGGGCCTTGTCCTTCTGGATGAGCTTTTCGGCGTGCAGGCGGGCTTTGGTGACGTCCCCCTCGTCGTCGTAGATGACCACCTTGAGGGGCCGGCCTTTGATGCCGCCCTTGGCGTTGTACTCACTGACCAGCATCTGCAGGGTGTTGCGCTCCGGCTCCCCCAGATAGGAGGCGGGGCCGGTGATGGAGAAGATGCCGCCGATGACATAGGGTTCCGGGGGGTTCTGGGCCCAGGCTGGGCCTGCCAGCACCAGGGCCGCCAGGACAAGGGATGCCAGTCTGCCGTTCATGGTCGCCTCCTCATGGGTGTCCGGGGGATGGACCGCGCCGGGCGGGGCCGGTGCCCTCCCGCCCGGGCCGCCTAAAGTTTATACACCTCTTCCCCCTTGTAGATGTGGATGCCGGCCTGCTGCAGGAGGGCGATGGCCTCATCCAGGTTGTCGAAGCGGAAGATGATGACCGCGTTTTTGCCGCTGTGCTGCACAAAGGCGTACATGTATTCCACGTTGATGCCGGCCTTGGCCAGGATGTCCAGGACCGAGGCCAAGCCTCCCGGGCGGTCCGGCACCTCGATGGCCACCACCTCGGTCTTGCCCACGGTGAAGCCCTTGGACTTGAGGACCTCCCGGGCCAGGGCGTAGTTGTCCACGATGAGGCGCAGGATGCCGAAGTCGGTGGTGTCGGCCAGGGACAGGGCCCGGATGTTGACCCCGGCCTCCCCCAGGACCCGGGTGACCTCCGCCAGGCGGCCGGCCTTGTTCTCCAGAAACACGGAAATCTGCTCCACCTTCATGGCTGGCCCTCCTTTCCTCAGGCCGAAAGCTTGCGTTTGTCCACCACCCGCTGGGCCTTGCCTTCGCTCCTCGGGATGGAGCGGGGCTCCACCAGCCGCACCGTGACCGACACGGAGAGATAATCCTTGATGCGGCTTTCGATGCGTCTGGCCAGGGCCTGGAGGCCTTTGACCTCGTCGGAGAAGGTGGCTTCATCCACCTCCACCGCCACCTCCAGGGTGTCCAGCGCCCCCTGGCGGTCCACGATGAGCTGGTAGTGGGGGGCCACCCCCGGGATTTCCATCAGCACCGACTCGATCTGGGAGGGGAAGACGTTCACCCCCCGGATGATGAGCATGTCGTCGCTGCGGCCCTGAATGCGGCGGATGCGGGCGAGGGTGCGGCCGCAGATGCAGGGGGCGTAGTCGATGGCGGTGATGTCCCGGGTGCGGTAGCGCAGGAGGGGGAAGGCCTCCTTGGTGAGGGTGGTGATCACCAGCTCCCCCAGCTCGCCGGGGGGCAGCGGCTTCAGGGTCACCGGGTCGATGATCTCCGGCAGGAAGTGGTCTTCAAAGAGGTGCAGGCCATGCTTGGCCTCGATGCACTCCACCGCCACCCCCGGACCGATGATCTCGGAGAGGCCGTAGATGTCCAGGGCGTCCAGGTGCAGGCGGGCCTCGATCTCGCTGCGCATGGCCTCGCTCCAAGGTTCGGCGCCGAAGATGCCCACCCGCAGCTTGGTGTTCTTAAAATCCACCCCCATCTCCTGGGCCACCTCCGCCAGGTAGAGGGCGAAGGAGGGGGTGCAGCAGAGCACCGTGGGCCCGAAGTCCTGGATGAGCATGACCTGCCGCCGGGTCTGGCCCCCGGAGACCGGGATGACCGCCGCGCCCAGGCGCTCCACCCCGTAGTGAAAGCCCAGGCCGCCGGTGAAGAGGCCGTAGCCGTAGGCGATGTGCACAATATCGCCCCGGTGCACCCCGCAGGCGGAGAGGGTCCGGGCCATCAGGTCCGACCAGGTGTTGAGGTCCCGCTGGGTGTAGGCCACGGGGGTGGGCTTGCCGGTGGTGCCGCTGGAGGCGTGGATGCGCACAATCTGTTCCATGGGCACCGCAAAGAGGCCGAAGGGGTAGTTGTCCCGGATGTCCTGCTTGGTGGTGAAGGGCAGCCGCTCCAGGTCCCCCAGGCTGCGGACGTCCTCGGGCTTCACCCCGGCTTCGTCCAGCCGGCGCCGATAGAACGGCACCAGATGATAGACCCGCTCCACCAGGGCCTGGAGGCGGCGCAGCTGTAGCGCCTCCAGCTCCTCCCGGGGCAGGGTCTCGCTGGCGATATCGAAGATCATGGACCGAACCTTGGGAGAAATGAACTTTGAGACGTCGGTGAGCCGGCCCCCGTGAGGGATGGGGCCAAGGGTCCCGCCGCCCTTCCTCCGCCATCTCCTCCCCCCTTTTTGAGGGGCAGGGACAAGTCACGGGAGGGCGCCTGCCTTCGCCCGGCCCCGGGAAGAAAAGGCCGTCTCTTGGCGTCTCAATTGGTGAAAACTACCACAGTGGTTGACAAGGGGTCAAGAAGATTGTCGGAAAGAGGGGAGAGGAGGCGGAGAGGGGGGCCAGGCGCGCCTGACCCCCTGAGGCGGTCTTACTGCACCGGTGGCAGTCCCAGATCGCTGACAAAGGTCTCCAGGCCCACCTCATCCAGGACCCGGCCCAGGCGCTTGGCCTTGCCCTGGCGGCGGTACCAGTCCACCACCCGGTCCACCAGGTCCAGGGCCTCGGCGTCGCTTAGGTTCTGGGCGATGACGTCCGCCAGCCGGGGCCTCAAACCCGAGACAAAGCCGCCGGCCAGCACCCGCCAGCCCTTGGCCATGCCCACCAGGCCGATGTCCTTGATGGAGGCCTCGGAGCAGTTGTTGGGGCAGCCCGAAACGCCGATCTTGAACTTGTAGGGCAAAGCCATGCCGTGGTATTTCTCGTCCAGCTTGAGGCCCACCCCCACGGCGTCCTGCATGCCGATGCGGCAGAAGGTGGTGCCGGGGCAGATCTTCACCGAGCGCACGCACAGGCCGATGGCGGCGCCGGGCACCAGCCCCAGCTCCTGCCAGACCGCATCCAGGTCCTCGGGCTTCAGCCCCACCAGGGCGAAACGCTCGGCGCTGGTGAGCTTGATGGCCTTGACCCCGTACTTCTCCGCCACGTCCGCCAGCTTGCGCAGCAGACTGAAGTCGGTGATGATGCCCCCGGGGATGTGGGGGGCAATGGCGAAGGTCTCCTTATCCCGCTGCAGGATGGCACCTTTCTCCAGGATATCGTCCGGCATGGTTCCTCCTTAAAAGTTTTCTCGAACAATAATAATTATCATATCCTCCAAGACAAGGGGGGTCAGGACGAAATTCTCCGGACCCACCCGGTCGACCCACAGCCTCAGCCGCCCTCGCCCCAGGCCTCCTCCGGGCCGGCCAGGGCGGCAGCGCTGGGCCGGGTGAAGATCCCCCAGCGCCGCCCCCGGCCCCAGTCATAGTCCACCAGGCGTCCCTGCCCATCCAGATCCAGGGTGAGGGCGAAGGGGAAGGCGGCCCCGGGCAGACTGAAGCGCAGATCCACCCAGGTGGCGCTCAGGGTGCCGCCATGGCGCTCCACCACCGCCAGCTGCGGGAAACGGGCGAATTCCCGAAAGC
This sequence comes from uncultured bacterium, assembly GCA_937943575.1. Classification (GTDB taxonomy): domain Bacteria; phylum Desulfobacterota; class Desulfobaccia; order Desulfobaccales; family 0-14-0-80-60-11; genus JAILZL01. Next base: position 15,269 of record CALEAV010000006.1, on the reverse strand, counting down.
GGCCGAGGAGCCAGGCGGCCTCCGGGGCCGGGTCCGTCTCCAGCCGGAGGGCGGGCCACCGCAGCACCAACGCCTCCCCCGGCGGCCTCCAGGTGATTGCCGGCATCCGGGGCGGAAAGGCCGGCTGGACGGTCACCACCCGGGGGGGAGGATCCCCTAGGCCGGACTCTCCGCCCCGCCACGGCAGCGCCACAAAGGCCTCCCGCCATTCCCCGGGCAGGGCGGCCACCAGGTGCCAGCGCCGAGGGGAGAGGGGCTGCGGCAGGGCGGCCACCTCGAGGGCCTCCGGACCGAAGAGCCGCCGGGCCTGCCTCAGGGCCTCCTGCTGCCAGAACCCCACCAGCGCCAGATATGCCGCGGCCAGCCCCAGGGAGAGGGCCGCCGGCCACCGCCGGGCGCTCCCCAGAAACCCCGCCACCGCCCCGGGGGCCAGGATGAGGAGCAGCCAGGGGTCAATGATGAACAGCCAGTCCAGGGTGAATTTCCGGCGGCTGAAGGGGCTCAGAAGCTGGGTGCCATAGGAGGTGAGGACATCGAGAAACAGGTGGCTGGCCAAGACCAGCAGGCCCAGGTGCACCGCGGGGCGGAACCACTCCCGGCCGCCCAGCCCCCGGGCCAGCATGCCCCCCATCAGGGCCCAGACGGGGAGCAGCAGCAGGGAGTGGGTGAGGCCCCGGTGATGGCGCAGATAGCTCACCCGGTCCACGAACAGGAGGAGAAAGTCAAGATCCGGCAGCAGGGCAAAGCCCGCGGCCAGAAGCGCCGCCCGGCGGGGGGCGGGGGTGCGCAGGAGCCGGGAGAGGCCGACCCCCGCGGCGATGTGGGTCACCGGGTCCATGGCTCAGTCTTTGGGCGGCTGCCAGCCGTATTCCGGAAAATGGCGCATCAGGTCCGCCTTCAGGGCCAGGGCGCTGCCATAGCGCTCCCTGGGGTCTTTCTTCAGGCACTTCAGGATGACGGCCTCCAGTTCCGGAGGCAGGTCGGGGTTGAGGTCCCGGGGCGGAGCGGGCTCCTGCTCCAGGATAAGGTCGATGAGAATCTTCTCGTTGTCGCTGTAAAAGGGGAGCTCCCCGGTGTAGAGGAGGTACATGATCACCCCGATGGCCCAGATGTCGCTCCTCAGCTCGCTTTCCCCCATGATCTGCTCCGGCGCCATAAAGGGCCGGGACCCCACCATGGTGGCGCTGATGTCCTGCTCCTTAAGGATCTTGGCGGCGCCGTAGTCCAGGAGCTTCAGGCGGCCGTCCTCCTGGATGATGATGTTGCCGGGCTTGATGTCCCGGTGCATGATGCGGTGGCGGTGGGCGTGGGCCACGACATCGATGAGCTGCAGGATGATGCTCTCCGCCAGATGCTCCGGCACCTCCTGGGTGAGGAGCTCCTCCAGGGTGCGGCCGGAGACATACTCCTGGATGAGGACCACCTTGCCGTCATCCTCCACCACCTCCTCCAGGCGGACGATGCCGGGGTGGGGGGCCAGCTTGCGGCAGATGGCGGCCTCCTTGCGGAACTTGGCGTTGGCCGCCTTGCTGGAGGGGATTTTGGCCACAAAGAGGCGTTCCTCCCCCACCGCCTCGGTGTCCCGCACCAGCCAGACCTCCCCGAAACTGCCCTGCCCCAGCTTCTTCAGCTTTTCATACCGCCCCCCCACCAGGGGGGTCATGGAGAGCAGGGCCAGGTAGTCCTTGGCCACCGGCAGGAAGTGCTCCACCAGGGTCCTGAGGGCCCGCTTCAGGGGGGAGGGCACCCCCACCTGCTGCACCTGAAAGCTGGCCGCCTCCCCGGGGCCGGCGGGGGTGAGGGCCCGCAACAGCACGGTGACGGGCTCGCCGGTCTTCTTCTTCAGGGTCACCTTGACGGCGCCGGACGCCCCGGGTTCGGTGAGCAGGCGGAAGAAGCGTTCCCGGTCGGCGGCCGAGGCGAAGAGGGCCTGGGCGGGCATCGCCTGGCTCTCCCTGGAGCTGTAGCCCAAAAGCCGGGTGAGGGCCGGGTTGAAGCGGCAGGCCCGGCCCTGGCGGTCGCAGGTGAGGAGGGCCTCGGCGTGATGGCCGAAGAGGTGGTCGAACTCGGCCCGGGAGGCCAGAAGCAGGTCCTCATCCCGCTTCAGCTTCAGGAGCACCGCCATCCGGGCCAGGACCTCCTCGGCCCGATAGGGGGGCACCAGGAATTCATCCGCCCCCAGGCTCAGGACCCAGGCCGCCGCCTCCTCGGTGAACTCCGGCAGGGCCACCATCAGGGGCAGGCGGCGGTCCCCGGCGGCGGCGCGGGCCGCGGTGATGAGCCCTGGGAGCTGCTCTGCCGGGGCGGCCAGCACCACCAGGTCCGGGGCCAGACGGCGCACCTCCTCCGCCAGCTCCGTGGGGCGGCAGGTGCGCACCTCGTAGCCGCCGCGGCGCCCGATCTCCGCCAACGGCTCCCCCGGGGCGGGGGGCGCGGCGCAGAGGAGGAGCTGACTGCGGGGGGCGGGGGTCTCGGTCATCGGTCGCGCTGCAGAGGTCGGCCGCAATTTGACCTATTGCCTCATTGTCCCATGACGGCAGGCCCTTGGCAAGCCGCCGGGCCTTCCGGCGGCCCCGCAGGCCCGGCTTCATAAAGTATTAATGCTTTTTGCATCAAAATTTTGCAGAATGAACATAAGGTGTTATCAAAGGGGGGTGTCCGGGGGATCCGGGCAGGAGGCACAGCCCCGCCCTTCACCACCTGCGGGAGGCGGGGGGATGGGCCAGGGTCAAGGGTCCCGACCCCTCTCCACCAGCCGGCTCCGGGAACCGCAGGCGGCAAGTCGGCGGCACCCTCCCGGCCGGCCATCATTGCTCCCCAAGAGACAGGAGACGGCATGCCCAAGGAAACCGTCCTGGCAGTGGAGGATGAAGAGGATATCCTGGAACTGCTGCGCTACAATCTCACCAAGGAAGGTTATAATTTCATCGGGGTCGCCTCGGGGGAGGAGGCCCTCCGGCGCCTGCGCACCGAGATGCCCAGCCTGGTGCTTCTGGACCTGATGCTGCCGGGGATGGACGGCCTGGAGATCTGCCGCCGCCTCAAGCAGGACCCCAAAACCCAGAATCTGCCCGTGATCATGGTGACTGCCAAGGGGGAGGAGGCGGATGTGGTGGCCGGCCTGGAGCTGGGGGCCGATGATTACATCACCAAGCCCTTCAGTCCCCGGGTGCTCCTGGCCCGGGTGCGGGCGGTGCTGAGAAGGCGCCAGCAGGTGCCTCTGGATGAGAGCGCGCCCCTCAAGATCCACGAACTGGTGATTCACCCCGGCCGGCACGAGGTCCTGGTCCACGGGCAGCCGGTGGAGCTCACGGTGACGGAATTCCGCCTTCTCCACTTTCTGGCCCGGCGGCCGGGCTGGGTCTTCACCCGCTCCCAGATCGTCAGCGGGGTGCATGGGGACGACTACCCGGTGAGCGACCGCTCCGTGGATGTGCAGATCGTCGGCCTGCGCAAGAAGCTGGGCGAGGCCGGCAAATATGTGGAAACCGTGCGCGGCGTGGGCTACCGCTTCAAAGAGTGAGGCCGCCCGGGCCGGCAGCCGCTTTCCGTCCCCGGAGATGAAGGGGCCCGATGCCATGCGTCCCCGACGCCTGTTCACCCAGCTGACCCTGTCGTTCCTGGCAGTGGCGGTCCTGGGGGTGGCCGCCGCCACCTGGATCTCCACCCGCATCTGGCGCCACTTTCACCTGACCCAGACCATGGCCGACCTGGAGGCCCAGGCCCGCTTCCTGGCCCACCTCGCCCAGGAGCGCTGGAGTCAGGCGGAGGGCCTGGATGAGCTGTGCAAGCAGGTGGGCCGGGCGACCGGCGTGCGCCTCACCCTGGTGGCGGCGGACGGCCGGGTGCTGGGAGATTCCCTCAGAAATCCCAGGACCATGGAGAACCACGCCGACCGCCGGGAGATCAGAGGGGCCCTGGCCGGCCAGGTGGGGATGCACATGCGCCTCAGCCCCACCGTGGGCCTGGACATGACCTATGTGGCGGTGCCCATCACCGCAGACGGGAGGGTCGTCGGCGCCGCCCGGGCGGCGCTGCCGGCCACCGCGGTCAACCCCCCCTTGCGGCAGGTTTACTCCCAGGTCATCCTGGGGGCCCTGGTGATTCTGGCCCTGGCCGCCGGCCTGAGCCTGTGGCTCTCCCGCCGCCTCACCCGGCCCCTGGAGGAGATCCGCCGGGGGGCCGAGCGCCTGGGGCGAGGGGATCTGAGCCTGAAGCTCCCCACTCCCGAGGTGGAGGAGCTGGTCAGTCTGGCGGACACCCTCAATTCCATGGCGGAGCAGTTAAACGAGCGCATCACCACCATCCAGGAGCAGCGCCGGGAGCAGGAGGCCATCCTGGCCAGCATGGTGGAGGGGGTGCTGGCGGTGGACCCCCGGGGGCGCCTTCTGTCCTTCAACCGCACTGCCGCCGCCCTCCTCCACCTCACCCCGGAGATGGCGGGCCGCAACATCACCGAGGTGGTGCGCAACCCCGACCTGCAATGGTGCATCACCCGGGCCCTGGCCGCCACCGAGCCGGTGGAGGCGGAGGTGACCCTGAGGGAGGATGAAGGGGAGCGCATCCTCCAGGCCCATGGCACCACCCTGAGGGACTCCCGGCAGGTGGTGCTGGGGGTGCTCATCGTGCTCCACGACATCACCCGCCTGCGCCGCCTGGAGATCGCCCGCCGGGACTTTGTGGCCAACGTCTCCCATGAGCTCAAGACCCCGGTGACCTCCATCAAGGGCTTCGTGGAAACCCTACTGGAGGGGGCCCTCCAGGACCCGCAGCATGCGGAGGAATTCCTCCGGATCATCAGCCGCCAGGTGGACCGGCTGCACCAGATCATCGAGGACCTTCTCAGCCTCTCCCGCATCGAACAGGAGGCGGAGCAGGGGCGCATCATGCTCCACGGCCGGCGCCTGAGGCCGGTATTGCAGGCCGCCCTCCACACCTGCGGCGACCGGGCCCGGGAAAAGGAGATCACCCTGGAGCTTTCCTGCCCGGCGGAGCTGCGGGCCCGCCTCAATGACACCCTGCTGGAACAGGCCCTGGTGAACCTCATCGACAACGCCATCAAATACAGCGGCCCCCAAAGCCGGGTGACGGTCGAGGCGGCCCAGGAAGACGGCTGGGTGGCGGTGAGGGTGCGGGACCAGGGCATCGGCATCCCCAAGGAGCATCTGCCCCGCCTCTTTGAGCGCTTCTACCGGGTGGACCCGGGCCGCAGCCGCAAGGCCGGCGGCACCGGTCTGGGGCTGGCCATCGTCAAGCACATCGCCCAGGCCCACGGCGGCAAGGTGACGGTGGAGAGCATCCCCGGCCAGGGCAGCGTCTTTACTCTCCTGCTGCAGCCGGATTGATCAGGGTCAGGCGGCCCCCGCCCGCCTCTTCCCGGCGCCCGGCGAAGCGCACACCCGGGCCAAAGGCCCACCTGTTTTAGCTTTCCCGGTGTAACGGGGTTCTCCGGCGGCCGCCGGCGGCGGGCCGGGCGAGGGGCCTCAGTCGGCTTTTAAGGAGCGGCGGTAATACAGGAGGAGGGCGCCGCTGACGATGGTCACCACCAGGGCGAAGACCTGGGTGGCGGGGAAGAGGCCGAAGACCACCGGGCCCCGATAATCCAGGGGGTGGCGGACAAATTCCGTGAGGAAGCGCACCGTGCCGGCCAGGCAGAAATACACCAGGGCGAGCTGGCCCTCATAGCGTTTGCGGGTGCGCAGGGCGTAAATCACTCCGAAGACCGGCAGCAAGAGCAGCGACTCATAGAGCTGGGAGGGGTGCAGCGGCACCCGCAGGGGGCAGAGGGTCTCCGGGTGGGTGAAGGTCACCGCCCAGGGCAGGTCGCTTTCGGCGCCGTAGCAGCAGCCCGCCATGAAGCAGCCCACCCGCCCGATGGCCTGGCCCATGGGCATGCCCACCGCCAGGGCGTCGAAGGTGGTGCGCCAGGGCAGTTGGTTGCGGCGCATGTAGTAAAAGGCCACCAGCAGGGCCAGGACCAGCCCCCCCTGAAAGACCAGGCCGCCCTTCCATAAGTAGAGGATTTCCCACGGCTTTTTCAGGAAGGCGTCAATCTCCAGGAGGACATACAACAGGCGGGAGCCCACCAGGGCGGCCACGATGATGTAAAGGCAGAGGTCATAGAAGCGGGCCACCGGCAGCCCCAGCCGCCGGGCCTCCCGGCCGGACAGCCAGATGGCGGTGAGGAAGCCCAGGGCCAGGAAGAAGCCGTAGGTGTAGAGACGGATGGGCCCCAGATCAATGAGGATGGGATGCATGCTCGCCCTCGTCTGAGGTGAAGATCACCCGGATCAGCAGCCCGGCCCCCAGGCAGATGAGGGCATCGGCCACGTTGAAGGCCGGCCAATGGTAGCGGCCCAGGTAGAAGTCCAGGAAGTCAATGACCTCGCCCAGCCGTACCCGGTCGATGAAGTTCCCCAGGGCCCCTGCCAGGATGAAGCTGTAGCCCAGGGAGGCCCCCACGGCGTTCTCCGGCAGCCGGTACCACAGGTAGGCCACCACCACCAGCACCCCCAGGGTGGAGAGCACGAAAAAGATCCAGGCCACCTCCGGGGAGAGGCTGGAGAGCAGCCCGAAGGCGGCGCCCCGGTTGCGCACGTGCACCAGATTGAAAAACCCGGGGAAAACCGGCTTGATCGTGCCCACCGGAAAGCGGCTGTCCACCAGGTACTTGGTGAGCTGGTCCAGACCCACCCCCAGGAGGAGGACGCCGGAAAGGAGCATACCCTTGCGGTGCACGCCGGTCAGACCCCCAGAACCTGGCGGCAGAGCCGGCAGAGCTGCGGGTGGGCCGGATCCTCCCCCACGCCGGGGCGATGATACCAGCAGCGGACGCATTTCTCCCCCGGGGCCTTCTCAATTCTGACCGTCAGCCAGGGGAGCTCCACCCCGGCGCGGCCCTCCGGCAGGGGGCCGGGCCTGATCTCCAGATGCTCCACCTGCACCAGGGTCTTCAGCTCGGGGGCCTGCTGCTGCAGCACCGTGAGGTGGGCGGCCGCCTCCGCTGCCACCCCCAGCAGCACCCGGGCCTCCGGGGCGGCGGCCACCACCTTGGCCTTCTTGGCCAGGTCCATCTCCCGGTTGATCTCCCCCCGCACCATGAAGAGGAAGTCGTACTTGGCCAGCAGGGCCTCGTCGGGAAAGCCCGTGAGGGCCGCAGGGAAATCGGCCAGGTGCACGCTTTCCGGCCGCGGCCGGGGCGGCAGCTGCGCCCAGGCCTCCTCGGCGGTGTAGGAAAGGATGGGGGCGAGCAGCCTCAGGAGGTACTCCAGGAGGTCGAGAAGCGTGCTCTGGGCGCTGCGCCGGACCGGGCTGTCAGGCTTCAGGATGTAAAGCCGGTCCTTGAGGATGTCCAGGTAGATGGCGCTCAGCTCCACGGCGCAGAACTGGTGCAGCCGGTGGAAGACCAGGTGGAATTCGTAATCCAGGTAGGCTTTGCGGACCCGGTCGGTGATCTGGGCCAGCCAGGAGAGGGCCAGGCGGTCCAGCTCCTCCCGGGCGGCCGGGGGGACATAGTCCCGGGCCGGGTCGAAGTCCGCCAGGTTCCCCAGCATGAAGCGGATGGTGTTGCGGAAGCGGCGGTAGGCGTCCGCCAGCTGCCGGAGGATGGCGGGGGAGAGGCGCACATCGTCCCGGTAGTCCTCGGCGGTGACCCAGAGACGCAGAATCTCCGCCCCATACTGGGCGATGATCTCCTGGGGGGAGATGACATTCCCCAGGGATTTGGACATCTTGCGGCCTTCGCCGTCCACCACGAAGCCGTGGGTGAGGACCGCCCGGTAGGGGGCCATGCCCCGGGTGCCCACCGCGGCCAGGAGACTGGAGTGGAACCAGCCCCGGTGCTGGTCGGATCCCTCGAGATACAGGTCCGCCGGCAGACCCAGCTCCGGGTCGGCCTCCAGCACCCCGGCGAAGCTCACCCCGGAGTCGAACCAGACGTCCAGGATGTCTGTCTCCTTGCGGAAGGCGGTGCCGCCGCAGTTGGGGCAGGCGGTGCCCGGCGGCAGGAGGTGCGCCGGCTCTTCGGTAAACCAGAAATCCGCCCCTTCCTGGGCCACCCGGGCGAGGAGGCGCTCCAGGATCTCCGGGGTGAGAAAGGCGCCGCCACAGCCCTGGCAGTGGAAGGCCATGATGGGCACGCCCCAGGCCCGCTGCCTTGAGATGCACCAGTCGGGGCGGTTCTCCACCATGTTGTAGATGCGGTCCCGGCCCCACTTGGGGATCCAGGTGACCTTGTCAATCCATTTCAGGGCCTGGCGCCGGAGGTCGTTTTTGTCGAGGGATATGAACCATTGTTCTGTCGCCCGGAAGATGATGGGCTCCTTGCAGCGCCAGCAGTGGGGATAGCTGTGGGTGGCGGTCTCGGCTTTGAGGAGGGCGCCCCGGCTCCTCAACAGGGCGATGATGCCGTCGTTGGCCTCCCAGACGTTCTGGCCGGCGAACTCCGGCACCTCCGGAGTAAAGCGGCCGTGGTCATCCACCGGCGAATACGGGCTGAGGCCGTACCTGAGGCCGCTGTCGTAGTCCTCCTGGCCGTGGCCCGGGGCGATGTGCACCAGGCCGGTGCCGGCGCTCAGGGTGACGTACTCGGCCAGGATGACCCGGGAGTCACGCTCCAGCCAGGGGTGGCGGCACAAAAGCCCCTCCAGGTCCCGGCCCCGGCGGGTCTCCAGGACCTCGCCCTTAAGCCCCAAGTGAGCCAACAGGCCCGGGGCCAGATCCGCGGCCACCACCAGCACCTCCTCCCCCACCTGCACCGCGGCGTAGTCATAGTCCGGATGCACGGCGATGGCCAGGTTGGCGGGCAGGGTCCAGGGGGTGGTGGTCCAGATGACCAGGGCGGCTTTGGCGGCCCGGGCCACCACCGGCCAGGCGGTCTTCAGCACCGGGAATTTCACGTAGATGGAGGGGGTGCGGTGTTCCTCATACTCCACCTCGGCCTCGGCCAGGGCGGTGAGGCAGGTGGCGCACCAATGCACCGGCTTCCTGCTGCGGTAAATGGCGCCGCTAAAGAAGAACTTGCCGTATTCCCTGAGGATGGCCGCCACATAGGCGGGGCGCATGGTGAGGTAGGGGTGCTCCCAGTCCCCCAGCACCCCCAGGCGCTTGAACTCTTCCCGTTGGATATCGATGAATCTCTCGGCATAGGCCCGGCAGCGCCGGCGCACCTCCACCAGGGAGAGGCTGAGCCCCTGGGATTTGAGCTCCTTGTCCACCTGATGCTCGATGGGCAGACCGTGGCAGTCCCAGCCGGGCACAAAGGGGCAGTCCCACCCCATCATCTGCCGGTATTTGACGATGATGTCCTTGAGGATCTTGTTCAGGGCATGGCCCAGGTGAATGTGGCCGTTGGCGTAGGGCGGGCCGTCGTGCAACAGAAACCGGGGCCGGTTCAGGCCCTTGACCCGGAGGCGGCCGTAGAGGTCCAGCTCCTCCCAGCGGCGGAGAATCTCCGGCTCCCGCCGGGGGAGGTCGGCCTTCATGGGGAAATCGGTCCTGGGGAGATTGAGTGTGGCCTTGTAATCCATCCGCCACCGGCCTCCATCAGAGATTCAACGGCTAAGCATACTCCAACTGCCAAAAAAAGCAACCGAGCCGGGGTGGAAAGGTCCGGCAGGCGGGGGGAAACTCAGGTCCGGAGGGCGGTGGAGCGGGGGTCCGGGCGCTGCCGGAAAGAGGCGGCGGGTTCAGTGAGGCTGAAGGACGGGCGCCGCAGGTGGCGGCCCACCAGCTCCAGATAGGTCCGGGTCTCGGCGGGCAGGCGGCCGCCCCGCTCCAGGTTGCCGGGTCCCCAGTTGTAGGCCGCCAGGGCCAGGGCCAGGTTGCCCCGGTAGCGCTCCAGCATCTCCTTGAGGTAGCGGGTGCCGCCGTCGATGTTCTCTTTGGGGTCATAGGGGCGGCGGACCCCCAGCTCCCGGGCGGTGCCGGGCATGAGCTGCATGAGGCCCATGGCTCCGGCCCGGGAGGTGGCGTCAGGGTTGAAGTTGCTCTCCACCTTGATGACCGCCCGGATGAGGTCTTCGGGGACGCCGTGCCTGCGGGAGGCCTCCCGGATGAGGCCGTCGTAGGTCCGGGGGTCGGGGCGGAGGCCGGCCTTGCCGCCCCCCTTCCGGAGCAGGTATTCCGCTTCGGCCCGCAAAGACAGGGGCCGGCCGTGGCCTGGGCTCTGCCCCGGGGGGCCCAGGGCGGCGGTCCGGGACCCCGCCCGCAGGAACAGGGCGGCCAGCCTGGGGTCGCTGAGGCGCCCCACCACCCGGGCGGGGGGAAAATCCTGCCGCCCCGGGACGGCGCCGCCGGTGAGTCCCTGCCGGGCCCCCAGCGCCTGGGACAGGACGGCGGCAAAGCGGGGGGACCCCGGAGATCCCACCGGGGCTGAACCACCCCGAAAAGAGGCGCTCCCGGCGGGGGAGGGCCGCCTCAAAGCGGCCAGGGCCAGGGGGTGTGAGATGCCGGTGCGGGGCAGCATGCCTTTTGGGATAGCAAGAGATATGCCGGCCTCAGAGGAGTCCCGGCAGGCTCTCTCCGGGGCGCCGGAAGGCAACCAGGCCCGGCGGATGCCGGCAGGGAACGGGGCGGCGGCTGCCGGCAGCCGGCAGAGGAGGTTCCTTCCCCTTTCAGGATATAAAGACCCGGGTCCTGACCCGCAGGAGCGAAGATATGGCCGTGTTCCCTTAGGGGCGGAGGGAGGCGTCGGGGGCCAGGGTGAGCACCTGCTCGCTGGAGAAGTCGGAGCAGCGTCTCTTCGTCGAGGTCAAGGGCACCTCGGGGGCCAGGGTGAGCACCTGCACGGGGACGCAATATAACAGGGGCAAGGGGGAAAGACCCGGGCGGGTGGACCGACCGGGGGATCACCCTTGATTCCGCCGGGGCCAGGGGCTGGGGGGAAGACTCTCCGGCCCCGCTCCCCCCGGCTCACGGGCCCCCCTGGCTCACGCACCCCCACGCCCTCAGCCGGGCTTTGGCGTCTGGCACACAGCTCTCCGGCCCCCCTCCGCCTCCGTTTCAGGCGCCCCCACCACCGCGGCGGCTGCTGCTGGCGGCGGGCAAAGGAGGTAACAAAAGGCCGGGGTCTTTCCCCCTCCTGGTCCTTGAGACCCAAGCCCGTGACCTTTGACACACGGAAATGGCCTTGATCCCCCTGGTGGAAGGAAAGGACCTCCCTGCCAATGTCAGATGACGTCCTTATGTCACTGATCCCACAGGTGCAAGGGAAGGAGGCAAACTTCTCCCATCATGGCGCAATAAATGCGCTTGATCCCGCAGGGGCAAGGGAAGGAGGAACGAGGAAGCCCCCCGCCAACCCCGCCTTGGGTTACACGTCACTTTCCCCGGATCGTCAGGGGCGGCACGCGATCGGCGACATGGCCAAAGGGAGAGATGTCCGCACTTCCCCGCCGCCTCAGGGGGGAACTCCCCCTCAGGGGCCTGCTCCTGGGCACCGGCTGGGCCTAAAAGCCGAGGCTGGCCAAAAGTTCGTTGACGGCCTCCTGGTCCAGGGGTTCCTGGCTGGAGGGCTCGGAGCCGTTAGCAGGGGCCGGCCGGTCCAGGTCTGGGTGGCCCAGCATGCGCACCAGCTCTTCCTGGGCCAGGGCCTCTCCTTCCTGGAGCGAAATCTCCTGGCCCTCGCTCTTGAGGCGCAGTTTGTTGCCGATGGCAATGAGCAGGGTGAGGACCTGCACCTGCACCTGGCGGAGGATCTTCAGGACCTTGAGCAGGCGCTGGCCGGAGAGGTCCTGGAAGGAGAGGGTTTCGGTGATGCGGGAGAGCGAATCCCGGATGCGGCCGGTGGCGGCCAGGGCGGACATGGTGCGGTCAGCGGCCAGGGGAGGCTCCGGCACCTGCCCTTCCAGGGCGGCCATGACCGGCTCCAGGGCGGCCAGGAAAGCCTGCCAGCGCGAGGCGAGGCCGTCTTCCCCGGGGACCGCCGCCGGCGGGCTCTGGGGCCGACCTTCCAGGGGGATGGCAGTCACCGGAAAGATCTTGCCGGCCGAGGCGATGAGCTTGGCGAGGAGCTCTTTGGCCCGGGGGTCCCGGCAATGCTCCTGGAGCAGGGCCAGCACCTGGTCCACCGGCAGCTGATAAAAGCCGTCCTCCACCGGCACTTGGGCTGCGAGCCGGCTTAGGGCCGCCTCCGCCGCCTCCACCCCGAAGAGGGCGGCGTGCTGGGCCACCAGGGATTTGAGATGGGGCTTTACCGCCTCGGTGCCGCAGAACTCCAGGAGCATCTGCAGCGTGTCGGCCAGGGTGACGGCGACCCCCGGGGCCTCAGGGGGGGGAGCGGGGGCGGAAGAGTGCGCCGCGAGATACTCCCCGAACTCCTGGATGGCGGCCTTGACGCGGGTGGCATGGTCGGAGTCCGGCACCGGAGAGGTGGCCTCCTGCTGGACCTGGGGGGTGAGGAGGCGCTCCAGCACCCCGCAGTCTTCCCGGATCTGCTCCACCAGATCCAGGATGTCCAGGGTGGCCCGCTCGGTCATGGCCAAAACGTCATTAAGCTGGTGGCGGGCCTGGTCCAGCCGCTCCCCGGGGGAGGCGCCGGCGCTTTGGATGACCTCCTCCAGGGACAGGTCCTGGATGGAGAGGTTGATCTCCTTGGCCAGGCGGCCCAGACCGATGTAAATCTCTTCGGAGGCCTGGCGATAAAAGGCCGCCTCCTGGGCCAGGGAATGGGACTCGGAGCCGGAGACCTCAGGCAGGGCAGGGTGGCTGGCCGCAGCCAGCCCGGCGCCGGAGAAGGGGACCTCCCCTTTCAGGCGCACATTCATGGTGATGCCGTTCAGCCGGAGGCTGAAATCTCCGGCCCCCATCTCCAGGGTGAGCTCAATCTGCCGTTCCTGGGACATCTCCTGCTCCCCGTGCCGCCGGGCTTATGCCGGTTTTTCCCCCTCATCGTCTCCGTGGCCGGAAAACTTGAGGGCAACCCGCCGGGGAAGGAAGGAAAATCCCCCCGGGAAGGATAACGCCCAGGAAAAATTCCCCCAGGAGACAAAAAAGCCGGAGGCGATCCTCCGGCTTCTCCCCCCTTCTCCGGGCGGAGTTTACATCTTCAGTTCGTCCCGGGTCTTGGCCACCGCGGCGGCGGATTTCCTGAGGAGCTCCTCTTCCTCGGGGGTGAGCTTCAGGGGGATGATCTTCTCCACCCCGCCGGCCCCCAACACCACAGGCACGCCGAAGAACAGGTCCGTGAGGCCGTATTCGCCCTCCAGATAGGCGGACACCGGCACCACCCGTTTGTGGTCCTTGAGGATGGCCGCGGCCATCTGCACTGCGGCGGCAGCGGGGGCATAGTAGGCGCTGCCGGTCTTGAGCAGGGCCACGATCTCGCCGCCGCCCTTCTTGGTGCGCTCCACCAGGGCCTGGATCTTGTCCGCCGGCAGAAGCTCGGTCAGGGGGATGCCGCTCACGTTGGTGGCGCTCACCACCGGTACCATCTCATCGCCGTGGCCGCCCAGCACCATGGCCTGGATCTCCTCCACCGCGCAGCCCAGCTCCATGGCGATGAAGCAGCGGTAGCGGGCGGTGTCCAGAATGCCGGCCATGCCCATGACCCGCTGCTTGGGGAAGCCGCTCACCTTGTAGGCCACGTAGCACATGGCATCCAGGGGGTTGGAGACGATGATCAGGAAGGCGTTGGGGCTTTTGGCCACCACCTGGCGGGTGACCTCCGCCACGATGTTCTTGTTGGTGTTGATGAGGTCCTCCCGGCTCATCCCGGGCTTGCGGGCGATGCCCGCGGTGATGATGACCACCTCCGAGTCGGCGGTGGGACCGTAGTCGTTGGCCCCCACAATCTCCACGTTGAACCCCATAATGGGGCGGGCCTGCATCAAATCCAGGGCCTTGCCCTGGGGCATGCCTTCCACCACGTCCACCAACACGACGTCCGCCAGTTCCTGGGCGGCGGCCCAGTGGGCGGCGGTGGCGCCCACATTCCCGGCGCCCACCACGGTGAGTTTCGGTCGCGCCATGCGATCTCCTCCAAAAGGCAAAGGGTTGTCTGAAGCTGAGGATGCGGGAGGGCGGGGCCCAAGCCACCGCCTGCCTCCCGCGGAGCACCCTTTTATATAGACTTTTTTCTTGTGGGGGCGCAATGAAATTGAGCGGTAGGTGAGGGCGATTTTAAGGGGCAGGGCCAGGGGATGGCCGGCTTCCCCGCCGCCCCTCAGGCCCCCGGGCCCCTTAAGTGGGGCAGCGGCGGCAGGGCAAAGTATCCGGGGCCGCCACCGGAACCCAGGTGTCCAAAAGGGGCGGCCCTTGCTTCTCCCCGCCCTCCCCTCCCCCGGGGCGGGAGGAGAAATGCGGCCTCGATTGACAGGGGAGGCGGCCATTTCTATAATGGCGCCAGTTTTCGGGGGTTTTTATGCCACTGGGCGTGTATCTCCGGGCCATGCGGCTCCCCTTCCTCACCGGCTCCCTGATGCCGGTGGCCGCCACCGCGGCCCTGGTATATCTCCACCGCGGCAGCCTCAGCCTGCGTCACCTTTTCCTCACGGCCCTGGGGGTGGCGGCCCTGCACACCGGCGGCAATCTCATCAACGATTACTACGACTCCTTCGGCAGCGACCCCCTCAATCCCGTGGAGAGCCCCTACAGCGGCGGCAGCCGGGTGATCATCCGGGGCGAGCTCTCCGCCCTCACGGTGCGGAACCTGGCCTATGGGTTTCTGGCCCTGGGGGTGCTGTGCGGCCTGGCCCTGGTTGGGGCCGGGCGCCCCGGGGTGGCCCTGGTGGGGCTGGCCGGGCTGCTTTTTGCCTACCTCTACTCGGCGGCGCCGGTGCAGCTCATGAGCCTGGGCCTGGGGGAGCTCACCATCTTTCTGGCCTTCGGGCCCCTCCTCACTTGGGGCACGTACTACGTCCTCACGGGCGCCTTTGCCGTGGTGGGCTTGGCGGTGGGCCTGCCCCTGGCCTTTCTCATCACCGCCATCCTCTGGATCAATGAGTTTCCGGACCTGGAGGCGGATGTGGCCGCGGGCAAGCGCCACCTTATGAGCCGCCTGGGGCTGCGGGCCTCCCGCTGGGTCTATGCCGGCCTGATGCTGGCCCCCTTTGCCGGTCTGTTGGTGCTCCTGGAGGCCTTCCGGCTGCCGCCGCATCTGTTGGCCTGCCTGGTGGCCCTGCCCCTGGCGCTCAGGGCCGTCGGCCAGGCCTTTGCCCTGGAGCCCACCCAGGAGGAGTTCATCGGCCTCCAGGCCCTCACCATCAAGACGCACTTTGTCTTCGGCCTGACCCAGACCCTGGCGCTTCTCTACGCCGCCTGGCGGGGATAGC
>CALEAV010000005.1 GCA_937943575.1 uncultured bacterium | reverse complement strand
GGGTTTTAAGCATCATCTGTCTGGGCGTAGCCGCTGGCGCCGTCGGCCTGGGTCTGGCCAAAGGCTACGGCTGGCTGCCCATGCTCATCTGGGGCATCAGTCTGGCCGTGGCCGCAGTCCCCGAATCCCTCCCGGCCGTGGTCACCGGCGCCCTGGCCATCGGCACCACCCGCATGGCCAGACGCCGGGCCATTGTCAAACGCCTGCCGGCCGTGGAGACCATGGGCTGTACCACGGTCATCTGCACCGATAAAACGGGGACGCTGACGAAAAACGAAATGACCGTCCGTGCTCTCTTCCTGGATGGCCAACAGATCCACGTCACCGGTTCCGGCTATATACCACAAGGGAGCTTTCATACCGTCGATCACCAGGAATTATCACTCACCAATCCGGCCCTGCACCAGGCCGCCCGCATTGCCCTGTTATGCAACGATGCCTCTTTGCGGCAGGAAGACGGCAAGTGGCACCTGCGGGGCGACCCCACTGAAGGGGCCCTCTTAACCATGGGGCTGAAGGCCGGCCTGAACTATCAGCGCCTCCTCCAGGACTGGCCCCGAGTGGCGGAAATTCCCTTTGATTCCGACCGCAAACGCATGAGCACCCTGCACCAGGACCGCAGCGGCTATCTCATGTGCCTGAAAGGCGCGCCCGAGAGCCTGCTCCCTTATTGCCGCCGCCTGCTGACCTTGCAGGGCGAACAGCCTCTGACCGAAGACCAGCGGCAGGCCATATTGACGGAAAGCTCCCGGCTGGCCAGCGCCGCCATGCGGGTCCTGGGTCTGGCCTACCGTCGCTTCCCTGATCTGCCAGACCTGGTCCCCGCCTCCGAAGAAGCCGATCTGGTCTGGGTGGGCCTGGTGGGGATGATCGATCCGCCCCGCCCCGAAGCCAAAGAAGCGGTCAACCTCTGCCACCGGGCCGGCATCAACGTGATCATGGTAACCGGCGACCATCCTTTAACCGCAGCGGCCATCGGCCGGGACCTGGGCCTGGCGAAAAAATCGGCTGCCCCGCCCCCGGTCTGCACCGGCCGGGAGCTTTCCCAAATGGACGACCAGACCCTGGCCGCCACCCTGAAACACACCCATATCTTTGCCCGGGTGGCGCCGGAACATAAACTGCGTCTGGTGGAAGTCCTGAAAAGTCAAGGGGAAGTCGTGGCCATGACCGGCGACGGCGTCAACGATGCCCCGGCCCTGAAACGGGCCGATATCGGCGTCGCCATGGGGATCACCGGCACGGAGGTCACCAAAGAAACCGCGGCCATGATCCTGGCCGACGACAACTTCGCCACCCTGGTGGCCGCGGTGGAGGAAGGCCGGGCCATCTTCGACAATATCAAAAAATATCTCATCTATCTGCTGAGCTGCAATTTCGCCGAGATCCTGGTGCTCACCGGGTCGCTGCTCCTCGGTCTGCCCCTGCCTCTGGTGGCCTTGCAGATCCTGTGGGTGAATCTCACCACCGACGGCCTGCCGGCCCTGGCGTTGGGGGTGGATCCCAAGGCCCCGGATGTCATGCGCCGCCCCCCCCGGCCCCCTCACGAAGGGGTCTTTACCCGCCCCGTCACCACCTTGATCCTGGTGATCTCCGCCTACCTGGCTCTCACTCTCATCCCGCTGTTCGCCTATTACTGGCTTACTGACCCCCGAGGCCTGGGCGATCCCCGCCAGGTGCTGGTGCACGCCCAGACCGTGGTCTTTGCCGCCCTCATCCTGGCGGAGATGGTGAACGCCTTCAACTGCCGCTCCGACCACCTGTCGCTACTGACCGTGGGCTTCTGGCGCAACCGCTGGCTGGTGGCGGCGGTGGCCGCCTCCCTGGCCCTGATGGTGGCCGTCATCCATTGGCCGCCCCTGGCCCGGCTCTTCCATGTGAGGCCAATTAACCTGAATGACTGGCTGGCGGCCCTGGCGGTGGCCCTGGGTCTCCTTCCGGTGGTGGAGGGGGCCAAGTGGTGCCTGCGCCGCACCGCCAGGAGCAGAGCAGGCTGAGCATCTTGGCGGCCAGGGGCGGGACTCCGGGAGTGAGCCGGCCGGGGCCAGGGGCGGGGGCGGGTTCGCACCGCCACCGGCGGGCGGATCCTCAAGCCGGAAATGAGGGGGGGGCCAGGGGTGGACGCTGCGCAATCTGAATTGAGCGGGTCTGCCCCTGGGGATGCTCAAGCCTCAAATGAGGTGGTGTATCAGGGGTGGGGACTTCCGGTCATCCCTCCCCACCCCACCCGTGGGAGAGGGGGCCCACAGCCTCCAGGAGGCCGGTTTCCGGTTCCCTTCAGCTCCGATAACTGGCGTTGATGCGGACGTAGTCTTCGGTGAGGTCGCAAGTCTCCACATGAGCCTGCGCCTCGCCGGCGTGGAGGTTCAGGGTAATGGTGACGGGCCCGGCCAGGATGGCCTGGAGGGCCGCTTCCTCGGCGGCGGCTCCCAGCCCCACGCCCTGGCGCACCACCATAACCTCCCCGAAGCTGATGTCCACCCGGGCCGGGTTGAAGCGGGCCCCGGAGCGGCCCAAGGCGGCCATGAGGCGGCCCCAGTTGACGTCCGGACCGGCCATGGCGGTCTTCACCAAAGGCGAGGTGGCGATGGTCACCGCCGCCTTTTTCGCCTGGGCCGGGGTGGCGGCCCCGGTGACGAGGATGCGGAAGCGGTGCCGCACCCCCTCGCCGTCGGCCACGATCTGGGTGGCCAGGTCCGCCAGGATGTCGGTGAGGGCCGCCGCCAGGGCCGCAGCTCCGGGCTCCGCCGGATCGGTGAGGGCGGGATTGCCGGCCCGGCCGCTGGCCAGGAAAAGGGCGGTGTCATTGGTGGAGGTGTCCCCGTCGATGCTGATGCAGTTCAGGGTCTGCGCCACCGCCTGGCTGAGGAGGGTCTGGAGCACCGGCGCCGTCACCGCCGCGTCGGTGAACAGAAAGGCCAGCAGGGTGGCCATATCCGGGTGGATCATGCCGGCGCCCTTGGCAATTCCCCCCAGGGTGACCCGGTGCCCCGCCAGCTTCAGGGTGGTGTGGGCGCTTTTGGGGCGGGTGTCCGTGGTCATGATGGCCTGGGCCGCCTCGCCGAAGCCGTCGGGGCGGAGGTGCGCCACCAGCAGCGGCACCGCCAGGATGATCTTGTCCACCGGCAGGGGCTGGCCGATGACCCCGGTGGAGGCGGGGAGCACCACCTCGGGGGCGAGCCGCAGCTCCCGGGCCACCGCGGCGGTGGTCTCCCGGGCGGCCCTCAGCCCCGCAGGCCCGGTGCAGGCGTTGGCGTTGCCGCTGTTCACCAGGATGGCCTGGGCCGAGCCGGCCTTCAGGCGGCGGCGGCATAGGAGCACCGGGGCGGCCTTGACCCGGTTGCGGGTGAAGACCCCGGCGGCGGCCACCGGGTGGTCGGCGGCGATGAGGGCCAGGTCCAGGCCGCCGTGCTTTTTGATGCCCGCGGCGGCGGCGGCGGCGCGAAATCCGGGGATGAGCATATTTTTCTCCCGGGGAGGCGGCAACCCACCCCTTGTTGATATCCTCATGGCAGAGACAAAACTGTCAGACGCAGGGAGAGGCTCCCCTCATCCCGGCCCTTCCGCCAGCAGGGCCTCCCTTAAGGCCTCCCGCACCAGGGAGGGCTCGTCCTCCTCCAGGGTGGCGGTGATGTAGGCCAGCGCAAAGCGCAAGAGGGCCTCCTCATCGTCGGCCAGGGGCGCCAGGGCCTCCGCCGGGAAGCCATACACCGCGGGGAAGGCGGAGGTCAGGACAAAGGCCCGGAAGTTGTCCAGGTCATAGGCGGCCAGGTAGAAGAGGTCCTGCTGGTCCGGGGTGGCCGGGCCGCTCAGAGCCTGGGTGAGGAGGAGAGACACCCAGGCCCGGCGCCGGGGGTCGGCGGGATCAAAACCCTGGGCGGCCATCCAGTCGGCCACGGTCCACTCCTGCCCGGCGGCCAGACCCAGACAGTAGGAGGGCTGCCGCAAATAGAGCCGGTCCCGGAGGCCTGTGGGGGTAAGCACACTCCCCTGGGCCAAAGGGAAGAGGCGGCAGGCGTCGGGCCGGGCCTCATACACCCGGCACCCCGCCTCGCTGACGAAGGGGCAGCCGGTCTCCTGCCCCCGGGGCGGCCGGAGAAAGACCAGGGGCAGGCCGGAGCGGGCTTCCGTCTCCCTCACGGCATAGCGCCGGAGGAACTCGCTGGAGCTCACCTGCAGAAACCGCTTCAGCCGGAGCACATCCCCGGGGTTGAGCACAATGAGGCCGGCTTGGCAGCACTGATTGAAGCAGGGCATTCCCGGGCCGCAGAGAAAAGTGAAGCGGCTCTCCTCCGTCAGAGTGGGGCTATCCTCGTTTTGAAACAGGGTCAGCATCGCCGGTCTCCTCCCCGGCCGGGTCAGACGGCCCCCTTTTGCTTGAGCTTCTCCCATTCATCCTTGAGGCTGACGGTGCGGTTGAAGACCAATCGCCCCGGGCGGCAGTCCCGGGCGTCGGCACAGAAATACCCCAGGCGCTCAAACTGGAAGCGGCTCCCCGGCGCCACCTCCCTCAGGGAGGGTTCCACCCGGCAGTCCGTCAGGGTGACCAGGGAGCGGGGGTTAAGATCATCCAAAAAATTCCCGGTCGCCTGACCGGGCTCCGGGACCGTGAAGAGGCGGTCGTAGAGGCGCACCTCCGCCGGCAGGGCGTGGGCCGCCGACACCCAGTGCAGGGTGGCCTTCACCCTGCGGCCGTCCGGGGCATAGCCGCCTTTGGTTTCAGGGTCGTAGGTGCAGTGCACCTCCTCAAGCTCGCCGGTGGCGGGGTTTTTCTTCACCTCCACGCATTTGATGAAATAGGCGTAGCGCAGGCGCACCTCCCGGCCCGGGGCCAGGCGGTAGAATTTGGGGGGCGGGTCCTCCAGGAAGTCCTCCCGCTCGATAAAGAGCTCCCGGGAGAAGGGCACCGGCCGGGTCCCCTGGGAGGGATCCTCAGGGTTGTTCACCGCCTGCACCTCCTCCACCTGCCCCTCGGGGTAGTTGAGGAGGACCACCTTGAGGGGGCGCAACACCGCCATCACCCGGGGGGCGGTGAGGTTGAGGACCTCCCGGATGCAGTATTCCAGGAGGGCCATGTCCACCAGATTGTTGCGCTTGCCCACCCCGATCAGGTCGCAGAACCGGCGGATGGCCTCGGGCGGCACTCCCCGGCGCCGCAGGCCCGCCAGGGTGGGCATCCGGGGGTCGTCCCAGCCGGAGACATAGCCCCCCTCCACCAGCTTGAGGAGGCGGCGCTTGGAGAGCACCGTATAGCTGAGATTGAGGCGGGCGAACTCATACTGATGGGGCCGGCAGGGCACCGGCAGGTGGTCCAGCACCCAGTCATACAGCGGCCGGTGGTCCTCAAACTCCAGGGTGCAGATGGAGTGGGTCACCCCCTCCAGGGCGTCGGAGAGGGGATGGGCGTAATCATACATGGGGTAGATGCACCAGCGGTTGCCGGTACGATGGTGCTCGGCGTGCAGGATGCGGTAGAGCACCGGGTCCCTTAAGTTCAGGTTGCCGGAGGCCATGTCGATCTTGGCCCGCAGCACATGGGCGCCGTCCGGGAACTCCCCGGCCCGCATGCGCCGGAAGAGGTCCAGGTTCTCGGCCACGGAGCGGTTCCGGTAGGGGCTCTCCCGGCCGGGCTCGGTGAGGGTGCCCCGGTATTCCCGGATCTCCTCGGCGCTCAGGGAGCAGACATACGCCAGCCCCTTTTCAATGAGCATCTCGGCGTATTCGTACATCTGCTCAAAGTAGTCCGAGGCGAAATACAGCCGGTCCCCCCAGTCAAACCCCAGCCAGCGCACATCCTCCATGATGGCGTCCACATACTCCTGCTCTTCTTTGGTGGGGTTGGTGTCATCGAAGCGCAGGTTGCACTCCCCGCCGAACTCCCGGGCGATGCCGAAATTGAGGCAGATGCTCTTGGCATGCCCGATGTGCAGGTAGCCGTTGGGCTCCGGGGGAAAGCGGGTCACCAACCGGCCGCCATATTTGCCGGCCTTCACATCCGCGGCCACGATCTCCCGGATGAAATCCACCGGGGCAGGAGTGGGCTCAGCCATGCTGCGGTTCCTTGCCTGTGAGGGGATGAGGCGCACTCAGGGGTCCCGGGGGGGCCCCATTAAATATACCCAAAGGCCGCCGCTTTCCCAAGCCCCGGTCGGGGGGGGTCACAGGTGATTTTCGGGAGAGGGTCGGGGCCGGGGCGGAGGCGGGGAGACGGGATGGGGGGCTTCACCCGTATTTGCCGGTGATGTAGTCCTCGGTGCGCTGATCCTGGGGCCGGGTGAAGATGCGGGCCGTGTCCCCGAACTCCACCAGCTCCCCCAAAAGCATAAAGCCGGTCTGATCCGACACCCGGGCGGCCTGCTGCATGTTGTGGGTGACGATGATGATGGTGTAGCGGCTTTTCAGCTCCCGCATGAGCTCCTCGAGCCTCAGGGTGGCCACCGGATCCAGGGCCGAGCAGGGCTCATCCATGAGCAGGATCTCCGGTTCCACCGCCAGGAGGCGCGCCACACACAGGCGCTGCTGCTGCTCTTCGGTAAGGCGGAGGGCGGAGGCGTGCAGGCGGTCTTTGACCTCCTCCCAGAGGCCCACCGCGGTCAGGCAGCGGGCGGCGATCTCCTCCAGCTCCCCCCGCCCTGGCCGGCCGTGCAGCCGGGGCCCGTAGACCACGTTGTCAAAGATGGACAGGGGAAAGGGATTGGGTCGCTGGAAGACCATGCCCACCTTTTTGCGCAGCTGGGTGAGATTCACCCCCTTGGCGTAGATGTCCTGACCGTCGATGAGCACCCGGCCGCTGAGGCGCACCCCCTCAATGAGGTCGTTCATGCGGTTGAAGACCCGAAGCAAGGTGGATTTGCCGCAGCCCGAGGGGCCGATGAGGGCGGTGATGGCCCGGCCGGCAAAGTCGCAGCTCACCTCCTTAAGGGCGTGGAAGTCCCGGTAATACAGATTGAGCCCGCGGACGGTGATGACGGGGGGCCCGGGGAGCGGCTCAGCCGAAGCGTCCGGAGATGTAGTCATCGGTGCGCTGGTCCCGGGGCACGGTGAAGACCTGGGAGGTCTCCCCCACCTCAATGAGGCGGCCCATGAGGAGAAAGGCGGTGCGGTCCGTGGCCCGGGCGATCTGTTTGGTGTTGTTGCTCACCAGGATGATAGTATAGCGGGACTTCAATTGAAACAGGGTCTCCTCGATCTTGGCGGTGGAGATGGGATCGAGCCCGCTGGTGGGTTCATCCAGGAGGATCACCTCGGGCTGCATGGCCAGGGTGCGGGCCAGACAGAGGCGCTGCTGCTGGCCGCCGGAGAGCCGGAGAGCGGAGTCGTGCAGGCGGTCCTTCACCTCCCCCCACAGCCCCGCCGCCCTGAGGGCCTCCTCCGCCACGGCCGGGAGCTCCTCTTTGGGCCGGCCGGCGAGCCGGGGGGCCAGAACCAGGTTCTCATAGATGGAGCGGGGCAGCGGCGTGGGTTTGCTCAGCACCAGCCCCACCCGGCGGCGCAGGGCAACCACGTCGGTCTCCGGGGCCAGGATCTCCAGGTCGTCCAGCCAGGCCCGCCCCTCGATGCGGGCCTCGGGGATGAGGTCGCACAGACGGTTTAAAACCTTGAGGAGGGTGGACTTGCCGCTCTTGGCCGGCCCCATGAGGCCGAAGATCTCATGGGCCCGGATGGACAAGGACACCCGGTCCAGCGCCTTAAGGCCGCCGTACCAGAAGGACAGCTCCTCCACCCGGATCTTGTCTGGGGGGCTTTGGTTCATGGCCCGGGGTAATCAACCGTCCGATGCGAGGCCTCGGGGCACTGTGCGAACCGGGTACCGGAGCGGTTCAGGCGGCATCCGGAGAGGAGGCCCATCGAAGTGAAGGGGGAGATGGGGCCAGGGGGGAGCACCCTGCCCCTCTCCCCGGCCCTCTCCCCCACCCCTTGTCATGTCTTTCAGCATCCTGGCAACAGGCAGCCTAGGAAAACCGGCGCATCAGCCGCTGCATGAGGGTGTAGGCCGCCAGATTGAGGCCCAGGATGGAGAACATCAGCACCGCGGCGGTGGCGTAGGCGTTGGGGAGGGAGATGCCCTCCCGCGCCAGGATGTAGAAATGCACCGCCATGGTGCGGCCGGAGTCAAACAGGCTCACCGGGGTGCGCAGGGCGGCGCCGGCGGTGAAGAGCAGCACCGCCGTCTCCCCCAGGGAGCGACCCACGGAGAGCATCACCCCGGTGGTGATGCCGGGGAGCGCGCTGGGCAGGACAATCCTGGCGATGGTCTGCCACCGGCTCAGCCCCAGGGAGCAACACACCACCCGATACTCCTCCGGCACCGCCTTGATGGCCTCCTCGCTGGTGCGGATGATGATGGGCAGCACCATGATGGCCAAGGTCAGGCCCCCGGAGAGTACCGACCAGCCGAAGCCCAGCTTCAGGACAAAGAGGACAAAGCCGAAGAGCCCCAGGATGATGGAGGGCACCCCCGCCAGGCACTCGGCCCCGAAGCGGATGAGGCGGGTGAGCCAGGATTCCCGGGTGTATTCGGTGAGGTAGACGGCGGTCCCCACCCCCAGGGGCGTGGCCACCGCGATGGCCAGGGCGGTGATGAAGGCGGTGGCCACCAGGGTGGAGAAGATGCCCCCCGAGCGCCCCATGTCATGGGGAGGCTGGGTGAGGAAGCTCAGGCTCACCCGGGGCAGGCCCTCCACTGAGATATTGACGATGATGACGATGAGGATGAGCAGGGTGAAGCCGGTGAGGGCCCACAACAGGGAGAGAACCACCGCCTGGCTCACCCGGGGGTCGAGGCGCACGCTTACCTCCGCCGGGTGACGGCCGCGGCCGTGAGGTTGAGAATCATGATGATGACAAAGAGCACCACCCCGGTGGCGAAGAGGGCCTCCCGGTGGCGGCCGCTGGCATAGCCCAGCTCCAGGGCGATGTTGCTGGTCAGGGTGCGCACCGGGTCCAGGAGGGAGGCGGGCAGGCTCAGGGCGTTGCCCGCCACCATGATGACCGCCATGGTCTCCCCCACGGCCCGGCCCATGCCCAGGATGATGGCGGTGATGATGCCGCTGCGGGCTGCGGGCAGCACCACCCGCGTCACCGTCTGCCAGCGGGTGGCCCCCAGAGCCAGGGAGCCGTCCCGGTAGAGGTCCGGCACAGCGCCCAGGGAGTCAATGCTGATGCTGATGATGGTGGGGAGGATCATGATGCCCAAAATCAGCGCCGCGGCCAGAAGGGACAGGCCCGGACCCCCCAGATGCTCCCGGATGAGGGGCACCAGCCACAGGACGCCCAGGAAGCCGTAGACCACCGAGGGGATCCCCGCCAGCAGCTCCAGGGTGGGCTTCAGGAGCTGCTTCAGGCGCAGGGGGGCAAATTCCGCCAGCACAATGGCGCAGGCCAACCCCAGGGGCACCCCCAGCACCAGGGCCCCCAGGGTGACCACCACCGAGGAGACGATCATGGCCCCGATGCCGAAGCGGTCCTTGGTGGGGGCCCAGTGGGTGGAGAAGAGAAAATCCCCCGGCCCGGTGGTGAGGATGAGGGGAAGCCCTTCCCAGAAGATGAAGAAGGTGATGAGGGCCAGAGAGCCCACTGACGACAGGGCCAGGGCCAAAAGCAGCCGTTCGATGCCTTTGGGGCTCATTCCTCGTATCCCACCAGACCTTCGGCCTCCAGGAGACTCTGACCCCGGGCGCTGAGGATGAAGTCCACAAACTCCTTGCAGGGCCCGGTGGGGGGGAGCTTGCTCACCAGCAGGAAGCGGCGCACCAGTTTGTAGCGCTGGGAGCGGATGTTCTCCCGGGTGGGCAGGACCCCGTCCACCTCCAGGGCCTTGACCCGGGCATCCACCAGACCCACGGAGATGTAGCCCAGGGCGTGGCGGTCATGGGCCACAATCTCCCTCACCGCGCCGTTGCTGTCCTGGACCAGGGCCGTGGGGGTGATCTCCGCCCTGCCCATCACCAGCTCCTCAAAGGCATTGCGGGTGCCGGAGCCCTCCTCCCGGGTGATGAGGTGCACGGCCCGGTCCACCCAGCCCAATTCCCGCCAGTTGCGCAGGCGGCCCTGATACAGCTCCCGGATCTGGCGGAGGCTGAGGCCGCGGAGGGGATTGTCCCGGTGCACGATGACGGCAATGCCGTCCCAGGCGATGGGGATCTCCACCAGCTCCTTCTCCGCCGGCACCAGCTCCCGGGAGGAGGCCCCCAGATGGGCGGCGCCCTCCCGGGCGGCGTAGATGCCGGCGCTGGAGCCGCCCCCCTGCACGTCGATGCGGATCTCCGGATGGAGCTCCATATAGACTTCCGCCAGCTTCTCCGCAAAGGGCTGCACCGAGGTGGAGCCGGCCACGCAGATGGCCTGGCCCGAGGCCTCCGGTCGGGAGCCGCAGGCCACCAGGCACAGCAAGGCGAGGCAGAGGATGAAGGAGCGCATGCCTGCAGGGGAGGACGAAGATTGGCCGCCCCCCGGGACTTCCGCGGCGGGCGAGACCGAGGCCATCCATCATTATGGCAAATTGTTAGAAAACTGCAAGGACAGAAAAGGGGCCGGCGGGCCGTGCTTGCCGCCGGATGCCCCGATGATTAAGGTTTTCTTACCCGGAAAGGGAAGGGGCGACTCATTCTCAGGAGGGAGAGATGCGAAAAGTTCGACTTTGGCTGGCGGGATGGGCGGCGGTGGTGATGGCGGGGCTTTTGGCCTCCCCGGCCCTGGCCCAGGAGAAACCCAAAACCCTCTATGCCCGGCTGGGCGGCTATGACGCCATCGCCGCGGTGACGGACGACTTCTTCGGCCGCATGGAGAAAGACCCCCAGCTCTCCCGGTTCTTCAAACACCTGAGCAGCGACTCGAAGCGCCGGGCCCGGCAGCTCACCGTGGACCTCCTCTGCCACATGACCGGCGGGCCCTGCTTTTACATCGGCCGGGACATGAAGACCTCCCACCAGGGGATGGGCATCACCCCCGCCGATTGGGACCTGTCGGTGAAGTACCTGAAGGAGACCCTGAACCACTTCAAGGTGCCGGCCAAGGAGCAGGAGGAGGTGCTCAAGGCCATCGAGGCCACCCGGAAGGATATCGTGGAGGCGTCCCACAAGTAGGGAACTTCACGGGAATCGGGCCGGCCCCGCCCCCCGGCCCGGTTCCCCCGGGAGCGCCGGGGGGCGGCCTCCGAGTCCCCGCCCCCAGCCCTAGTGGCTCAGTGGACGCCACCTGAGAGTAAGAAATCGGTTGCTTCCCCCGCCCCCGGCCGGGTGGCTCAGGCGTGGGAGGATGGCAGAATGGCCCTGGTCCCGACCCCCGCCCCGGGTGGGCCCGGGGTGGCTCAGGTTTGCTGTCCCCGGGGCAGAGTGAGGCGCACCCGGGTGCCGACGCCCGGGGTGCTGGTAAGGGCGATCTCCCCCTGATGCGCCTGCATGATGCGCTGGCAGATGGCCAGCCCCAGGCCGCTGCCTTTGGGCTTGGTGGTGAAGAAGGGCTGAAAGAGCTTCTCCATATCCTCCGGGGGAATCCCGCGGCCGGTGTCCACCACCTCCAGCGTCACCCGGCCGTTCAGGGCCCGGCTGGTCACCGTGAGGCGGCCGCCGTCCTCCATGGCTTCCAGGCCGTTTTTCAGCAGATTGAGGAGCACCTGCCTGAGGTGGCTGGGGTCGAAGAGCACCTCCCCCAAGTGGGGGTCCAGGTCCAGCTCCAGCCGGATGTGGTGTTCCTGCAGGCTGGGCTCCAGGAGGTGGACGGTCTCCTGGATGAGGGCGTTGAGGTCGCCCGGCACCTTGTGGGGCTCGGAGAATTTGGTGTAGCCCCCCACTTCCACCAGGAATTCCTCCAGGCGTTTGATCTCCGCCACGATGAGATCCAGCTTATGGCGGTTCTTCTCCGGGTCCTCCCCCAGGTGGTCCCGCACCTGGCGGGCAAAGCCGCCGATGAGCATCAGGGGGGTCTTGATCTCGTGGCTGATGTGGGCGGACATGCGTCCCAGGACCGCCAGCCTTTCCGCCTGCAGGACCTTCTGCTGCAAAGCCCGGCGCTCCCTCAGGTCCCTAAAGAAGCCCACCGTCCCCACCTCCTGGTCATCCTTGAAAATAAGGCTGGCGGAGAGCTCGATGGGGATTTCCTCTCCGGTCTTGCTGAGGACCACGGTCTCATAGGCCACCAGACGCCCGGGGCCGCCGTATTCCGGGCTGTAGATGGCCTTCTTCACCCGTTTGGCCTCCCCCGGCGGGTAGATGTCCCGGACGTTGATCTTGCCCACCACCTCCTCCCGGGAGTAGCCCATGATCTTTTCCGCCCCGGCATTGAAGATGAGGATATTGCCGTCCCGGTCGTTGGCGATGATGCCGTCGGAGGAGGTCATGATGAGCTTTTCCTGGAACTCATGCATGCGCTCGATCTCGGCGCTCAGGGCCGCCTCCCGGCGCTGACGCTTGAGGAGGGTCCACATGCCGTTGAGGAGGAGGGTGAGCTGGCGCTCGTCCGCCTCATCGTAAGGCTGGCCCTTGTTGGCCACCGCCACCAGGGCCACCACCCGGTGGTCGTCCTGCACCGGGATGAGGAGGAGGCGCTGAATCTTGGCGTGGCCCAGGGGCAGTCCCTTCTTGCCGTCCCGGTAGGCCTCATAGTTGTTGATGATCAGGGATTGGCGCCGGCGCACCGCCTCCCCCCACAGGCCGGCCTCGGCCAGGGGGAACACCCGGGGGGCGTTGGGCACCCGGCAGGCCTCCATGACCTCCCGGGACCACGCCTGCACCGTCATCTCGGATTCATCCTCGCTGATGAACCCCAAAAAACCCAGGCGGCTGCGGGTAAGGCTGACGCCGGCCTCCAGGGTGTAGTCGGCGATCTCCTGCAGGGTGGCCTGGGTCATGCGGGTCAGGCGCCACAGGGCCTCCAGGCGTGATTCGTTGAGGCGCAGGGACTCTTCGGATTCCTTCAGGGCCCGGAAGATGGGCTGAATCCCGGCCAGGCCGCCGGCCAGGAGGGCGGAGACGGCCAGGCCCACCAGTTCCGCCGCCCGGTTGAGGCCCTCGGGGGCCCCCGCCTGCCACCAATGCGCCAGGGTCAGGACCCGGTGCACTGCCATGAGGCTGACCCCCAGGGCCAACAGCAGCCACGCCGGGCCCCAGCCGGTAAAGCGGCTCAGGCGGATGGCCAGGAACGCAGCCGCCACCTGAAAGATGATCGAGATCAGGAGGACTATATCGAAATCCATGTCCCAAGCCCGGAGGGAAACCGTGGAGCTCCCTCGGGTGAACTGGTCGCCTCAACCCCGGAAAGCCAGGGGCGCTCTCCCGCTGCGGGCCGCCTCAGATTGCCTGCCCCGAAGCCGGCCGCAGGAGGCGGCCCCCAATAGCCTTGTTTATTAACATAGTTATCCTGCGGGGGAAAGACAAGAACGGGCGGTAAGGGGCGCCGGAAGAACCGCGGCCCTGCACCGGCCGCGGACGGCGGGGAAAACCCCCGGGCCCGCGCCGCCGGGGACAGTCGCCGCTTTACAAGCCTTCGAGGAAGGTCAGCAGGGCCTGCCAGTCCTGGGGCCGCAGGAAGGCAAAGCTGGGCATGCGCCGGCTGGGGGTGCTGGTCAGCTGTTGCGCCAGCTCCGGGCGGCTCCGGCGCTGTCCCACGCCGTCCAGGGCGGGGCCGTGCGTCCCTCCCGCCCCCTGCCAGGTGTGGCAGGCCCGGCAGCCCAGCCGGTGGGCCAGCTCCTCTCCGGTGAATTCCTGGGGCCACGCCGGGGCGGCGGTCAGCATGAGCAGCGCTGCGGCGGCCGTCCAGATCCTGCGGCGGCTCACGGCGACTTCCCGGCGGTGATGATCTCCTCCAGCTGGGCCCGGTCGGGATGCTGCGGCTGGAGTTCCACCACCCGGCGGAGGTGGGACACCGCGGCCCCATAGTCGCCGTCATAGTAGAGGGTGGTGCCCAGGTGATAATGGGCCAGCCAATAGTCCGGGTCGACGGCCAGGGCCCGGCGGTAGGCCTCCACCTCCCGGGCCCGCAGCTCCGGGTCCCGGACTTCGTAGTATCGGAAGCGATAGGCCAGCCCCAGGAGGGTGCAGGCGCTGGCGGCCTGGGGCGGGAAGGCGGCGGCGCGGGAGAGGCTGTCAATGGCCCGGGCATATTCCTGATTCTGGAACTGGCTCACGCCTTTTGCCAGCCAAGCCCGGGCCTCCTCCTCGGCCCCCGGGCGGCGCTGACACCCCCAAAGGATCACCGCCACTGCCAGAAATGCCAAAAATTTATGCATCTCCCACCTCCGGAAGGGGACGCGGCGCGGCCAGGACCTGAGGCGGCTCGCGTTGCCAGGCCCTCCCGCCCCTCAGGCGACCGGGGTCAGGGCCTCCCCCACCATGATGCAGTCCTTGCCTGTGTTTTTGCCCCGGAACATGGCCCGGTCGGCGATGCGCAGCAGGGTCTCCTTGTCCCGGGCATCCTGGGGCAGGGTGGCGATGCCGTAGCTGGCCGTCAGCGTCAGGTTGATGCCTTCCTCTTGCAAAAAACGGGCCTGGTTGAGGGTCTGTCTCAGGCGGCGCACCAGCTCCAGGGCCGCGGGCTGGCTTACGCCCGGCAGCAGGATGATGAATTCATCCCCGCCGTAGCGGATGAGGCTGTCATCGTGCCCCAGACCGGAGGCCAGCACCCGGGCCACCTCGCCCAGCACCTTACTCCCCGCCAGATGGCCGTGGGTGTCCACGATGGACTTGAAATTGTCCAGATCCAGGAACACCAGGGAGAGCTCCCGCCCCCTGGCCACCAGATCCTCCAGGTAACGGTCCAGCTTGGCGGCCAGATAGCGGGTGTTGTAGAAGCCGGTGACCTCGTCGATGAAGGTCCGGGCCTGGAGCTTCTGGAGGTTGTAGACGTTGTCCACCGCAATGGCCACGTAATCCGCCAGAATATTCAACAGGGGCAGGTAACGGGCGGTGAACACCTCCTCGTCCTCCACGTTCACCACCTCGAACACGCCAATGACCTGGCGGCGCACTACCAGGGGCAGGGCGATGATGGAGCGGGTGACAAACCCGGTGGCCTCGTCCACCCGGGAGCAGAAGCGGGGATCGGTGGGGGCGTCCCGGATGAAGATGGGCCGCCCGCTCAGGGCCACGGTGCCGGCAATGCCCTCCCCCAGCTTGAGGCGGAGGTGCTTCAGGGGCTCCGGGTCCACCCCCACGGTCACCGCGAAGTAGAGTTCCATGGTCTTCTGGTCCAGGAGCAGAAGCGACCAGTTGCGGGCCGGAATGAGCTGGGAGATGCGCTTCAGAACCTGGGTGAGGAGGGTCTCCATGTCACAGACGCCCATGAGGGCCTTGGAAAAATCCAGACAGGCCAGGACGCGCTCCAGGGCGCCGGTGTCGTCCCCCTCCGTGAGAAAGCGGCGGATCTCGGCCATGGCGGCGGCCTCCTGACGGCATTGTAAAGGCCGGCACCCGCCATGGCAAGCCCGGGATACAGGGGCACACCCCGGAAAACGGGGCGGCGGCCGGGGCGCTCAGCCCACCGCCGCGGCGATCTCCGCCAGGATCTGGTCGTCGGAGGCGTGATGAAAGGTGATGGCCTTGTAGGGGCACTCCGCCGGGCAGATGCCGCAGCCCTGGCAGCGGGCCGGATCAATGTAGGCCTTGTTGCGGGGGGCGTCGATGACCGGCACCTGGAAGGGGCAGACCCGGACGCAGGTGAGGCATTCGGCGCAGCGGGCGGTGATGACCTGGGCCACCGGGCCGCCCACCCACTGGCACTCCTGGGCCAGGAGTGTGAGGGCCCGGGAGGCTGCGCCCCTGGCCTGGGTGACGACCTCCTCAGCGAATTTGGGTCCGTGGGCCAGGCCGCAGAGGAAAAAACCGGCGGTGGCAAACTCCAGGGGCCGCAGCTTCTGGTGGGCCTCCATCAGGAAGCCGTCCCCGTCATAAGGCAGTTTGAAGAGCTGGGCCACCTCCCGGGTGCCGGGATGGGGGCGCAGGGCGGCGGAGAGCACCAGCCAGTCCGCCGGCAGGGTCAGGGTCTCCCGAAGCTGGGCGTCCCACACCGCCACCGTCAGGCCCTCCCCGGCAGGGGTCACTTCAGGCGGCTTCTCCGGCACAAAGCGCACGAAGCGCACCCCCGCCTCCCGGGCCTGGCGGTAGAAGAGTTCCCGGAACCCGAAGGTGCGCAGGTCCCGGTAGAGGATGACCACCCGGGCCCGGGGCCGGAGCTTTTTCAGGGCCAGGGCGTGTTTCACCGCCTCGCTGCAGCAGATGCGGCTGCAGTAGGGGTGGGCCGGCTCCCTCGAGCCCACGCATTGGATCATCACCACCGCCGGCGCCTCGCCCAGGGCCTCGGGCTCCCCGGCCAGCATCTCCCCAAAGCGGAGCTGGGTCAACACCCGGGGGTGGGTGCCGTGGAGATACTCCGTGGGCTCATAGGGGGCCCCGCCGGTGGCGATGACGGCGGCCCCGAAGCGCACCTCCACCGGCCCCGCGGGCGTCTCCAGCTGCGCCGTGAAGTTCCCGGCCTGGCCGGTGAGCTTGGCCACCCGGGCCTCAAGCAGGACCCGGATCCGGGGGTGCTCCTGGACGCGCCCGGTGAGGTCGGCGAGGTGCCCCACCAGGTCCCGGCCCTCCAGGGTGGTCTGGAAGCGGGGAAAGATTCCGCCCAGGCCGTCGGATTGTTCCACCAGCACCACCGGCAAGCCGGCCTCCGCCAGGGTGAGGGCGGCGGTGAGCCCCGCCAGGCCGCCCCCCACCACCAGGGCCTCCCGGGTGAGGGTGGCCGGGGTTTCCGTGAGCGGCGCCTGCTTCGCCGCCCGGGCCACGGCCATGCGCACCAGGGCCATGGCCTTCTCCGTGGCCGCCTCCGGCTCCCGGAAGTGCACCCAGGAGTCCTGGTTGCGGATGTTGGCCAGGTAAAAGAGATACTTGTTCAGCCCGGCACCCCGCAGGGCCTCCTGAAAGAGCGGCTCATGGGTGCGGGGGCTGCAGGCGGCCACCACCACCCGGTTGAGGTTCTCCCGGCGGATGACCTCCTGGATGTGGCTCAGAGTCTCATTGGAGCACATGAACAGGCTGTCTTCAGCATAGACCACGCCGGGGAGGGTGCGGGCGTAGTCCGCCACCCGGGCCACGTCCACCACCCCGGCGATGTTGATGCCGCAGTGGCAGACAAAGACCCCGATGCGGGGGGGCTCTCCTACGACCTGCCGCTCCGGGGGAAACTCCTTCCTCCGGGCCAGACTGCCCCGGGCCGGGGCCAGCAGCATGGCCGCCCGGGCGGCGGCGGCGGAGGCCTGGCTCACGGTCTCGGGGATGTCCTTAGGGCCCTGAAAGACCCCGCAGACATAGATCCCCGGCCGCGCCGTGGCCACCGCCTCCAGCCCCTCCCCCTCGGCGAAGCCCCAGCGGTTGACGGTAATGCCGGCAGTCTCCGCCAGCTGCCGCACCTCGGCGGGGATGTCAAAGCCGGTGGCCAGGACCGCCAGGTCGAAGACCTCCTCCCTCAACTCGCCGGCTTCATCCAGGAAGGTGATCTCCAGGTCGTGGGTGCGGGGGTCTTCGGTGAGCCGGGAGATGTGGGAGCGCACGAAGCGCACCCCCACCTGCTCGGCCCAGGCGCAGTAGTTGTCGAAGCCCTTCCCCTGGGCCCTGAGGTCGATATAAAACAGGGTGGGTTCCAGCTCCCGGTGGTGCTCCTTGGCGAGGATGGCCTGCTTCACCGCAAACATGCAGCAGGCGGCGGAGCAGAACTCCCGGCCGATGGTCTGGTCCCGGGAGCCCACGCAGTGCAGCCAGGCCACCCGCCGGGGGTGGCGGCCGTCGCTGGGGCGCCTCAGCTCCCCGGCGGTGGGGCCGGTGGCGGACAACAGCCGTTCAAACTGCAAGGCGGTGAGGACATTGGGATACCGCCCCCAGCCCAGCTCGGGCTTGAGGCGGGCATCCACCGGCCGATAGCCCGGGGCCAGGATGATGGCGCCCACCTGCAGGCGCCGCTCCCGGTCCGGTTCGGTGAGGTCAATGGCCTTGGTGGGGCAGAAGCGCTCGCAGGCCCGGCACACCCCCCTGAGGAAATAGAGACAGTGGTCCTTGTCGATGCAATACTTCAGGGGCACCGCCTGGGGATAGCGGAGATAAGCGGCCTTGCGGTAGCCCAGACCCTCGTTGAAGGGGTCCGGCACCCGCTTGGGGCACTTCTCGGCGCAGATGCCGCAGGCGATGCATTTCTCCAGGCTGACGCAGCGGGCCGGCTCCACCAGGCGCACCCGGAAATCTCCGGCCTCGCCGGCGAGGTGCACCACCCGGGCCGGGGCGATGATCTCGATGTTGAGATGGCGGCCCGCCTCCGCCAGTTTGGGGGAGAGGATGCAGGTGGAGCAGTCGTTGGTGGGAAAGGTCTTGTCCAGTTGGGACATGACCCCGCCCAGGGCCGGCTCCTTGTCCGTCAGATAGACGAAAAAGCCGCTGTCGGCCAGATCCAGGGCGGCCTGCAGGCCGGCGATGCCGCCGCCCACCACCAGAACGGCGCCCACGGGCGCCGCCTGACTGCCGGGCCTGGCTGTGTTTTCTGTCAGAGCTTCGGTCATGGCAATATCGTCACCGGGCCCCAACCCTGGGAGACAGGACCCGGACTGCTGGTATTTGTGCGAAAAGTTCTTTCTGAGGGATGAGCGGGGTTCGCTGAATTCTTCGCCCTCCCGTTGGACTTCCTGCAAAACCTTCTAAATAGAGAGGCAGGGGCCATGTCCCCTGACCCTTTCCCCAAAATCAAGGCATCCCCGCCACCGCTCCTTTTTTCACCTCAGCCACTGGCTTGTGGCGCCGGGATCTCCAGCAATCCCTTGGCCGCCAGCACAGGCCGGGGGTCCACCAGGTGGCGGGCCAGCCACCGGGGCACCTCGGGATGCCCCAGGGCCAGGGCGATGAGCTCGGTAAAATACAGAACCGGCAGCTCATACTTCTGCCCGGCCTGCCGGGAGATGCGGGCCTGGGGGAGGTCCAGATTGGCCTGGCACATCTGGCAGGAGACCACGATGCACTCGGCTCCGGCCCGCCGCGCCCGGTCGTACAGCCGCCGGACCAGCCGGTCGATGAGGTCCGGCCGGGCCACCGCCAGCCCGGCGCCGCAGCAGTCGGTCTTGAAGGACCACTCCAGGGGCGTGGCCCCCAGCGTCTGGAGAAGCTTCTCCATATTGCCCGGGTTCTCCGGGGTGGGCGCATCCGTGATTTTGGGAGGCCGGTTCACCAGGCAGCCATAATAGCACACCGCCTGCAGTCCGGTGAGGGGGGTGACCAGCCGGGCCGCCATCCGTTTCAGGAAGACGGGCTGGGTGAGGAGGTCCAGGAGGTCCCACACCCGGAAGCTCAGGCGCTCCCCTTTGGCCTCCAGATCCTTGGCGCCGGCCTTGAGGCGGTTGAAACACAGGGCGCAGGGGGCCACCACATCCAGGCCGATCCTTTGGGCCAGCCGGAGGTTGCGGATGGGCAGGGCCCGGGCGGCCTCCGCATCCAGACTGTGGGCGGCGCTGGCCCCGCAGCAGTTCCAATCCGGGAGCTCCGCCAGGGTGAGGCCGAGAAGCCCGGCCACCCCGGCGATCCCGGCGGCATAATCGCTGGCCGTCCCCTCCAGGGAGCAGCCGGGATAATAGGTGAGCTTCATCCCTTTCGCCCGTTCTCTGCTCCGGGTTGCCCCGGCTCTTGTCTCATCGTCAGGCCGCCCCGCTAGGGGGCCCGGCCCTCCCTTACCAGCGCCGCAAAATCCCCGCCACTTCCCCTGCTCCGGCCAGGCGCCGGGGCGGGCTCAGGGGCAGGCGCCGCCTTTTGAGGAGCTCCAGCGCCGTGGCCAGCTCCCCGGCGGCGGCGCTGCGACGCAGCTTGGCGAGCCAGCGGCCGCCTTTCAGGGCATAGAGAGCCAGGACCAGGGGCTCGGAGAGGCGGCCGCCCATGAGCTTCACGGCGCCCAGAAAGGCGCAGTGGAAATCCCGCACCTCGGGCTCCGGCACGGCCGCGCCCCTGGCCACCGCCTGCTCCTTCAGCCAGTCCATCACCCCGGCGATGTCGATGCCATTGGGGCAGCGGGTGGTGCAGGTCTCACAGGAGGAGCACACCCAGATGGTGCGGCAGGCCAACAGCTCGTCTTCCCGCCCCAGCAGCGCCAGGCGGATGACCCGGTCCGGCGGCAGGTCCATGGCAAAGACCAGGGGGCAGCCATTGCTGCACTTGCGGCACTGGTAGCAGCCATCCACCGCCAGGCCGGCGGCGGCCAGGTTCTCCGCCAAGGCGAAGGCAGCGCTTTGGGCCATCGTTTTCCTGAAACCTTCATGTCACCACCGGCGAGGAGCCGTCCAAGAGGGTGTGCCCCCCGCCGAGGTCGAATTTCCCTGCTAATTTATTCTGCCCGGGGAATCGAGCCCCGCCGGCTGCCCCCGGGCGCCTTTTTCAATCAACCTAATTAAATAATATATATTAATTCGGTTATTTCAAATGGAGGTTACGAAAAATC
Source organism: uncultured bacterium (assembly GCA_937943575.1). GTDB lineage: Bacteria > Desulfobacterota > Desulfobaccia > Desulfobaccales > 0-14-0-80-60-11 > JAILZL01. The sequence goes on along the minus strand of CALEAV010000005.1, from coordinate 31,281 downwards.
CCACGGAAAGAGGCGGCAGGACGAGGGTCTGGCACCCCGCCGGGAAGAAGGCGACGTCGGGGCGGATCAGTCCCTTGAGCGGGAAGCGGCGCTCCTTCTGGCCTTCAGGCCGGCCACCAGCTCATAGGTGAGCTTGGCCTGAATGGCCACCCGCCCCAGCTCCACCTCCGGTTTGTTGTCGCCGTGGAAATCCGAACCGCCGCTCACCGCCAGGCCCAGCTCCCGGGCCAGGGCGAGGTACAGGGCCTCCTGCTCCGGGGTGTGCTCCGGGTAGTAGCATTCCACCCCGGCCAGACCCAGGCGAGCCAGCTCGGTGAGGAGGGCCCGCAATTCCGCCGGGTCGGCGGGGTGGAGGGTGAAGGGGTGGGCCAGCACCGCCACGCCCCCCGCCTCCCGGATCATGGCGATGGCCTCCGCCGGCGGGAAGCGGAACTTGCTCACATAGGCCTTGCCGTCGTTGCCCAGGTAGAGATCGAAGGCCTCCTGGATGCTCCCCACATAGCCCGCCTCCCACAGGGCCCGGGCGATGTGGGGCCGCCCCACCTGGCCGCCGCCGCTCACCGCCTCCACCTGGGCCAGGGTCAGGGGGATCCCCAGGGCGTTGAGCTTGGCGATGATCTGGGGATTGCGGTCCGCCCGGGCCCGCTGCAGCACCGCCAGCCGCCCGGCCAACAAAGGATTTCCCCAGTCGAGGAAATACCCCAGGATGTGCATGGAGCCGTGGGGATGCCGGGCGCTGATCTCCACCCCGGGGATGACCTCCAGCCCCAGCTCCCGGCCGGCGGCCACCGCCTCCGCCAACCCCTCAATGGTGTCGTGGTCGGTGAGGGCGATGGCGGTGAGGCCCCGGGCCTTGGCCAGGCGCACCACCTCCCGGGGCGGCAGGGAGCCGTCCGAGGCGGTGCTGTGGGTGTGCAGATCCACCAGTTCCGGCATGCCTTTCAACGCGCAGGACGGCGCTTTCGGTCGTGCCCTCAGGCCGGCTGCTGGGCCAGGGACATGAGGCAGCCGCGCCAGAAATAGGCCAGTTTCTCGGACATGGGCGCCATCAGGGCCTCCGTCTGGGCAGTGTCTTCCAAGGGGGTCTGGAAGAGGTGCCCCAAAAAGGCGGTGAGGGTGCTGGCGAAGCTCTTGTCCTGGCGCCGGAAGTCATCCATGAAACCCCGGCGGTACTCCTGATAGCGCTCGTTGAGGGTGTCCTGCACCTGATGGAACCGGGCCTTCAGCTCATCCTGGTCCTTGGCTTGGGAGTGTTTGTAGATGATCTCCCGGAAGATATACTCGATCATGGCGTCGTGGAAGCGGTTCAAAGGCGGGGTGGCCGCCTCCAGGTCGCCCTGCCGGGAGGTGAGGTAGGCCTCGGTGACGAAAAACATGGCGAAGATGAGGGCTTCGAGGATCTTGACCGGCCGCCGGCCCAGCCCCTGCTCCTTGAGGAACCGCCCCAAGTCGCCCACCACTCCCAGGGACAACGTCTTCAGCAATTCGGTTTCCGCCATCTCCCGGCCGGTGGGAATTTCCCCGGTGGTGCTCATGGTCTCTCCTTCTCCTTCCCTGGCCAGGCCAGGGCGACATGGTAATGGTGACGACGCCACAGGTTCCCCCAGGACCGATCCGAGCCCGGAAACCGGGATCCAGGCGCCTCAGGGGGTGATGAGGGCCAGCATCTCCCGGACCGCCCGCTCCATGCCCACCAGCACCGCCCGGCTGATGATGCTGTGGCCGATGGAGAACTCCTCAAACTCCGGGCGGCCCCGGAAGGGGAGGATGTTGGTGTAATTGAGGCCGTGGCCGCATTTGACCCGCAGGCCCAGACTCCGGGCATGCCGGGCGGCGTCCAGAAGCTGGTCAAAGAGCCGCTGGGCCTCAGCCTCACTTTCGGCTTCGGCGTAGGTGCCGGTGTGCAGCTCCACCCAGGCGGCCCCCACCTCCTTGGCGGCGTTGAGCTGGGTGGAATCGGCGTCCACAAAGAGGCTGACGGTAAGCCCGGCGGCCTTGAGGCGCTGAAGGTACTCCCGAAGGAAGTCCTTCTGGCCCGCCACATCCAGCCCGCCTTCGGTGGTGAGCTCCTGGCGTTTCTCGGGCACCAGGGTCACCAGGTCGGGTTTGACCTCGGAAGCGATGCGCAGCATCTCCTCGGTGGCCGCCATCTCCAGATTGAGGCGGGTCTTCACCGTCTGCCGCAGCAGCCTCAGATCCCGGTCCTGGATGTGCCGGCGGTCCTCCCGCAGGTGCACGATGATGCCGTGGGCCCCGGCCAGCTCCGCCAGGGCGGCGGCGGTCACCGGATCGGGCTCCCTCCCCAGGCGGGCCTGCCGGAGGGTGGCCACATGATCCACATTCACTTCCAGTTTCGCCAAGGCGTGCCTCCTTCTGCCAGGGTGATGGGGACCCCGGACGGGCTCCCGGAAAGGGGGCCGCGCTCAGACCCGTCCGGCAGGAGATCTCAGCCGCCGGTCTCCCCGGCCGGGCGGTGCAGCATCTCCATGAGCTCCCAGGCCTTGGCCTCCATGGCCGCCTCCGCCGCCGGGGTCTCATGGTCGTAGCCCAGCAAGTGTAATATACCGTGAATGAGATAAAAGTCGAGGAGTTCCTCCCAGGGCCAGCCCGCCTCCTGGGCCTGCCGGACGGTGGTCTCCAGGGAGATGACCACCTCGCCCAGCAGGGGGGGCGGACCCCCCGAGGCCTCCGGGGGGGACTGCCCTGCCGCCGGAACGTCCACGGGAAAGGCGATGACGTTGGTGGGGCCCCGACGGCCGAAGGTGCGGCGGTTTAAGGCGGCCATGGCCCGATCCGAGACCAGGGTGATGGAGAGCTCCGCCTCAGACCATCCCAAGGCGCTTAAGATCCTCCCGGCTTTTGTCCGCACCGTTTGCGGCGCGAGCCTGATCTTTCGCTGGCGGTTGTTTATCCAGATGGTCATTGGCCCGGGACTTCTCCACCGGCTGGGGGTACTGGATGCGATGGTGGCAGATGCCGTTTAATACCTTGATGCAGTGTTTGGCGATGAGGTGCAGCTCCTTCAGGGTGAGCTCGCATTCGTCCAGCTGGCCGTCGGCGAAGATATTGTTGATGATCTTCTGCACCATGCCGGTGACCCGGGCCGGAGTGGGATCAGTGAGGGTGCGGGAGGCGGCCTCCAACTGGTCGGCGATGAGCACCAGCCCCGCCTCCTTGGTCTGGGGCCGGGGGCCGGGATAGCGGAAGTCCTCCATGTGCACCTGGGAGGGGTCCGCGGCCAGGGCTTTGGCCTTCTGATAGAAGTAGCTGATGAAGCAGGTGCCGTGATGCTGACGGATGATGTCGGCGATCTGCTCCCCCAGGTGGTGTTTGCGGGCCAGTTCCGCCCCTTCCTTCACATGGGCGATGAGGATGAGGCTGCTCATGGAGGGGGCCAGCTTCTCGTGGCGGTTCTCCACCCCGATCTGGTTCTCCACGAAGTAGAGGGGCTTTTTGATCTTGCCGATGTCGTGGTAATAGGCCGCGGCCTTGGCCAGGAGGGGGTTGGCGCCGATGGCCGCGGCGGCGGCCTCCACCATCTGGCCCACCACCAGGGAGTGGTGGTAGGTTCCCGGCGCCACCAGCATCAGCTCCTTTAAGAGGGGCTGGTCCAGGTTCAGGAGTTCCAGCAGCCGGATGTTGGAGGAGTAGCGGAAGCCCATCTCGGCCAGGGGGGTGAGCCCCAAGGCCAGGATGCCGGTGAAGACCCCCCCGCCGATGGCCAGGGCCTGGCCCAGGAGGAGCTCCGTCAGGGTGAAGGGGAAGTCCAGAAGCTTGAAGGCGGTGAGCATCACCAGGTTGACCAGGGCCACGGCCAGTCCGGCCCGGATGAGGTCGGCCCGCTGCCGGCAGGAGCGCATGCCCCAGATGCCCACCAGACCGGCGCTGAGGAAATACAGGAAAATGGGAAAGGGCTTGTCCAGAAGCAGGGCGGCCAGGGTGGCGGAGAGGAAGGCCACTCCCAGACCGGTCTCCAGCCCCAAAAACAGGGCGGCGAAGATGGGGGCCAAAGCCACAGGCCAGCCGTAGACCAAATGGGTGCCCAGCTCCGGGCGGCTGCCGGCCAGCAGCTCCCCCAAGCCCAGAAAGAGGCGGCACAGACCCGTGTGGGCCGCCAGCAGCACCGCCAGGAAGAGAAGGTCCCGGAACTGGGTGGAGAAGCGCTTCAGGGAGAGCCGGGCCAGATGATAGGAGATGCCGATCAGGAGGGTGAAGCTCAGGAAGACCCCGAAGAAGATCACCAGCTGACGCCGGGGGGAGGCCACCCGGCTCACGGCCTGGATCTTGGCCAGATGGGTGGGGGTGAGGCGCTCCCCGGCGCGCACCAGCAGCTCCCCTTTCCTCACCGGGAAGAAGGCCGGCTTCACCTGGCGCAAGGCGGCCTGGCGGCGCTCCTGGGTCTCCGCCAGATTCAGGGTGACGTTGGGGATCAGAAGGAATTGCACCAGGTCGCACACCAGCCAGCGGTCCCCCGGCGAGAGGTTGCCCCCGATCTCCCGGCAGACCTTGGCCACCGGCTGGCGCAGGTTGTCCACCTCCACAAAGGGGAAGGGGGGGCTTACGACCTGCTCCTTCCGGGAGGGCAGGCGGCGCAGGGTGATCTCCTTGGGCTCCGGGATGGGCAGGGTCCGGGGGCCGATCACCCCCTGGCGGCAAAATTCCTGGACCAGGCGCCTGGCCAGGGCTTCCAGGGAGGGGGAGAAATCCCCCCGGGCCAAAAGGAGGAAGGTGGGGCCGGGCAGGCTCACCCCCAGGAGGCGGTCAAACTCCGGCTTGAGACTCTCCAACAGCTCCTGATAGGCGCCGCCGGAGGCTTTGCCGCCGGCCGACAGAAGCTGCAGCTGCTCCCGCATGAAGGCCATGGCCCGGTGGAGACGCTCATTGATGTGCTCCGCCGCCTCTTCGTCCAGGTCCAGGACCGGGGGCACCTGGGCCACGGCCTCCTGCTGGCGCTTGGCGGTGGTGTCGGCATCCTCCACCAGCAGATCCTGGGGGGCTTTCAGGTCCTCCCGGGCGATCTGCCCCACCTGGTAGTGGTGCAGCGGCCGCTGGGGCGGCGGGGCCAGGAGCAGGGCCAACACCAGGCTCAGACCCGCCAGCAGCAAAAGCTTGCGCCAGTGGTCCGACGCCAGTGCGGCGCGGAGCCGGGGCGGCACCAGCCGGGACAGCCGGGAGGGCAGGGCCAGGCGGCCTTTGGCGGGACGGCCGGAAGGTGAGGCCGGTTCGCGCTCAGCCACGGCGCTCCTCCCCCTTGCCCTCGCCGGGGCGCTGGCGCCGGCCTTCATAGGCCCGGATGATGTCCTGCACCAGGGGATGGCGCACCACATCCCGCTCGGTGAAATAGACGAAGGCGATGCCCTCGATGCCTTCCAACAGCTCCCTGGCCTCCACCAGCCCGGAGAGCACCCCATGGGGCAGATCCACCTGGGTGACGTCCCCGGTGATCACTGCCTTGGAGCCGAAGCCCAGCCGGGTGAGGAACATGAGCATCTGCTCGGAGGTGGTGTTCTGGGCCTCATCCAGGATGACGAAGGAATCGTTCAGGGTGCGGCCCCGCATGAAGGCCAAAGGGGCCACCTCGATCACCCCCCGCTGCACCAGGCGGGTAGCCTTGTCGAAGTCCATCATGTCGTGCAGGGCGTCGTAGAGCGGCCTCAGGTAGGGGTTGACCTTCTCGTAGAGGTCGCCGGGGAGAAAGCCCAGCTTTTCGCCGGCCTCCACCGCCGGGCGGGCCAGGACGATGCGGATGCATTCGTGATTGAGGAGCGCCGCCACCGCCATGGCCATGGCCAGATAAGTCTTGCCGGTGCCCGCCGGGCCCACCCCGAAAACGATGTCATGGGTGCGGATGGCCTCGAGATAGCGCTTCTGGGTGAGGCTCTTGGGCGCGATGCGCCGTTTGGTGGCCGACAGCAGGACGGTGTCAAGAAAGATGTCCTTGAGGGAGGCGTTGGCCTTATCCTGCAAAATCTTCACGGCGTGCTGTACATCCTGGGGTTTGAGGTCATAGCCCGCCGCCACCACTTCCTGGAGCTCCGTGAGGGCCCGCCGGGCCAACTCGACGGCCGCCACCGGGCCCTCCATGGTCACCTGGCTCCCCCGGGAGGTGAGCCGCACGCCCAGGAGGCGGCCGATGAGGCGCAGATGCCCGCCGTGCTCCCCGAACAGCGCCTGGGCCACGGCGTTGTTCTCCAGGGAGAGCTGCTCGCTGACGGGCTGGGCGGAGGAGAGGGCGGGGGGTTTCACGGGGAAAGGTCAGGCGCGAAGCCCCAGCACCTGGCCCTGGATCTGCCGGCGGCGGGGGCGATTGTCAAAATCGCACAGCACGATCTGCTGCCAGGTGCCCAGCTGCAGGCGGCCCTGCTGCACCGGGATGGTGAGGGAGGGCTTCAGGAAGGCGGCCCGCACGTGGGCGTAGCCGTTGCCGTCCCCCCAGCGCCGGTCATGTTCGTAGACCAGGTCCTGGGGGAAGAGGCGCTCGAGGGCCCGGCGCAGGTCATTCACCACCCCCGGCTCATACTCGATGGTGGTGAGCGCCGCCGTGGAGCCGGCGATAAACAGGGTGAGGAGGCCCTCGGCAATGCCGCTCTGCCGCACCGCCTCACCGACGGATGCGGTGAGGTCCACGATGTCCGTCCCCCCGGTGGTGGGGACTTCCAGGCTGAAGGTGCTCACGGTGAACACAGGAAATGAACGACTTCCAGTCAATCAGATTTTATCATAAACCGGTCCCCCGGAGAATCAAGGGAAAACCAATGGGGGGAGGGAAAAGGGTGCGCCCGGCGCGGTGGTCAACACTCGGCGGGAAGGGGCCGCGAAGCGGGCCGGAGCGGCCGGTCCCTGGCCCCGCAAGGCCGTGGGCAAGAAAGGATGGATGAGACTCCCCCCAGGGTGGGCCGGGTAGGGCCCGGACCCGGAGCCGTTCCCCTGCCGCCTCCGTCCGGCGGGCTTGTCGGCCCCCGGGGGCTGCCGGTGCCCGCTGCCTTGTCCTGACCGGTGGGCCAATGCCCTTGCCGGCCCGGGCCGACATGGCGGCGGTTCACTGCAGCAGCCGCTGGCTGAGGCGGGCGGCCTTGTCCGGGGCCAGGTGGGTGAGGATGGCCCCGGCCTCCTTGCCCTTGAGCCGCCTGAGCAGCTGGACGGCGATCTCCTCCTCCATCTTTTCCAGGAGTCTGCCGGCCTTGTCCGGGGGCATGGCCTCCAGGGTGGCGGCCAGGTGCCGCTGATGCTCCCCTTTGATGCGCTTCTCCTCCTCAATGGCCTCCAGGATGCGGGTCTGCAGGGCCTGGAGTTCCCGCAGGCGCTGCTCCACTTCCTGGCGCACCTGGCGGAGCTGCTCCTCCCTCAGGGCCAGGGCGGCCTCCCGGGCGGAGAGGGACTGCCGCTGCTGCTGGAGGAGGGAGGCCAGCCGGGGCAGGGCGCCGCTCTCCACCGGACGGGCCTCCGCCGGGGTGGCCGCCTCACTCACCCGGGGACCCTGGAGGAGCCAGGCCCCCGAAGGGCTCAGCCAGACGGCGGTGAGGCCCATCTTGGCGAGCAGGCCGACGATCAGGAAGCCCCCCATGATGCCATGGCTCATCTGCAGGCTGCCTTCCCTTATCATGGACATCTTCCTCCCCGGAAACCTCCCGGCCCCGGGAGATGCCGGAGCCGGCTGTGTTACTCTGCCGCCACCCCAGGCCCTCAAAGCCGTCAGGCCATCCCCGGAGGGAAGCCTGGTCGCCGCTGCCCCCCCGCCCCTTTGCCATGCCGGGGATCCCCTTTATACGGGGCGGCCATCCTTCTGTTCCCTTGGCAAGCCTCCGGCTCCTTTGCCACGTCCCCGTCCCCCTTTGCCTCGCCCCTGCCATACCCATGGCCCCCCTTCCACAAGGGTTGCCCGAGCTTCGGCACCGGAGCCGGGGCCGGTGATTTTGTCAGTGAGGAGCTGGCCGGCGTCCACCACAAGGGTTGCGGCGCCCCCGGCTCCGGAGCCGGGTCTTGGATCATTCGGTGCACGGACCGGTTCAGCTGTGGCCTCCGGCGGGCAGCCGGGCCAGGACCGCCGCTTCCGTTTCCTGTTCCTGCCGTCTGGCCAGCTCCCGCCGGAAGCGGGCCCAGGCCCGGTCCCGGAGCTTTTCCAGGAGGCGGGTCTCCTGATGGTGCTTGAGGAGGGTGTGGCGCTCCCGTTCGGCCTCCGCCTCGTCCTGGGCCAGCCGCTCCCGCCAGCCGGCCAGCGCCCGGGAGAGAGACTCCAGGTGGCGCAGGTGCAGGAGGAAATCCTCCGGGGTGAAGGGCCGGGAGGCCTCGCCGCCCAAACCGGCCAGTCGCTTCTTCAGCAGGTTCTCCGTTTCCGCCAGGGCCCGCCGGCCGGCGGCCACCCGGGCCAGGGCCTGGGCCAGTCTCAGCCGGGCGGCCTCCTCCCGCAGTTGGGAGACCTTGAGCACCACGGCCAGGGGGAAACGGAAGCGGGTGGGCGGCGTCATGAGGCGAAAATCTCCTCCAGCTGGGCCAGCGCCTGGAGGAAAGGCGCGGCTTCCGCCGTCTCCTGCCTCAGGTAGCGGTTCAGGGCGGCGATTTTTTCCAGAGCAAAATCAATCTCCGGATTGGAACCCCGCACGTAGGCGTTGATGTTGATCAGGTCCTCCGCCTGGCGGTAGGCCGCCAGCACCCGCACCGCCTGCTCCCTCAGCCGCCGGTGCTCCGGGGTGGTGACCTGGGGCATGAGCCGGCTGATGCTCCCCAGAAGATCGATGGCCGGGTAATGCCCCCGGTCCGCCAGCTCCCGGGAGAGCACCAGGTGGCCGTCCAGGATGGCCCGGGCGGCGTCGGCGATGGGCTCCAGGAGGTCGTCCCCCTCTACCAGGACGGTGTAGATGCCGGTGATGCTCCCCCGGCCCTGGCAGGTGCCGGCCCGCTCCAGGAGGCCCGGCAGCCGGGCGAAGACCGAGGGGGTGTAGCCCCGGGCGGTGGGGGGCTCCCCCACCGCCAGCCCGATCTCCCGGGCCGCCATGGCAAAGCGGGTGAGGGAATCCATGAGTAACAGGACATCCCGGCCCTGGTCCCGGAAATACTCGGCAATGGCGGTGGCGAGATACGCCCCCCGCAGGCGCACCAGGGGCGGGGTGTCGGAAGTGGCCGCCACCACCACCGCGCGGGCCAGGCCCTCCGGCCCCAGGCTCTCCTCGATGAAGTCCTTCACCTCCCGGCCCCGCTCGCCGATGAGGCCGATGACGCTCACCTCCGAAGCGGTGAAGCGGGCCATCATGCCGAGAAGCGTGCTCTTCCCCACCCCGGAGCCGGCGAAGATGCCCACCCGCTGGCCCTTCCCCAGGGTGAGGAGGCCGTTGATGGCCCGGATGCCCACATCCAGGGGCTGGCGGATGGGTTCCCGCAGGCAGGGATTGGGGCTGGGGGAATAGAGGGGGTAGGCCTCCGGCACCTGTCTGAGGGGGCCCCGGCCGTCCAGGGGCTCCCCCAGGCCGTCCAGCACCCGGCCCAGCAGGCCCGGCCCCACCCGCACCTGGGCCTGGCGGTCCTCCAGGACCACCGGGACCCGGGGCCGCACCCCCCGGGCCTCGCCGTAGGGCATGAGGAGCACCTGCTCCTGGCGAAAGCCCACCACCTCCGCGAAAAAGGGCGCCGCCGGGGGCGGCGGTTCCACCCGGCAGATGGCACCCACGGCGCATTCCGGCCCCCGGCTGCGCAGCACCAGTCCCACCAGCTCCTCCAGGCGGCCCACCCAGGCCCAGGGCTCGGTGCGGGCCACCTGCTCACAGAGTGTTTGCCAGTCAATCCGACCGTTCATCCCGAACTCTCGCCAGGGCGGCGGTGACGGCGCGGGCTACCCGTTCCCAGCGGGTCTCCAGGGTGCCGTCCAGCTCCCCCAGGGTCGTCTCCAGCCGGAACCCCCCCGGGGTCAGGTTGCCATCCGCCACCAGTTCCACCTCCGGGGGCCAGCCCTCCCGGGCGGCCTCGCAGAGCACCTCCAGGTCCCCGGGGTGGAGATGGAGCCTTAGGCCCTCCCGATGGGAGATGGCCTGAAAAGCCTGCTCCAGGAGGGGGCGGAGGCTGCCGGGATCGCTTTTCAGCTCCCGGCCCACCACCTGGCGGGCCACCGCCAGGGCCAGACGCACCATCTCCTCTTCCCGCTCCCGGAAGAGGCGCTCCCTGAAGTCGACCAGCTCTGCGAGGAGATCCCGCAGCCGTCGGGTCACCTCCTCCAGGGCCTTCAGCCCCATTTCCCGGCCGTCCTGCTGTCCCTGGCGAAAGCCCTCCTCATACGCCTGCCGCTCGATGTGCTGCCGTTGTGCCTCCGCCTGGGCCAGAATCTCCCGGGCCCGGGCCTCCAGGTCCGCAGCTCCGGGGAGAGGCGGGCCCTCCTCCTGGCCAAAGTCCCGGGTGAACAGCTCCGAAGCCCCGGCCGGGGGGGCGGCTGCCTCCGCCAGCCCGGGCAGAGGGAAGGGATGCACCTCCGCCGGGGGAGTGCGGAGAATCTTATATGAAGACATCCTCGCCCCCCTTGTTGGACAGCACCAGCTGGCCTTCGCCTTCCAGCCGCTTGGCGATCTGGATGATCTTCTGCTGCGCCGCCTCCACGTCCCTTAAGCGGGCCGGACCCATGATCTCCAGCTCCTCCTGGAGCATCTCCGAGGCCCGGCTGGACATGTTGCGGAAGAACTTGGCCTTGAGTTCGTCGGAGGCCGCCTTCAGGGCCAGGGCCAGGTCCTGGGTGTTCACCTCCTTGAGGAGGGCCATGATGCCCCGGTCCTCCACATTCAACAGGTCCTCAAAGGTAAAGAGGTAGCGCCGGATCTCCTCCGCCAGGTCGGCCAGGTCCTCCTCCTCCAGTTTCTTTAAAATGGCGGTCTCCTGGGTGCGCTCCATCTGGTTGAGGATTTCCGCCACGGACTGGGCCCCCCCCACCAGCCGGCCGCCCACCTCCTCCACCAGGGCGATCTCCTCCCGGAGGGCGGCGTCGATCTCTTCGATGATGGCCGGGGAGACCTGGTCCAGGCGGGCGATGCGCCGCACCACCTCCGTCTGCAGGGCCTCGGGGAATTGGGCCAGGACTTTGGCGGCCTGGTGGCGCTCCAGATGGGCCAGCACCAGGGCGATGGTCTGGGGGTGCTCATTGCGCAGAAAGGAGGCCACGGTGCGGGGGTCCAGCTTTTTGATCTTGACGAAGAATTCCGGGCTCTGCTCCAGGTCCAGCTTGTCCAGGAGCTTTTCCTGCCGCTGCCCGTCCAGGGTGCGGGCGATGGTGTTTTTGAAAAACTGGTCCCCCTTCACCACAATGGCCTGGGGGTTTTCCATGCGCTGGCGGAATTCCTCCAGGATGGCGGCCATCTGCTTGGTGGAGACCACCTCCAGGCGGGAGATGTGCTGCCCCAGGAGCTGGATCTCGGCGTCGTCCAGCCGCTTCAGGATCTCCCCGGCCCGGTCCTCCCCGAGACATAGAAGCAACAAGGCCGCCTTGTCCACGCCGCTCAATTTGTCCACCTTGGCCATGGCCTCTCCTCAGTAATTCCGCCCCTGCAAAGGGGACCGGCGGTGAGCCGCAGTCAGGCAAGGTTGCCGCCAGGCGTGGCCGCCCGCATGCCCCGCGGCCCCCCCGTGGCCCCGGCCTCCTTTCCAGGCGTCGAGCAACTCGCTGCCCTGGCTTCGGAACGACCCCGCCGCCCCCCGGATCCCCGCCCCTCTTTTGCGGGCCCCGCCATCCCGGCTCAGGGCGCGCAGGCCGCCGTCGCCCTGTGCCGGCCGGAAAATTCGTGGCCTCCCTCCCCCTCCGTCCCTGCCGTCAGCGTTCCTGGAGCCAGAGGCGAAGGACTTCCACGGCCCGCTCGGGGTAGGCCGCCACCAGCTGGGCCACCTTCTCCTGGCCCTCCACCGCATCGGGCAGGGGCGCAGGCGGGGCGGGGCGCAGCCGGGGCGGCGGGGCTTCGGGGGGCAATTCCCCCGCCGCTTCCGGGGGCGCCGGCAGAGACGGCTGTTGGGGGACCTCTAAAAGGGGCGGCCGGGCCGCCCGGCGTTTCCGGTGCAAAAGGACCATGAGGGCGAAGAGCACCAGGAGCAGGACCGCGCCCACCGTCAGGGAACGCCGCCAGCCGTCCTGCCAGCTGTCGGCGGCGCTGGCCCCCACCCCTTCCGGCACCTGGGAGGCCAAAGGCGCGCAGGTGATCTCCAGCTGGTCCCCCCGCTCCGGGTCGAACCCCACCGCCTTTTTGGCCAGGTTGGCAAACTGGCGCAGCTCCTCCGGCGGCCGGGGGGTGAAGGCCTTGGTCTTCTCCGGGTAGGTGCCGTCCACCACCACCGCCAGGGAGAGGCGCCGGATCTTGCCCGGCTGGTCCACCACCTGGCGCAGCACCCGGTTGAGCTCGTAGTTGCGTACCTCGCTCTGGCGCTCGCTCATGGTGGTGCCCGCCGGTTTGGCCGGGGCCGGAGGGGTGAGGGGGGGCGGCCCTTTCCCCGGCGGCGGCGGGGTGATGGTCCCCTGGTTGAGGTCGAAGCGGGCTTCCGGGTTGCCCCCCTCCACCCCCCGGGTGGAGCGCTCCAGGTTCTTCTGCTCGCTGCGCACGAGATCCCGGTTGGGGGTGAAGGTCTCCTCCCGGATGTCGATCTTCTGGAAATCCAGCTCCGCAGTCACCCGGATGACGGATTTCTGGGGGCCCAGCAGCTGGTCGAAGAGGGACTGGAGCTTGCGCTCGTAGCCCTCCTCCACCTGGCGCTGAAAGCTCATCTGGGCGGTGCTCAGGCCCCCGGGGGTGAGGGTGTCCGGGGGTTTGCTCAGGATGCGGCCCTCCAGGTCCACCACCGTCACCTGGCCGGGACTGAGTCCCGGAACCGCACTGGACACCAGATGGACGATGCCGTCGATCTGCTGGGGGCTCAGACGGCGGCCGGGCCGGAGTTTCACCGCCACCGAGGCGCTGGCCTTCTGCTGGTCCTCCAGGAACAGGGACTCCTTGGGGGTGACGATGTGCACCCGGGCCTCGGCGATCTCGGGGATGCCCGTGAGGGTGCGGGCCAGCTCCCCCTGCAGCGCCCGCTGGTAGTTGAGGCGCTGCACAAAATCCGTCACCCCCAGGTTCTGCCGGTCGAAGATCTCAAAGCCGACCCCGCCCCCTTTGGGGATGCCTTCGCCCGCCAGAAGCAGCCGGAGCTCATAGACCTCATTTTTGGGGACCAGAACCGAGGTGCCCCCGGCCTCCAGGCGGTAGGGGATCTTTTTGTTGCGCAGCTTGGCGACGATGGCCGCCGCATCCTCCTGGGAGAGGTTGGCAAACAGGACCCCGTATTCCCCCGGGCTGCTCATGAGCAGGAGAAAGAGGAGGGCCAGGACCCCGGCCCCGGCCAGCGCCCCGGCCACCAGCCGGTGGGGGAGGGGCAAAGCCAGGAACCGCTGCTTGAGCTGCTCCAGGTAAGCGGTCAGGGCGCCCATGGCGGGTTTACAGGCTCATGCGGCTCAGTTCTTCGTAGGCCTGCAGCACCTTGTTACGCACCTGGACCAGGACCTTGACCCCCAAGGAGGCCCGCTCCAGGGCCAGCATGACCTCATGCAGGTCCTTCTCCCCCAGCAGGGACTGGCGGATGGCCTGGTCGGCCTCCTGCTGCCAGTCGATCACCTGGGTGAGCAGGCGCCTGAACTCCCCGGCCCCGGGGGGTGTGGCGGCAGACTCCGGGCTCAAAGGCGCAACCCCCTGTCCTGCTCCCATCTCCGGCAGAATCTTCATGCTCCCCTCCTCCTGGCCGCAGGGTGGGGCCCACGGCTCGGCCCTCCCCCCGCCCCCTGTCCGCTTTGCCGCCCGGCGGCCTCTTTCACCTCATCGACCTCAGCCGGGAAAGTCCGGACAGCCCGGATCCCAGTCAGCTGTCCCCCCCGTCCCCATTTTTGCCTCCGTTCCCGCCCGTTGCGGGCTACCGCCCGATCTCCAGGGACTTCTGCAGCATGGCCCGGGCGGCCTTGAGCACCGCCACGTTGGCCTCGAAGGCCCGGGTGGCCAGGGTCAGGCTCACCATCTCGGTCACCGGATTGACGTTGGGCCACAACACCAGGCCCTGTTCGTCGGCATCAGGGTGGGTGGGATCATATTCCGGCCGCAGGCCTTCTGCGGTGCGGGTCACACCCGCCACCGCCACGGACTCGGCCTCCGAAAGCAGGCCGGCGAAGTCCTCCGGCGGCCGGCTCTCCAGCACCACCTGCTTTTTGAGGTAGGGGCCCCCCTCCGGGGTGCGGGTGGTGTGGACGTTGGCCAGATTCTCGGCGATGACGTTCAGGCGCTGCCGCTGGGCGCTCAAGCCCGCGGCGCTGATCTTCATGCTGGCCAGCAAGGTCACGGTCTGCCTCCCTCAAGGACGCTGCGCAGCCCCTCCAGCTTACGGTTGAGGAGCTGCACGGCGCTCTGGAATCGGAAAAGGTTTTCCCCCAGCCGCACCATCTCCTGGTCCAGGTCCACGGGCTCGCCCCGGTTCTCCACCAGGCCGGCCGCCAGGGGCGGGCTGAGATGGCCCGGGTGGGTCCGGATCGGGGTCAGGGGTCCGCTCCCCGCCACATACTGGCGGAGCACCTCCTGAAAGGGGAACTCCCGGGCGGTGTAGCCCGGCGTGTCCAGATTGGCGATGTTGCCGGCGATGACCTCCTGGCTCCGGCTGCTCAGCCTAAGGCTGTGCGCCAGCAGCCGGGTCACCGGCTCGGCAAGGGGATCCCAGCTCATGGGAAACCTCCTGGGCAAAGATTGCCGCTCTCCGGGGAGCACGGGGGAGTTGCCGCCCGTCTCCCTCCGTTTGGGGTCGGTTTCTTTCAGGTCCGCCGGGTTACGGGGCCAAGGCCCCTTTCCCACCCCGGGGTGGCCGGGACTCCCTGGCTCCCGGGGCAAGACCCTCCCTCGCGTCCCCTCCTGCCCGTGCCCTGGTGTATCAGATCCCAAGCGAACATCCAGGCCCTGACCGATTCCCCCTCCTTCCCTTCTGCCCCTGCTCCGCCCTCCTCCTGTCGCCCTTTCCCAAGCAAGTTTCACGCCACCTGGGAGCGGCACGCCGGCGGGCGCTGCTGCTCCTGCCGGTATTCGTGCAGCTTGTTCCTAAGGGTGCGGACGCTGATCCCCAACAGCTTGGCGGCATGGGTGCGGTTGCCCGAGGTCTCCTTCAGGGCCTGGAAGATCATGCTCTGTTCCATTTCCCGCAGGGTGACCGGCTTTGCCGGGGTCGGGAGCCGGACCTCGGGGCCGGGGACGGCCGGGGGCATCTCCCCGAAGATGTCCCTGGGGTGCACATAGCGGGTGGCGGCCAGGAGCACCCCCCGGGCCACGGCGTTCTCCAACTGCCGGACATTGCCGGGCCAGGCGGCGGCCTCCAGGGCCCGGAGCGCCGAGCTGGTGAAGCTGAGGGGCCCCTTGCCGAAGAGCTGGGAGTAGCGCTCCAGGAAATACTGTGCCAACAGGGGGATGTCCCCGGGGCGCTCCCGCAGGGGCGGCAGGGTGAAGGTGATGACCTGGAGCCGGTAGTAGAGGTCCTCCCGGAATTCCCCCTTCTGCATCAGCTCGGTGAGGTCCCGGTTGGTGGTGGCCACCACCCGCACATCCACGGGGATGGGGGTGCGGCCGCCCACCCGGTCGATTTCGTTTTCCTGGAGGACCCTCAGGAGCTTGGCCTGCAGGTGGGGGTGCATCTCGCTGATCTCATCCAAAAGCAGGGTGCCGTGCTGGGCCAGCTCGAATTTCCCCAGCTTGCGCATGATGGCGCCGGTGAAGGCCCCCTTTTCGTGGCCGAAGAGTTCGCTCTCCAGGAGGCCCTCCGGCAGGGCGGCGCAGTTCACTGCCACAAAGGGCCCCGCCGCCCGGTCGCTCTCCTGGTGCAGCAGCCGGGCCAGGACCTCCTTGCCGGTGCCGGACTCCCCCTGGATGAGCACCGTGGCCCGGGTGGGCGCCACAGCCCTGGCCATCTCCAGCAGACGGAGCACGGCCGGGTCCTGGGTGATGAAGGGACGGGGCGTGCTGCGCTCGCCGGGCCGGGAACGTCCCGGGGCGGGGCTGTCCGTCGGGGCCGAGAGATAGGGCCGCAGCAGTTCCGCCAGGCGGTCCGGGGGCGGGGGGAAGCCCAGGTAATCCTGAGCCCCCTCCCGCATGGCTGCCACCGCGCCCGCCACCGTGGGGCGGGGGGAGAAGACAAACACCGGCACCGTGGGGAGCTCCCCTTTGAGGGCCGGCAAGGCCCCCCCCAGGGGCTCGGCCAGGAAGATGGCCAAAAACTCCTGCTCCCGGAGCAGCTCCCCGGCCGCCTCCGGGCTGGGGACCTGCTGGGTTTCCACCTGGTGGGTTCGCCTAAGGAGGTCTCGGATCTCCCGCCACAGAGGGTGAGGATCGATGATCAGCAGAAGCTTCTTGGTCATTGCCTCATCCTTCCGCTCAACGTGGCCCCCCGGCCTGAATTTGGGCCAGCTCCACCTCCATCAGCCGCACCCGGCCCAGCTGCTGCCAGAGGGGATCCTCAGCCTGGGTCTGGGCCTGGAAGGCCTCCTGGGCTGCCAGCCACTCCCGCTGCCGCAGATGCTCCAGGCCGATCCGGTCATAATAGTAGCCGGGCCCCAGATTCTCCCTGGCGGTCTCCAGGACCTCATGGTAGAGGGCCGCCGCCTTGTGGACATTCTCCCCGGCCTTGGCCATCCGGGCCAGGTCCCCCAGAAGATACAGGGTAAGGGGCCCGGGCAGGGGCTGCCCGCTGAGGGCCTCCCACAGCTGCAGACGAAGGGCCGGGGACAGGGTCAGGTCCACAGAGGCCGCCATGACCACCGCCGGGGAGCCCTCCAGGTTAAGGGGCCAGGTCCACAGCGCCTGCACGGCCGCCGAGGTGGTGGTCTGCAGGTGGGCCAGCGCCGCCAAGAAACCGCCCAGGCCCTGCTCCGCCCAGGCGAGCTCCAGCAGCCGGGCGGTGGCCTCCCGCCTGAGGTGCTCCTCCCCGCCGGCCGCCACCTGCTCCAGGAGCTGGCGGGCCTCCCCCGGCAGCCCCCGGTCCTGAAAAAGCCGGGCCAAAAGCAGCTTGGCCTCCGGCGGCCGCATCCCGGCGGGGGTCAGCTCCCACAATTCCAGGAGCTGCTCGGCCACCGGGGGCGGAAAAGGCCCTTTCCCCATGAGCTGCTGCTCCACCGCCCGCCAGCCCTCCCGCAGGGCCTGGCGCACCACCGGTGCCTGGGCGGCTTTCGGGTTCTGCAGCAACTGATGAACCAACCGGCGGCAGGCGGAAATCCCGGGCACCTCCGCCAGCTCCTGATAAAAGTCCAGCACGAGCCGCTCCCGCCAGGCGCGGGCCCCAAGGTCGGTCCCGGGGAAGAGCTGCAGCAGGAGACGGTAGGCCCAGCGGGCGTGGGCCAGCTCGCCGCGCTCCCCGGCCAGCCGGGCGACCTGGAGGAGGAGGGAGGCCTCCTCGGCCTTCAGCCCCCGGACATTGACCTCCCGGAAGAGGTCCTGCCACCGCAGGGGGTCAGTCTCCGGGGCCTGGCCCCGGGTCGGGGCGGGGGCGGCAGGGCGGGGCGCAGCCGGCAGGGGCGGGGAGGCATGCCGGGTGCGGCTGTGAGCCCAGACTTCCGCAGACCCGACAAGCACCAGGAGCACCACCGCCCCCAGGGTGAGCCCCCGGAGGAGCCGGTGCCGGGGCCGCAGGATGAGGGATTCCCCGCCCCCGGGGCCCGCCCCCGGTCCCGGCAGACCTCTGCCTGCACATGGTGATGGGAGAGTGTCGGTTTCCTTCCGGCACCGCCTGCCCGCCCCCGCTCCCGTGAGACCCCGCATGTCAGCGCTCCTGACCCCGGGCGGCGCCCTGCCTCTCCAGCAGCCGGAGGAGGCGCTCCTGCTGTTCGATGAGGGTGAGGTTGGTCTTGACCAGATACTGGCAGGAGAGGGCGATCTTTTCCAGGAGGGCCTCCTGGCGGTCGCCGTAGGTGACTCCCGGGGCGCGCTCCAGGCGGCTTAAGGCCTCGAAGAACTCCCGGGAGAGGATGACATGCACCCCGGTTGCGTCGGGCCGGGAGCCGGCGGCCGCCGGGCCCCCGGCGGGGGAGGGAAGGAACAGGAGCCAGACTCCGACGGACAGCAGCCAAAACCGGGAAAGTCGCCGTTGCCGCATTCCAGGCCTCCTGGTGGCATCAAAGAAGCAAGAGGCATACCAAGGCCCGGGGTCCGGCGGCGGGTCACAATCATGAGCGGGGCCGGGCAGTTGCGCAGGGAAGGCCGGGGTCGGGAGCCTGTGTCCCGCCCGCCGGGGCCGGACGGCGGGGGGAATGGGGGCTGCAATCCGGGTTTCATCAGGAGAGGCGCTGGGAATCTCCTGAGCCAAAGCCCCCCGGAGATGGCGCCGGGAGCCTGTCAAAAATTTCCGGGCGTGTCAATTTATTGACAAAAAGACCCCGCCGCCCCTGCGGGGGCCGTTGACACCGTGAGGGAGGGGCCTTGCCGCATGGGATCAGAGGAACTGTTTGGGGAGGGGGGGCAGATCCGGAGGGGTGGCGATCTTCTGTTTCTTCATCTTCTCGATGAGGGTGGTGCGGTTGAGATGCAGGAGCTGGGCGGCCCGGCTCTTCACCCAGCGGCTCTTTTCCAGGGCCTTGAGGATGAGGCGGCGCTCGAAGTCCTGCACCGCCTCGGTGAGGGAGATGCCCTCCGGCGGGAAGTCCGGCGGCGGTTCCGGAAGGGAGACGGGGGGCAGGGGCTGGAAGCGCTCCGGCAGATCCCCGGGGCGGATCACCTCGCCCTCGCAGAGAATCACCAGCCGCTCCATGAGATTCTCCAGCTCCCGGACGTTTCCCGGCCAGGGGTATCTGAGGAGGAGCTCCAGGGCCTCGGGGCTGAGGCGTTTGAGGGGCGTCTTGCGCCGGCGGCAGAACTCCTGGAGGAAATGGGCCGCCAGGAGCGGGATGTCCGAGGCCCGTTCCCGCAGCGGGGGAATCTTCAGGGGGATGACGTTGAGGCGGTAGAAGAGGTCCTCCCGGAACCGGCCGGCCTTCACCAGGGCCTCCAGGTCCCGGTTGGTGGCGGCGATGACCCGGATGTCCACCCGGATGGTCTTCACCCCGCCGATGCGCTCAAAGGCCCGGTCCTGCAGGACCCGGAGGATCTTGACCTGCAGGGTGGGGCTCATGTCGGCGATCTCATCCAGGAAGATGGTGCCGCCGTTGGCCTGCTCGAAGCGGCCGATGCGGGTGCGCACCGCATGGGTGAAGGCGCCCCGCTCGTGCCCGAAGAGTTCGCTCTCCAGGAGCTCCTCGGGGATGGCGGCGCAGTTCACCGGGATGAGGGGGCCGTGGCGCCGGGGGCTGTTGTAATGCAGGGCCCGGGCGATGAGCTCCTTGCCGGTGCCGGATTCCCCCAGGATCAGCACGGTGGAGTCGCTGTCCGCCACCTTGCGCACCAGCTCGAAGACCTGCTGCATGGGCTCGCTGGCGCCGATGATGTTGGCGAAGCCGTAGCGCCGGTGCAGCTGTTTTTTCAGGCGCAGGTTTTCCTGCTGCAGGCGCCGATGCTCCAGGGCCCGGCGCACCACCAGACCCAGTTCCTGGCGGTCCACCGGCTTCTGCAGGTAGTCATAGGCCCCCAGGCGCATGGCGGTGACGGAATTTTTCACCGTGGCAAAGCCGGTGAGGATGATGCACTTGGTCTCCGGCCAATGGCGGACGATATGGGACAAGAGGTCCAGACCGCTCAGCCCCGGGAGGATGAGGTCGGTGAGCACCAGGTCGAAGGGGCTTTCCTGGAGGCGGGCCAGGCCGGTTTCGCCGTCGGCCACCGCCTCCACCTCAAAGCCCTCCTGCCGGAGAATCCCGGCCAGGAGCTCCCGTTGGCTGGGGTCATCCTCCACAAGCAGAATGCCGGGTCGCTGGGCCATGAGACTCATGTACCTCAAATTACTGCGGGCGTCAAGATTCTGACAGGGGAATCCCTGGGAAGAAACTGTGTTTTCCCTGAATAAGCTCATGGGGGAGGCGGAGAGGGCAGGGTCTCACCACCCCTGGCTCCTCCCCGGACCCCTGCGCCTGCTTCGGCTTGCATGTCCGGATTTACTCATTCTGAACATTTTTAGGGGAAATTTCCTGTGGAGGGAAATTGCTGTATATCCCATTATTTAGCCGGGAAAAAAATTGTGCCGATGAAACAAGGGGGAGTTGACGGCGGAAAAAAATCCTGGTATGGTGGCCCAGCTTGAGGGGGTGGAAGAGTTGCTGCCGACCTTCCTGTTCATTCTCGGAGCCTATGCCGTCTATGCCCTCCTGAGCCTGACCCCCCGGCGTCCGGCCGGGGGCCGGCGGGGGCCCCGCTCCGGCCGCCTGCCCTGGATCTCATTGGCTGCGGGGGCCGGGTCCGTGCTCTGCCTCATCTGGCTGCTGATCACCGGCGCCCCGGAGGACCCGGGGAGGGACCTGCGCCTGGCGGGCATCGTGGGGCTCAGCCCCGGGCAAGGCCTCCGGCAGATGCAGCCGGAGGTGCGCCTAGAGCCGCCGGCTCCGGCGGTGGAGGCGGCCCGGCCCACGTTTGTGCTGGTGCATCCCGAGGCCCCCGCGGCCCTGATGCTGCCGGAGAAGGCCGCCGCCGCGGTCAAGCCCCGGCCCGGGAAACCGAAGAATCTTCGGGCCCCCGCCCCCCTCGGCAAGAAAGCCCCCGTGGCCAAGGCCAGCCCCACAGAGAAGACCCCGGGCAAGGACAAGGGGATGGCCAAGAACTCCGGGAAGTCCAAAAAAACCGGGAGCGGCGGGGCCAGAGCCCTCCGCACCGGGTAAAACCCTTGGCTGTCGGCGGCGAGACCCGGTTTTCCCCGGTCGCCTTCCCGACCCCCCCTCCTGTCCGGCATGGTCCGGCCAAGGCGGCAGCCTTCTCCCTGTTCCGCCCGGAATCACCCCGGTTTGCTCCGTGAGTGCCACCCCGCCCACCCAAAACATCGCCCGGGCCGCCGGCAGCATGAGCCTGGCAGTTCTCATCAGCCGGGTCCTGGGCCTGGTACGGGAGCAGGTCTTTGCCGGCTTCTTCGGCGCCGGCCGGGCCATCGACGCCTTTGTGGTGGCCTTCCGCATCCCCAATCTCCTCCGGGACCTCTTCGCCGAGGGGGCCCTCAGCACCGCCTTTGTCACCGTCTTTTCCCAGTATGACGCCAAGGAGGGGCCGGAGCGCACCTGGCGGCTGGCCAACAATGTCCTCATCTGCCTGATGATCGTGGTGGGCAGCCTCACCCTGGCGGGGGTCTACTTCTCCCCCGCCCTGGTGGGGCTGATGGCGCCGGATTTCGGCCGGGTGCCGGGGAAGCTGGAGCTCACCGCCCTCATGACCCGCATCATGTTCCCCTTTCTCCTCCTGGTCTCCCTGGCCGCGCTGGTCATGGGCATCCTCAACACCAAGGGGAGGTTCTTCCTTCCGGCCCTGGCCTCCAGCTTCTTCAATCTGGGCTCCATCGTGGCCGGGGTGGGACTGAGTTTCCTGGCGCCTTCCCTGGGGCAGCCCCCCATCGTGGGCATGGCGGTGGGCACCCTCATCGGCGGCCTGCTCCAGCTTCTCGTCCAGCTCCCCCTGCTTTTCCGGGTGGGCTTCCGCCTGCGGGTGGTGTGCGACCCCTGGGACCCGGGCCTGCGCCGGATCTTCCGCCTGATGCTCCCCGCCGTGCTGGGGCTGTCGGCGTCCCAGATCAACATCTTCATCAACACCTTCTACGCCGCCCGCTGCCCGGAGGGCTCCATCTCCTGGCTCAATTACGCCTACCGCCTGGATCACCTGCCCCAGGGGCTCTTCGGGGTGGCCCTGTCGGTGGCCACCCTGCCCCTGGCCTCCCGCCTGGCGGCCCGCCGCGACCTGCCCGGGCTCCGGGACGCCTGCCGCTCCGCCCTGTCCCTGGCCATGCTCCTCACCCTCCCCGCCGCCGCCGGCCTGGCGGTGCTGGCCGAGCCCATCTGCGCCCTCATCTACCAGTACGGGCGCTTCACCGCCTACGACACCCAGCAGACCGCCGCGGCCCTGAGGTTTTACACCCTGGGGCTCATGGCCTTCTCCGGCAGCAAGATCCTGGTGCCCGTCTTTTATGCCTTAAACAACACGGCCGTCCCGGTGGCGGGGAGTTTCCTCACCGTGGCCGCCAATCTGCTGTTCATCAACCTCACCCTGGAGGCCCTTGAGCACCGGGCCATCGCCCTGTCCATGTCCCTGGCCAGCAATGTCAGCCTGCTCTTTCTCCTGGCCCTGCTCCACCGGCGGCTTGAGGGCCTGCCTCTGAAGGAGCTGCTCCTCACCCTGGCCCGGGTGGGGCTGGCCACTCTCGTGATGGCCCTGGCGGCGGTGACGGTGCATGATTTAGCGGCCGGCCTCCTGCCTGGGGGGGTGGTAGGGCGCCTCCTGGCGGTGGCCGCCGCCGTCGCCACCGGCATGGGGGTGTATGGGGTGCTCATCCTCCACCTGAATATTCCCGAAGCCCGGGATGCCCTGCGCCTTGTTCTCCGGCGGCCGGAAGGGGGTTGAACCCGACGCTCCGGGGGGGAAGCAAAAAAGGCCTCACCGCCCGGCCGTGGAGCGCATTTTGGAAGACGAAAGGAGGCCACCATGACAGGAGAGCGCCTGCCCCTGCGGGACAAGGCGGCAGCCATTCTGGAGCTCCTGGAGCGGCACTACCCCACGGCCCACTGCACCCTGGATTTCCGCAACCCCTGGGAGCTGCTGGTGGCCACGGTGCTGTCGGCCCAGTGCACCGACGAGCGGGTCAACCAGGTGACCCCGGAGCTCTTCCGCAGGTATCCCGATGCCGCGGCCATGGCCGCCGCCCCCCTGGAGGAGCTGGAGGCGGCCATCCGGCCCACCGGCTTTTACCACAACAAGGCCAAGGCGCTGAAGGCCATCTGCCAGGGGCTGGTGGAGAAGTTCGGGGGTGAGATACCCCCCTCCCTGGACGACCTGGTCAAGCTCCCCGGCATCGGCCGCAAGACCGCCAACGTCATCCTGGGCAACGCCTTCGGGATCCCGGGCATCATGGTGGACACGCACCTGGGCCGGGTGGCCCAGCGCCTGGGGCTCACCCGCCAGAAGGACCCGGTGAAGATCGAGTTTGAGCTCATGGAGCTCATCCCCCGGGAGAAATGGACGAGCTTTTCGCACCAGATGATCTGGCACGGGCGGCAGATCTGCACTGCCCGCAAACCCATGTGTCCGGCCTGCCCACTTTTGCCATTTTGCGACTTCGGGCAGGCGCAGGCAAAAGGCGGTTGACAGCCTCAGCGGGACATGGCATAAGTCCGAAAAAGGAATTGCCAGGGGGGGGTATGAACGGGAGGCGACTTTCCGGAAAGCTGGCAGGGCTCGTGCTGATCCTGGCTCTGAACAGCGGCTGTGCTGCCATGGCCCTCATGGGGGTGGGCGCCGCCGCCGGGCTGGGAACCTACAAATACATCGAAGGCACCATGGAGCAGGACTACCCCCGGGGCATGCAGGAGACCTACAACGCCTGCCTGGCGGCCTGCCGCAAGCTGGCGCTCCGGGTGACGGCCCAGCAGTACGGCGCCCTGGAGTCCCGCATTGAGGCCCTGCAATCCCCGGACACCACGGTGAAGATCACCCTGGAGGCCAAACCCAACAACATCACCACCGTCAAGGTGCGCTTCGGCCTGCTGGGCAACGAAAACCAGTCCATCAAGTTCCACCAGGAGGTCATGCGGGAGCTGGGCATCCGGGGCTGAGGACCTGCCCGGGGCCTGGGGGGTGACCCGCCCCGGAGTGAACCCGAGGGAGGGGAGACGCCTGGAAAAGGGAGCAAGGCCGGGGGCAGAAGTCTTCGGCTTTGTTTTGTGCCCGAGGGAGGGGTGTGGGCCAAGGGGGGGGGAATTTTAAAAAAGGCCCTGCCCCTCGCCCCTGCCCCCCTGCCCCTGCCCCCCTGGCAGCTCAGAACTGTCTAAGGAAGCGGAGGTCGTTGTCGTAGAACAGGCGGATGTCGTCGATGCCGTATTTGAGCATGGCGAAGCGCTCCACCCCCAGGCCGAAGGCGAAGCCGGTGTACTCCTCGGGGTCGTAGCCCACGGCCTCAAAGACCGCGGGGTGCACCATGCCGGCGCCCAAGACCTCCAGCCAGCCGGTGACCTTGCAGACCCGGCAGCCCTCCCCCCGGCAGATGACGCAGGCGATGTCGATCTCCGCCGAGGGCTCGGTGAAGGGGAAGTAGCTGGGCCGGAAGCGCAAAGAGACCTCGGGGCCGAAGAGCTGGTGCACGAATTCCGCGAGCACGCCCTTGAGGTCGGCGAAGGTGACCCGGCGGTCCACCAGCAGCCCCTCCACCTGGTGGAACATGGGGGAGTGGGTCATGTCCGAGTCCCGGCGGTAGACCCTGCCCGGGGCGATGATGCGCACCGGGGGCCGGCGCTTCTCCATCACCCGGATCTGCATGGGGGAGGTGTGGGTGCGCAGGAGCACCCTGTCGGTGAAGTAAAAGGTGTCCTGCATGTCCCGGGCCGGGTGGTCCGGGGGGATGTTCAGGGCCTCGAAGTTGTACCAGTCCAGCTCCACTTCGGGGCCCTCCACCGCCTCAAAGCCCAGGCGGAGGAAGATGTCGCAGATCTCCGCCATGATGCGGGTCAAGGGGTGGAGGCGGCCGAGAGGAGGCCGACGGCCGGGGAGGGTGACGTCCATTGCGGCCACCTCCCGGGCGTGGGCGGCGAGCTTCAGGGCCCTGAGCCGGTCCGCCACCGCCGCCTCCAGGGCCTCCTTGGCCTCGTTGGCCAGGCGGCCCACCTCCCGGCGCACCGCCGGGTCCAGGTCCTTCAGGGTGCGCAGGATCTGGGTGAGGCTGCCTTTGCGGCCCAGATACCGGACCCTGAGCGCCTCCACCTCCTCCGGCCCCTGGGCCGCGGCCAGCTCTGCCAGAGCCTGTTGCTGGAGCGCCGCCACCTCCTGGGGGGTGGAAACCATCGGTGCGATTGTGGCCATAAGCGCTAGCGCAATGCCGTAAGCATGGGGAGCCTGAAGGGCCGGGGGAAGGGACCCGGGACCACTTCTCGGGCCCTCAGGGGGAGCCGGGCTTGTGGGGTCCCCTCCCCTCGCCCTGCCTCACACCGCCTGGCGGGCCAGCTCCGCCACCCGGGCGAAACCGGCGGGATCATGCACCGCCAGATCGGCCAGGACTTTGCGGTCCAGGGCGATGTTGGCCTTCTTGAGGCCGCCGATGAATTTGCTATACGAGAGGCCCAGGGGGCGCAGGGCGGCGTTGAGGCGCACGATCCAGAGGCTGCGGAACTCCCGCTTGCGCACCTTGCGGTCCCGGTAGGCATAGGCCAGGGCCCGTTCCACGGTCTCCCGGGCGGTGCGGTAGAGGCGGCGGCGGCCCCCCACATAGCCCTTGGCCAGCTTCAGGTATTTCTTGCGCCGGGCCCGGGAGGCCACGGCCTTCTTGACGCGGGGCATGACGTCAGTCCTCGCTTACAGGTAGGGTAACAGACGCTGCATCCTCTTGTGATCGGCGGCGTGGACATAGGCCGGGGTGCGCAGCTGCCGTTTGCGCTTGCGGGGCTTGCCGGTCAGGAGATGGCGCAGGCCCGGCTGTTTGAGCTTCAGGCGCCCGGAGGCGGTGGGCCTCAGACGCTTGGCGGCGCCGCGATGCGTTTTCAGTTTCGGCATGTCAGTCCCTCGTGTGGGATCTCAGGTCTTCAGGTGAGGGCGGGGCGGCAGGTTTCCCCAGGTCCCGCCTGCAAGTCCGGGGCAGGGGGAAAAGGGCGGTCTTACCCCTCCTCAAAACCTTTTATTTATAAACCGCGCCGGCCCTCAGGGCAACGGTATTTTTCAGGTGGCTTTGGGGGCGACGATCATAAACAGAGTGCGGCCTTCGGCTTTGGGTTCCTGCTCCACCACGGCCACATCCGCCAGCTCCTCGGCCATGCGGCGCAGGATGGCATAGCCCCGGTCCTGGTGGGCCATCTCCCGGCCCCGGAAGATCATGGTGATCTTGGCCTTGTCCTTGTCGGCCAGAAAGCGGCGGATGTTTTTCAGCTTGAAGGCCATGTCGTGTTCTTCGATCTTCGGCCGGATCTTGACTTCCTTCACCTGGATGGTGGTCTGCCGGCGCCGGGCCTCCTGCTGCTTCTTGGCCTGCTCGTACTTGAACTTGCCGTAGTCCATGACCCGGCAGACCGGCGGGGTGGCCATGGGGGCCACTTCCACCAGGTCCAGATTGTGCTCGGCGGCGTAGGCCAAGGCCTCCTTTAACGGCACGATGCCCACCTGCTGGCCGTCAGGGCCGATGAGCCGGACCTCCGGCGCCCTGATCTGCTGATTGATCCGCACACGCTGTTTCTGGATGACCGCACCTCCTTAGGGATTTTGGGACCGTGCCGGTTCCGGCACCCGGCTCTCCGCCACCAGCCGGGAGATGAACTCTTCCAGGGGGACGTCCTTGAGCTCGGTGCCGTCCCGGAGCCGGGGGGAGAGGGTGCCCCGGGCCGCCTCCCGGTCTCCGATCACCGCCATGTAGGGAATTTTCTGCCCCTGGGCCTCCCGGATCTTGTAGCGCAGGGTCTCGGGGCGCAGATCCACCTCCACCCGCAGCTCGGCGGCCCGAAGCTTCTCCGCCGCCTCCAGGGTGTAAGGATGCACCCGCTCGGTGATGGGCAAAAGAATCACCTGGACGGGGGCCAGCCACATGGGGAAGGCCCCGGCATAGTGCTCGATGAGCACCCCCAAAAAGCGCTCCAGGGAGCCCAGGATCACCCGGTGGAGCATCACCGGCCGGTGTCGGCCGCCATCGGGGCCCACGTAAGTGAGATCAAAGCGCTCCGGCAGGGTGAAGTCGCACTGGATGGTGGCGCACTGCCAGCGGCGGTTAAGGGCGTCCTTGAGCTTGATGTCGATCTTGGGGCCGTAAAAGGCGCCCTCGCCCTCGCAGACGGCAAAGGGGAGGCCCTTGCGGTTCAGGGCGCCGATCAGGGCGTTGGTGGCCAGTTCCCAGTCGGCGTCGGTGCCGATGGACTTCTCCGGCCGGGTGGAGAGCTCCACCTCATAGTCAAAGCCGAAGATGGCCATGACGTCGGCCACGAAGTCCAGCACCCCCAGGATCTCCCCCTCCACCTGCTCCGGGGTGCACAGGATATGGGCATCGTCCTGGGTGAACTGCCGCACCCGGGTGAGGCCGTGGAGGACGCCGGAGCGCTCATGGCGCAGCACCGTGCCCAGCTCAAAGAAGCGCAACGGCAGCTCCCGGTAGCTGCGCACCCGGGATTTGTAGATGAGCATATGGGCCACGCAGTTCATGGGCTTGAGGCCGTATTGGACGCCCTCCACCTCGGTGAAGTACATGTGCTCCCGGTAGTTCTCCAGGTGGCCGGAGCGGCCCCAGAGCTCGGCCTTGAGCATCTGGGGGCCCATGACCATCTGGTAGCCCCGCTTCAGGTGCTGGCGGCGTTCGAAGTCCTCCAGCAGGCTGCGCAGGAGCGCCCCCTTGGGATGGTAGATGACCAAGCCCGGGCCGGCCTCCTCCTCGAGGGTGAACAGCCCCAGCTCCCGGCCCAGCCGGCGGTGATCCCGGCGCTTGGCCTCCTCCAGGAGCAGCAGGTGCTGCTCCAGCTCCTCCCGGGTGGGGAAGGCGGTGCCGTAGATGCGCTGCAGCATGGGCCGGCGCTCGTCCCCCCGCCAGTAGGCCCCGGAGATGCTGGTGAGCTTGAAGGCGGTGAGGTAGCCGCTGGAGGGCACATGCGGCCCCCGGCAG
This sequence comes from uncultured bacterium, assembly GCA_937943575.1. Taxonomy (GTDB): domain Bacteria; phylum Desulfobacterota; class Desulfobaccia; order Desulfobaccales; family 0-14-0-80-60-11; genus JAILZL01. The sequence goes on along the minus strand of CALEAV010000005.1, from coordinate 3,606 downwards.
AGGTCCACGAAATCCCCCTGGCGGTAGAGGCTGACCCGCTCCTGGTCGATCTCCTGCAGGAGCTCCACCTTGTAGACCTCGCCCTGTTCCTGGAAAAGCCGGAGGGCTTCTTCCTTGGGCACCTCCTCCCGGATAAAGGGCAGATCCCGGGCCGCCAGTTCAGCCATCCGGGCTTCGATGCGGGGGAGATCCTCGGGGCTGAAGGGTTCCGGGACGTCAAAATCGTAATAAAATCCCGATTCAATGGCCGGGCCGATGGCCACCTTGGCTTGGGGGAAAAGATCCCGCACCGCCTCGGCCATGAGGTGGGAGGTGGAATGCCGGAGGATCTCCAGCCCCTCGGGGGTGTCGTCCCTTACCGGGGCCAGGGTGCAATCCCGGATCAGCGGCCGGCTGAGGTCGCTGAGTTCTCCGTCCACCCTGACCGCCACCACGTGGTGGTTGCCGAAGGCCCCCAGCTCCGCCAGCGCCCGGCCGGCACTGATGCCGGGCTCACATTGGCGGCTGGCGCCGTTCTCCAACCGGACGGTGATCATGACTGTGCAATAAAAAAGGCATCGCGGTGGTGCAGGATCGTTACCGGATGCCGTTTATCCCATTTTTCTGAAATATTGTCGTCAAAGATGCTGCTGACCCCGCTGACATTCCGGGTCTCCCCGGGCCGGATTCAGGCATAATGTGGCATAGATGCCTGAGATTGTCAAGGATGTTTCCGGGCCGTCCGGCCGGGGAAGGGGCCGGGGGGATCCGGCTGGCGGAAACCCACCCTCCCGGGAGATGGTCCTCTAGACACCTTTCCTTGACGGGGAGACGGTGACAAAAGACTTCTGGGGCAAGGGAGCAGGGCTTCTGGTGACTCCCTCCCACCCTTTTCTGCCGCCGCGGGCTGGGGGGCGGGGGCAGGGCCCCTGCTCTCCTGGCCTGCGTCCCAGGGGGATATGTGCATGCTCTTTTCTTGTGATCCCGATACAGATGGCCGTCGGCCCGGCTTTCGCCTGCGACTCGGGGTGATGCTGTTCTCCCTCGTGCTCACGGGGTGCAGCGGCTCTCCGGAACCCCGGGAGCTGGAGCGACTGCTGGCCGAGTCCTGGCAGGGCTACGTGCGCCGCTTCCTCACCCCCGAGGGCCGGGTGGTGGTGCCGGAGCGCCGGGGGGGCACCATCTCTGAGGCCCAGGCCTATGCGCTGCTCCGGGCGGTGTGGGCCGGGGATGCCCCCACCTTTGCCCGGGTGGCCCACTGGACGGAGACCCACCTCTCCCGGCACGAATGCTGCGGCGACCACCTCCTGGCCTGGCATTGGGGGACAAGGGACGACGGCACCGAGGGGGTGCTGGACGCCAATACCGCCGCCGACGGCGACCTGGATTACGCGGTGGCCTTAGTGCTGGCCCACCGCCGGGGCTGGCGGCCCGCCCAGGGAGCGGACTACCTCACCCGGGCCCGGCGGGTGGCAACGGACATCTGGCGGCGAGAGGTGGTGCGCCTGCCCGACGGCACCCCGGTCCTGGCCCCGGGCAACTGGCATGAGGCCGCCCCGCCCCACCTCCTCAACCCGTCCTACTTCTTCCCGGCGGCTTACCGTCTCCTGGCGGAGGCCACCGGAGATGCCCGCTGGCGGGAGCTGGCGGAGGCCACCTACCCATTGGTGACCCGTCTGGGGGAAGGCCTGGGCCACCTGCCGGGGGTGGGGCTGTTTCCCGACTGGGCCCTTCTGGCGGCCGACGGCCGTGTCCTCCCTGCCCCCGGCCGGGAGAGCCACTTCGGCTGGGAAGCGGTGCGCCTCCCCTGGCGCCTGGCCCTGGACCGCCTGTGGTTCGGGCGCCCGGAGGCGGTGGGGGTGCTCACGGCCCGGTTTCTGCCGTTCTTTCAGGGGCGTTGGCGGCAGGAGGGCCGCCTGGCCGCCGTCTATGCCTATGACGGCCGCCCCCTGGTCACCTACGAGAGCCCGGTGCTCTACGCCGGGGTGCTGGCCGCAGCTCTGGCGGCGGGGGAGCGGGAGTGGGCCGCCCTGCTGGCCCGGCGGATCATGGGGTTTTACCGGCAGGATGACCAGGGCGGCTACTTTGAGGCCCCGGACAACTACTACGCCAACAACTGGGCCTGGCTGGGCCTGGCCCTGTACGCCGGCTGGGTGAAGCCCTTCTGAACCGCACCCGGCCGAATGGCCGATGAAGCCCCGGAGGTCGCCCAGGCAGGGGGTCGCGGTGATGAGCTCCGGCAGGGGCCGGGAGCTGCTTTGGCTTTGCCCCTGGCGATCAGGCCCTTGCGGCTCATGCCGGCCCGGGGCCCCCGCGGGTCAGCGGCCCTGCCTGAGGGCCTCGGCGTAGATTTCCACCGTGTGCTTCACCTGCACCCGGGCCCCCGCCTGGGAGAGGAGATCGCTGAGCTGCAGCATGCAGGCCGGGCAGCCGGTGGCCACCACCCGGGCCCCGGTGCGGAGAATACTCTCCCGCTTGCGGGCTCCGATGGCCTTGGAGATCTCATAGTGCTGCAGAGTGAAGCTGCCGCCGCTGCCGCAGCAGCGGTCCGCTTCGGCCATCTCAATCAGCCGGTAGGCGGGGTTGGCGGCAAGGAGGGCCCGGGGCGCGGCCGCCACCCCCAGGGATTTCTTCAGATGGCAGGGGTCGTGATAGGTGAGGGGGATGGGCTCTGTCCCCCGGGAAGCCTCCCCGGCTCTCAGGCCCGCTCTGTCCGCCAGGAACTGGGTAAGATCCAGGGTCCTCTCCGCCAGGCGGGCGAGCGTGTGCCGCTCGGCCTCAGGATAATCCCGGGTGAGAAGGGGCCACAGCCAGCGGAGGGTGGCAGTGCAGCTGGCGCAGGGGCTGACCAGGTAATCAAAGGGCTTGGCGCCGAAGAGGGCCAGGTGATGGCGCACCAGGCGGTGGAAGGTCTCGGTGTCGCCGCCCGCCAGGGCCGGGAGGCCGCAGCAGCCCTGCCCGGGGGGCAGGTAGACCCCCACCCCGTGGTGCTCCAGGACGGCCAGGGCGGCGTGCCCCACCTCCGGGAAGATCCGGTCGATGAGGCAGCCCACAAACAGGGCGACCCTGAGGCCGGCGGCGCCGGGGGCGCTGTCCCTCTCCGGCACCTTCCGGTGAAAGGCCTCCGGGGCCAGGGGCTTGAGGTGGCGGCCCCCCAGTAGTGGCGAGAGGAAGCGGGCGCAGGAGGACCCCACCGGGTCGCCCACCGGCCGGAGGAAGAGGCCCTGGAATCTGCCCCCCCAGTCCAGGAGGCGGTGGAAGAGGCCGGGCCGGGCCAGAAGGCCCCGGAAGAGGGCCCGCTTCCAGGCGGGGAGGCCCAGATAGCCCGCCAGGATGGCCCGGGCCTGGATGAAGATGTCCAGCACCCTGACGCCGCTGGGGCAGTGGGCGGCGCAGGAGCCGCAGAGCAAGCAGCGGTCCAAGCGGTCCCGGACCGCCTGGGGGCGGGAGAAGAGCTCCCTAGCCAGGCCGTCCAGCAGGGCCAGCTTGCCCCGGGCCACGTCGGCTTCCCGGCCGGTTTCGGCAAAGACCGCACACACCGCCTGGCACATGCCGCAGCGCATGCACACCGCGATCTGGTCGTCCAGGGTCTTCACCAGCCGGGCCAGAGCCCTGAGGCGGGGCATG
>CALEAV010000004.1 GCA_937943575.1 uncultured bacterium | reverse complement strand
ATGGAGTTGGGCCGCCGGGCCAATAAGCCCATTCTGCTGCACAAGGCCAACATCGGTGAATTGAGCGCCGATATCGCCCGCAGCCATACCGCCTCCCTGGCCGTGGATGATGACGTGGTGACCGCGGCCTGCTGTCAGGCCGGGATCCTGCGGGTGCACAGCCGCAACGAATTCCTGCAGGCCGCCATCGCCCTGCAGCAGCCTCCTTTAAGAGGCAACCGGCTGGTGGTCCTGTCCCGTTCCGGGGGCGAAGCGGTGGTGACGGCCGATGCCTGCCACAAGGCCGGTTTCAAGCTGCCGCCCCTGTCCCCGGAGATCGTCCACCTCATCGAGAGCCGCTCCCGGGCCGGGGTTATCAAACCCATCAACCCCCTGGATCTGGGGGATATTTTTGATTTCAGCCTTTATGCCGATGTGGCCGCGGCCTTCTGTCAGGACCCGGATGTGGACGGCATCATCCTGAACTACGGCCCCATTAACGACCTGGAGCGGGAAGCTGCCCGGGCCATGGCCAGAAATCTCATTGAAACGGCCCGCCGTCACGAAAAACCTTTACTCATCACCGTGATCGGCAATCTGGAGGAGCGGGAATATTTCCGCCACGAATTGGGGGTGCCGGTCTTTGCCTTCCCCGGCGAGGCCATCCGGGCCCTGGCCCTGGCCCGCCGTTTTCACACCTGCCAGTTGCCATTGACGCCGGTGGCGCCGCCGGAAGTGCCCTCTCTGGGGGCGGTGGGTTCACTCCTGGCCCCCTATCTCGCCACGGTCGGCCCGGTGCCCATGCCCGTGGCCCTGGAGGCCATGAACACCCTGGGGATCGCCGTCCCACCCCGGCGCCTGGCCCAGACAGCCGAGGAGGCCGAAGCGGCCGCCCAGGAGTTGGGTCTGCCCCTCTGTCTGAAGCTGGTGGCCCCCAGCGCCCTGCACAAATCTGATCTGGGCGGCGTGCTCCTCAACCTCAACACCACAGCGGCGGTCCGCCAGGGTTTTGCAGCCATCGCCCAGGTAGCCAGAACCAATCTCCCCAAGGGAGAACCTTGGCAGGTCTTGGCCATGCCCTTTATTGAGAAAGGGATGGAGGTTATTATCGGGGCCAAACGGGATCGGGTCTTCGGCCCCATGATCCTTTTCGGCGCCGGCGGCATCTGGGTGGAAGTCCTGGAGGACGTGGCCATGCGCCTGGCCCCGCTGGATCAGGCCGCGGCCCTGGAGCTCATCCATGAAACCAAGATAGCCAAGATTCTGCGCGGCTTTAGGGGCCAGGGGCCGTCCGACCTGCAAGCCCTGGCCCAGTGTCTGGTCCTGCTCTCGGCCTTTATGCTGGAATTCCCCCAGGTCCAAGAGGTGGACCTGAACCCGGTGCGGGTCTTCCCCGAGGGGCAGGGCTGCCTGGCCCTGGATGCCCGGATTATCATGGGCGAAGCGGCAACCGCAACGGTAACGACAGGCTAACAACTCTATGAAGAATAGTAATCCGGCCGAATTGGCCGAACTCTTGCGCCGCACCCAGGCCGCGGCCGCCCTCACCGGCGCCGGTATCTCGGTGGAGAGCGGCATTCCCAGTTTTCGGGGCGCCCATGGGTTGTGGACGCGTTATAACCCCATGGAGTATGCCCATATCGACGCCTTTCTCAGCAACCCGGCCAAGGTCTGGCGCATGCTGCTGGAGCTGGACGCCACCATCAGACAGGCCCGTCCCAACCCGGCCCATTATGCCCTGGCGGAGCTTGAAAAAATGGGCAAGCTTAAAGGCATCATCACCCAGAATGTGGACAACCTGCACCAGGAGGCGGGGAGCCGGAATGTCATCGAGTTTCACGGCAATGCCCGGCGCTTCGTCTGCCTGCGCTGCCGCCGCACCATTGACCCCGCCACCCTGGACTTCAGCCACGTGCCCCTCTATTGCTCCTGCGGGGGGCTGATCAAACCGGATATCGTCTTTTTCGGGGAAGAAATCCCCCCTGCCGCCAACCGGGCCGCCTTTGACCTGGCCGAGTCCTGTGACCTGATGCTGGTCATCGGCACCTCGGCAGCGGTCATGCCCGCCAACATTCTGCCCAAAGCCGCCAAGAACCACGGCGCCATCATCGTCGAAATCAACCTGGAACCCACGGAACTCACCCGCCGCTTCACCGATTATTTCCTGGAGGGTTCGGCCGGTCAGATCCTGACGGAGGCTGTGGCGCTGCTGGCCTCATAGCCTGGCGCCGAGGGCTGGGAGGGAGGGAAGCACGGCTGTTCTTCTTCGTGGCCCCTATCCTGATCCCAGCCTGCCTCTTTGCCAAAGAGGTCAGTGGAGAGCAGTCTTCCGCCGCCGCAGGCACCACTTGGTGAATTCCACCACGGGCAGGAGGCTGAGGCTGACGCTTAGGGCCAGCAGCCAATCCCACCCCGTCAGGGGCACCGTATGAAAAAGCCGCCCCAGAGGGGCATACACCACCAAACTTACGGTCATGGCCAAGGAGATGGCGACCGCAACCAGGAGGTAGCGGTTGGCCAACGGCCCGACGGTAAAGAGGGACAGGGTCAGGCTGCGGCAGTTGAAGGCGTTCACCAGTTCGGCAAACACCAGGGTGATGAACACCATGGTTTGGGCCCGCTCCAGGACGGTGGCGGGACTGGCGTCGGCGTCCGGGTTGTAGAGGTAATAGTAGGCAAAGAGGGGCAGGATGAGCAGGGTCTTGTACCCGGCCATGACGGCCATGAGGATATTGACTGTCCTGGTAAAGACGCCTTCATCCGGCGGGCGGGGCGGCCGGGACATGATGTCGGGGGCTTTGGGGTCCACGCCCAGGGCCAGGGCCGGCAGGCCGTCGGTGGTGAGATTGACCCAGAGGATCTGCAGGGCGATGAGGGGCATGGGCAGCCCCACGAAAAAGGCGCCGGTGAGAATAACGATTTCGGCAAAATTGCAACTGAGCAGAAAAACCAGATATTTCTTGATATTGTCGAAGATCGCCCGGCCTTCCTCCACCGCCGCCACCAGGGTGGCGAAGTTGTCATCCGCCAGGATCATGGCCGCAGTCTCCTTGGTGACCTCGGCGCCGCTCAGCCCCATGGCCACCCCGATATCGGCCCGTTTGAGGGCCGGGGCGTCGTTCACGCCGTCCCCGGTCATGGCCACCACCTGGCCCTGGGCCTTGAGGAGATCCACCAGCCGCAGTTTGTGCTCCGGGGAGACCCGGGCAAAGATGCGGGTCTCCCTGAGGCGGCGGCTCAGCTCCGCATCGCTGAGGCGGGAGAGTTCCCGGCCAGTGAGGACCACATCCTGGCCCGGTCTCACCAGCCCCACCTCCCGGGCCACCGCCAGGGCGGTGCCGGGGTGATCCCCGGTAACCATGAGGACCCGGATGCCCGCCCGCCGGCAGCGGCGCACCGCCTCCCTGGCCTCCGGCCGGGGGGGATCGATCATCCCCACCAATCCCACCCAGACCAGATCCTCTTCCTCGGCGGCCGGGGCCACCTCGACCGGCTCCGGCAGCCGCCGGTAGGCGAGCCCCAGGACCCTCAGGGCCCGGCTGGCCATGTCCGCCGCCTGGCGGGCGATGACCTGGCGGCCCACCGCCGCCAGAGGCCGCTCCCCCTGGCTGGTGAACAGCCGCCGGCAATGGGGCAGCAGGCTTTCCGGCGCGCCCTTGAGATACATCACCCGGCCCCGGGGGGTGTCGTGCACGGTGCTCATGCGCCGGCGTTCGGTGGTGAAGGGGATTTCCGCCACCCGGGGATATTCCTGCCGCAGACGCTCCTCCGCCAGACCCAGCTTGCGGCCCAAAACCAGGAGCGCCCCTTCGGTGGGGTCGCCTCGCACCCGCCAGGAGCCGTTCTCCTGGATTAGGGCAGCGTCATTGCACAACACGGCGATGCGCGCCGCCAAGTGGAGGCCCGGATGGGTGAGGCTGAAATAGGCCAAGTCCCGGGTGCGAAACTCCCCCGCCGGCTCATAGCCGCTGCCGGTGACCTCCACCTCCACGTCATCGATGAACAGGGCCCTCACCGTCATCTCGTTGCGGGTGAGGGTGCCGGTCTTGTCGGTGCAGATGACAGTGGTGCAGCCCATGGTCTCCACCGCCGGCAGTCGCCGCACGATGGCCCGCTGTTTGGCCATGCGGAGGGTGCCGATGGCCAGGGCGCCGGTGACCACTGCCGGCAGGGCCTCGGGCACCGCCGCCACCGCCAGACTGATGCCCCACAGGAGCATGTGCCAGAATTCCTCCCCCCGGACGACACCCAGCGCCACCGCCCCCACGGCGATGCCCACGCAGACGGCGGCCAGGACCCGCGCCAGGCCGGCCAGGCGCCGCTCCAGGGGTGTGGCCTCCTGGGGCACCTCCTCCAGCATCCGGGCGATGCGGCCAAACTCGGTGTGGGCGCCGGTGGCGATGACCACCGCCTGTCCCCGCCCGGAGACGATCACCGTCCCGGCATGGACCAGGGAAAGCCGGTCGGCCGCCGGGGTCTCCGGGGGCACCGCCTCCACCCTCTTGTCCACCGGGAGGGACTCCCCGGTGAGGAGGGATTCATCGGCCTTCAGGTGCACGGCGGCCAGCAGCCGGCCGTCGGCCGCCACCCGGTCGCCGGCGCTGAGGAGGAGAAGATCCCCCGGCACCACCTCCCGGGCCGGGATCACCTGCTCCTGCCCATCCCTGAGCACCACCGCCCTGGACGCCGCCAGCCGGGCCAGGGCCGCCGCAGCCCGCTCCGCCCGGTACTCCTGCACAAAACCCAACACCGTGCAGGCCAGGACGATGGCCAGGATGACGGCGGCATCCAGGTGCTCCCCCAGGAAATAGGAGATGATCGTGGCCGCCAGGAGGATGAGGATGAGGAGGTTGCTGAATTGACGCAGAAAGAGTCGAAAAGGGGACACCCTGGGGGCGGGGGCCAGCTCATTGGGGCCGTAGCGCTCCAGCCGCCGGGCCGCCTCGGCCTCGCTCAAGCCCTCGGGGCCGCATCCCAGGGCCTGCCGGACCTGCTCGGGGGACAAGGCATGGTAGGCTGGGGTGTCTGACGGGCCGGACCCGGTCACAGCTCCGCTCATGCTTCCCTCCCCTTCCCGCCCCCATTGCCAGCCCGGGCCGGCCGGGGCCAGACTTCAGAGGCGGTGATGCAGCTCGAAGCGCACCGGCCGCCCGCCCAGGACCTCCCGGGCCATCTCCCGGAGGAGCTGCTCTTCCTTGGGCGTGTGAATGATGCCGGCGACCACCGGGGTGGTGCCCTCCAGACGAACCTCCAGGGTGGGGATCAGCACCCGGGGGTCGGTGGCGATGCGGGCCTTGAGCCGGGCCGCCAGGGCCAGGTCCGCCAGATGCGCCCTGGCTTCAGGGGTGGCCCGGGCCTCCCGGGCCTGAAGCTCCCGCACCAGGATGTCCGTGACCTCATCATAGCTCAGATGCCCGGTATTTAATACCAGATCATAGTGCTCATCCGCGGCCCAGTCCACCCCGTAGGTGGCCCGGAGGTAACAGGCCCGCTCATTGTCCACCTGGGCGATGAGGCGCATGGCGGCCTCCCGGGAGAGGCTCTCCCGCACCATGATGGTCTCCACCCGGACCTCTAAGGGGGCAATGAGGCGCACCTTCAGGGCCTGGGGGACGTCCTTCAGGAGGATGAAGCCGCCCCGGCCGATGATGACCACGTTGTCGGCCGCGGCGTACTCCAGGATGAGGGCCTCCAGTTGGGCCACATAGCCCCGGTATTGCCAGTCATGGCGCTCCCACAGGGTGGGACAGACTTCGTCCACCTCCCGGGCCACCCGGCCCCAGCGGGCCCCCTTGGCGTCCAGGTCCTTGAACAGGCGCTCCTTGTCCACAAACCCATAGCCCAGGCGGGCCGCCACCCGGCGGCCGATATCCCGCCCGCCGCTGCCATATTCCCGGGAGACGGTGAGGATGGCCATCTCTACTCCTCCTTCGGATTTTCTCCCCCCAGACCCTCGGCGGCCAGGGCGGCTTCCCGGGCGGCCGCCCGGCGGAAGGTCCAGCGGATCCAGAGCTTGCCGATGAGGATCACCCCCACCGCCAGGGTGGCCTCCATGAGGTAGGTGAACCACTTGGGCAGGGCCAGAAGCCGGACCACAAAGGGGTCGGTGAAGATCATCTCCCCGGCCACCCGGCCCAACACCGCCGCCCCCAGGAGGATGATGATGGGATAGCGGTCCATGAGCATGGACAACAGCCCACTGGTGAAGACCACGAAGGGGATGGAGAGGGCCAGCCCGAACAGGAGCAGGAAGGGATTGCCATGGGAGGCGCCGGCCACCGCCAGGACGTTGTCGGTGCTCATGGTGATATCGGCCACGATGATGAGCCACATGGCCTGGAGCAGGGTCTTGGCCTCCTTGTCCATCTGCTCCGGGGAGCCTTCCACAAAGAGCTTCACCGCAATCCAGGCGATGAGCACCCCGCCCGCCAGCTTGAGGAACTGGATCTCCAACAGCTGGGCCACGAAATAGGTGAGGACCACCCTCAAAAGCACGGCGGCCCCCGCCCCCAGGATGATGCCCCAGCGGCGCTGCCGCCTCGGCAGGGAGCGCACCGCCATGGCGATGACCACGGCGTTGTCCCCGGCCAGGATGAGGTCAATGATGATGATATTGATGATGCCGAAGAAAAACTTCCAGTCGAGCTTGTCCAGCCCCCAGGCGGCCCAGTCCATAAGCTATCCCTGCCTGACACGGAAATGAGGGGAGGTGGCGTCGGCAGCTTCCATCCTCCCCTCGGTCTGATGATCTGCCCGGTGATCCTGACCCTGGGGATCACCGGGGGAGGGGGTTCTCCTCCCCCTCCACCCCCCTCCTAGAACTGCGGCGCCGGAAAGAGGAGGCCGCCGAAGAGGAGGTAGGCCAGGATCAGGGTCCAGATGATGTTGAACCCCTGGGCCACCAGGAAGGCCAGGGCCGGGCGGCCGCCCCCCAGGGCCGCCAGATCCATGAACCGGGTCTCCAGCCCGATGCTGGTGAAGGCCAGGGCGAACCACCAGACCTCAAGGCTCTGCAGCGGCCGGCCGATGGCCTTGATGGTGGCGTCGCTCAGCACAAAGGAGAACAGCAGCGAGGAGGCCAGAAAGCCCAGGACGAACTTGGGGAAGCGGTACCAGATCTCCATCAGGCTGGGCTTCTCCCCCACCTTGGTGCCCTTGAGGGTCCAGACCACCGACAGGATGAAGGCGGCCACGCCGATGAGCACGTTCTGGCTCATCTTCACCGTGACGCCCACCTTCATGGCCAGGTCGCTGATGAGGGCCCCGGCGGCCACCACCGAGCCGGAGGTGTCCAGGGTGCCCCCCAGCCAGGCGCCGGCCACCGCGTCCGGGATGCCGAAGGCCTTGCTGATGAGGGGCATGAGCACCATCATGGGCACGGCGCACACCAGGACGATGGAGGTGACGTAGGAGAGCTTCTTGGGATCGCCCTTCACCGCCCCGGCGGTGGCGATGGCCGCGGACACCCCGCAGATGGAGACGGCGCTGGAGAGCATGGCGGCGAACTCGTCGTCAATCTCCAGCTTCTTGCACAGCCACCAGCAGCCGTACCAGATTACGCTCACCACCAGCAGCGCCTGGATCATGCCCAAAAAGCCCGCCTTCATGATCACCCCGAAGAGCACCCGGGCGCCCAGGATCACCAGGCCGGACTTGATGTAAAACTCGGTGCGCACCGCCGGCATCATCCAGGCGGGCACCCCGATGACATTGCTCACGAACAGGCCGATGATGAGGCAGAAAAGGACATACTCCAGGCCGTATTCGTGGATGGTGTAGTTGCCGGCCAGAAACAGGGCCAGCCAGGAGATGATAAAGACAAAGGGGAAGCCGGTAATGAAGTAGCCCACCGGCTGGCCCATGAGAGCCATGCCGATGATGCCGATGATGCCCAGAGCGATGAAAATATATAAGGATAACAACAGGTTGTCCGCCGAGAGGACCTTTTCCAGGAGACTCCCGGCCTGACGGCTGATCTCCGCGGCATACTTGCCGGCCCGGTCCTTGAGGTCCTTGTTCTTGGCCTGTTTGGCCGCCTCCTCCAGCTTCTTGGCCGCAGCCCCGATGGCCTTGCGGTTCTTGCCGGCGATGGCGGCGCTTAAGGCCTGGGCCTGCTCCGCCAGGCCGGTTTCACCTTTGTCTGCGGCCTCCCGGGCCAGCCGCTCAATGGCCGGGGACAGGGTGGCCACCACCGACTGGAACTCCCCGTCCGTGGTCCAGCGGAAGGTGGGGGCCTTGGGGACGGTGCCAAAGGCGCTGTATAAAATAAGGAAGACGGCGATGATCCCGAGCCCGATCCAGACCCCCAGCCAGTCCTCGGACCTGTAGAGGGCCTGCCACTGGGTCATCTCCAGCTCGGCCTTCTCCCGGGCCTCCCATTCTCCCTTGAGGCCCATGAGCTCCTCATGCTCGGCCTTGAGCCGACGGAGCTCTTCTTTTACCTGGGAAAGGGGGGCATCCGGAGGCAGCCCCAGCTCGGCCTTGAGTTCCGCCAGGGTCTTGATCTGGGCCTCCACAGCCTCGATGACCCCCTGCTCGCTGGCTGCGAAGCCCAACCCCAGCATCTTTTTGAGTTTTTCCACGACATACGCCATATGCGACCCTCCTTTCATCGCCTTCTCCCTCAGGCGGGGCTGGAAGCCGCCCGGGGTCCTGCTGGCTGCTGCTTTCCCAGTGATTTAATATAGATCTACTTATATTTTATATTTCATCATCTCCTGTCAAGACAACCGAAATTTTCCACCTTCTCCAAAAACGCTCAGCTTGCGGCAGGTCCGGCAGAGGGGGGGAGGGTTCCCGCCAGCCAGCGAGCGCCGGAACTCCCGGTAGGCGGGAGCCTCCCACAGGGCCAGGGGGTCGTGGTCCCGGAGGTTCCCGAAGCTGAGGCGGTGCGCCCCTGTGCCCCCTTCGGGGAGGAGGGCGAAGACACAGGGGGACACCGCCCCGTCCGCCCCCACCACCAGGGCCCAAAGGGGGTTTTCGGAACAGGGGCTCTGGCGGCTGGCCGGCGTGGACCAGCGGTGGTGCACCTCCAGGCCCTGGGCGGCGGCCTCCCGGCAGAGACCGGCCAGGGTGGCCCTGAGGGCCGGCGAGCCCTCCACCACCTCCCGCGCCAGCTCCGGGGCGGCCACATAGTCCAGGGTGCTGATCACCACCTGGGCCACCCCCAGGCCGGCCAGGAGCCCGGGCAGCCGGGGCAGGTCCGCCAGCCGGGAGGCCAAAAGCATGTAGGCCACGTGCACCCGGGGGGTCTCAGAGCCCCGGGCCGCCTTCAGCCGGGCCAGGGTCTTCATGGCCCAAAGCACCTGCTCCAGGCGGGTGCCCCGGCGGATGTCATCCTGGCCGGCATCGGTCCCAGCCAGGGAAAAGGCCAGCACATCCAGGCCCTCGGCCACACAGCGCTCCAGCAGCGCCTCGGTGGCCACCATGCCGTTGGTGGTGGCCCCCACCTGGCAGCCCGCCTCCTTGGCCTGCCGCAGGAAATGAAAGAAATCCGGGTGTAAGAACGGTTCGCCCCAGCCCTGGAGGTGCAAGTAACGAGTGCGGGGGAAGAGGGGTTTCAGGCGGTCGAAGGTCTCCGGTTCCAGGAAGCGTTCCGGCCAGGCGTGCCGCCACACCGTGCGGGGGCAATAGAGGCAGGCGGCGGTGCAGGCGGTGGTCACCTCCACCTGGAGCCAGTCAAAGCGCGGCGCCGGGCGCAAGAAGGGCAGCCAGAACATGGGCATGGCCGGCGAGGATCCCGTTTCCCGGCGGCGGCCTCCTCCGGGGGGGCCGATAGGGGCAGGGGCCATGACCCATCTCCTCCCCCGGTTGGCCGCCGACCTTGGCTATATATTATCCCATCAGGACCTCCAGGTGCCAGGGCGTCCTGCTTCCTTCTGCGGGAAGCTGGCCATGGGGCGCTTTTTCTGATACCATGGCGGCAACCGGCACCTGAAGGGAGGCCCCATGAGCTACCAGACTGCCGCTGCGCACCTGAAACAGGCCCTGCGTCTCCGGACGGAGCCCTTCGGGGTGGTCTTTTTCCCGGAGCCGGCGGCCCTCCCGGAGAAGGCCCGGCGACCCTCCCAGGTCTTCAAGAAAAAGGTGACCATCTGCCAGGGGGTGACCATGGCCCGGGTCTATGGCTGGGCCGTGGGCCTGACCAAAGACGACCTTCTGTGCGTGCCGGGCATGCTGGCCTTCGGGTTTGCCCCCGTCACCGACCCGGCCCTGGAGCTGGCCCAGCTCTTCTGTGAGGTGGGCTTCCATCCGGAGATGGGCCCGGCCCTGAAGGAGGTGGAGGCCCTGCCCCGCTTCCGGCCCCAGGAGGTGGGCGCCCTGTACTTGTGCCCCCTGGAGCGCCTGACCCTGGAGCCTCAGGTGGTGGTGCTCTTCGGCAACCCGGCCCAGATCATGCGGCTGGCCCAGGCCGCCACCTTCGCCCTGGGAGAGCGGGTGGCCGGGGATTTCGGCGGCAAGGTGGAGTGCGCCTCCTATCTCATCGGCCCCTATCGCCAGGACAAGGTCCTCATCACCATCCCCGGCCAGGGCGACCGCACCTTTTCCATGACCCAGGACGACGAGCTGGTGGTGAGCTTCCCCGCCCGCATGCTGGACGGCATCCTCACCGGCCTCGCCGAGGCCGCCAAAAAGATCGGGGCCCGCTACCCCATCACCGTGTATCAGAATTTTTCCCCGGAATTCCCGGCCCCCTACCGGGAGCGGGCCCAGAAGTGGGGAATTATCGATTAGTTGCGGCCGCGCAGGGCAGCCGCCCCGGAGGGGGAGGTTTCGAGGGCCCCCCATTGACACCGCTACCAGGAAGCTGCCTATGGAGTTTCGCCCCATAGCCCGGCGGGTGCTGGAAGAGCGCTACCTCCGGCGGGACCCTGACGGTCGGGTGGTGGAGACCCCCGAGGAGATGTTCCGGCGGGTGGCCCGGGGGGTGGCGGCGGCGGAGGCCCGCTATGGGGGCCTGAGCGCCGTGGCCCGCCGGGCCGAGGAGTTCTTCAGCGCCATGGCCTCCCTGAAATTCCTCCCCAACTCCCCCACCCTGATGAACGCCGACCTGCCCCTGGGGCAGCTGGCCGCCTGCTTCGTCATCCCGGTGGAGGACGACATGACCAGCATCATGGAGGCGGTCAAGGCCATGGCCCTTATCCACCAGACCGGCGGGGGGACAGGCTTCACCTTCACGCACCTGAGGCCCAAGGGCGATCAGGTGCGCAGCACCGGCCGGGTGGCCTCGGGACCCGTGGGGTTCATGCGCATCTTCGACATCACCACCGAGGTGGTGAAGCAGGGCGGCCGCCGGCGGGGGGCCAACATGGGGATTCTGCGGGTGGACCACCCGGACATCCTGGAGTTCATCCGGGCCAAGGCGGAGCCCGGGGCCTTCCGCAACTTCAACCTCTCCGTGGGGGTGACCGACGACTTCATGGCCCGGGTGGAGGCGGGCCAGGACTATCCCCTCATCAACCCCCGCACCGGCCTGGAGGTCCGGCGCCTGCCGGCCCGGGAGGTCTTTGAGCTGATGTGCGAATACGCCGCCCGAACCGGCGACCCCGGCCTCATCTTCCTGGACGCCATCGAGCGGGCCAACCCCACCCCGGAGCTGGGCCGCCTGGAGGCCACCAACCCCTGTGGCGAGCAGCCCCTCCTGCCCTATGAATCCTGCAACCTGGGCTCCATCAATCTGGCCGCCCTGGTCAAAAACGGCGCCCTGGACTGGCAGGAGCTGGACCGCCTCACGGAGATGGCCGTCACCTTCCTGGACGATGTCATCGACCAGAGCCACTATCCCCTGCCCCAGATCACCGCCATCACCCGGGCCAACCGCAAGATCGGCCTGGGCGTCATGGGGCTGGCGGACCTCTTCATCCTCCTGGGGCTCCCCTACGACTCCCCAGAGGCCCTGGAGCTGGCGGAGCGCATCATGAGCCGCATCCAGGCCCGGGCGCTGGCGGCCACCGAAGCCCTGGCCCGGGAGCGGGGGCCCTTCCCCAATTTTTACCGCAGCCGCTACCATCAGGAGGGGCGGCCGCCGAGGCGCAACGCCACCGTCACCACCATCGCCCCCACCGGCACCATCAGCCTCATTGCCGGGGTGAGCAGCGGCATCGAGCCCCTCTTCGCCCTGGCCTACCGGCGCCGGGCCCTGGAGGGGGAGGAATTTGAGGAGATCCACCCCATCTTCCTGAAAAAACTCCGGGAGTCCGGCCTGGAGGAGTCCCGCTGGCTCCCCGAGATCCTGGCCGCCGGGCGCATCCGCCACCTCGTCGGCCTGCCGGAGGAACTCCGCCGTCTCTTCCCCACCACCTTTGAGGTGAGCATCGACGACCAGGTTCAGATGCAGGCGGCCTTTCAGCGCCACGTGGAAAACGCCGTGAGCAAGACCATCAACCTGGCACCGGAGGCCACCGCCCGGGAGGTGGCCTACGCCTTCAAGCTGGCCCACCGCCTGGGCCTCAAGGGCATCACCGTCTACCGCTACGGCTCCCGGCCGGAGCAGGTGCTGAGTCTGCCCCCCCAGGGGGTGGCGGTGTCCCCGGAGTTCAGTGAGGAATGCCGGCTGTGCTCGGTGTGAGCCGCCGGCAGCATCCCGGCAGGTCCCCGCTGCCGTCTCAGACAGGAGGTCATGTGATGAAATGCGTCCCCATGCTGGCCGCCGCCCTCTGGCTGGCCCTGACGGCCCCGGCCTTGGCGGCGCCGGCCCCTTCCCCTTACGCCCAGCAGGGCATCGAGCTCTGCAACGCCGGCAAATTCGATCAGGCCATCCAGGTCTTCAATGAGGGCCTCAAGGCCAATCCCGACGACGCCGTGCTTTATGACCTGAGGGGGCGGGCCTATTTCGCCAAAGGCCAAAACGCCCAGGCCCTGGCGGACCACACCCGGGCCCTCAGCCTCAACCCCCGGCTGGCGGAGGCCTACAAGAACCGGGCCCTGGTCTACTACACCCAGGAGGACTTCCACCGGGCCGCCGAAGACCTGAAGCAGGCCCAGGCCCTGGGGTACAAGGTGGACTCCGACTTCCTGGGCCTGGTGAACAGAAAGGCCGCCGCCAAACGGTGATATGAGGGGAGGGCCGGGGGAGCGGTGGCTCCCCCGCCCTCCCCTCAAACTCCCCTCCCAACCCCCTATAAGGGGTTGGGGGAGTGGGTCAGGGAGAGGGGGGCAGGAGGCCCCTGAATAAAAAGGCCGCCCCGCAGGGCGGCCCTGGCTTTTGGGAGGAAGTTGCCTTATTCCTCTTCTTCCATGACGATGCCCATGCGCTCGAACTGGGCGTCCCGGGCGGCGTGGGCCGCTTCGATCTCCTCTTCGCTCCAGGGTTCGATGATGAGGCAGTGGGCCACCATCTCCCAGAGGTACATGGTTTCCTTGTAGTTGCCCATGTCCATGCGGCCTTCGGCGTGCTCCTTGCCCAAGCCCTTGAGGATCTGGTCCCGGCAGTTGTGGCAGGGAGCCACCACGATCTCGGCGCCGGTGGCCCGGATCTGGTCCGCCTTCACCCGGCCGTAGGCCAGGCGCTCCTCGGTGTAGGGCATGGCCCAGGCGCCCCCGCCCGCCCCGCAGCAGAAGTTGTTGAGCGGGTCATCGCACATCTCCCGGTAGAGCTCCGGATTGATGCACTGCTTGACGATCCACCGGGTCTTTTCCCCCATGTGGTCGCCCAGGGCCATCTGGGATTTGCGGACGTAATTGCAGGGGTCGTGGACGGTGACGGTTTCGTGGATGCGGGTGGTGTCTAGCTTGATGCGCCCGGTCTTGATGTACTCTTCCAGCAGGTCCATGACGCTGATGCAGCGGAATTCGTCAAAGACCTCGGGGAACCAGTTTTTGAACCCGACCCGGGTTGCATAGTAGGCGTGCCCTCATTCCGGGTAGAGGATGGTTTTGCATTTCAAGCGGCGGGCGTTGTCGATGATGCGGCGGCACTGCTCCTTCCAGGCCTCGTCATCCCCGGAGAACAGCCCCCAGTTGACGCCCTCCCAGTTCACCGACGACACGGTCCAGTCTTCCTTGGCGGCGTAGAAGATCTTCCACCAGAACTTCATGTCGTCGGGTTCACCGAAGGGCTCCTTGCTGTTGATGGTGACGATGATGTTGGCCCCTTCCTTGTCCACCGGCACATAGAAGCCCGGGCAGCACTCCTCCTCCATCTCCTTGCCCAGGTCGGCCAGGAGGTAGAGGAAGTCCTCGGTGGGGATGCCCAGGTTGTTGCCCTTCTCCAGGTTCATCATGGTGCCCTTGTGGATGGGGCCGGGCACCTTGTCCCGCTCCCTCAGGGTCCGGCAGGCCCGGAAGGTGCGCAGCAGTTTGATGCCCATGGGGCAGGCGTACTCACAGCGGCCGCACAGGGTGCAGACCCAGGGCCACTTGGAATCGATGACCTCCTGCTCCAGACCGAAGACGATGGCCCGGATGGCCTTCCGGGCGTCCCAGGTCCCCTCAGCCCCCTCGATGGGGACCAGCCCCGTGGCCGGACAGCCGCCGCTGCAGGTACCGCAGGTAAAGCAGCGGTCGGCCAGATCCGGGGACAGCCCCCCGATCTTCCGGCGCTTCCGATCAATGGTGATTTCGTGCGCCTCCATAGGCAAGCTTCCTCCCTTGATGTCTCAGTGAGGCGGGACCGGCACCGGCCTGCCTCTAGACCCGTTCAGGTTTAAGTGTAGCACAATCCTTCACAAGGAACAAAAAATTTCAGCCCGCCGGCTGGCAGAGCCTGAGGACCACCTGGCAGGCCCGGTCCACCGCCCGGGCCACCGGCGGGCTCAACCCCGGCCGCACCTCGCCGGGGATCTCCTGAATCTGCACCGCCACCAGGTGCACCTCCACCCCGGTGTGCTCCTTAAGCTCCTGCAGCAGATTGACCGTGGGAAACTGGTGCAGGGAAAAATCGTGCACCTTCACCGCCGGGATGTCCTCCACCCGCAGCTCAAAGATCTCCCCCGGCCGGCGGCCGGGCTGGTCCACCGCGTCCACGATGATGAGCCGCCTCGGCCTGACCGGGCTTAAAATCATGTCGAAAAGGAGCTCCCGGATGCCGGTGCCCACATCCAGGGCGGCGGCGTCGGCGGGCAGGCGGTCCCCATAGGCGGCGTGCAGGCGCTCCACCACCGCCGGCCCGAAGCCGTCGTCGCCCAGGAGGGTGTTGCCGCAGCCGCAGATGAGGGTGGTGGTGCGAAACCATTCCATAGGGACGTCCGTAAAAAGAGTGGAGGAACAGCGGCTTTCGCCCCTCCCCCTTAAGCTCCCCTCCTCCCCTTCACAGGGTTGGGGGAGAGGGTCAGGGTAGGCTTGCAGGCTGGCCCCGCCCCGGTCCCCTCCCGGGATTTTCTCGGCCTCACTGCTCCCAGATGATCCGGCCGCAGTCCTTCAGGTCATATCCCCCCAAAGCCCGGGCGGCCTCCCGGAATTCCCGGGAGCGGATGACCTCCAGCAGGATCTGGAAGCGGGGGTCGGCAAAGGTGGTCTCCGGCACCACCAGGTCATAGCGCTCGGGCCGCAGGGGGATGAACTCCAGCCCCAGGGCCCGGGCCGCGGCCAGGATCCCCAGCCCCACATCGGCGGCCCCGGAAAGCACATTCACCGCCACCGCCATGTGGGTGTACTCCTCCCGCTCGTAGCCCTGGAGGTCTGCGGGGCTCAGCCCCTCCTCCCGGAGGAGATGGTCCAGGAGCAGCCGGGTGCCCGCCCCCCGCTGGCGGTTGATGAAGCGCACCCCGGGCCGGGCCAGATCCCTTAGGGTGCGGATCTGCTTGGGGTTGCCCGGGGCCACCATCAGACCCTGCTGCCGCCAGGCCAGGTTGATGAGCTTGAGGCGCAGGCCCGGAAGGAGCCGCCGGATATACGGGATGTTGTACTCACCCGATTCGGGGTCAAAGAGGTGGCAGCCGCCGAAATGGGCCCGGCCCCGGGCCAGGGCCGCCAACCCCCCCTGGCTCCCCACATGCCCCGAGGCCAGCCTGAGGCGCGGGTCCCGCCGCCGGAGGAGGGTGGCCAGCAGATCCAGGGTGTTGTCGTGGCTCCCCAGGACCACCAGGGTCATCTCCAGGTCCTGGGGCCGCACCAGCAGCTCGGCCGGAACGGGCCGGTCCTCCTCCAGGCCCTCGCTCAAAGCCGGCACCACCAACAGCCCGTCCGCCCTGACCAGGGAGGTGATGGCGCCGGCGGCCCGGGGAAGCGGCGTGGCGATAATCTTCTCCCCCACCCGGCCCAGGGTCACCCGGATGAACTCGGTGAGGCCGGCCTTGGAGGGGAGGTTCTGGGAGGGGGAGACGGCCACGGTGGGCCGGGGCGGCAGGGAGCGGCCCGTCAGCCGGGTCAGGAGCGGCGCCACGAACTGCTCAAAGGAGAGCACCGCGGACACGGGATAGCCGGGATTGCCGATGACGGGCTTGCCTGCCGCCACCCCCAAAAGGGTGGGCTTGCCGGGCATCATGGCAACCCCATGCACCAGCACCTCCCCCAGAGCGGCCACCGCCTGGACGGTGTAGTCCTCGCTGCCGGCGGAGGAGCCGGCATTGATGAGCACCACATCGGCTTCCTCCAGGGCTTCCCGCAGGGCCGCCGTCAGGGCGCCCGGCTCATCGGGCACCACCGGCCGCACCTGGGGAATCCCCCCCAGCTCCGCCACCATGCCCGCCAGGATGACGGAGTTGAACTCCGGCAGCCGCCCCGGGGGGAGTTCCCCCTCCCAATCGCCGGGGATGAGCTCCGAACCCGTGGGGAGGATGGCCACTTGCGGCAGCCGCCGCACCAGCACCCGGGTGACCCCCGCGGCCAGGAGCGCCCCCTGGGCCCACGGGGTGATGAGCTCCCCTTCGGGCAGCACCATTTCGCCTGCCACCAGATCCTCGCCGATGCGACGGACGTTGTGCCAGGGAAAGACGGGCGCCTCCACCGCAATGGAGTCGGCCTCCGGGTCCGGGATCTGCTCCACCATGATCACCGCATCGGTGCCCGGGGGCAGGGGGTGGCCGGTGTTCACCGGGAAGGCCTCCTCCCCCACCTTGAGAAACCGGGGAACCTCCGGGGTGGCCCCGAAGGTGGCCGCCGCGGCCACCGCAAAACCGTCCATGGCCGCCTGGTGGCAGGGGGGCGAAGAGCGCCGGGCCCACACCGGCGCGGCGGTGAGGCGGCCCCGGGCCGCCACGGTGGGGATCTCCTCCTCCCCCAGCAGGCGCACCGGGTCCACCGCCGCCAGGAACCGCTCCCGGGCCTCCTCGATGGAGGTGAGACGCAGATAGATGTGCCGTCGCACGTCGCCTCCGAGAATGAAATCAGTGCCAAGGGCTCAGGGCCCGGGGAGCCTTGCCCCCTTTTTCCGGTCCACTCTCCCCCTCCTTAAAAAAGCGTGGGGGAAACATTGCCACGGGAACTCCAGGGGCTGACTCCAATCCCTTTGGCACTGCCTCTGGACCTTGGCAGTCTTAATTTCCCCTTCCTTTCTGTTGGAAAATGGTGAATCTCCTGATTATCTGATGAGAATTGCATCAGAATTCTCTTTTTTATCAATACTAATAAGACAACGGGAACTTTTATTAACAATAATTTTTTGTAGGAGGGCAAAGCATCCGAGCCAAACGCTTCCATCATCCGACTTGTCAACCATCCAACTTTTTTTATCTACAAAAAAAACAATAAATAATAAAATTGGCAGGTAAACAATTTAGTTACAGAACCGCGTTTCACTGTCCCAGTGCCACCTGACCATATCCCCAACCTGACGGGAGCTATTTCCGGGCCATGAGATACAGAAGCTCATAGGTGGCCGGCACCACCCCGTTGCCGAAGAGGTCCTGGTAAACAGCGAGGAGGCGCCGGAGCAGGCGGGGGGTGAGGGCCCGGGGACGGGGGCTCACGGCACCGGTGCCCTGGACAGCCTTGAGAAACTCCAGGACCGAGGGGTAGGAGACCACCCTGAGCTCCCGGGCAAGACGCACGTCCTGGAACCCGGCCTGGTTCAGCATCCTCACCCAGTCGGGGCCGGCGGCGAAGGTGGCGGCCACCGGCACCGGGGGACCGGCTTCGGGCCGGGCGGCGGCCCGGCGCCAGGCCTGCCCCAGCTCCCGGAAGGTGGCCGGTCCCATGGCGGAAAAGGCCAGGCACTCACCCGGCCTGAGCATGCGATGATAACGGGCCAGGGTGGCGTGGGGCCGGCTGAACCATTGGAAGACCGAGTTGGCGATGATGAGGTCAAACCCTCCTTGGCTCAAGCTTTCGGCGTCCATGGCCAGCCAGGCGATGCCCCGGTCCCCGGCCAGGGCGACCCGAGCCCGCCGGAGAATCTCCGGGTCCAGGTCCACCGCCAGGATCCAGGCCCGGGGGTTGAGGCGCCGCAGCTCCCGGGTCAGGGTGCCGGTACCGCAGCCCACCTCCAGGATGCGGGCCGCCTTTTTTATCTCGGTTTCCGCCAGACGCAGGAGCTCCCCGGCCATGTCCCGCTGCACCTGGGCATACTGCTCATAGGTGGCGGCCCGGCGCCGGAAGTTGCGCCTGAGATCCGCCTTGTCGGTCCGCAGATTTCCGCTCCGGCAGCCGGACAGGCTGCCCTCCCCTTCCCGGTCGCCCATATGCCTCACCGAAGCAGGTCCTCCAGCCTCCCGCGAACGACGGCCGCACACTCCTCCGCCCGGGTGAGAAAGGGGAGATGCCCCGCCCCCGGCAGGGACACTGCCCGGGCCCGGGGCAGGTTTTCCTTCAGAAAGGCCGCCAGGAGGGGCCTGACGATGGCATCCTCCTCTCCCTGGATCAGGGTTACCGGCATCGGGATGCGCCTCGCCAGGGGGCGGAGGTCCGCCGTCAGCAGGTAATCCAGCCCGGCAGCCAGGTGGGCCGGGGATTGCCCCGGCGGAAAGAGGTCCAGGGCCTCCTCCTGCCAGGCCGCCTCCCCGGGGGCGAGGCAACGGCGGGCGAAGTCCGCCAGGACCGGCGCCGGATCCTGAAACACGGCCCGCCGCATGGCCCGGACGACCACGGGGGGCTGGCCCCCGGCAAAGTCCGGCCGCTGGCAGAAGACCGCCGGCACCCCCATCAAGACCAGCTGCGCCGGGCGCACCCCGAAGCGGGCCACCGCCTCCAGGAGAAGCATGCCCCCCAAAGACCAGCCCACTGCCAGGGTCTCGGGCAGGGGGAGGCTCGCCAGCCAGCGGGCCACCCACTCCGGCCGCCACACCGGCAGGGTGGGCGCCTCCACCCACACCCCCGGAGGCAGGCTCTGCTGCAGCCTCCGCCAGGCCGCGCCGGTGGCCCCCCAGCCGTGGAGCAGGGCCAGGGGGGTCATGTCCGGGGCAGCCCCAGCTCCCGGGCCAGCCGCACGATGGTCTGGCGGGCCTGGGCCAGAGCCTCAGGGGGATGGGCCGCCGACAGGGAAAACCGCACCCGGGCCTGCCCCGGCGGCACGGTGGGAGGCCTGAGGGCCACCGCCAGATAACCTGCCTCCCTCAGGGCCTGGGCAAAGTCCAGGGCTGCCCGGTTGCTCCCGGCCACCACCGGCACGATCTGGGTCTCGCTCCCCAGGGTGTTCAGCCCCGCCGCCGCAAGCTGCTGCCGGAAGACCGCCGCCTCGGCCAGCAGCCGCCGGCGGCGCTCCGGCTCCCGGCGCACGATCTCCAGGGCGCAGTCAATGGCCCCCAGAACCGGCGGCGGCAGGGCGGTGGAGTAGATGAAAGAGCGGGCCCGGTTGTGGAGAAAGTCAATGAGGCGCCGGTCCCCGGCCACATACCCCCCCAGGGCGCCCAGGGCCTTGGAGAAGGTGCCCATGTGCACCTCCACCCGGGCCGTGAGTCCCAGGGCCTCGGCCAGCCCGGCTCCCCCCGGTCCCAGCACCCCGGTGGCATGGGCCTCATCCACCATGAGCACCGCGCCGTAGCGCTCTTTCAGGCTCACCAGCTCCTTTAAGGGCGCCAGGTCCCCATCCACGGAAAAGACTGAATCGGTAATGATCAGGCGGCGGCCGCGCGGCGGCGCCCCGTGGAGGAGCTTTTCCAGGGCATTGAGGTCCCGGTGCGGGAAGCGGGCCAGGCGGGCGCCGGACAGCCGGATGCCGTCGTAGATGCTGGCGTGGTTGAGCCGGTCGCAAAAGACCGTGTCCCCCGGCCCCACCAGGGCAGTGATGGCCCCCAGGTTGGCCATGTAGCCGGTGCTGAAGATGACCGCGGCCTCGGTGCCCTTGAAGGCCGCCAGCTTCTCCTCCACCTCCCGGTGGAGACGCAGATGGCCCGCCACCAGCCTCGAGGCGCCGGCCCCGGCGCCCCAGCGGCGGGCGGCCTCCGCCGCCGCGGCCGCCAGCCGGGGGTCCTGGGCCAGCCCCAGGTAGTCATTGGCGGAGAGATTGAGGAGCACCTGGCCCCCCACCCTCACCCGGCCGCCGGGGAGGACCTCCTCCACCTCCAGGAGCCGGCGCCTCAGGTCCCGGGCCTCCAGATCCGCCAGCTCCTGGGCCAGCTCCGCCAGAAAGGTGGGGGGGCCCGCCCCCGAAGGCGCCTCCATCCGAGGTTCCCCTAGTCCGAAAGCAGGATGCATTCCAAAAAGGCCCGGGCAGCACAGGCGTCGGCCAGGTGCCGGGCCACCTGATCCATGGCGGACAGAAAGATTTCCCGGTCGTCAGGCCGGCTCAGGTCCCCCACCTCCGGCACCCGCCCCAGGATGGGAAGCTCCGTCAACGCGGCAATCACCTCGGGGTTGGTGCGCTCCGCCAGGGAGGGGGCGGCCGGATAGCGGTTGAGGACGATGCCGGCCACCGGCACCCCCGCCCGGTGCGCGGCGCTGACCGTGAGCACCGTGTGGTTGATGGTGCCCAAGCCGGGTTTGGCCACCACCATGAGGGGCAGCTTCAGCCAGGCCGCCAGATGCAGCACCCAGAAGCGCAGGTCCACCACCGGCACGCACAGGCCCCCGGCGCCCTCCACCACGAAGATGTCATGGCGCCGGGAGAGCTCAGCGATGGCCGTCGCCACCCTGGCCAGGTCCACCGGCGTGCCCTCCCGGCAGGCCGCCACCCCCGGCGCCAGGGGCAGCCTTAAGGTGATGGGGGTGAGGAGCTCCAGGGGCTCCTCCAAACCGGCCACCTCCCGGGCCAAGCGGGCGTCGGTGGGGATGAGGCGGCCCCCCTCCTCGGGGCAGCCGCTTTGCACCGGCTTGAAATATACCGCCTTAAGCCCCCAGCGCCGGAGCACCGCCGTGAGCCCGGCGGCCACCCAGGTCTTGCCCACGTCGGTATCCGTGCCGGTGATGAACACGCCTTTGAGTTGCGGCAGGTGCGGCAGTTCCATGGGGCCTCACGGGGAAAGGGCGCCAACGGGCCCAGGGGCTCCGTCCCGGGGGCCGGCCTCCCCGGCCTCCACCTCCAGCCCCAGGTCCGCCAGCATGGCCAGATCCTCCGCCGGAGTGCGGCCCTTGGTGGTGAGGTAGTCCCCGGTCATGAGCCCGTCGGCGCCGGCGGCGAAGGCCAGGGGCACAAGGGAGCGCAGGGTGGGCAGACGACCCCCGCAGATGATGAGGGAGGTGGCGGGCAAAAGCAGCCTCAGGGCCGTGATGATCTTCAGGGCCTCCAGGGGCGACAGCAGCGGCCGGTGCTCCAACCGGGTGCCGGGCAGGGGATGCAGAAAATTGACGGGCACCGCCTCCACCCCCAGGTCCCCGAGGGCGCAGGCCAGTTCATAGCGCTGGGCCACCGTCTCCCCCAGCCCGAAGATGCCCCCGGCGCAGACCTCCAGCCCCGCCTCTTTGGCCGCAGCGATGGTGGCCAGCCTCTCCCTGTAGGTGTGCGTGGTGCAGATGCGGGGGAAATGGGATTCGGCGGTCTCCAGATTGTGGTGGTAGCGGCTGATGCCGGCGGCCTTGAGCTCCTCCAGAAAAGACCGCTCCACAATCCCCAGGGAGGCGCACAGCCGGATGGGCACCTGCGCCCGGATGGCGGCCACCGCCCGCAGGAGCTCCTCCCGTTCCCGGGGCGAGCTGAGCCCCCGGCCGGAGGTCACCACCGAAAAGCGGGCCGCGCCCTGGGCATGAGCGGCGGCGGCGGCCTCCAGGAGCTTTTCCCCCGGAAGGAAAGAATACTTCGCCACCCGGGTGCGGGCGCCCCTGGCCTGGGCACAATAGGCGCAGTCCTCGGAGCACAGGCCCGAGCGGGCGTTGATGATGACGCAGAGCCTGACCCGCCGCCCGAAGCGGGCCTCCCGCAGGCGGCTGGCCCGCCCCAAAAACGGCCACAGCTCCGGCCAGGAAAGCTGAAAAATTTCTTGCCATTCAGAAAGGCTGAGGCTCATCGCCCCTAAGAATCGCCCATTTCCCGGCTTATGTCAACCTTGGCAGGCATTATGGTTAACAATATCGTGGAAACAATGTCTGGGAGAGGGGGCCAGGGAGCATAGCCCCCTGCCCCCTCTCCCAGACCCACTCCCCCCACCCCTTATCAGGGTGCGAAAGCATTTTGAGAGGAGAAGGGAGACGATGCTCCGTCAGCTCTTTTTCAAAAAACCCCTGACCCGCGGTTAGGGATGAGATGGACGCAGATAGCCTTAAGGAAAGCCGACCCGGAAAAAGAGTGCAATTCTCCCCATGGCGAAGCCAAATTTCTTCGAGGGGTTGGGGGTGGGGGCTTGGGGGAGGGGGCAGGAGTCCGCGACCCCTGGCCCCCTCCCCCCTCGGTTCAGCGGCGGGGGATATAGACCTCCCGGGGTTTGAGGCCGTCGGCGGGGCCCACCAGCCCCTCTCTCTCCATGAGCTCGATGATGCGGGCCGCCCGGTTGTAGCCGATGCGCAGGCGGCGCTGGAGCATGGAGATGGAGGCGTTTCTGGTTTCCGCCACCAGGGCCACGGCCTCATCCCATTTGGGGTCCCGCTCGCCCACCTCGGCCTCCTCCTCCTCCCGCTCCCTGAGCTCCAGGAGCCCCACCTCATAGTCCGGTGCCCCCTGGGCCTTGAGGAAGTCCACCACCCGGGTGACCTCCTCCTCGCTCACAAAGGGCCCGTGAATGCGTTTGAGGCGCGACGTGCCCGGCGGCATGAAGAGCAAATCCCCCATGCCCAGGAGGCGCTCGGCCCCCACCGCATCCAGAATGACCCGGGAATCGGCCTTGGCCGACACCTGATAGGAGATCCGGGTGGGGAAGTTGGCCTTGATCAGGCCGGTGATGACGTCCACGCTGGGGCGCTGGGTGGCCACCAGGAGGTGAATGCCGCTGGCCCGGGCCTTTTGGGCCAACCGGATGAGGTATTCCTCCGTGTCCCGGGAGGAGACCAGCATCAGGTCCGCCAGCTCGTCAATGACGATGACGATGTAGGGCAGCGGCCGGGGGGCCTCCCCGCCGGCCTCTCCGGCTGCGGCCTTAAGCGTGCGGATCTTTTGATTATAGCCCTCGATGTTGCGCACCGCCAAGTCCGAGAGCAGGCCGTAGCGCCGCTCCATCTCCATTACCGCCCAATGCAGGGCGGTGGTGGCCTCCTTGGGGTTGACCACCACCGGGTGCAAAAGATGCGGGATCCCCTCATACAGGGAGAGCTCGATGCGCTTGGGGTCCACCATGAGGAAGCGCACCTCCCCGGGGGGGGCCTTGTAGAGGATGGAGAGGATCATGGCGTTGAGGCCGACGCTCTTGCCGCTGCCGGTGGCCCCGGCGATGAGGAGGTGGGGCATGCGGGCCAGATCGGTGACCACCGGCACCCCCATGATGTCCTTCCCCAGGGCGATGGTGAGGGGGGAGGCGGATTTCTGGTAGGCGGCGTCCGCCAGGATCTCCCGCAGGGCCACCACCTGGCGCTTGGGGTTGGGCACCTCGATGCCGATGACCGCCTTGCCCGGCACCGGCGCCACGATGCGGATGGAGATGGCCTTGAGGGCCAGAGCCAGGTCGTCGGCCAGGCCGGTGATCCTGCTGATCTTCACCCCCGGCGCCGGCTCCAGCTCAAAGCGGCTCACCACCGGCCCGGGCACAATGGCCACCACCCTGCCCTCCACCCCGAAGTGGGCCAGGGTGTCCTCCAGCTTCTGGGCCTGGGCCCGCATCTGGCCTTCATGCACCTCCCGGTCCCAGGGCTGGCCGGGGGAGAGGAGCTCCAGGGGCGGCAGCTGAAAGGCCCCTGACTGGCCGGCGGCGCGGGGCCGGGGCGAAGGTGTGGAAGCCGAGGCGGTTCCGGCACTGGCCGGCACCACCAGCCGGGGCTCATCGGCCTCAGGGTGAGCGGCCTCCCGCGCCGCCTCCCGCCGGTTGGAGTTTCTCGGACGCCGGGCCCCCTGACCCGCCGACGCCGCCGGAAGCTCCCGGCGCTCCCTCAGCCTCTGCCGGAAGGAGCGCCACGCCTCCACCCAGGAGAGGCGGGTGGCCACGCTGAGGCAGACCAGGAGGAGCAGCCCCAATGCCAGGGCCGCACCGGGGCCGTTGAGCCAGCCCCACAGGGTGTGGGCCAGGGCATCCCCCAGGCGGCCGCCGGTGTGCAGCCAGCTCTCCCCCCAGCGCCAGCGGGGGCGGGCCAGGGCCAGAAGTCCGGCGCTCGCCAGGACCACCCCTCCGGCGGCCCCCACCTGCAGGGGCGAGATACTCTTCAGCCCCCCCCGGTGAGCGGCCACGGCCAGCGCCAAAATGAGCAGGGGCAGCCAAAAGGCCGCCAACCCCAGGGCCCAGAGGCTGACCGCCGCGCCCCAGGCGCCGGCCTTGCCCATCCAGTTGTAGACCCCCGGGACCCGCCACAGGGCCGCGAGCCCCTGGGGGTCCTCCGGGCGGTGGGTGAGGAGGGACAGGAAGAGAAACACCGCCACCCCCAGCAGCAGAAGGGCGGTCGCCTCCCGGGCCAGGCGCGGCTGCCAGGACCGGGAGTCCGGCTCCGCCGCCGAAGCGGGGCCCGTGGCCCTGAGGGCCTTCTTTTTGGAATTGGACCGGTTTCCCGTGTTTCCCTTGGTGGCCATTTACGAAGAATCGAATTCGCCCGGCGCTGCTCTGCCTCACAGAAGGGTGAAGTCCCAACCCTTATGACGGCCATCCCTGATGTGCATCAACCGGCCCAGAGGAGGCCCTCCACCTGCCCCTGCAGGGTGTCCTCCCGGACCCAGCCGAGGAGGCCGGGGTCGGTTTTCAGCAGATACCACGTCGGCCTTTCCTTCAACGGCGCACTAAGGAGAATCATCACCTGACCTTGGGGCCTGACCCAGGCCGCCACGGTGGCCTCCTTCCTTCGGGCGTGGAGGGGGAAGCCTTCCGTCACCGTGGCCGGCTGCCCCCATAGTAGAATTCCTGGGGGACCTTTTTCAAGACCTGCCTGGGCCGGTCGAGCATGTATTTATCGTGTATTCCCCAAAATCCGGCCCAGTCCTTCACCTCGAGGCCGTCGCCGGGGAAGTGCACCGGGCGGGTCAGTTGCCCGGGTTTATGCAGCTTCCCGCCGTCATGGGCAAAAAGATGATGGACATGGGCGTCATTTGGCCCCCGGACAGACAACCATCAGTTCCTGACAGGCGTCCTTCTTGTCGATATCCACGATGCTGAAGCCCTGGGGCGGCTCATCGTCAACCTCAAAGGTGCCCCTCCTGGACGAAGCGGCCACAGGGACCACAAACTTCCGGGCGGCAGGATTGACGTGAAAGGTAATCATCCCGGGGGTGCCGCCCCCCTCCAGGTCCGCTTCCACCTGCTGGCGAACTTCCGAAACCGGATTTAAAGTCTCGCCCGCAGCAGCCGCCGCCAGGCCTCCCGGAACGAGGGTCGCGGCCAGGACTCCCCACCATCTCCCGGGACGACCGGTTTTCTCTCCGAAGACGGCGGCTCCCATTGGTGCTCCCCCCTTTTTGAAAAGACACCCGCAGCAGGCTTGGTTCTCTAGTCCTGTTCCAGGGCTCCCACCGATGCGGACGTGCCGAGGGGGGTGGTGGCCGGCAGGCGCCTGACGGAGGTGGGGCCGGTGAGGCTGGGGAGGACGTATGCCAGCGCTTGGGGCGACACCGTGAGCTGGCGGTATTCCTCAAAGCCCGCCTCGGCCACCGCCCGCCAGGAGCGGTCCCGGACTGCGTCCCGGGAGTCGTAGGGCAGCTCAAAAAACACCCGTTTGATCTGCGCCGTGGCCAAGAGCTTGATGCAGATGAAGCAGGGCTCCAGGGTGACGTAGAGGGTGGCGCCGGCCACCGCAATGCCGTGGCGGGCCGCCTGGGCGATGGCGTTGGCCTCGGCGTGGGAGGCCCGGCAGAAGTTGTATTTGTCCACGTCGGCGATGTTTAAGGCCCGGCGGTGGCAGTAGGGGGAGCCGTCGGGCAAGACCTCATCGCTGCAATGGGGCGCGCCGGGCATGCTGCCGTTGTAGCCGGTGGCCAGGATCTGGCGGTCCTTGACCAGCACCGCCCCGGTGGGCCGGCTGTTGCAGGTGCTCCTCGTGCTCACCAGCTTGGCGATGAGCATGAAGTATTCATCCCAGGACGGCCGCATATCCGAATTCAATCTCCGAGGTTTACTTTAAAGTCACTGCCATATTTGAGCGGGGCAATCTCACATGCCAGTTTAATTAACCTTTCTATTCCCCTTTTACTCAGATTAACAAGAATCCACCAACCACTTTTCAACTGATAGGAGTGCTTACGGGCCAAGTCCGGCCGGTGGGGAATAATTTCTTCCGGAGTGCCAGCCAGGAAACGCCGTTTGGTCCCATGCCTGGGGAGGCTGGCAAAACGCTGGCAGAAGGATGGATCTCTTTCGGAAAATGACTCAAAAACTTTTACCAGTACATCTCTAGCATTCTTTGCCGAGTGCCATTGGCCCTGCAAACTGAATCCAAATCCCTTTGGTCCTGATTGTTGGATTGGCTCAAGCTGTTGTTTTTTAACTATAATATCAGGATGTGGCATTGAAGTAATATTAATACTTTTCTTTAGAAAATTTGCCACCAAATCAAGTTCCGGCTTGTAGCCGCACAAGCTTTCCACGTGGTCGGCGATCAATTCCAGTAAAAGCTCTTCCTCCGTTTCAATGAGTTTCCTGAAAGCTATTGGCAACGTCTGTTTGATCAAGCGGGTCCGGGCCACATCTTTGTAATCACTCCGGGCAGCTTCCAGAGCTTCTCCAGTGCAAACTGCGTTATAGCGTAGATATCTTTCTAATCTTTTTACACTTTCCTCAATATCCCGCTCCACAATATCCAGCCGATACACCCTTCTCTCGCCATAATCTCCCGGCTCCGCCGGCAGATAAAATTGCCATTCCTGGCCGTCGGTCAAAATGACCATGGGCACGCCTTTATGAAAGGCGTATTCAAATAGCTGGCGCTCGCCGGTGGCAGCTTGCCCGGGTGGCTTCACTTCAATAAAGATCAGAGGTTTCCCGGGTGGATGGCAGAGAGCAAAGTCAACCCTTCTGCCATTAATGGGATACTCAGGACTAACAATATTGATTTCAAAGGTTGGCCAATCCAATACTTGTAATATACGTAAAATTATTCCCTGAGAAACAGATGCCTGGGTCGTAAATGAGCCAGCCCTGATTGCTTCCTGGATGGCCTTGAGGTGAGCCCTGAGCATTGCTTCTCCATGAGGAACAAAAGATTTTTTTCACATCCTAACAAACTCACCGGCGCAAATCAATCACCAGCGGGGAGGTCTCCTGGGCCCGGTCGATGGAGGCGGGCTCCACCAGCTTCACCCGGGGTCTGACGCCGATGCCCTGGGCCAGCTTGGTGGTGAGCTTCTGCAAAAACTCCCGCTGGGCCGTCATCTTGTCGAAAAAGAGCCCTTCCCGCACCTCCAGGCGCACCTCCAGGTAATCCAGGGCCCCCTCCCGGCCGATGACCAGCTGATACACCGGCGCCTCCCCCACCACCCCGGCCAGGATCTGCCCCACCCGCTCCGGGAAGATGTTGATGCCCTTCACCACCACCACCTGGTCGGCCCGCCCGGCGATGCGGCTGAGGCGGGCCAGGGTGCGGCCGCAGGGGCAGGGGCGGAAATCCAGGCGGGTGAGGTCGCCGGTGCGGAAGCGGATGAGGGGGGTGGCCTCCCGGCTCAAGGTGGTGAGCACCAGCTCGCCCAGCTCCCCGGGCGGGAGCGGCGCCCCGGTGGCCGGGTCCACCACCTCCGGGTAGAAGTGGTCCTCGTTGAGATGCATGCCCTGGCGGTGCTCGCACTCCCCGGCCACCCCCGGCCCCATGGCTTCGGAGAGGGCATAGTTGTCATAGGCGGTCAGCAGCAGGCGGGCCTCAATCTCGGCCCGCTGAGCCTCGGTCCAGGGCTCCCCGGCCAACAGCCCCACCTTGAGGTGCAGGGTCTTGGGGTCCACCCCCAGTTCCTCCAGGGCATCGGCGATGACCCGGGCGTAGCCGGGGGTGCTGATGAGGACCGTGGTGCGGTAGTCCCGCATGATCTGCACCTGACGCACCGTGCCCCCGGGGCCGGTGGGGATGACGGAGGCCCCCAGAAGCTCCACCCCGTAATGCAGCCCGAAGGCGCTGGTCATGAGGCCATAGGCCAGGGTCACCTGCACCACGTCGTCCCGGTCCACCCCGGCGGCGGTGAGCACCCGGGCGGCCAGCCTGGCCCAGGTGCGCAGATCCCGGCAGGTGTAGCCCATGACGATGGGGTTGCCCGGGCTGCCGGTGGAGGAGTGGATGCGCACCACCTCCCTGAGGGGCACCGCAAACATCTCGTAGGGGTAGCTGGCCGCCAGATCGTAGCGGGTGGTGAAGGGCAGCCGGGCCAGATCCTCCAGGGACTGGCAGTCCTCCGGCAAAAATCCCAGGGCGTCAAAGCGCTTCTTGTAGAATTTGACATTCTTGTAGACCCGGTGCAGGGTGGCCTGGAGGCGCTCCAGCTGCAGCTGCGCCAGCTCCTCCCGGGACACACACTCCGCTTGCTGGTCGTAGATGGGCATGACCGCCTCCCATTGGCTTGAGGGGGGAGGTGGGCCGGGTGGTGGCCCCCCCACCGGCCCCATCATGGTCAGGGTGGCCCCCCGGTCCCCTCCTTACCCCTCTCCTTCCTCCCCCAGATACGCCGCAATGACCCGGGGGTGGCTGCGGATCTCCCGGGGGCTGCCCTCGGCGATGAGCCGGCCCTGGTCCAGCACCAGGATGCGCCGGCTCAGGGCCATCACCAGGGTCATATCGTGCTCGATGAGAAAGAGGGTGATGCCGAGGCCACCCAGTTTCTCCAGCAGGGCCATGAGGTCCTCGGTCTCCCGGGGGTTGAGGCCCGCTGCGGGTTCGTCCAGAAGCAGAAGCCGGGGCTCCTGGGCCAGGGCCCGGGCAATCTCCAGGCGGCGCTGTTCCCCGTAGGCCAGGGTGTCGGCCGGGAGCTCCGCCCGGTGGGCCAGCCCCACCAGCTCCAGGAGTTCCAGGGCCCGCTGCCGCTGCCGGGCCTCGGCCTGGCGGAGACGCTTCCCCGGCAGCAGGGCGGCCAAGGTCCCCACCTCCTGGTGCAGGTGCATGCCGGCCAGGACATTTTCCAGCACACTCATGCCCCCGAAGAGCTGGATGTTCTGGAAGGTGCGGGCCATCCCCAGGCAGGCCCGGCGGTAGGGCGGCAGTCGGGTGATGTCGCGCCCGGCAAAGGTAAGGCGCCCGGCCGTGGGGGGCAGAAGCCCGCTGAGAAGATTGAAGCAGGTGGTCTTGCCGGCGCCGTTGGGGCCGATGAGGGCCAAGATCTCCCCCTCCGACACGGCAAAGCTCACCCCGTTGACGGCCACCACCCCGCCGAAGGACTTGGTGAGGGACTGGGCGGTGAGGAGGCTCATTCCCACACTTCCCGGTAGCCTTTCCCCAGGTAGGCCCGCTGCACCTCCGGGTCCTCCTGCAACTCCGCCGCCGTTCCCTGGAGGATGATGCGGCCGGTCTCCAGGACATAGCCCCGGTCCGCCAGCTTCAGGGCCGCCCGGGCATTCTGCTCCACCAGCAGCAGGGTGGTGCCGGAGCGTTTCAGCTCCGCCAGGATGTCATACACCTGGGCCAGCATCTTGGGCGCCAGGCCCATGGAGGGCTCATCCAGCATCAGCAGCCGGGGCCGGGACATGAGGGCCCGGGCAATGGCCAGGATCTGCTGCTCCCCGCCGGAAAGTGTCCCCGCCGGCTGAGAGGCCCGCTCCCGCAAAATCGGGAAGCGCCCCATGAGCTCCTCCAGGTCCCGGCGCACCTGCTGGCGGTCCCGGCGGTGAAAGGCCCCCAGCTCCAGGTTGGCGGCCACGCTGAGGGAGGAAAAGACCCGCCGGCCCTCCGGCACCAGGGCCAGCCCCAGACTGACGATGCGTTCCGCCGGCAGGCGGGTGAGGTCCTCCCCGGCAAACTCCACCGCCCCCCGCCGGACCGGCACCAGACCACAGACGGCCTTGAGCAACGTGCTCTTCCCGGCCCCATTGCCCCCGATGAGGGTCACCACCTCACCGGCGCGCACATGCAGGGAGACCCCTTTGAGCACCACCAGCCGCCCATACCCGGCCTGGACGCTTTTCAAAGTGAGCATGAGGTGGTCGGGCGGGGGAGGGCCAGGGAGCAGGGGCTCCCTGCCTTCCCTCGCACCCCCTCCCAACCCTGTAAGGGTTTAGGGGAGGGGGTGAGGGGGAGGGAATAAGGGCCTGTGGCCCTTTGCCCCCTCTCCCTCATGTTTATCCTCCCTGGCGCAAGAATTTCAGGCTCAGTTTGCCGCCGCCCAGGAGGCCCTGGGGGCGGAAGATGAGCAGGGTGACCAGGAGGGCCCCGTAGGCCAGGTCCTGGTAGTCCTTGAACTGCCGGAAGAGTTCCGGGAGCACGGTCAGAAGGAAAGCCCCCACCACCGAGCCCATAAGGGACCCCATGCCCCCCAGGATGACCATGGAAAGCACCAGAATGGAGGTGTGGAGGCCGAAGGATTCCGGGTTGATGAAGGTGATGTAGTGGGCGTAGAGGGACCCGGCCAGCCCGGCCAGGGCCGCGGCCAGGGTGAAGACGGCGACCTTGTAGGCCGGGGTGTTGATGCCCAGAACCTGGGCCGTCACTTCATGGTCCCGGATGGCCCGCAGGGCCCGGCCGTGATAGGAGCGCACCAGGGCGGCGGCCAGGGCCAGCACCAGCAGGGTGAGGAGGGCGGTGAGGGCCAGAAAGCGGGGTTGGGGCCGGAAGCTCAGCCCCAGGATGACGGGCGCCGGGATGCCCACCAGCCCGTCGGGGCCGCCGGTGATCCCCAGATTGAGAAGAATGATGTCCACGATGACCCCGAAGCCCAGGGTGACGATGGCCAGGTAATCTTCCTTGAGGCGCAGGGTGGGCAGGCCCAGCCCCAGGCCGCAGACGCCGGCCACCAGCCCGGCGGCCGCCAGGCAGAGGAGAAAGGGCGCCGCCAGGTGCAGGGCCAGAAGGGCGGAGACATAGGCGCCGATGCCGTAGAAGGCGGCGTGGCCCAACGAGACCTGGCCGGCGTAGCCGATGATGAGGTTGAGGCTCACGGCCAGGATGATGTGGATGCCCACCAGGATGGCCAGGTGCAGGATGTAGGCGGTCATGGCTGCCAGTGGCCTTTCCCTGACATCGGGTGCTCCCTCAATGGCCCTTGCCCCGGAGGATCCCCTGGGGCCGCAACAGCAGCACCAGGATGAGAATGACGAAGGCCACCGCATCCTTGTAGCCGCTGGAGAGGTAGGCCGCGCCCAGACTTTCGGCCACCCCCAGGAGCAGCCCCCCCACAATGGCCCCGGGGATGTTCCCCACCCCGCCCAGGATGGCGGCGCTGAAGGCCTTGAGCCCCGGCAGCAGCCCCATGCGGGGGTAGGTGGCGTTGTAGTACATGGCCATGAGGATGCCGGCGGCGCCGCTCAGGGCGGAGCCCACCAGAAAGGTGAGGGCCACCATGCGGTCCACATTGATGCCCATGAGGCGGGCGGTGTCCCGGTCCAGGGCGCAGGCGATGATGGCCTTGCCGTAGCGGGTGTATCTGACGAAGACCAGCAGCAGGGCCATGAACCCGAGAGCCGTGAGCAGAATGAGGCCCTGGAGGCTGGAGACCGGCAGGCCCGCCACCTCCACGGTGCGGAACTCCAGCTGCACCGGGAAGGGCCGGTCGCTGGGGCCGAAGAGGAGCAGGGCCAGGCTCTGGAGGAAGATGGAGGCGCCGATGGCGCTCAAAAGCGGCACCAGGGGGTGGGAGCCCCTGAGGGGCCGGAAGGCCACCCGTTCCAGGGCCACCCCCAGGAGGGCCGCGGCCAGCATGCCGGCCAGGAAGGCCCCCACCAAGCCCACCTGCCCGGTGGCCAGAAGCAGCACCGCCACAAAGGCACCGCACATGTAGAGCTCGCCCTGGGCAAAGTTGATGAGCCCCAGGATGCCATAAATCATGGTATAGCCCAGGGCGATGAGGGCGTAGGCACTGCCGGTGGTGAGGCCGTTGATGAGCTGCTGGACGAACATGGGGAAGCCAAGGCGCCCTGGCTGTGTGTCAGTCTCCCGGGCCGGCAGGCAGGCCGGCCGGTTCACCATATCATGAGCGGCCGCCGCCGGACAAGGCCCAGGTTGGCCTCAGGAGCCGGGAAAGCTGCCCTCCGGGCCAAAAAAAAGGCGGCCCTTCAGGCCGCCTTGAGTTTCCCCCTCGGACGAGGCTTAGAAGTGATAGGCCACGCCCACGTTGCCGCTGAACATGTGCATGGAGGGCTTCAGTTTGAAACTATGATAACTCACGTATCTGGTTTCAAAGGGGTCGGTGACGTCACTCCGAATGGTGTAATTGTAGCTGGGCTCCACCCAACGATACTTGAAGAAGACGTCGATGGAGACGTTCTTCAGAGCGTAGTAGCGGAAACCGGCATCCACCGCCAAGCCGATGTCCACCGACGACTTGGTCTTGTTGAGAATGGAGATGCGGTGGGGACCACCAGTGTAAGTGCCGGAATTCGTCCCTAACCCGAGCTCATCCTGAATAGTCTCAAACTCCCCCTCGGTCTCGAACCAGCCGCTGCTGAAGGAGGGAGACTGGCTGGAGATGAACAGGGCCGGACCCACGGCCACGTAAGGCTGCAGGCGGCCGAAAGGCACCTCGGAATCGGGGAGGAAGCCCAGACGGCCGGCAAACATGAAGGCCAGGGTGAACATCCGGCCCCGGCTGTAAAATTTGCCATTAAAGCTGCCGCCCTCAATATATTCATCAATGGTGGAATTGTTCCCTAAGGTGTAATTATCCCGTGTAGTCATTCCAAAGAGGCCGCTGACAGTCTGCTGCCGCAGGTTGGCATTGTGGTAGGAAAGATCAAGGTAGAATCCCAGATACTTCATCCAGTCGGGCCAGGCATAGCCGCCGGTGATCCCGGTGCGGTCAAACCAGAGGCCCAGCTTCAGGCCGCCGGTGAAGAAGGGGTTATCGAACCGCCCGGGGAAACTGCCAGTAAATGCCCATAAACTTACTGTAGAGTTAAAAATATCTGGATCGACTTCTACAGGGTCGGTTGCACCACTCCCGGTACCGGAGAAACTCTGGGAATCGTTGGCGATGCCCACGCCGCCGATGTAGCCCTCGATGTACATCTCCGCCGTGGCCGCGGCCGGCACCAGGGCCAGCGCTGCCAGCAACACACTTACCAGCACCACATTCCTTTTCATGATCATCCCCCTTATAGATGGAAAAGTTTGTGGGTTACATCCCCCGAACCACACAGTTTGGCGACCATTTCCTCCTTTTCCCCTGAGTTTCCCGGCCCCGCGAGCCGGCGATTTCCATCCAGGGCCATTTTAGGCGCAGGACAAAAACCTTGTCAAGTGTATTTCGCTGGCCGATGAAAAATATTTTTCCAGACAGGCAGTTTCTGCCCCGCAGGGCATGGACTGCCGGCCATGGCCTCCCCTTTTCCTTTCCCGGAGCGCCGTCTGCCGCCCAGGGAGGTGGAGGGCCATGGGCCATATCACCGGTCCCCGCCGCCGGAATCCCAGAGGCACAGGGCGTGGCCTCTGCCGTCCCCCTCCCTTTTTCCTCCCCCTGTTTGAGGGACAGAACGGAACCCCCGGTCCCGCAAGGGGAGCGGGATAAATCCCCGGGAGGAAGACTTGTGGGCTGCCTGGGCCTTTCCCCTCCTTTTTCGGCGGTTCTGCAGGATATCTTGAAGCCTTGGGAAAAAAATTTTCCCACAGGCATTTTCTCCGGGTGCTGGGGGGCTCAGCCCACCAGCCGGAGATGAATGTCCACCGCCGGGGCGCTGTGGGTGAGGGCCCCCATGGAGATGAACTGCACCCCGGTGGCGGCCACCCGGGCCAGGCGCTCCGGGGTCATGCCGCCGGAGGCCTCCAGCACCGCCCGGCCGGCGGTGCGGCGCACCGCCTCCGCCAGGTCGGCCTCCTTTAGGTTGTCCAGCATGATGACCTCCGCCCCGGCGGCCAGGGCCTCCTCCAGCTCCCCCAGGGAGCCCACCTCCACCTCCACCCTGAGGAGCTGGTGCACCCCCTCCCGGGCCCGCCGCACCGCCTCCGTAATGGACCCCACCGCGGTGAGGTGGTTGTTTTTGATGAGCACCCCGTCATAGAGGCCGAAGCGGTGGTTGGCGGCCCCCCCCAGGCGCACGGCGTACTTCTCCAGGAGGCGCCAGCCGGGGGTGGTCTTGCGGGTGTCCACCAGGATAACCGGGAAGTCCCGCACCAGGGCCGCCATCCGGCGGGTGAAGGTGGCGATGCCGGACAGGCGCATGAGGAAATTGAGAGCCGTGCGCTCGGCGGTGAGGATGGCGGCCACCGGCCCGGCCACCTCCGCCAGCACCGTGCCGGGGCCCACCTCCTCCCCCTCCGCCACCCGGGGGAGAAACGTCAGCGCCGGGGAGAGCTTCTCAAAGACCCGGGCGGCCACCGGCAGCCCCGCCGCCACCAGGCTCTGCTTGGCCCGAATCTGCGCCATCCCCTCCTGCTCCGGGGGGATGAGGGCCTGGGTGGTGACGTCCCCGGGGCCGAGGTCCTCCTCCAGGGCCAGGTCGATGAGACGCTCCACCTGGGGGGCGAAGCGGGGGAAGAAGGGATCCGGGGCGGGCATAAAAAGCCTCAGTCGCTCTCCTCCTGCCAGGGAATGACGCAAGGGGAAACCGACGGATCCCCCTTTGCCGGAAAGGGGGCCGGGGCCTCCTGAAAGCAGGCGGTGCAGCCCTGTTCCCCCTCCCAGTAGGGGCAGTCCTCATACAGGCAGAGGCCCGCCGGGGCGAGGGGGCAGAGGGTGGACAGGTCAGGCATGGTCTGGCTCACTTGGGGAGGGAAGGGATGAGGCCACCCCGAGGTTCCCCCGGGGCCCCTGGCCCAAGTCCAATGGCGGCGGCCCGGCGGGCAGGGGGGTGGACTCTCGGCCCGCCTCGCCTCCTCATCCCCCTGATACGGGTCCCCTCCCCGGCAGCCCGAGATCAGGGTCTGAGTCCTTCAGCCCCGGTGGGGTCTTTCCTTGGACGTCACCCTCCCGAGGCTCCCACCTCCGGGGCCCGGGGAGGGAGAGCCTTCCCCTCCGGCTATCACCTTTTCCCTTGAAGTTCCTGGAGCCGCTGGTGGTGGCTCTTCAGTTTGGCCAGCTTTTCACTCAGCGCCGCCAGGCGTTCCCGGTCCCGGGCCACCACCTCCGCCGGCGCCTTGGCGAGGAAATCCTCGTTGGCCAGCTTCCTCTGCACCTGGGCCAGCTCCTTCCCCAGCTTCTCCATCTCCCGGCTGAGGCGCCGCTGCTCCTCGGTGAAATCCAGCAGATCGGCCAGGGGCATGACCAGTTCCACGCCGGCCTTGGCCGGGGTGACGATCACCGCCTTGGCCGCGGCGGCGGGCGCGCCGGCGGGCGGGTTGAGCTCCAGCTTCTGGAGGCGGGCCAACTGCAGGAGGCTGCGCCGGTGCTTCTCCAGGATGGCCAGCCCCGGAACGTCCTGGCTGAAGCAGAGGATCTCCACCTGGGCGGCCGGGGGGATGTTCATCTCGGCCCGAAGGTTGCGGATGGCCACGATGGCCTCCCGGACCAAGCCGATCTCCGCCTCGGCGTCGGGGTTGTCATATGCCGCCTCGGCCACCGGGAAGGGGGCCACCATGATGCTGCCGGTCTGGCCGGGCAGCTTGTGCCACACCTCCTCGGTGATGAAGGGCATGAAGGGATGCAGGAGGCGCAAAACGGCGCTCAGCACCTCCACCAGCACCGCCTGGGCCCGCTGCCGCACCTCCGCGGCGGCGCCGGGGGCCAGATCCGGTTTGATGAACTCCAAATACCAGTCGCAGAATTCATGCCAGATGAACTGGTAGAGGACGTGGGCCGCCCGGTCGAACTCATACGCCTCCAGGGCTTCCGTCACCTCCCGGACGACCTGCTGCAGGCGGCTTAAGATCCAGGCCTCCACGGTGCTGAGGGGCGCCTCCCCCCGGCCTTTCCCCGGCTCAAAGCCCTCCAGGTTCATGAGGGTGAAGCGGCAGGCATTCCACACCTTGTTGACAAAATTGCGGTAGCCGACAATGCGTTCCTCGGAGAGGCGGATGTCCCGCCCCATGGCCGCGAAGGCGGCCAGCGAAAAGCGGAAGG
The DNA here is from genome assembly GCA_937943575.1 of uncultured bacterium. GTDB lineage: Bacteria > Desulfobacterota > Desulfobaccia > Desulfobaccales > 0-14-0-80-60-11 > JAILZL01. The sequence continues at coordinate 79,924 of CALEAV010000004.1, read as the reverse complement.
CGTCGGTGCCGTAGGTCTCCATCAGGTCCAGGGGGTCCACAATGTTCCCCTTGGATTTGCTCATCTTCTGGCCTTCGGCGTCCCGCACCAGGGCGTGGATGTAGACCTCCCGGAAGGGCACCTCCCCCATGACGTGGAGGCCCATCATCATCATGCGGGCCACCCAGAAAAACAGGATGTCAAAGGCGGTGACCAACACGCTGGTGGGGTAAAAGAGCCGGAGCTCCGGGGTGTCGTCGGGCCAGCCCAGGGTGCTGAAGGGCCACAGGGCCGAGGAGAACCAGGTGTCCAGGACATCCGTCTCCTGCTCCAGATGGGCGCCGCCGCATTTCGGGCAGGCGCTGGGATCCGCACGGGCCACGACGAGCTCGCCGCAGTCGGCGCAGGTCCAGGCCGGGATGCGGTGCCCCCACCAGATCTGCCGGGAGATGCACCAGTCCCGGATGTTGGCCATCCAGTCAAAGAAGCTGTTCTCCCAGCTGGGAGGGATGAGACGGATGCGGCCCTCCCGCACCGCCGCCACCGCCGGCTCGGCCAGGGACTTCACCGCCACAAACCACTGCTGGGACAGCAGGGGCTCCACCACGGTGCGGCAGCGGTAGCAATGCCCCACCGGCACGTGGTAGCGCTCCATCTTCTCCAGGAGGCCGTCGGCCTTCAGCTCCTTGACGATCTTCTCCCGGCAGCCGAAGCGGTCCATGCCCCGGTATTTGCCGGCGGCGTCGGTCATCAGGCCCCGCTCGTCGATGACCTGGATGGCCGGCAGGCCATGGCGCCGGGCCACCTCAAAGTCGTTCAGGTCGTGGGCCGGGGTGATCTTCAGGGCGCCGGTGCCGAAGTCCATGGAGACATAAGGATCGGTGATCACCGGGATGTGGCGGCCCAGAACCGGCAGGCGCACCATGGCGCCGTGGTAGGCCAGATAGCGCTTGTCCTCCGGGTGCACCGCCACGGCGGTGTCTCCCAGGAGCGTCTCCGGCCGGGTGGTGGCCACGGTGAGGTGCCCTTCCCGCCCCACCAGGGGATATTTGATGTAGTAGAGGTAGCCCTCGTGGGGGTCGTGCTCCACCTCCAGGTCCGCCAGGGCGGTGAGGCAACGGGGACACCAATTGATGATGTAATCCCCCCGGTAGATGAGGCCCTCTTCATAGAGGCGCACGAAGACCTCTCGCACCGCCCGGGAGAGGCCCTCGTCCATGGTGAAGCGCTCCCGGCTCCAGTCGCAGGAGCAGCCCAGGCGCTTGAGCTGGCGGATGATGGTGCCCCCGGATTGGGCCTTCCACTCCCAGACCCGGGCCACGAAGGCCTCCCGGCCCAGGGCGTGGCGGTCCACGCCCTCCTTGGCCAGCATGCGCTCCACCACGTTCTGGGTGGCAATCCCGGCGTGGTCGGTGCCCGGCATCCACAGGGCGTCGTAGCCCTGCATGCGCTTAAACCGGATGAGGATGTCCTGCAGGGTGTTGTTCAGGGCATGGCCCATGTGCAGGGAACCGGTGATGTTGGGGGGCGGGATGACGATGCAGTAGGGGGGTTTTTTGCCGTCCGCCTGAGCCCGGAAAAATCCGGACTCCTCCCAATAGCGGTACCACTTCTCTTCGATCAGTTGGGGGCTGAAGACCTTTTCCAGCACTTCTGCCATGAGAGGTATCTTCCCGAAATGCCGTCAGCTTACACCCCAGGTTCAGGGGTCGGGAGAGGTGTTTTGAAGTTCAAAGGCGTCAGTGTAACCTTTACAGCGCCAAGGTCAAGGGGAAAAACGGGGGTGCCCCTCCGGGTGCCCCGGACCGCCATGGGGGAGGAAGAGACGCCGCTTCCTCTGCACCCTCCGACGCCCCCCTGGCGCCCCCCACGTCCCCGCCGGCCATCCCGCCGGCGCCAGGGCGCAGTGCTCTTCCCTCTTTGCCCTCCCCCCCACTATATATCACAAAACGGTCAGGAGGATGTCAGTCCTGGCGGCAAAGCCTTTCCTTCAGGGCCCGGATTTCCTCGGCCACCAGGCGCTCCGCCACCTGCGGCACGATCTCCCGGGCCAGGCGCTCAATAATCTCGGCGGCCACCTGGCGGACGACGGCCGCCACCTCCTCTTCCGGAAGGGGCAGGGCGGTGGTCACGGGGGCCTCCTGGGCCGCCGGAGGCTCTTCCCGGGCGGCAAAATCCGGGGGCATCTCCTTCAGGGCCGCCAGCAGATCCGCCAGGGAGTCGTCGGTGTCGGCGCCGGGAGGCGACGCCACCGCGGGCCGGGGCGGCTCCTGCAGTCCGGCCGGAAGATCCCCCTCCTCGTCTGTGAGCTCCAGCACCGGCTCGATGGGCGGCTCCTCCACCACCCGGGTGAGGAGAATCACCTCCTCCTCTGCCGGCATGAGTCTGTCATCCACCGTGGCCATCTCCTTTCCCTCCTGGATGGGGCGTAAGGGGGGCAGCTGTCAGCCCCCCACTCCCCCATCGGCCGGACGGCCAGGTTCTTGAGGGGGAAGCGCCTGAGGCCTCAACGCCGGGCCAGCTCCCGGGCCCGCCAGGTGGCCGCCTGCACCGCATCCATCACCACCCCCCGCAAGCCCCCCTGCTCCAGGGCATGCAGCCCGGCGATGGTGGTGCCTCCCGGGGAGGCCACCTGGTCCTTGAGGACCGCCGGATGGAGGCCCTGGGAGAGCACCAGGGTGGCTGCGCCCCGGACCGTCTGGGCCGCCAGCTCCAGGGCCAGCTCCCGGGAGAGACCCATGCGCACCCCGCCGTCGGCCAGAGCCTCGATGAACACCGCCACGTAGGCCGGGCCGCTGCCGCTCAGGCCGGTCACTGCGTCCATGAGCCGCTCTTCTACCACCACCGCCCGGCCCACGGCCTGAAAAACTTCCAGGGAGAAGGCCAGATCCGCCGTTGTCGCCCGGCTCCCGGGAGCCAGGGCCGTAATCCCCTCTCCCACCAGCAGAGGAGTGTTGGGCATGGCCCGGACAATCCGGGCCAGGGGCAGGATGTCCTCCAGCCGGGAGAGAGGCAGGCCCGCCACCAGGGAGATGAGCAGGTATTCGGCCCGGGCCGGGGCGATCTCCGCCAGAACCGCCTCCGCCACCTGGGGCTTGACCGCCAGGACGACGGCGCCAGCCGCCAGCACCGCGGCGTTATCCGCCGCCGGCCTCACCCCCAGCTCCTCCAGCTCCCGGCGCCGGGCCGGGTCCGGATCAAAGATCAGAAGGCCCTCCGGGGATACCCACCCGGCCCCAAGAAGCCTCCGCACCAATGCCATCCCCAGATTGCCGGCGCCGATGATTCCCAGGCGCCTCATGGCGGGCGCCATGCCTGCCTCCATTGACAAGCGCTCCTTTTCCAGTGATAGTGTCAATCAAGTGGCGGTTCCCCGACTGACCGTGTCGCCTCAGCAGGGGACGCCGCACATGCTGAAGGGATCTGCTGGTCCCGGGAGAGAATTCCCTCCTCCGGGTCCCTATTCTGGCACAGGATGACGCAAAACGGCAGGAAAAAAGTGCGCCGGTTCCTTCGGGAGGCCCCGGGTTGGAGTTGCCGGCCGCTGGTGGCGGCCCTGCTCCTGGCCGGCGCCCTGGTGCTGGCGTGGTCTCTGGCCTCCCGGGTCCTGGCCGGGGACCTTCCGGCCCGGGATTTCAACCCGCTCAACCTGAAAAAGCTGACGGGCCTGCGCCACAACCCCCTCACCTTCGCCGTCCTGGGGGACAGCCGGGACCACGGCGGCCTCTTCCCCCTGCTCCTCCAGGACGTGGCCCAAGACCGGGAGATCGCCTTGGTCATTCACCTGGGCGACCTGGTGAACCGCAGCCGCCTGGGGGAGTACCGGCGGTTCTTTGCGGATCTGAAGGCCCTTCAGGGGCTGCCTCTTGTGGCGGTCCCGGGCAATCATGAGCTGAAGGGCGAGGCGCACCTCTTCCACCGGATCTTCGGTGCTGCCGACCTCTCCTTCCGGCTGGGGGATTATGCCTTCATCCTCTTCAACAACGCCGCCGGAGAGGGTTTCACCCCGGCGCGTCGCCAATGGCTGGCCGCCGAGCTGGCCCGTCATCACGACGCCCGCCTGCGCCTGGTCTTTGTGCACCTCCCCCTCTTTGACCCCCGTCCGGGGCGGAACAAACCCCACGCCCTGCCGGCGGCGGCGGCGCAGGAGATGCTTGCGGTCCTCAAGAAGGGCCGGGCGGATCACCTCTTTGCCGGCCATATCCACGGCTATTTCTCCGGGGAGTGGGAGGGCCTGCCCTACACCATCAGCGGCGGCGCCGGCACCGCCCTGCACGGCCGGGATCCCCGGCACTTCTTTCACCACTACCTGAAGGTCACGGCCCGGGGGAGCCGGCTGGAGGTGTCCGTCAAGCCGGTGGATTTCCCCGAGGCTCCCTTGCGCCATGAGCCCTGAGACCTTTCGCCCGCTGCTGGCCATCACCATGGGGGACCCCGTGGGGGTGGGCCCGGAGATCATCGTCCTGGCCCTCAGGGACCCGGCGGTCTATGACCTCTGCCGCCCCCTGGTGCTGGGGGACCTCACCGCCCTGGCCCGGGCCCGGGACCTGCTGGCGCCGGAGCTCTCCCTGCACCTGGTGGAGCACCCGGCAGAGGGCAAATATATCCCCGGCACCCTGGACCTGTGGGCCCTCTCCCACCTGGAGCCGGAGGACTGCCGCTACGGCCTCCCCACCCCCGCAGGCGGCGCCGCCATGGTCTCCTATATCCTCACCGCCATCCGCCTCTGCCAGGAGGGCCAGGCCCAGGGGCTGGTCACCGGCCCCATCAGCAAGATGGCCATGCGCCTGGCGGGCTTCGACTACCCCGGGCACACGGAGCTGCTGGCCGAAAAGACCGGAGCGGCGGAGGTGGCCATGATGCTGGCGGGGGGCAACTTCCGGGTGGTTTTGGCCACCATCCACATCCCCCTGGCGGAGGTGCCGGAGCGCTTGAGCCAGGAGGGGCTGGTGCGCCTCCTGCGCCTCACCCACGCGTGCCTGCGGCGGGACTTCGGCCTCGACCGGCCCCGCCTGGCGGTGGCCGCCCTCAACCCCCACGCCAGCGAAGGGGGGCTCTTCGGCAGCGAGGAGCAGGAGGTCATCATCCCCGCAGTCCTGGAGGCCCACGGCGCCGGGGTGGCGGTGAGCGGCCCCTTCCCCGCCGATACCCTCTTCTGGCGCCATGCCCAGGGTGAGTTCGACGCGGTCATCGCCCTGTACCACGACCAGGGCCTCATCCCTCTGAAACTCTTGCATTTCATGGACGCGGTGAACGTCACCCTGGGGCTGCCCATCATCCGCACCTCGGTGGACCATGGCACCGCCTACAATCTGGCGGGCACCGGCCGGGCCCACCCGGGGAGCCTCAGCGCCGCCCTCCGGATGGCCGCCGGCATGGCTCGCCGCCGCTTCGGGGCCCCCGCCTAAGGGGTGAAAGAGGGTCGGGAGTGAGGAACCCTGCTCTCACCAAGCCCACGAGGGGGTGGCGGGGGAGCCTGAGTAGGGGTGGAGGGTCCTCCACCCTCCCCCGGCCTCCCGCACGGGGGAGCCCCCTCAGCGGCCCCGGCCGCCTCCGTCCTTGCGGGTCTTCAGTTCCCGGGCCAGGAAGAACTCCCCGGACCAGCGCCCCTCCACCTTGACCACGGTGCCCAGCCGGGGCTCCCCTCCCCGGAAATCAAACTCTGTCCCGGGGCTGACCTTCACCTTTTTGCCGCCGATGATCCAGTCTCCATAGTAGCCCTTGGCCGGCCGGGCCTCCACCACCCCGAGGAACTCCCGGTCCGGAGAAGCCAGGCCCACCCCCGCCGCCAGCAGCCACGCCAGGGCCAGCACCGCCACCGCCCACCTTGCCTGCATGTGTCTCACCTCGCCTCTTCTGAGATTGCGGTAGGGGGAGCCGGGACGGAATTCCCCGGCTCCCGCCCCCAGGCCCTCTCCCCTCTCGCCATAAGGGAGGTGGGAGGAGTGTATAACGGGGGGCCGCCGGGCTCTTGGCCCTCCCCTTACCCCAGCTGCCGCAGGGCCTCGGCGATGCGCACCCGGGCGGCCCGCCAGGCCGGGAGCACCGCCGCCGCCAGCCCCACTCCCAGAGCCACCGCCAGCCCCAGGGCCAGGGTGGGCGGCTTGACCCGCAGATCCGGAAAATACTGGGTGACCGTGTCGGGAAAGAGGCCCACCGCCGGAAAGCTCAGGATCAGGCCAAGGGTGCCGCCGGCGGCGGCCAGCAGCAGGGATTCCCCGACGATGATGAGGCTCAGGTGCCGGGGCCGGAAGCCCATGCTCTTCAGCACCGCATACTCCCCCAGGCGCTCCCGGGCGCTCATGGCCATGGTGTTGGCCAGCACGATGAGAATCACCCCGATGACCGCCCAGGACACCACCCGGATGGCCAGCAGAATGGCGCTGGTCATCTCCACAAAGCCCAGGTTGAAGGCGGCCTCCGTTTCGGTGAGGGTCTCCGCCAGGGAGTTTTTGAAGGCGGCGTCGATCTTCTGGGCCACCTCCGCAGCCAGTTCCGGCCGCTCCACCTGCACCAGGAACCAGCCCACCTGATCCGCCTGGGCTGGCAGGGTTTTTTTCAGGTTTTCGTTGAGATACTCCCAGTGGAAGAAAAACAGGGTTTCATCGGTGGTGGGATACCTGCCCTCATAGATGCCCTTGAGCACCAGGCGGTATTCGCCCTGGAAGTAGGTGCCGTTCAGGACGATGACCTCCCCCACCCGCCAGCCGAAGCGCTGGGCCAGGCGGCGGCCGGCCACCGCGCCCCGGCGGTCCTGGAGCAGCGCCAGCTTCTGCTCCGGGGGGAGGACAAACTCGGGGTAGCAGTCCAGATAGGCCGGCAGCGAGGCGGCAAACTGGGCGAAGAAGTTCTTCTTGTCCACGTAGACGCCTTCAAACCAATAGGCGTAGGCCACCTCCCTGACCCCGGGGATGGCCCGGATCTTGTGGATGTGGGACAGGGGCAGGGGAAACATGAGGGACACTGCATGGCGGGTCACCAGGCGCACCGGCGAGGAGGCCGCCACCCCCGCATACCAGGCCTCCACCACGGTGCGCAGGAGACAAAAGGCCAAAACCGCCACCGCCAGGCCCAGGACGGTGAGGGCGGCCCGCAAGGGGTGCCGCACGGTGTTGCGCCAGGTGAGCCGGAGCACTTTTCAGCCCACCTTGCGCAGCGCTTCGGCGATCCCCACCCGGGAGGCCCGCCAGGCCGGCAGCAGGGCCGCCAGCACCCCCACCGCCAAGGCGGTGGCCAGCCCCAGGGCCAGGGTGGCGCCGGTCAGGGGAAAGACCCGGAAATACTGCCCCAGCTTCACCTTGAAGAGCTGCACCCCCGGAAAGGTGAGGGAAAGGCCGATGAGCCCCCCGGCCAGGGCCAGGAGGAGGGACTCCCCCAGGATGACCCCGGTCAGATGCCGGGGCCGAAACCCCAGGGTCTTCATCACCGCGTACTCCCCCTGGCGCTCCCGGGCGCTCATGGCCATGGTGTTGGCCAACAGCACCAGGATGACCCCGATGACCAGCCAGGAGACCACCTGGACGGCCAGAAGAATCGCCTCGGTCATGGAGACAAAGCCCATGGCGAAGGCGGCCTCGCTTTCCGTCAGGGTCTCCGCCAGGGAGTTTTTGAACAGGGCGTCGATGCTGGCGGCCACCGCGGGGGCCAGCTCCTTGGCCTCCACCTCGGTGATGAACCAGCCCACCTGATCGGCCCGCTCCGGGAGGAGCTTCTTCATGCTTTCATTGAGATAGTCCCAGTGAAACAGCAGGCGGCCCTCATCCGTGGTGGGGTCCCGGCCGGTGTAGATGGCCCGGATGATGAGGCGGTACTCCCCGGGGTAGATGGTGCCCCGGAGAATGATGGCGTCCCCCACCCGCCAGCCGAAGCGCCGGGCCAGCTGGCGGCCGACTGCGGCCCCCTGCCGGTCCCGCAGCAGGGCGGTCTTCTGGTCCTCGGGGAGAAGATATTCCGGGAAGATGGCCAGATAATGGGGCAGGTTCACGGCAAACTGGGGGAAGAAGTTGCGCTCGTCGATGTAGATACCCCCGAACCACATGCCGTAGGTGATGTTCCTGATGCCGGGCAGGGCCTGGATGCGGGGGAGATAGGCGATGGGCAGCCGGAAGACCAGGGAGATGGCGTTCCGGGTCACCAGGCGGTTGGGGGAGGCGGCGGACACCCCGGAATACCAGGCCGCCACCACGGTGCGCAAAAGGCAAAAGGCCAGCACCGCCACCGCCATGCCCAAAATGGTGAGGCCGGCCCTTAAGGGGTGCCTTAAGGCATTGCGCCAGATGAGCTTCAGCATCCCTCAACCAGGATGACAGGGAAACCGGGTCCTCTCACCTTGCCTTCCCATCAGGAGTGATTGAGAAGGGGCAGGGGGCCATGTGCTGTGGCCCCCACGCCCCGACGTCTTTTGCCCGCCAATCTCATCCGGCACCTTCGTCAGCCACCCGCCTGATCCCCATGATACAGGATCTCCAGGGCCCTCAGACCCACCTCCAGAAGGCGGGCCTCCGCCGCGGCCCGCTCCCGCCCGCCGAAGAGGGCCCGACCCGTAAGCCGCTGCGCCACCACCGTGCAGACGCCCCCGGCCCGCAGATTCAGGGAGGAGACCCGGGCCAGGGTGAGGTAGACCGACATCTCCATCTCCAGGTTGAGCACCCCTCGGGCCCTGAGCCGGGCCACCTTGTCCGGCTCCCGGCAGGGGAACCCCGGCGCCACCCGCCCCTGCCCGGCGTAGAAATCGGCGGTGGTGCAGGTGAGACCCACATGGTGGGGCACCCCGAGCTCCCGGGCGGCCTCGGTCAGGGCCGCGAGCACCCGGGGGTGGGCTTCGGCCTCCACCTCCGGGCCGGCGTAATAGGAGCTCACCTGCTCGTCCCGGAGGGCCCGGGCGGTAATCACCAGATCCCCGGGGGCGATGAAGTCCTGGAGGCCTCCGGAGGTGCCCAGGCGGATGAAGGTGGCCGGAGCGACACAGGCGCTGGCTTCAATCACCGCAATGGCGGTGTTGTCCGGTCCGATGCCGGTGGCCATCAGGCTCACCGGGACGCCCCGGTAGGTGCCGGTGAGCGTCAGAAACTCCCGGTTGGCCCTCCGCACCCGGATCTCCTCCAGGCGCCGGGCCAGGCGCCGGATGCGGGCCGGGTCCCCGGCAGTGAGGATATACGGGGCCAGATCTCCGGGGCCGCAATTGATATGGTAGCAGCGGCCGGCGGCATTCAGGGGCACAGCCGAAGGCCGGCTGGCGCATCGGGGTGTCGTCATGGCTGACGGGGCAAAAGGGTCCGGGTGGAGGCGCCCGCGAATGCAACCTTTCCTCCCCCCATCCGTCTCTTCCCATGGACGGCGATTTTCTTTCAATATAGCCGCTCCCGGCCTTCCTGGCTACCCCGGGCTGCGGGCAGGGGGATTTTCCGGCGCCGGTTTCCTGGAGGGACAGGGTTTTCTTGTCTAAGTGCTCCCACCCCACTTCTCCGAGGAGGATAAAGTTATGCCGACCTTCATCCCGCTTTTAGTCCTGGCCCTGCTTTTGCCGGGCGCCGCCTGGGCCCAGCCCGGAGCCGGCCCCTGGGGGCCGGCAGCCTACGGCCGGATCTACAACCCGGCCACAGTCCAGACCGTGACCGGCCAGGTGGCAAGTGTGGATCGGGTGGCCTGGGGCCGCCGGGCCCAAGGCGTGCACCTCACCCTGAAGACCGGGCAGGAGACCCTGACGGTCCACCTGGGCCCCAGCTGGTATGTGGATCAGCAGCCGCTCAAGCTCGCCCAGGGGGATCAGGTGGAAATCACCGGCTCCCGGGTGGACTTCCAGGGCGGCCAGGTGCTCATCGCCCGGGAGGTGAAAAAGGGCGGCCAGGTGCTGACCCTGAGGGATGCCCAGGGAGTGCCCCGGTGGGCCGGCCAGGGCGGCCGCCGCTGGCGGCAGTGATGTCCCCGGTCCGGGGCGGGCTGGCGGCCCCCCCGGGCCCTGCCGTCTAAAAATCGAAATTCCAGAAGACGTCCACCCCGGAGCTGCGTCGCCCCACCTGGGATTCCACACTGAGCCGCCGGCTAACCCGGTACTCCAGGCGCACCTGATTCTCGGCCGCACTCCGGGTCAGGGGATCGGTGACCCGCTCAAAGGAGAGGCGCAGGTCCCGGGTGAGGGGCTTGCCCACCCCCACCCGCTCCGGGCCACCGGTGAAATAGAGGTCCCCCAGCAGGGGAAAATCCTTCCCCAGGAAATCCAGGAGTTTTTTGGTGGTAAGGCCGCCGATGAGCCCCACGGCCTGGGCCCCCACCGAGCTGTACTGCTCCCGGGTAAGGGTGGCGGCCCGCTGCCCGAAGGCCATGTAAGACAGGAGATCCGCCGGCGGCAGAGGCGGCAGGCTGGCCAGGCGGATCTCGGGTTTGGCCAGGGGCCCGGTCATCTCCAGAATGAGGAGCACCTCCTCCAACTGGTGCTCCGCCCGGCCTTTGACGGTGATGAGCTCTGGCGGCCGGCCCGGAAGATGAATCACACCCTCCTTGACAGTGAAGGGCTTGCCGTGCACCTCCACCGTGCCGGCGAGCACCCGCATCTCGCCCCGCACCCTGACCGGCCCCTCCGGCTCCTTGAAGGCCAGCAGGCGCCCGCCCAGCTCCAGATTGGCGCGTTTGTCCCGCACCCAGATGTTTCCGGGGGCCTCCAGGGTGATGTCCAGCCGGGCATTGCGGATAAAGCCCGGGGCCGGGGGCCGGCCTTCCTCGGGCGCTTTCGGCTGACGCACCAGCACGATGTCCTCGGAAATCCCGGTCTCGAAAAAGACGGGCCGGAAGACCGCCTGGGTGACGGTGAGCCGGCCGGCCACCAGGAGGGCCTCAAAAGGGCCGGTGACGGTGAGGCTGCCCTCCCCTCGGGCCTCGGACCCCAGCCGGGAGAGGGCCTTGAAGTTGGCCAGCTCGCCTCTCAGATTGACCTGGCCGGGCCAGAAGCCCTCCAGGCTGATGGTGCCCCGGAACCGGGCCGTGCCGTCGCTGGTGAGGAGCAGCTCCGGCACCGTCAGGGTGCTCCCCTCCAGGTGGGCGGTGCCCGGGGTTACCTGATAGCGGGCGCCTCCGAGGCGGAAATTGACATACCCTTCCGCCCACCGCAGGAAGCCCCGCACCCGGGGCCGGGCGGCGGAGCCCTCCCAGAGCGCCTCAAACTCCAGGGGCAGGTCCGCCTCCGTCACCTCCCGGGTCAGGGCCGGGAGCACCGCCAGGTTGAATCTCTCCCCGATGAGAGCCACCCTGAGGTCCCCCTCACCCCGGCCAAACGCCCACGGCGCCAGGGACAGGCGCCACGGCAGGCGGCCCTGCAAACTCAGGCGGGAGCCCCGGCGGGCTTCCTCCAGTGCGCCTTTCAGGGTGAGAATGCCGTCGGCATAGGAGAGGGAGGCGACGGCTTCCCTCACCTCCAGCTTCCCCCAGCCCCCCTCCGCCAGAGCGGCCTGGGCGGTGAGGGTGGGACGGGTCAGAGTGCCGCCCAGCTCCGCCCGCAGCTGGATTTTGCCCCGCAGGGGCACCCCGTTGACCCCTACCAGCCCGGCGGGCAGGTCCCGGGCAGTCACCCGGGCCGCCACCCCCCCCTCCGCCCAGCGGCCCTCGGCCTCCAGGCGGCCGCCGTTGAGGAGAAAGGTGGCCGGCTCCAGGCGCAGCCCGGGCAGGGCCGCCAGCCTGACCGGGGTCTGGGCCCGGCCGTCAAGCTGCCCCAGCCTGAAGGAGAGACGGCTCAAGGTCAACAGCAGGGGCCGGCCCCCGGTCTCCAGCAGCCCGGCCAGCTCCACCCGGTTTCTGCCCTCCCCGGAGGCTGTCCCCTCCAGGTGCCAGCGGTGATTCTCCCCCCGCAGGATCACCTGGGCGCGGGGGAAGGGTGCCAGAGGCGTGGTGAGGCCGGCGGCCGTCAGGGTGAGCTGCCCGGCGGCGGGCGGCCACCCGGCCAGGGTGCCGGCCAGGGAGAGGCTGCGCACCGCCATTCCGCCCCCGCTCAGACCCTGGATTTGGGCGGAGAGGACCGCCCGGGGCCGGGAGACGGAGCCGCTGAGGGTGAGATCAAAGGCGGCCCGGGAGACGCGGGATCCCGGAAGCCAGGGCATTGGCCCCGCCAGCCCCCCCTGCACCCTGGCCTCCAGCTCCCGGGGACTGAAGCGGCCCTGGCCGGTGGCCATCAGACCCCCCGCCCTCACCGCCGCCTCCCGGACCTCCAGCCAGGGGGCGGCCCAGGCCACCCGGGCCCTCAGCTCCTGCACCGTCAGGTCCCCCCAGCGGCCCTGGCCGCTCAGCTCCCCGGCCAGGGAGAGGCGGCTCAGGTCCATTTCGGGGAGCTGGAAGGTGCCCCGGAAGCGGCCGCTCACCCGGCTGTCCGGGGGGGCCCCTAAACCCAGAAGCCCCGGCAGCAGGTCCTGGGCCTGCAGGTCCACCTCCCCCTGCAAGGCGGTCACAAGAGGGCCTCTCAGCGTGGCGGCCAGGCGGCCGAAGCTGCCCCGGCCGCTCAGCGTCAGGACCTGTTCCCGGCTGTTCCCCGCCAGGGTCCCCCGGGCGGCCTCCAGGCGCAGCCCCCGCCAGGAGAGGGCCCCCACCGTGAGCTCCCAGTCCAGCTTGTCCGGCGGCCAGCTGAAGCCGGCGCCCTTCCCGGCCAGGCGGAGATGCACCGGCGGCAGGTCGGCCACGGCCTCCGCCCACCCGGGCCGCCAGGGGCGCAGCCACTCCGGCGGCAGCCCGGGGGCGGCCAGGTCCAGGGCATACGTCCAGGTGCCCGCCTCCCGGCCAAGATGTCCCGCCAGGGTGAGGGGGGAGCCGGCGACGGTGAGGTGCCCGGACAGAGCTCCCCCGGCCGGTCCGGCCTCCAGGTCGAGGGTGCCGGCCACCGGCCAGGCCGCCGGCCACTGGGGGAGGAAGCGGCCCAGGATCCCGCCGGACACCGGCCCCACCTCCAGGGCCAGGCGGACCCCGGGGGTCCCGCCGCCCCAGCCCTGCCCGCTCCCCTTCAGCAGGAGGGTCTCATCCAGCTTCAGGGCCAGCTCCAGGAGCTGGAGCTCCTCGGGCCGCAGAGTGAGGCGCCCGAACAGCTTCAGGCGTCCCGGCGGGCCCGTCCATGCCAGGCTGGCCCGCCGCACCAGCACCCTCTGCCGGGGCTGCTTGGGGTGGAGAACGCTGAGCGCCGCCTCCAGGTCCAGGGGGCCGTAGCGCTCCAGCCGCCCGTCCCGGCGGACCGTGACCTCCCCTCCGGATACCACGATCTCCGGAAAATCCAGGGAGCGGAAAGGCGGCGGCGGCCGGGGCCTGAGGACCCGGCTCAGATTCACCTGACCGTCCGCCCCCCACCAGAGATGCACCTGGGGCTGAAAGATGGCCACCCGGGAGAGGATGGGGCGCAGCCGGACAAAAGACCAGAGGGAGAATTTGAGCTCCAGCCGCTCGGCCCGCAGCAGCTCCCCCTCCGGACCGGTGAGGCGGATGCCGGTGAAGGTGAGGCCGGTCAGGGGATGCCCCTTGACCTCGGCGACGTCCAGGGTGGGATAGAGCCGCTCCTGGGCGAAGGCCACCAGGCGGTGCCCCCCCCAGGTCCAGACGCCTTCGCTCTTCAAAGCCAGCCCCAGGAGGGCGGCAGCCAGCACCGTGAGCATCCCCGCACCCAGGGCCGCCAGCTTCAGCCACCGCATGGTCTCTTCCCTCCCCCCACCCTTGTGCCTGAGAAAATCAATCCGTCCTGTCCTCCCCGCTGCTTGCCGGACCTCTCAAAATTGCTGCCCGATACTGAAGATGAAACGGTAAGGCGGATCCTGGCGGGGATCCTGGCGGTTCAGCGGAAACCCCACGTCCACCCCGAGGGGCCCGATGGGGGTGCGGTAACGGAGCCCCAGGCCGGCGGCATATTTCAGATGCCCCGGATCCACCTCCTGGGTGCGGAAATAGACATTCCCGAAGTCAAAAAAGACCACCCCCCGGAATTCCTTGTATAGCGGCACCCGGAGCTCGGCATTCCCCTCCAGGATGGCCTCGCCGCCGATGGGGGTCCCGGCTTCATTCCGGGGCCCCAGGTAATTGAAGCGGTAGCCCCGGACGCTGCCGGCGCCGCCCGCAAAGAACCGGCGGAACAGGGGGATCTCGCCGGTGCCCTGGATGGGCTCAATGACCCCGAACTTCAGGCGGCCGGCCAGCACCAGCCCGGGGCGCCCCAGGGTGCGATACCCCCGGGCTTCGGCCACCGTGCGGCTGAATTGGAGGTTGCCCCCCAGAAAATCCAGGGCCAGCTCCTGGGTCAGGCTCAGGATGTGACCGCTCTCCGGGTCCAGACTCCGGTCGGTGGTGTCTCTTCTCACCCCAAAGAGGAGCATGGAGGCAGTGAACAGCTTATCCGGCCGGGCCTCCCGCAGGATAAAGAGGGTCTCGTTGGGGATGCCGAAGGGGCGGGCAAACTCCAGGCCATGTCCTGCGTAGAAGCGCAGGCGCCAGGGGAGGTCCCGCTCCAGGCGGGCCTGGGTGAAGAAGGCCCGGTCCTGGAAACCGGGGAGGTCCCATTCCACCCAGCCCCCCTGCACCACCGCATCCCACCGGCTGGCAAGAAACTGGGGGTTGGTGAAGGTCCCCGTGACCCGGCTCTCCCGCAGGGAGTATTTCCCCTCCAGGTCCAGCAGGCGGCCGCCGCCCCCCAGATTGCGCAGCCGCAGGGCCAGCCGGGCCCGAAACAGGTCCACCTCGCCGTAGCCTACCCCCACCTTGACGGTCCCCCGCTTGCCCCGGTGCACCTCCACCACCACCGGGATGACCGTCTCACCCTCCGGCACCTCGGCGGGGGTCAGGCTGACGCTTTTGAACAGGTCCGTCTCATAGAGCTGGCGCTGACTTTCATAGAGCTTCCGGAAGGAAAAGACCTCCCCCGGACGGAAGGTGAGCTTCCGCAGGATGAGATAGTCGGGGACATTGGCGTGCTTGATCAGCTGCACCTCCCCGAAGACGCAGCGGGGGCCCGGCTCCACGGTGAGGTGGATGTCCGCCCGGTTCTCCAGCTCGTCCAGATACACCCGGCCCCGGACCTGGCCCCGGGGATGTCCGTGGTCCTGCAGGGCGGTGACGTATTGCGCCCGCAGCTCATCGTAGCCCCGCTCGGTGAACCGCTGCCCCGGCTTCAAGGGGTGCTCCCGGGCCAACTGGGCGTAATCCAGATCCGCCCCGGGGTCCCGGACCTCCACCTTGATCTGGTTCACCCGGATGAAAGGGCCCTCCTCCACCTGCAGGATGGCCCGCACCCGGCCTTGTTCATCCACCTGGAGCTGCGAGGTGATGGTGGTATGATAGAATCCCTGGCGCCGATAGAATATTTTCAGACGCTCCAGGTCGTTTTCCAGATCCTCGGGCCGAAAGGGCGGCGGTTTTTTCCACGGCCAGCGGGAGGGGAGCTCCAGGGACAGCTGGTCCTTCACCTGGGCCGCCGGGATGATTTTCGCCCCGCGAATCTCCACCGCCACCAAGGTGAGGGGCAAGGCCGCGCCCGACTCCGCCCCCATCGCCGCGGACAGACCCACCCCCAGCCAGAGGCACAACGCCGTCAGCCACGGGGAGGGGTAACGGTATGGTGCCGCCGTCCGCCTCAAAGGGGCACTCCTCCCAGACACGGGTGAGCCGTCATCCCCCGGCGACCTCCCCATCCCGGAAACCCGGGGCCTCGCCTGCGGGGTGACGGGCAGATGAGGATACCGGCTGCGCCCTGGCTGCCATCGACTCCTCTCCGACATAGAGTGTGGCTTGCCCCACAATGCTAACCCCCCGCCCCTTGGCATTCCCCAGGATTCCCCAAAGGAGGGGCCTGAGGGTCATGGGTCAGGAATAGGGATGGGGGGGCTGTGGTTCCGGGACTCTCCGGGCCTGCCGGTCAATCCGGCCGGGGGCCGCAAGGATCGGCAGCGTCCGGGAAGAGGCAGCGCTGCCGGGCCCGAAAACGGCCGGGGGCCCTTGGCCGCCACGTCTCCGGGGCCACCGCCGCCACCCAGGGGGAGAGCCGGGTGGCACCCTGGAGGCCCGCCAGCCGGCGACGCCGGGCCCGGGTGAGGATGACCTGCGTCCGGGCCCGGGTGAGCCCTACATACACCAGGCGGCGCTCCTCCTCCGGGTCCGGCGGGTCGTCCCCCGCCAGTCTCAGGGGCAGCAACCCGTCCTCACAGCCGGCCACCAAGACATAGTCAAACTCCAGGCCCTTGGCGGCATGGAGAGAGAGGAGCTTCACCCGGGCCGCCGCCAGATCCAGGTCCTCCCAGTCCGGGCCGATGCCCTCCCGGACCAGCTGGCAGGGGATGCCCGCCCGGCTGAGCTCCTCCGCCAACAGCTCGCCTTGGGCATGCAGCCGGTAGAGTACGGCGATCTCCCCGAACCCCGCCTCGCCTGCGGAGGTAAGGTGGTCCCGGAACAGCCACTGATGGCGGACCCCCCCCACCAGGGCCTCGATGGCGCCGGCGATGGCCTGGGCCTCCCCTTCAGGGGTGGGGGCCTCCAGGAGCAGGGGCGGGGCCTCCCCCGGCCGCCGGCTGATCTTTGGGGCCCCGGTTTGCGCCGCCGGCGGCAGGACCCGCCGGGAGGCAGCCAGGAGGGGCGGGGGCAGCCGGTAGGTCTCGGGGAAATGCATCACCAGGGCCGCCGGCCGCGTCGCCGGCAGGCGCCGGAAAAACTCCGGGCTGGCGCCCCGGAAACCATAGATGGCCTGGTTGGGGTCGCCGATGGCCAAAAGGGACGCCGGCGCCTCTCCGGCCAGGGCCGACAGGAAACGATACTGGGCCTGGTTGAGGTCCTGAAACTCATCCACCAGAAAGTGGCGCCAGCGCCCCTGCCAGGCCGTCCGCAGATCGGGATCTTCTTCCAGCAGGCGCACCGGCCGGGCCACCAGATCCTCGAAATCATACACCCCGGCCCCGGCCAGGGCCGCCTCATAGTCCCGGAAGGCGGGCCAAAGGTCGGGGGGCACCCCCTGGCCGCCGCCGTCCGGGGAGGCGAGCCGGTTCTTGGCCTGGCAGAGGCGCCGCTCCAGGAGCGCGGGCCTCAGATCATGCCGCCGGGCCACCTCTTGAATGATCTGCCGCCGCGTGCCGTCGTCCGCCACCTGCCGCCCCTGCCCCGCCTCACTGAGCAGCCCCAGGCCCAGGGCGTGGAAGGTGGAGATGGTGAGCTCCGCCACCCCGGGGTGGCCAGGGAGCAGCCGGGCCACCCGGCGGGCCATCTCCTCCGCCGCCTGCCGGGTGAAGGTGATGGCCAGGATCTGGCCGGGCGGCACTCCGGAAGCCAGGAGGTGCGCCACCCGGTGGGTCAGGGCCCGGGTCTTGCCGGTCCCCGGCCCGGCCTGGACCACCAGCGTGCCGCCCGTGTGGGCCACGGCCCGCTGCTGCGCCGGATTGAGGCGTTCCGGGGCAGGGGCGGGCTCCGCCGCCACGGGGGGAGGGGCCGCAGGGGCATCGGCGGCGCTGACGGCTGCCGGCGCCACCGCAGGCGGGGGTGAAGCCGCCGCCACCGCCCAGAAAGCCTCCTGGCCCCGGAGGCGGCGCCGCTCTTCCGGAGTGAACAGGTGCACCTCCCCGAAGAGCCCGTCATAGCCAGGGGAGATGCGCACCTTTCCCCGGCGCATGCGGGCCAGGGCTTCGGCCAGCAGGGGGCCGCCTTCCCGGGCCACGTCCTCCACAGGTCGGTGCCGCAGAATGGTGAGCTCGGGCCCCAGGCGCTCCAGGAGCTGAAAGTAGGCCTGCCGCACCTTCTTGCTGCCGGGACCCGCTTCCAGGACCTCCACCAAAATTTCCGGCAGGCCGATGAGGGAGGTGAAGGGGCGGGCGAGGGGGGGCCGGACGTCCTCCTCCCGGTCGGCCAGCATCAGAACCCGGTGGAGCACCCCCAAAGTCAGGGGCTGCCCGCACTGGGGACAGCGCCCGCCGGCGGCCTGGGACTCCTGGGGCAGAAGCCGCCGGCTGCACTTGCGGTGTCCGTCCAGGTGATACTTGCCCTCTTCGGGGAAAAACTCCAGGGTCCCCAGGAACCCCTCCCCGCTGCGGAGGGCCTGACTGATGGCGGCAAAGGTGGGGGGGACGCCGAGGAGATTGGCCTCCCGCCCCAGCTTCTCCGGGGAATGGGCGTCGGAATTGGACACCAGGACAAAGCGGTCCAGGGCGCTCACCCGCCAGTTCATGGCCGGGTCTGAGGACAGGCCCGTCTCCAGGGCGTAAATATGCCTCAGGGTCTCCCCGAAGCACTCTTCCAGGGAGTCAAAGCCGCTTTTGGCCCCCAGGACCGAAAACCAGGGGGTCCAGATGTGGGCGGGAATGACCAGGGCCCCGGGGTCCTGCTCGAGAGCAAGCTCCGTCGCCGCCGCGGCATCCAGCCCCAGGATGGGACGGCCGTCGGCCGCCACATTGCCGATGCGGGCCAGACGTTGCGACAGGCGCTGGGCCGCCTCCAGCCCGGAGAGCACCAGCAGGAGGTGCACCTTGCGGATCCGGCCCCCTTTTTTGTAGATGGTGCTCACCTCCCCGGTGATAAGGAAGCGCACCGGCGGCACCGCCTCCCACCGGAGGCCGGAGAGCTTCAGCGGCAGGGCCACTTCGGGCCGGAGTTCGTAGGTTCCCGGAGCCACTTCCTGAAGCTGGGCCGCCAGCTCCGCCAGCCAGTGGGGGTGGGTGCAGTCCCCGGTGCCCACCACCTGCACCCCTTTGTAGCGGCCCCAGAGGTCCAAATGCGGCAGGTCCGCCTGGCGGCCGGTGGCCACGGAATACCGGGAGTGGAGGTGCAGGTCGGCCACAATCTCCATGTCGCCACTGTAGCACAAAACCCCGGGGGCGCCAATTCCTGCGCCTTGCGGAGGAATCAGGCAGGCGCACTTTAGTCCATTGACAGAGCCCCCCCGGCCATGCCATAGTTAAGGTGGAGTCATGCTTCTGCTGAGCCGTCAGGCTTTGCCCGAGAGGAGTGTGGTTATTTTTCGCCTGATCACCCCCATGACACAGGGGTCTGAAAGGAGGGAACCCTCGAGGGTATCCCTCCCGGGGTCCGGGTCCTTTCCAGGCCCGGCCTGTGCGGCGGCCAGCCCGAAGAAGCCATTATCTCCGCAGCTTCCGCTCATGGATGAGCCTCCACCTTTTTTTCCGGTTTGACCACCTGCCGGAGGTGGCGCCGCCATGGCCACACGCTGGGAAGACGGGGGACACCGGGGGGACTGGCCTCCGAACTCCCCGGGATTGCGGCTCCAACCGCTGTTATGGGCGCTTGGCCTTCTGGTGACCGTCTCTCTGGCGGAACTCCTCAACCACAGCCTCTGCCCCCACTTCACCATCCTGGGCATCGACGCCGTGACGGTGTTGATCGCGGCCCTTTTGGGGGCCAGCCTCTCCTTCAGCTTCCACCGCCGCTGCCAGTCCACCCTGCAGGAATGCCTGCAGCTGCATCAGGAAAATCGCCGGGTCCAGGCGGCCCAATCCAGGGTGGAGGAGCGCCTGCGGGATTGCGAGGAGCGCTACCGCCGGCTGGTGGAGCTCTCCCCGGACGCCATCGCCCTGCATCAGGACGGCCGCTTTGTCTTCCTCAACCCCGCCGCCGCCCGCCTGGTGGGGGCAAAAAGCCCGGAGGAGCTGGAGGGCCGGGAGGTGCTGGAGGTGGTCGCTCCGGCCTCCCGGGAGCTGGCCGCGGCGCGCATCCGGGAGGTGCTGGAGGGGGAAGGCGAGGTCCCCCGGCAGGAGCTTCAGCTGCAGCGCCTGGACGGCAGCCTGGTGGACGTGGAGACCGCCGCGGTGCGCCTGTTCTATCGCGGGCGTCCGGCGGTGCTGGTCATCGCCCGGGACATCACCACCCGCCGTCAGGCGGAGGCGGCCTTGCGGCAGAGCGAGGCCCGGTTCCGCACCATCTTTGAGAACGCCCCCATCGGCATCGGCCTCATGGAACTCGATGGCAAAGGCCTGGAGGTCAATGCCGCGATGATCAACATGCTGGGGTACCCCCTGGAGGACCTGTGCCGCTTCACCACCGAGGACCTGCTCCATCCGGAGGATGTGGCGGAGCGCCGGCGGCTGTTTCAGGAAATCCGGGAGGGCCGCCGCCAGGGGTATGTGCGGGAGGCCCGCTTCATCCGCAAAGACGGCCGTCTCCTGTGGACCCGGGTGCATACCACCGCCGTCCGGCCGGATCCGGAGGGGCCGCTCCTGTTGGTGGGCATGGTGGAGGACATCACCCCCCAGAAGGAATCCCAGGCCATGCTGGAGTCCTACCAGGAGCGGCTGCGCTCCCTGGCGGCGGAGCTCTCCCTCACCGAGGAACGGGAGCGCCGCAGCCTGGCGGTGGACCTGCATGACCAGGTGGGTCAGCCCCTGGCCCTGGCCAAG
Organism: uncultured bacterium; assembly: GCA_937943575.1. GTDB lineage: Bacteria > Desulfobacterota > Desulfobaccia > Desulfobaccales > 0-14-0-80-60-11 > JAILZL01. The sequence goes on along the minus strand of CALEAV010000004.1, from coordinate 59,612 downwards.
CTGAAGCTCTCGGCCCTCAGGGAAACCCTGGCCTGGGAGGGCCGGGACCAGGAGGTGCGGGAGGCCCTCAGCTATCTGGAGGAAGCCATCGCCGCCAGCCGGGCGCTGACCTCCAAATTGAGTCCGCCCCTCCTCTTTGAGGGCGACTGGGAGGAGGCGGTGGAATGGCTGGCGGAGCAGTTCGAGCGGCGCCACCACATCCGGGTCAGCGTGCGGCGGGGCGCCCCCCTGCCATCGCTGCCGGAGGGTCATCGGGTGCTGCTCTTCCGGACCATCCAGGAGCTCCTCACCAATGCGGTGAAGCACGCCCGGGCCCGGCAGGTGGAAATTTTCCTTGACAAACAGGATGACAAATTGTGCATTGACATAAAAGATGATGGAATCGGCTTCGATGTGGCAGATGTTTTCAGCAAAAGCGGCACATTGGCAGGCTTTGGGCTCTTCAGCATCCGGGAGCGCCTGGGACACATGGGGGCGCACCTCGACATCCGCTCCCAGCCGCAGGAAGGGACCACGGTCCGCATCCGGGCGCCCCTCCCCGAAGGGTGGATATCCACAGAGGGAAACCATGAAGACGAGGATCATCATCGCTGATGACCACATGATCGTCCGTCAAGGTCTGGCCACCCTTCTGGCCAAGGAACCGGATATGGAGGTGGTGGCCGAAGCCGAAAACGGGCGGGAAGTGGTGCAGCTCGTCAAAGACCTCAGGCCCGACGTGGTCATCATGGACGTCAACATGCCGGATCTCAACGGCATTGAGGCCACCCGGCAGGTCCTGGCCGCCTTTCCCGAGACCAAGATCATCGCCCTCTCCATGCATGCCGACCGCCGCTTCGTGGTCAACATGCTCAAGGCCGGGTCCTCCGGATATCTCCTCAAGGACTGCGCCTTTGAAGAGCTGGCCGCCGCCATCCGCCTGGTGATGGCCAACAAGACCTACCTGAGCCCGGGGGTCTCCAACGTGGTCATCCAGGACTATGTCCAGGGCATGTCGGCCCCCCGCTCCTCCGCCTTCACCATGCTCACCCCCCGGGAGCGGGAGGTGCTGCAGCTCATGGCCGAGGGCAAGCCCACCGGCCAGATCGCCGAACAGCTGCACATCAGCGTCAAGACGGTGGAGACCCACCGCCAGCAGATCATGCACAAACTGGGGATCCACAGCATCGCCGAGCTCACCAAGTACGCCATCCGGGAAGGCCTCACCTCCCTGGAACCGTAAAGGCACCCCCCGCCTTGGCTGGGACTGCGATGGGGTGGAGAAGTGGGCCCCATCAGTCCTGGCTGAGACCGAAAAGTCACCCCCGCCGGGCAAGGGGTACCCTGCCCTGCCGCCCGCCCCGGGGTGCTGTGGGCCGCCTCATATCCTTTCTGACCAGAAAATCAGGTTTTTCCCCAGAAAAATTCAGGCAGTCCCCGATTGCCCCCCCGCCTCCCTGGCGCATAATGGGGCAAGGTGACGGCCTCAGCCCTGAAGGGGGCGGAGGGCGCCGCCCAGCGGAGGGGAGGACAGAGCTGACGTCCCCCTCCCGTGAGCCTCTGGAGGGACGGACCGGTGAAGAAAACCAGAGACATGAGCCACTGTCCCTGCCTTGGAACAGGCCCCTCCCACGGCCAGCCCCCCGGGGCCGGCGGGGTGCAGGTCTGGATCGCCCCGCCCCCCCACACTTGGGACTCCTTCCCTTTCAATTGGGAGCGCCTGCGGACGGAGATAGAAGTGCGCCTCTCCCTGGCCGGGGTGTCCTTGCGACACACTCAGGAGAATGACTGGGAGGGCGGCCCGTGTCTCGGCGTGATCGTCACGCTCCAGCCGGCTAAGGGAGCCGGAAGCCGGCCCTTCAGTCTGGAGGTCTTTTTTGTGGATGGGCAGCCCACATCCCTGGGCCCCTTCGGTCCCTCCCTGCACCTCAAATGGTGCCGGGAGGCCCGGGGCGAGGTCCGGAGCGGGCTGACCGAGTCGGATTGGGAGCCTCTCTACGAGGCCTTGGCCCGGCTTTTGGAGGAGTTTCTGGAGGACTTTCTCCGGAGCGGCCAGCTCACATCCCCCTTAAGTCGGGCCGTCAACTGACCCCACCTGTCCCAATATGAAAAAGAGGGGCGTTTTTCCACGCCCTCTTTGTCATTTTGAGGCCAAGGCGCTTGCGCCGGCGGCCCCCGGTCTGTGTCCCCGCCTTACTTCCCCCGTCTTTGGGAGACGGCGGCCCCACCTCTGCCGCCGTCTCCCCCCGCGGGGACACGCCTCAGGTGCCATTGTTGGAGACCTTGTTCCGCAAGGTGGCCGGCGCCGGGGCCTCCTCCTCGAAATACGGCCGGAAAATGTCCTCGTTGAGCCGCAGCATCAGACCGCCGCACTCCATACAGATGGCGGTGTGATCATCCAGGCCGGCCACCCTCAGATCGGCTCCCCCACAATCCACGCATTGGTACTCATAAAGCGGCATAAGTGCACTCCCCCTGTATGATTGCCATGACTTAATGCAATAACCATGCCTTTAAATGTTTTCAAGCTCCGGAGCGCCTTTTAATAAAAAATTCACAAATTTTGCCCAGATGTGGGAAAATAGGCGGTAGTCATGGGGCGGTCGGAAAGGCAGGCCGCCCCCCTGTCTGGGGAATTTCTCACCTCCACCTGGGGGAAATTCCCCATTCCTCAGGTCTGGGAGGAACCATGGCGCGGCGCCGCACCAAGATTATCGCCACCCTGGGTCCTGCCTGTCTGGGCAAGACCCTGCCCCCATTGCTCCATGCCGGCGTGGATGTGGTGCGCCTCAACTTCTCCCACGCCACCCCGGCGGAGCACGCCCGCCGCCTGGAGGAGGTGCGCCGCCTGGCCGCCGATCTGGGCCGGCCCCTGGCCGCCCTCCAGGACCTGGCCGGCCCCAAGATCCGCATCGGGGAGTTCCCTGACGGCCACGTCACCCTGGAGCGGGGCCAGAGGTTCACCCTCACCGCCCTCTGCGGCGTGGGTGAGAAAGACTGCGTCAGCGTGGCCTACCCGGAAATCGTGGCGGACAGCCCGGTGGGCTCCCATATCCTGCTGGCGGACGGCAACATCGAGCTCAAGGTGGAGGACAAGACCACAGACACCCTGCACTGCCGGGTGATCACCGGCGGGGTCCTGCGCTCCCACGCCGGCATCAACTTCCCCCACCACACCCTCTCCATCCCGGCCCTCACCGACAAGGACAAGGAGGACATGCGCGCCGGAGTGGCCATGGGGGTGGACTTCATCGCCCTCTCCTATGTGCGCTCCGCCGCCGACGTCCTGGAGGCCCGGGCCCTGCTGGACAGCCTGGGGGCCGACACCCCCCTCATCGCCAAAGTGGAGAAGCACGAGGCGGTGGAAAACCTGGAGGAGATCCTGGCCGCGGCCGACGGCCTCATGGTGGCCCGGGGCGACCTGGGGCTGGAGCTCCCCCTGGAGCGGGTCCCCATTATCCAGAAGCAGGTGATCGCCGCCGCCAACCGGGCCGGCAAGCCCGTCATCACCGCCACCCAGATGCTCCTCTCCATGGTGGACCACTCCCGGCCCAGCCGGGCGGAGGTGACGGACGTGGCCAACGCCATCCTGGACGGCACCGACGCGGTGATGCTCTCCGAGGAGACCGCGGCGGGCAAGTTCCCGGTGGAGGCGGTGCGCTACCTGGACCGCATCAGCCGGGCCATTGAAGCCCATTTCCCCCACGCCCCCTGGCTGCGGGAGCGGGCCCAGGTCTCCCGCCGGGACATCTCCGACGCCATCAGCTACGCCGCCGCGGTGATGGCCCAGAACCTCCAGGCGGCCGCCATCCTCACCAGCACCGATTTCGGCACCACCGCCCGCCTCATCAGCCGCTTCCGGCCTGCGGCCCCCATCATCGCCGTCACCCCCCGGAAGGAGACCTGGCGCCGCCTGGCCCTCTCCTGGGGCGTCTTCCCCCTCATGGCCCCCAACCTCACCGACACGGACCAGATGTTCCAGGTGGTGAAGGAGGAGGCCCTCAAGGCCGGCTGGCTGAAAGGCGGGGACAGGGTGGTGATCACCGCCGGCACCCCCCTGGGCCAGCGGGGCACCACCAATCTCCTCAAGGCGGACGTGGTCTGAGGCCGCTTTCGCCACTCCGCCCTTTCCTCCCGCCGCCCACTTCGGGTATGATGGGGGAGGCGGGGGGAAGTCCCGGAGCGCCTGGCTCCCTTGCCCCTTTCCCCCTCAGAAGGAGTGGGGGGAGGCAGGGAGGATGGGGGAGCCACGATCTTCGGCCCCGTCTCCCCGGTGCCACCGATACCGGTCCCAGGCTGAAGGCCGGCCCTCAGGGATGCGCCGACTCACGCCGTCCCCGGGGGATCAGGCCCCTCGTGCCGTGCGGGCTTGAGTGCACCCGGGTGCAGGCGACGCTGCTTGGAAGGAGGACCCATGACCGAGCCCCTTGGATATTTCACCTTGGTGCTGCATTCCCATCTCCCCTACGTCATCGGCCACGGCCGCTGGCCCCACGGCATGGACTGGCTCAACGAGGCGGCGGCGGAATCCTACATCCCCCTGTGGCGGGTCTTTCAGCGCCTGGGGGCCCAGGGCCTGCACACCGGGGTCACCCTGGGCATCACCCCCATCCTGGCGGAGATGCTGGCCTCCCCCGCCTTCCGGCAGGAATTCCGGGATTATCTGGAGAACAAAATCCAGGCGGCCCGCCAGGACCAGGCCGATTTCACCCGTCTGGGGGAGAAGCATTTCGCCGCCGTGGCCCGCTTCTGGGAGGAGCATTACACCGGGCTCCTCCAGGCCTTCGGGGAGGAGCTGGGGCAGGACCTCCTGGCTGCGCCCCGGCGGCTGATGGAGGAGGGGCTTTTGGAGGTCATCACCTCCGCCGCCACCCACGGCTATTTGCCTCTCCTGGGCCGGGACACCGCCGTGCAGGCCCAGGTGAAGCAGGGGGTGGCTGCCTACCGGCGCCACTTCGGCCGGGATCCTCAGGGCTGCTGGCTGCCGGAGTGCGCCTACCGCCCCCGCTACCGCTGGGCCCCGCCGGTGGCCGCCCCCGGCGCCGAGGCCACCCTGCGCAAGGGGGTGGAGGAATTCCTCTCGGAAAACGGCCTCTCCTACTTCTTCATCGACTCCCACCTCCTCAAGGGCGGCAAGGCCATCGGGGTCTACAAGGACCGCTTCCACGCCCTGGAGGCCCTGTGGCAGCGCTTTGCCTCCCAATACCAGGAGCTCCCGGAAGACCGGGAAAAGTCGCCCTATGAGGCCTATCTGGTGAGCTCGGCCCCCGAGACCAAGCGGCCGGTGGCCGCCTTCACCCGGGACCCCAAGACCGGGCTGCAGGTGTGGAGCGGCGAATGGGGCTACCCCGGAGATGGCAACTATCTGGATTTCCACAAGAAGCGCTTCCCCGGGGGCCTGCGCTACTGGCGGGTCACCAGCGCCAAGGCCGATCTGGCGGACAAGGGCCCCTATCACCCCGAGTGGGTGGAGGAGCGGCTGGCGTCCCAGGCGGAGCATTTCGTCTCCCTGGTCACCGGCATCCTGGAGGACTACCGCCAGGCCCACGGCAAGCCGGGGATTGTGGTGGCCCCCTATGACACCGAGCTCTTCGGCCACTGGTGGTTCGAAGGCCCCGCCTGGGTGGAGCGGGTGATCCGCACCTTCCACGCCCAGGGGCGGGTGCGCCTGGTCACCGGGGGCGAATACCTGCAGATCGTGGAGCCCAGCGCCGTCATCAGCCTGCCGGAGGGCTCCTGGGGCGAGGGCGGCTACCACTGGATCTGGCTCAACGATATGAACGCCTGGACCTGGAAGCACATCTACCCGGCGGAGGCGGAGATGGAGGACCTGGCCCGAAACTACTGGCAGGACCCCGATCCCCGGCTCCAGGATCTCCTCAAGCAGTGCGGCCGCACCCTGCTGTTGCTGGAGGCCTCCGACTGGCAGTTCCTCATCAGCACCGTCAGCGCCATGGATTACGCCGAACTCAGGCTGGTGATGCACCACGACGACTTCAAGCGCCTGGCGGCCATGACCCGGCGCTATGCGGCCGAACGGGCGTTGCCGGAGGAGGACTGGAATTTCTTTAGCCTCTGCCGGGAGCGGGACCACATCTTCCCGGATCTGGAACCCAGCTGGTGGGCCGCCCTGGACTTTGCCCCGGAGGGCGACTGAGGCGTGAGGCGCCTCCCCCCCCGGCCGCCCGGTGTCTGGGATTGTCGCCGCTGCCCCTCTGAAGTCGTTTCCCCACCTCTCCGGGAGAAGGGCCGGGGGTCGACCCCTCCTGACCTTTCTCCCGGACCCCCGTCCCTCGCCCCAGAAAGGGGGAGCAGCGGCGGCACCCCCACCGTGGTCTCTTCTCCGACATCACTTAAGCCACACTTCCATTTTGTGGGATTTCTGCCACAAAAACTTCTTTAGTGTGGGATTTTTGCCACACCTTGGCGGAATAAAAGCGACCCTCAGATAAACAAATTTAAAATATCAATATTATCAGTGACTTATATGATGATTTGGCCGTGGATCCCTGGTATGGCCCTTGCACCTGCCCGAGACGGGGGGACTGACATGATGTGGCAAAAGACCTTGGCCCGGCCGGTGACCGTGAGCGGCATCGGCCTGCATCGCGGTGCACCGGTAACCCTCACCGTCTTTCCGGCGGCCGCCAACACCGGCATCCGCTTCGTCCGGGAGGACCTGCCCGGCCGGCCCCAGGTGCCGGCCCACTACAGCCGGGTGCTCTCCACCGCCCGGGCCACCACCCTGGGGGAGGGCGAGGCGGTCTTCAGCACCGTGGAGCACCTCCTGGCCGCCCTGCACGGGGTGGGGGTGGACAACGCCCTGGTGCAGGTGGAGGGGCCGGAGCTCCCTATCTTGGACGGCAGCGCCCTGCCCTTCACCGAACTCATCCTGGAGGCCGGGCTCCGCTCCCTCCCCTGGCCCCGCACCTACCTCATGGTGCAGCGGCCGGTGGAACTGAGGGAAAACGGCTCCTGGATGCGGGTCAGCCCCGGGCGCTTCAGCATCACCTACAGCATCGATTTTCCCCACCCCCTCATCCGACGGCAGCGTTATTCCGTCTCCCTGGCCAGCGACACCTTCCGCCGGGAGATCGCCCCGGCCCGCACCTTCGGCTTCCTGAAAGAGGTCCAGTACCTGCAGTCCCAGGGTCTGGCCCTGGGCGGCTCCCTGGACAACGCCCTGGTCCTGGATGATGAGGGCCTGCTGAACCCCGGGGGCCTGCGGTTCCCCGAAGAGTTCGTGCGCCACAAGATCCTGGATGCCGTGGGCGATCTGGCCCTGCTGGGGCTGCCTCTGGTGGGCCGGGTGGAGGTGAGCCGGGGCAGCCACGACTTTCACCTGCGCTTCATCCGCCACCTCATGGAGCAGCGCCAGGCCTGGCGGCTGTGGGTGCCCGCCACCCACAACCGGGAGTTTCGCCGGCCCCTGGCGGCCATGCCCGCCTTCCAGGGCGCCCCGGCCTGAGGCCCGGACGGTGCCAAACAAGAGGCCCCCAGGGGGGCCTTTTTTGCGGGGCAGCATGTCCGGGGCCTGGTGGCGGTCCATGCCGGGGCGCTGCCAGGCCCTCACTGCAGAAATTTTCCTCCCCTTCCCCTGCCCCTCAGGCCTCCAAAACCTCGCCCTCCAGGAGCTCCCCCGCCACCCTGAGAAGGCGCACCGTCAGCCGCCGGTTGACCCAGTCCGGGGGCCCGGGGAGGAGAACCCGGAGATAATTGCGGCTTAAGCCCGCCAGCCACCCCGGACGGGGGGCAGGCCGCTCCACCAGCACCTCCCCCACCTTCCCCACCTGGGCCTGATAGAAGGCGGCCCGTTTGTGGCGCCCCAGCTCCCGCAGCCACGCCGCCCGGCGCCGCACCTCCGGGGCAGGCAGGGGCGGCAGCCCCGCCGCCGGCGTGCCGGGGCGGGGTGAAAAGGGAAAGACGTGGAGATAGGCCACGGGCAGGGACGCCACCAGCTCATAGGTGGCAGCGACGTCCTCCGGGCCCTCCCCGGGGAAGCCTACCAGCACATCCAGCCCCAGGGCGGCGTCCGGGAAGCGGGCCAGAAGCTCCCGGGCCAGGTCCCGGAAGCGCTCCGGTGTATACGGCCGGCCCATGGCGGCCAGCACCCGGGCCGAGCCGCTTTGCAGGGGCAGATGGAAGTGGGGGCACACCTCCGGCAGGGCCGCCAAGGCGTCTATCAGCTCCTCACTCACCTCCTGGGGCTCCAGGGAGCTCAGGCGCAGGCGAAAAGGAAAGACCCGCCCAGCCAGCCGCCGCAGCAGGCCGGCCAGGCTTGCTTTCGGGGTCAGGTCCCGGCCGTACTGCCCCAGGTCGATGCCGGTGAGGACCACCTCCGCAAACCCGGCCGCGGCCAGCTCCATCAAAGCGGCCTCCACCCCGGCGGGTGGCAGGCTGCGGCTCCCGCCCCGGACCCGGGGCACGATGCAGTAGGCACAGCCATGGCTGCAGCCCTCCTGAATCTTGAGAAACGCCCGGGTATGCCCGGGAAACCGCCGGGGCACAAAAGCCGCAAAACCGGCCCCAGGAGAAAACTCCCCCACCCCCAGGAAGCTGCCGCCGTCCTCCAGCGCCGCCAGGACCTCGTCCAGCCGGCCCTTTTCCTGATTGCCGCAGACCCCCCGGACACCGGGGAGGGCCGCCACCTCGGCCGGGGCCCGCTGGGGATAACAGCCGGTGACGAGAAGCGCCGCCCGGGGGTGCTCCCGATGCAGGCGCCGGATGACCTGGCGCGCCTCCTGGTCGGCCCGGGCGGTGACGGTGCAGGTGTTCACCAGGATCAGCTCCGGGGAGGTTCCCACCGCCGGCTGCCAGCCCCGGGCCTCCAGGGTCTCGGCCAGGGCGGCGCTGTCATGCTGGTTCACCTTGCAGCCGAAGGTGACGATGCGGTAATTTGGGCTCTTCACCAGTGCCGTTTGCCTTTTTTGGCCTTTTTCGCCCTGATCTCCGTGGCCACAAAGCGGCCGTCCGGGGCGTAGTAGCCCTTGATGCGGATAGGGCGGCCCGGGGACAGGGGGCCCTTTACCTTGATTTTCGTGGCCGGGGTCACTTCCACCGGGACGCCGCTCACCACCCAGGGGCCGACGCCCCCCGGAGGCACGGCCTCCAGCCGGCCGGTGAGATCCCTGGCCAGCGCCGGGAGTCCGGACAAGGAAAGGGTTAAGAAGCCGACACAGATCATGGCCAGCCAAAAACGGCGCATGCGGGCCTCCTTCGGGAAGAATTGGGTTCAAAAGGGCACGGGCAGGGGCCCCCCGGAAACCCTGGGTCGCGGCCGAGGCCTATCCCAGCCGTCCCTTCCCCTCCCCTTTTCTGACCGTGGAGGCGGCGCCGGCGTTAGTCGTCCAGTCGCTTGGGCTTCCCCAGGGTCTTCAGCCCCAGGACCAGCCAGAAGGCCCCCAAAAGGAAGTAAAAGGCGTGCTCCCGGCCCTCGGGCATGCGCTCAAAATCCTGGCGGGTAAGCCCGTTGGCCAGGTCAAAGGAGCTCAGGGCCATCTTGAGGCGCTTATACTCGGCCTCGGTGAGGGGCTGACCAGGGTCCCGGGGAGCCGCCGCCGTCTCTTTGGCCGGGGGCAAAAAAGGGCTGGGATCCAGGGTGATGTTGATGAGCAGCAGGCCGAAAATCAGAGAAAGAAAAAACCACAATGCTTTCTGCATGGTGAATACCTCCGTCAGGGGTCCGCTCCCACCGCCTGATGCGGCACGACACCACAGGAGGGCAGGCTGATCTCAGCTCAGGAATCGGCGTGGGGAAAGAGATGCTTGAGCAAAGAGATGGAGATGGGACAAGCCTGCTTCCGGACCGGGTTGCTCCCTTATCTGCGGGGGATGGCCGACAGGACTTGCGGACCGAGGGCCCCCCGGCTCCATCGCGTCCGCAGGATATATTTTTTTTATTTTATCAAAAAAGGGGGGAAAAAGCGGCAAGGGGAAAAGCGGGGGCCCGCCGGGGGAGGCTCTCACCCCTCCCCCGGTGGCTCCTGAGGCTCAGCGGCAGTCCCGGCAGACCAGAAAGGTCTCCACCGGATCGCCGGTAATCCGGGCCCAATGCTCCAGCTGGGCCAGAGGTTCGATGTAGTTGCCGCACACCCGGCAGGCGGCCAGCTCGAAATCCCGGCCCCAGATGGTACGGATGCCGTCCTTTTCCGTGTAGGGGATGACCCCGGTGGGGCAGATGAAGGCGCAGGAGCCGCAGCCGATGCAGGCCTCCGAGGCCTCCTTGAAGGGGGTGGCCACCTGCTTGTCCGGGGTGCGCCCGGCCATGCTGATGGCGCTCACCCCCACGATCTCCCGGCAGGTGCGCACGCACAGGCCGCAGAGGATGCACAGCTCCTCCGGGTCCTCGATGTGAAAGCGGGTCTCATGGACGCCGTGGGCCCGGGCCAGCTCCCGGACGATCTCGGCCTTGGGGGCCCGGGCCAGAAGGAGCTCCAGCACCAGGCGCCGGGCGTGCATCACCTTCTCCGAGTGGGTCTGCACCTTAAGGTTGGCCTCCACCGGGTAGGTGCAGGCGTTCACCAGGCGGGTGCGGGGCGGCTCGCCGATCTCCACCACGCACAGCCGGCAGTGGCCCTCGGAGGGCAGGTCCGGATGGTAGCACAAGGTGGGGATGTCAATCCCCATCTCCCGGGCGGTGCGGAGCACGGTCCAGGAGGTGTCCGCCCGCACAAAGGTGTCGTTGATATAGAAACCCACCTCCTCGATGGTCCGGGGGGTGACCTGGTCGGCAAGTTTGCGCATGGGCATGGCCTTACTCCCTCCTCACCGCATCAAACTGGCAGACCTCGTAGCACAGGCCGCACTTGATGCAGAGCTCCTGGTCGATCTCCTGGGCCTCCTTTTTCACCCCGGAGATGGCCCCCACCGGGCACTCCCTGACACAGGCCAGGCAGCCGGTGCAGGCCTCGGGGTCGATGGTGTAGGTGAGGAGGGGCCGGCAGACCAGGGCGGGGCACTTCTTGTCCCGGATATGGGCCTCGTATTCGTGGCGGAAGAACTTCAGGGTGGAGAGCACCGGGTTCACTGCGCTCTGCCCCAGACCGCAGATGGAGGCACTGGCCATAGCGGCGCACAGGTCCTCCATCAGGGTGAGGTGGTGCTCCTCGCCCCGGCCGTGGGTGATGTCCTCATAGATCTTCTTGAGCTGCTTCAAGCCCTCCCGGCAGGGGGTGCACTTGCCGCAGGACTCCTCATAGAGGAAGCCGATGAAGTAGCGGGCCACGTCCACCATGCAGCTCGTCTCATCCATGACGATGAGGCCGCCGGAGCCCATGATGGAGCCCACCTGCTGCAGACTGTCGTAGTCCACCGGCAGATCCAGGAATTGAGCCGGGATGCACCCCCCCGAGGGCCCGCCGGTCTGCACCGCCTTGAAGGCCCGGCCGCCGGGGATGCCGCCCCCCAGATCAAAGACGATCTGGCGCAGCGTCGTGCCCATGGGCACTTCCACCAGCCCGGAGTGATGGATGGCCCCCACCAGGGAGAAGACTTTGGTGCCCTTGCTGCCCTCGGTGCCGATGGCCGCGAACCACTCCGGCCCCATGTTGATGATCTCCGGCACGTTGGCCCAGGTCTCCACATTGTTGATGATGGTGGGCTGGCCGAAGAGCCCGGAGATGGCCGGATAGGGCGGCCGGGGCATGGGCTCGCCGATGTGGCCCTCGATGCTGGCGATGAGGGCCGTCTCCTCGCCGCAGACAAAGGCCCCGGAGCCTTGGCTGATCTGAATGTCGAAGTCAAAGCCGGAGCGCAGGATGTTCTTCCCCAGAAATCCCGCCTCCCTCGCCTGCTGGATGGCCAGGGTGAGGCGCTTCACCGCCAGGGGGTATTCGTGGCGCACGTAGATGTAGCCCCGGCGGGCGCCGATGGCGTAGGCCCCGATGATCATGCCCTCGATGACCGCGTGGGGGTCGCCCTCCATCACCGCCCGGTCCATGAAGGCCCCGGGGTCGCCCTCGTCGCCGTTGCAGATGACGAACTTGACGGGCTCCTCGGTGTCCCGGCAGATGCGCCATTTGCGGCCGGTGGGGAAGCCGCCGCCCCCCCGACCCCGGAGGCCCGAGCGCTCCACCGCGTCGATGACCTCATCCGGGGTCATCTCAAAGAAGACCTTGCGCAGGCTGCGGTAGCCCCCCAAGGCCAGGTAATCGTCCAGGGACTCCGGATCGATGACGTCCAGCTTGCGCAGCACAAGGGACTGCTGGCCCCGGTAGAAGGGGATCTCGGTTTTATGCTGGCAGCGGGCGTGGGTTTCGGGCTCCTCATGGAGCAGGCGCTCCACCACGCCGCCCCCCACCAGGGTGGTCTCCACGATCTCCGGCACATCCCCGGGGGTGACCTTCTGGTAGGCGATCTCCTGGGGCCGGATGAGGACCCGCACCCCCCGGGCGCAGAGGCCGTGGCAGCCGCTGGTCTTCAGGGCCACCTTGCCGTTGAGGCCCCTTTCCTCCATCTGGGCCCGGAAGGCGGCGGCCACCTCCTCGCTCCCCAGGGGCAGGCAGCCCGGGCCGGCACACACCAGGACCTGGGGCTGGGCGGGATCCCGCCTGGCCCGCAGCTGGCGCCGATATTCATTCAGATGATCGAGGGATTCAAACTTGGGCATAAGCGATCTCGTTCCCTGCCGGGGCCGCCTGTCCTCCCGTCAGGATCCTGAGGCGGCCCACCGCAGCCTTAGGACTGGTAGAGTTTCAGGATCTTGGGCACCTTGTCCACGGTCACCCGGGCATAATACTTGTCGTCCACCATCATCACCGGGGCCTGGGCGCAGGACCCCAGGCAGCCCACCGTCTCCAGGGAGAACTGGCCGTCCTTGGAGGTGTAGCCCACCTCCACCCCCAGGCGGCTGCACAGGGAATCCACCAGGCGGGGGCCGCCCTTCAGGTGGCAGGTGGTCCCCAGGCAGACCTTCACCTGGTGCCTGCCCTTGGGAACCAGGCTGAACATCTTGTAGAAGGTGGCCACGCTGTAGATCTGGGTCAGGGGCACCTTCAGCCGCCTCGCCACCTCCTTCACCTCGTCCTTGGGCAGATAGCCGTAATTGTCCTGGATCTCCTGGAGCACCGGGATGAGATCATAGGGCTCCCCCTCATAGCGGGAGAGAATGCCTTCCAGTCGCGCTGCGTCCATCATGCACCCTCAGGGCTGGTCTCGTCTGCTTCGGGGGTCAGGACCGGAAATTCCGGGTAGGGGGCCTGGCATTTGGCCAAAAGCAGTTCATAGGCCGCCAGGGTCTGGCGCTGGATGAGGTCCAGCTCCGGCTTTCTCAGGTGCCGGAAGCGGCCCTGGGGCTTCAGGTAATCGATCACCGGCCTGAGCTTGGGGGGCTGCACGGTGAGCCGGTAGCGGCCGTTCACCACCTCATAGAGGGGGAAGACCCCGGTCTCCACCGCCAGGCGGCCCAGGCGGACGGACAGGTCCGTGGCCGAGCGCCAGCCCGTGGGGCAGACGCTGAGCACGTGGATGTAGGCCGGCCCCGGCGTTTCAATGGCCTTGCGCACCTTGAAGTAGAGGTCAAAGACGTAGCTGGGCGAGGCCGTGGCCACATAGGGGATGCCGTGGGCCACGGCGATGGCCACCATGTTCTTCTTCCAGGTGGCCTGGCCGATGCTGCGCTTGCCCGGCGGCGAGGTAGTGGTCATGGCCCCGTAGGGCGTGGAGCTGGAACGCTGGATGCCCGTGTTCATGTAGGCTTCGTTGTCCCAGCAGATGTAGGTGAAGTTGTGCCCCCGCTCCATGGCCCCGGAGAGGGCCTGGAGGCCGATGTCGGAGGTGCCCCCGTCCCCGCCCATGGCCACCACCGCCGGCAGGGGCTCCGGGATCTTGCCCTTGCGGGCCAGGATCTTCAGCCCCGTCTCGATCCCGGAGGCCACCGCTGCGGCGTTCTCAAAGGCCACATGGATCCAGGGGTGCATCCAGGAGGTCTGGGGCATGCCGCTGCTGACGATCTCCATGCAGCCGGTGGCGTGGGCGATGATGGCGTCCCTGCCGATGGCCTTGCAGACCCAGCGCACCGCCAGGGCCTCGCCGCAACCCTGGCAGGAGCGGTGCCCCGAGGTGAAGAATTCCTCCCGGGGCAGCAGCCGGGCGGCGTAGGTGTCGTATTTCTGGCTCTGGGCGTAACCGAATTTGTCCATCAGCCTCGCACTCCGTAGAGGAAGAATTCCCCGCTGGGCCCGCTTTCCTGCTCTTTTTGAGCCTGGGCCAGGATGTCATGGAAGGCCTCCGGCGGCACATCCCGGCCGCCCAGGCCGATGATGTAGTTCACCGTGGCGGGTCTGGTCTCCAGGGGATAGAGGCAGGTGCGCACCTCCGAATGCACCGGCCCGCCGGGGCCGCCCGGGGAGAGGGCCCGGTCGCAGACGATGAGGAGCTCCGCCTCTTTCACCGCCTCTCGTAAGGCCTCGAAGGGGAAGGGCCGCCAGAGGCGCAGGCTCACCAGCCCCACCGGCACTCCTTTCGCCCGCATCTCCTCCACCGCCACCTCCGCCACCTCGGTGAGGCTCCCCATGGTGAGGAAGAGAACCCGGGCGTCCTCGGTGAGGTAGGTCTCCACCGGCCGGTAGCGCCGCCCCGTGAGTCCGGCCCACTCCTCCCAGACCTCCAGGATGTGCCGGGCGGAGTTGGTCAGGGCCACCTGGTGGGCGAACTTCACCTCGGTGTAGATCTCCGGCATGGCGAAGGCGCCCATGGTGACGGGTTTTTTGGGATCCAGGCGGTATCTGGGCTGATACGGCGGCAGGAAACCGTCCACCTCCTCCTGGCCGATGAACTCCAGGGCCTCCACCACATGCGACAGGATGAAGCCGTCCAGGTTGACGATGGTGGGCAGGAGGACCTCCGGGTGCTCGGCGATCTTGAAGGCCATGATGGTATGGTCGTAAGCCTCCTGGCCGTTTTTCACAAAGACCTGGATCCAGCCGATGTCCCGGGCCCCCATGATGTCCGAGTGGTCGTTCCAGATGCTCAGGGGGGCGCTCAAGGCCCGGTTGGCCACCACCATGACGATGGGGAGACGCATGCCGCTGGCGATGAAAAGAATTTCATGCATCAGGGCCAGGCCCTGGGAGCTGGTGGCGGTGAAGGTGCGGGCCCCGGCGGCGGACATGCCGATGCAGGCGGAGAGGGCCGAATGCTCGGATTCCACGTTGATGAACTCCGCCTCCAGCTCGCCGTTGGCCACCAGGCTGCTTAAGTGTTCCACGATGTGGGTCTGGGGGGTGATGGGATAGGCGGCGATGGCCTCCGCCCGGGCCATCTGCACCGCATGGGAGACGGCGATGGAGACCTCCATCCCCACCCGCTGGGCTTTGGCAGGATGGGCGCTCATCTCACTCCTCCTCCGGCACCATGCTGATGCAGCCGGTGACGCATTCCCGGGCGCAGATGCCGCAGCCCTTGCAGTAGTTGGGGTCCATATCGAAATAGCCGCCGGGCTCCTCCACGATGGCCGGCTCCGGGCACACCGTCCAGCACACCCCGCAGCGGATGCAGCGGCTCTTGGTCCACACCGGGTGCTGACTGCGCCAGTCGCCGGTGCGGTACTCCCGGGCCGAACCCGGGACGGTGAGGACGCCGCCCACCTCCATCTCCTTCCAGGTGGTCTGTTCCAGGGGCTTGGTGTATTTGATCACGACCGCGCCTCCTCCACGACGGTCCGCTCGTAGGCGGTTTTGAGGGCGTTGAAGTTTTTCACCGCCAAAGGCCCGAAGCGTTCTTTGAGGGGCTCCTCCAGGGACTCCACCCGGACCACCCCGGTGGCCTTGAGGAGCGCCCCCAGCATGGTGGTGTTGGTGATGGGCACCCCCAGGATCTCCCGGGCGATGGTGTTGGCGTCCACCAGGGCGAGGCGGTGGGTGAAGCCGAACTCCCGGCGCACCTCCGCCGGGTCCTTGGGGGAGTTGAGCACAATGATCCCCTCCGGCTTCAGGTCGGCCGCCGGCTTCTGGATGCGGATGAGGCTGGGGTCCAGGATGAGCACCACATCCGGATGGGCAATCTTGCAGCGCAGCCGGATGGGCCGGTCATTGATCCTCAGGAAGGCCAGCACCGGCGCCCCCCGGCGCTCGGGCCCGAAGCTGGGGAAGCCCTGGGCGAATTTGCCTTCGTGAATGGCAGCCAGGGCCAACAGTTCCACTGAGGTCACTGCGCCCTGCCCGCCCCGTCCGTGAAAGCGGATTTCCAGCATATGGTGTCGTCCTTTACGATCGTGTGGCCGTGGGCGAGTTGAAGCTGAAATCCCGGAGATGCCCCGGGCCCGCCAGGTCAGCCTGCCGCCGGCCGCCGCCCTCCTCCTGAGAACCGGAAAGGGCGGCTGCCCAGCGCCGGTCTTGCACACCTGGCCCCCGGGCGGCGGTCACGCCGGTCAGGGAGAGAAGGGGCGATGACGGGTAAGGGAAAGGGAGGGCGGGTGCGGCCACGGGGCTGGGTGCGGGAATACGGGGAACGTGCGGCCGGGGCCGCCCGCTCCCCCTGCTAACCTTGCCTTTATCTGCCATTTCGCGGTCCGCCTGAACTCTCACCCGGGATTATACTCCTTACTGCGTTCAGGCAAAAGGATTTTGCAGCACAATGGTCTCATCCCGGGCCGGGCCCACGGAGACGATCTGCAGGGGCACCCCGGCCAGCTCCTCCACCCGGCTGAGATACCGGCGGGTGGCGGCCGGCAGGTCGTCAAACCGCCGGATGCCCCGGAGATCCTCCCGCCAGCCGGGGAGGTCTTCAAAGACGGGGGTGCAGCGGCTCAGCTCCTCCAGGGTGGCGGGCATGGTCTCCCGGCGGCGGCCGTCCAGCTCATAGGCCACGCACAGGCGCACCGGGTCCAGGGTGGTGAGCACATCCAGCTTGGTGATGGCCAACCCGGTGAGGCCGTTTAAGCGCACCGCCTCCCGCACCACCACCATGTCCAGCCAGCCGCAGCGCCGCCGCCGGCCGGTGGTGGAGCCGAACTCTACCCCGCACTCCACCAGGTGGTCGCCGATGGCATCCCGGCACTCGGTGGGAAAAGGCCCACCCCCCACCCGGGTGGTGTAGGCCTTGGCAATGCCCAGCACCCGGTGCAGGTGCCGGGGGCCGATGCCGGCCCCCACGCAGGCGCTCCCGGCCACCGGATTGGAGGAGGTGACATAGGGGTAGGTGCCGTGGTCGATGTCCAGATGCGTCCCCTGGGCCCCCTCAAAGAGGATGCTGTCGCCCCGGCGCACGGCCTCCTCCAGGAGCACCGAGACATTGGTCACCAGGGGCCTAAGGCGCGCCCCCATCTCCAGGTAGGGCTCCAGGATCTCGGCCTCGGTGAAGGGCTGCTCGCCCAGGAATTTTTCCAGGAGGAAATTCTTCTCTGGCAGGATCTCCGCCAGCTTGGCCCGGAGGATGGCCTCATCCAGGAGGTCCGCCATGCGGATCCCCCGGCGGGCCACCTTGTCCTCATAGCAGGGGCCGATGCCCCGGCCGGTGGTGCCGATCCTGCCGTCGCCCCGGGCCCGCTCCCGGGCCTGATCCAGGCGCCGGTGATAGGGCATGATCACCTGGGTGCGCTCGCTGATGCGGAGATTCTCCGGCCCCACCGCCACGCCCCGGGCCGTGAGGCGCGCCATTTCGGCCAGCAGCACCTCCGGGTCCAGGACCACGCCGTTGCCGATGCAGCAGAGGGTGCCGGGATGCAGGATGCCTGAGGGGATGAGATGGAAGATGTATTTTTCCCCGCCCACCACCAGGGTGTGGCCGGCATTGTTGCCGCCCTGAAAGCGCACCACCATCTGGGCCTGCTCGGTCAAGAGGTCAACGATCTTGCCCTTGCCCTCATCGCCCCACTGGGTGCCCACCACCACCAGATTCGGCAAAGTCCTCCTCCTCGACCGCCTAAAGTTTTAAACAATGCCCCGGACAAAGTCAAAAGAAAAAAAGCACAAGCTCTTCCTTTCCCCCCAGGCCACCTCCGGGTTAGCCCCCGCTCCCCGGGCACCCCGGCGCCAGACGCGACTCGGGGGCGGCCCTGGCCGCCCCCGGTGGTTACAGGCTCCGGCCTACTTGACTTTGGGCACGAACTTCACGGTGTATTCCGGGTAGTGCTTCCGGAGATCCTTCTTGATGATCTTCCCGGTGGGGGTGCGAGGAATGGAGGGCAGGAAGACCACCTCCCGGGGCAGCTTGTAGGTGGCCAGCAGGTCCATGGTGGACTTGATGATGTCGTTGGCCAGATCCTGGGAGGGACTGTGGCCGCTTTCCAGCTCCACCATGGCCACCACCTTCTGGCCCAGGATTTCGTCGGGGATGCCCACCACGGCCACATCCCGCACCGCCGGATGGCGCATGATGGCGTCCTCGATCTCCTGCGGGGCCAGGCGGAAGCCCGAGGACTTGATCATGTCGTCTTCCCGGGCCTGGAAGAAGATGTAGCCGTCCTTGTCCATGATGACGGCGTCGCCCAGCATGTTCCAGCCGTCCTTGACGCCCTTCTTCATGGCCTTCAGGAGGCGCTCCTCCTGGACGTAGGGTTTCCAGTACAGGGTGCCGGTGGGGCCTTTGATGAGCATGCTGCCCACTTCGCCCGGGGCGGCGTCGGTGCCGTCCTCCCGCACCACCTTGATCTGGAAGCCGGGGATGGCCTTGCCGATGGAGTCGGCCATGGGGATGTCCCCCACGGCGTTGGAGGTCACCAGGTGCAGCATCTCGGTGCCGCCCAGGCCCTCCCAGATAGGCTTGCCGGTCTTGGCCATCCACTGGGACAGGGTCTTGCCGGTGAGGGCGTCACCGCCGGTGGTGTACATGCGCACGCTGCTCAGGTCATACTGGTCGAAGTTGGGCATCTCCAAGAGCTTGCGGTAGGCGGTGGGCAGGCCCGTCACCACCGTCACCTTGTGCTTCTGGATGGTGGCCAGCATGTCGTCGGGGGTGAATTTGGGCAACAGCGAAATGGCCGCGCCCCCGGCAAAGGGGATGAGGCAGAAGGTGCCGTAGCCGGCGGCGAAGGACACCGGCGCCGAGCCGCCCATGACGTCTCCGGGCTGCAGCTTCCAGACGTATTTGTTGACCAGGATGGATTCCGCATACACCTCCCGGACAAAGTGCACGCAACCCTTGGGCTGGCCGGTGGTGCCGGAGGTGTAGAGGATGACGCCGATGTCGTCCTTGCTCAGCATGACGTTGTCGAACTGATCCGAGGCGGTGGCCATGGCCTTGGCATAGGACACAAATCCCTTGGCCTCCACATCCTCGGGTTTGCCCCCCACCACCACCACCTTGGTGGGAAATTCCCACTCATGCTTGCTGCCTTCCACCGCCTCCAGGAGGGGGAAGCTGACGGCAAAGGCTTTAAATTCGGCGTTGTTCAGCACGAAGGCGATCTCTTCCTTGGCCCACAAGGGCGACACCGGCACCGGAATGGCTCCCACCTTCATGATGCCGAAGTTGATGATCACGGCCTCCGGGGCGTTGGTCATGCGGATGCCCACCCGGTCCTGCTCCTCCACCCCCAGGCTCTTGAGCACGTTGGCGAATTTGTTGGCCTGGGTCTGGACCTCTTTGTAGGTGATCTTCTGATCCCCGAACAGGATGGCCACGTTGTCGCCCCGGCCTTCCCGGATATGGCGGTCCAGGAGGAAATCGGCGAGATTGAGCTTCTCCGGGATCTCAATGTCCGGGGGCGTGGTATACTCGGGCCACAGTTCCTTGGGGGGTAGGTAATCAGCAGGAATCTTACCCATAAACGTGCAACCTCCTTGAAATTTTGGTGTCTGAGGTGGGAGCGCCAGCCATAGACCTAGCCAATGTGAAGCATATTACAAAGTCTGGGGCCGGTGTCAAGAAATTTATCCGCCGTTTTGCCCATTTCCAGGGCGCCCACCAGGGCTTTCCGGTTACAATGGAGAGTGGACAGGCAGCCCGGGGTGGAGCCTGAGCCCTCTTCGCCCTTCGGTGGGGTGTCTGGTATCGGTCTCCCTGGGGTTTGACGGGAGGTGGATCAGGCGGGAAAAGGGAACCCGAAGCTGCCGGTCGCCCGGTCGCGGGTTCTGGAGCCCGGGAACGAATCCCTCCCGGAACGCCGGGAAGTACCGGAACCGCCGTCAAGGAGCGTACCGGACGTGTGGCACAAACTGTTGCTGGTGGCCGCCAGAGCCTGTCTCGGAGCCCAGGTGCGCCGGCGGCCGCCCCGCCCCCTGGCGGAGCTGGATCCGACCCGGGTGCAGCGGGTATTGCTCCTGAATGCCACGGGGCTGGGGGACCTGCTCTTCTCCACCCCGGCCATCCGGGCCCTGAAGGAGACCTATCCCCACTGGCGCCTGGACCTCCTGGCCCCCCCCCGCTTCGCCGACCTGGTGCGGCACCACCCGGCCCTGGGGCGCCTGTGGCTCTATCCCGGCCGGGGCCGGGGGCTAGTCCGGCTGGCCCGGGAGCTGAAGGCCCAGGCCTATGACCTGGCCGTCATCCTGCACGGCAACGACCCGGAGGCCACGTGTCTCGCCTGGGCCAGCGCCGCCCCCTTCATCATCGGCTCGGCCCACAGCCCCCTGGCCTTCGCCTATGCCGCCAAGGTGGCCAGGGACGACCCCTACCGCCACGCCATCGAGCACCGCCTCAATTTCGTGCGCCTCTTGGGGGCCGAGACCGCCAGCCGGCGCATGGAGATCTTTCTGCCCCCGGGGGAGGAGAAGCGGGCCGCCGCCCTCCTGGGGGAGCATTTCGGCCCCCTGGCCCCCCGGCTGATGGCCCTCCACGCCACCGGCTCCGATCCGTACAAATGGTGGCCTGCCGAGCGCTTCGCGGAGGTGGGGGCATACTTGTGGGAACGCTATCAGGCCCCCCTGCTCCTAGTGTGCGGCGCTGCGGAGCGCCCGGTGGCCGAAGCCCTGGCGGCCACACTCCCCGGCCCCACGCTGGTCACCGGCGGCCGCTTTTCTCTTCTCACCACCGCGGCGCTTGTGAAACAGGCCCGCCTGTTCATCGGCAACGACTCCGGGCCCCTGCACATGGCCCTGGCCTTGGGGGTGCCGGCCCTTGCCCTCATCGGCGCCGACCACCCGGCCCGCATCGGCCCCTATCAGGTGCCCTGGGGCACGTATATCTACCACCCGGAGGCCTGCCCAATCACCCCCTGTCTCCGGCGCCGCTGCCCGGACAACCGCTGCCTTCAGGCCATCAGCGTGGTCGAAGTCCTGGCCGTGGTGCGGGACTGGTGGGAACCCGCCTGGGGCCCCCTGGATCTGACGGCGAAGGGTTTGTGAGGGGAGGGCCGGGGGATCAGTGGCTCCCCCGCCCTCCCCTCACCCTCCCCTCCCCACCCCCTATATGGGGTGGAAGAAGGGGCAGATGCCAGAAGGAGTAAGAGGTTATGACCCCTGGTCCCCTTCCAGCACCTCCTGGGTGGTATTTCATGGAGCCAGCCGAGGCGGCTGCCGGCGTCAGGGCCGGGGGCCCGGCCCCGGCGCGTCCTCCCGCACCAGGGTGGCGCCGCATTTCGGACAGGTCATCTCCCGGCAGGGAGTCCCCCGCTGATGCGGCACCCTCTCCCCGCAGGCCGGACAGCGACAGAATTGGGGCGGGCCGGCCTGACGGGCGAAGGGGGCGGCGCAGCCGCAGCCGCACCGGTGTCTTTCGCGATACTGAGGCATCTTTCCCTCCATGCTGGCGAGTCCGTCCCTGAAAAAGGGGGCGGGGCGACCAAGGGCCCATGCTCCCCTCTGCACCCCGCCTCCCCATGAGCCCCAGGCCGCAGGAGGAGGCGGAGGTCCAAGGACTTTTTAACATTTGTTCATATTTTGTAACCGCCCCGCCCGCTTGTCAAGGGGGCCGGTCATTTTTCCGAGGCGGGAGCGAGGCTGACGAAAATAGTGGAAATGCCGCGGCGATCGTGATAATTAAAGCAGAGTTATGGCCACTCAGGTCCGCACCCGTTTTTCCCCCAGCCCCACCGGGGCCCTGCACCTGGGCGGAGCCCACACCGCCCTGTTCAACTGGCTCTTCGCCCGTCACCACGGCGGGGTGTTCATCCTGCGCATCGAAGACACGGATATGGAGCGCTCCCGGGCCCATTTTGTGGAGGAAATCCTGGAGGCCCTGCTCTGGCTGGGGCTGGACTGGGACGAAGGTCCCTACTTCCAGTCGCAGCGGCTGGCCATCTATGACGACTTCATCCACCGGCTCCTGAAGGCCGGCGCCGCCTACTGCTGCGACTGCGACCCCCAGGAACTGGAGGCCCGCCGTCAGGCCGCCCTGGCCCGGGGGGACAAACCCCGCTACGACGGCCGCTGCCGGGAGCGGGGCCTGCCCCTGGGACCCAAGACCGCAGTGCGCTTCAAAACCCCCCAGACCGGCATCACCTTCTGGCACGACCAGATCAAGGGCCATATCGCCTTTGAAAACCAGGAGCTGGACGACCTGGTGATCCGCCGGGCCGACGGCATCCCCACCTACAACTTCGCCGTGGTGGTGGACGACATCACCATGCGGGTGAGCCACGTCATTAGGGGCGATGACCACATCAGCAACACCCCCCGGCAGATCCTCATCTACCAGGCCCTGGGGGAGGAGCCGCCCCTGTTTGCCCACATGCCCCTGATGCTGGGCAAGGACCGCACCAAGCTCTCCAAACGCCACGGCGCCCTGCCGGTTTTGGCCTACCGGGACCGGGGGATTCTCCCCCAGGCCCTGACCAACTACCTGGCCCGACTGGGCTGGTCCCACGGTGACCAGGAGATCTTCTCCCGGGAGGAGCTCATCCGCTACTTCAGCCTGGAGCACGTGGGCAAGGCCCCGGGCATCCACGATGATGACAAGCTCCTGTGGCTGAACAGCCATTACCTGAAGGAAACCCCGCCGGAGGAGCTGGGGCGCCTGCTGTTGCCCTTCCTGGCCAAGGAGGGGATTCATACCGACGACGCGGTCAAGGCGGCCCGGGTGGCCGCCACCCTGAACAAGCGGGCCAAGACCCTCATGGAGATGGCCCAGGCGGCCCGCTTTTATTACCTGGACCCCTGGCCCTATGACGAGGAGGCGGCCCGGAAGCATTTGACCCCGGGGGCCCTTCCGGTCCTGAGAGAAGCCCGGGAGAGGCTGGCCGCCGGGGTGGAGCTGAGCGAGGAAGGGCTCACCCGGCTTCTGAAGGACCTGGCCCGGGATCTGGGGGTCAAGGTGGTGGAGGTGGCACAGCCCCTGCGGGTGGCCCTCACCGGCAAGGCCGCCAGCCCCAGCCTGACGGAGCTCATCCCCATCCTGGGCCGGGAGGAGACCATCCGGCGCCTGGACTTTGCCCTTCGGCATCTGGGCGCCTGAGACCTGAGATCTGACGGAGGACGGACGGGAGGATGGAACATAATCAGGATTACCGCAAAAAGCAGGCGGTCTTGTGCCTCCTGGTGTTTCTCTGCATCGCCGCAGCCTTTGTGGCCCCCAACGCCCTGCTGGCCACCGGGGCGGTCATGGCGGGCATCGTCTTTGCCCTGTGGGGGGCCAGGATCCAGCCGGAGCCGCCCCCGGAGGAGCACCATCACTGAGCCGGCGCTGGGCCGGGCCGCTCAGGAGCCATTCCCACCGCTAGCCGGCGGGACCGGGGGATGCCCCGGCCCGAGGAGCAAGCCACCATCACCCCACAGGGGAGGGCAGGTCATGCGCATTGCGTTGATCGGTCAGGCGGCATTTGGCGCGGACGTCCTCAAAGGGCTGCTGGACAAGGGCCACGAGATTGTGGGGGTCTTCTGCCCCCCGGACAGAGGGGGCAAGCCGGACCCCATAAAGGCCGCGGCCCTGGAGAAGAACCTGCCGGTCTTTCAGCCCCCACGCATGAAAGACCCGGAGGCCTACGAGCGGATGGTCGCCATCCAGCCGGATCTGGCGGTGCTGGCCTTCGTCACCGACATCGTGCCGGGCCGGGTGCTGGCGGTGCCCAAGCTCGGGGCCATCTGCTACCACCCCTCCCTGCTCCCCAAATACCGGGGGGCCTCGGCCATCAACTGGGCGGTCATCAACGGCGAGACCAAAACCGGCCTCACCATCTTCTGGGTGGATGAAGGCATCGACACCGGCGACATCCTCCTCCAGAAGGAGGTGGAGATCGGCCCCCAGGAGACCACCGGCGAGCTCTACTTCAACAAGCTCTACCCCATGGGGGTGGAGGCGGTCATCGAGGCGGTGGAGCTCATCGCCCAGAGCAGGGCGCCCCGTATCCCCCAGGATCACTCCCAGGCCACTTATGACCCGCCCTGCGACGAGCGGGTGGCGGGCCTGGACTGGCACAAACCCGGCCGCCAGGTCTTCAATTTCATCCGGGGCTGCGACCCCCAGCCCGGGGCCACCACCACCTTCCGGGGCGAGAAGGTGAAACTTTACAACGCCCGCTTCCTGGAGGACCTGGAGCATCAGTCCCCGCCCGGGGAGATCCTGGAGGTGCACCCGGATCTGGGGGTGACCGTGGCGGTCCAGGGCGCCGGCATACGCATCACCCGCTTCCGCACCCAGGCCCTGGGCAAGGTCAAGGCCGAGGAGTTCATCAAGGCCCTGAACCCCAAACCCGGCGAACGCTTCGGAGATTAAAATCAAGGCGGCTGAGTCACCTGCCCAGCTTTATGCTTGACAAAGAAAACCCGATTGCCGTGGCAGTGGGGAGGGGGGCGGCCGTGCCCTCCGCCGGGGGAATGCCGTGCAGCCTTTGGTGGGGAGGGGCCGAAGCGCGGTCCCTAAGGCCAATCCTCCCCCGGCTTGACGGCCCTTAAGCCCATATTAGGCCTTAAGGCTTTGTTTTTGCCGATTTTTTATGTAGTTGCCCTACCTGGATGACGCTGGCTCGGTGCCCAATAAACATGAATAACATTTTGCGTTTTTGCCAACCATATTGCCTATGCTGTTTTCCACCGCTTTGATACCGGAGACTTGAATTATTTTAATTGCATTATTGAAGGAAGATTCGATATTGAAGATGGAAAGATTCACGGCCTTTCACAAAAATAATTGCACTGCCCTGCGTGCCTGACAAGATAAACCACATGTCCAAAGGTCCGCTGACGCCTCTGAAGGCCCGCTATCTGGTGGCCAACTTCATCGGCCTGGCCCTCATCGCCTCGGTGTTCGGCTATGCCGTGGTGGTGGAGGTGTTACGCCGGGTCTGGGACCCCTTCACCGGTTTCGGGCATTTCACCCCCCAGTTCTCCGAGACTCTCCGCCACGTCCTGTTGGGCATCGCCGGCGTCATCTACTTTGTCATCATGTTCGGCCAGCGCCGCATCGTGGCCCGCAACCGGGAGCTCCTGCCCGTGGCCGTCTTCTTCGCCTACGCCTTGGCGGAGCTGGTGGCCGTCTTCGGCCTGGTGCTCTTTCTCCTCACCGGCAAGGCCATCGATTTTTACGTTTTTTTTGCTGTCTCCCTCCTCTATTTCTGGGTCTACTTCCCCAAATACTCCACCTGGGAGGCGATCCTGGGGGAAGGGCCGCCGGAGGCCGAATCCTCTTCCTGACGAGCCCCGTATGCCTCGAGTCGGCATCTTTTACCATCCCAGCTTCAGCCGCAAAAGCTACCTCACGGTGGGCAACCGCCTGCGGGACTTCCCCGAGGCCCTGGAGGAGGTCCTGAAACTCCCCGGGGTGCAGCTCTTTGAGTGCCCCCGGGCCTCCGAGGAGCTCATCTGCAAGGTGCATGCCCCGGACATGCCCCGGCTGGTGGCCCGGGACAGCCTGTGCGCCACCGCCTATGAGTCCGTGGGCGGGGTGGTGGCGGCCATGGAAGCCCTGGCCAAAGGCGAGCTGGAGCGGGCCTTCTGCTTCATCGGCGCTGGCGGCCACCATGCCGGCTACCGCCATTTCTGGGGGGCCTGCTGCTTCAACGATGTGGTCATCGCCCTCACCCGGGTCAGGGAGATCAGCCCCTGGCGGCGCTGTGCCATCTACGACACCGACGCCCATCACGGGGACGGCACCCGTCAGCTGGTGGCCGAGGACCCGGAGGTGCTCCACGTCTGCTTCTGCGGCACCGACTACCTCAGCCCCGACGGCACCAAGGTGGATGTGAATGTCTATGATCTGGCCTGGCAGCCCGGCGTGGACCAGGCTTACGTGGACGCAGTCCGGCGGGAGCTTCCCCGCCTGGCGGCCTTCAAGGCTGATGTGCTGGTGTGGTACTACGGCTTTGACACCCACGCCGAGGACTACGGCGCCCTGGGGTTGAGCGAGGCGGCCTTTCTGGAGATCGCCGACCTCATGTGCGCCACCGCCCGGGAATTGAACCTGCCCCTGCAGGTGGTCCTGGGAGGCGGCTCCCTGCCGCATCTGGCCGCGGCCACCATCCCCCCCATCATCCGCCGCCTGGCCGCCGACTGAGGGGCTGCCGCCGCCCCCCAAGGAAGACGGCATCGGCACCGCTCAGACAGGAGCAATCCCGGGCGCCCCGCCGGGCCGACTGCCTCTCTCTGCCCCCATTACTGTCATCTCCCCACCAAAGCGGCAATTTCTCTCCGTTTGTGCTAAAATAAAAAGTAAAAAGGGAGGGGGCAGCACGGCCCGGCTTGGGTCTCCTGTCCCAGACGTTGAACAATTCCCCCATCATGCTGACCGACCGCCTGGAATCCCTGGAACAGCAATATCTCAGCCTGGAAACCCGCCTGGCGGACCCGGAGGTCCTGCGCCAGCAGGAGGAGTACCTGCGTTTGAGCAAGGAGCATGCCGAGCTCACGCCCCTGGTGCAGGCCTTCCGGCGCTGGCGTCAGCTCCAGAAGGAGCTGGCGGACAGCCAGACTCTCCTGAAAGAGGAGACCGACGAGGAACTCAGGGCCCTGGCCCGGGAGGAGGTCCACAGTTTGAAGGAGCAGGTCCAGGCCCTCGAAGAGGAACTGAGATTTCTCCTGCTCCCCAAGGACCCCAATGACGAGAAAAACGTCATCCTGGAGATCCGGGCCGGCACCGGCGGGGAGGAGGCCTGCCTCTTCGCCGCCGACCTCTTCCGCATGTACAGCCGCTTGGCGGAGCGCCGAGGCTGGAAGCTGGAGGTGTTGAGCCACTCCCCCACCGGCCTGGGGGGCTTCAAGGAGATCATCGCCGCCATCTCCGGGGACCGGGTCTACAGCCAGCTCAAATTTGAGAGCGGCACCCACCGGGTGCAGCGGGTGCCGGAGACGGAGTCCCAGGGCCGCATCCATACCTCCGCGGTCACCGTGGCCATCCTCCCCGAGGCCGAAGAGGTGGAGGTGGAGATCAATCCCGAAGATTTGCGCATCGACGTCTTCCGCTCCTCGGGGCCCGGCGGCCAGTCGGTGAACACCACGGACTCGGCGGTCCGGGTGACGCACCTGCCCACCGGGTTGGTGGTCACCTGCCAGGACGAAAAATCCCAGCACAAAAACAAGGCCAAGGCCCTGAAGGTGCTGCGGGCCCGGCTGCTGGATCTGAAGATGCAGGAGCAGCAGGCCCGGATCGCCCAGGAGCGCAAAAGCCAGGTGGGGACCGGCGACCGCAGCGGGCGCATCCGCACCTACAACTTCCCCCAGGGCCGGATCACCGACCACCGCATCGGCCTCACCCTCTACCGCCTGGCGGACATCCTGGAAGGCGACCTGGACGAGCTCCTCGAAGCCCTCATCACCCATTACCGCACCGAGGCCCTGAAACAGGCATAAATGGTGGCGCCGCCTCAGATTTGGACCATCCTGGCGGTGCTCCAGTGGACCACCCGCTATTTCCAGGAAAAGGGGGTCTCCGAGCCCCGGGCCTCCGCCGAGGTCTTGCTGGCCCATGTCCTGGGCGTCAGCCGCCTGGAGCTGTACCTGCGCCATGACCAGCCCCTCACCCCAGAAGAGCTGGCGGCCTACAAGGCCCTCATCCGCCGCCGGGTGCAGGGCGAGCCCACCGCCTATCTCACCGGCCACAAGGAATTCTGGTCCCTGGACTTTCTCGTCAGCCCCGCCACCCTCATCCCCCGGCCGGAGACCGAGCTGCTGGTGGAAAGCCTCCTGGAGGTCCTGAAAAATCCGCCCGCACCCGGCAGGCCGGGTTTGAAGGAGGGGAGCGCCGGGCGCGAGTCCATCGACCTCCCTTTGGAGGGGGCCTCCCCGCCTCTGGGCCTGGAGGTGGGGGTGGGCTCCGGGGCGGTGATCATCTCCCTGGCCCGGGAGCTGCCTCACTGGCGCTGGCTGGGGGTGGAGCTCTCCGCCGCAGCCTTGCAGGTGGCCCGCCAAAACGCCTTCCGCCTGGGGGTGGGGGAGCGGGTCCGGTTTGTTCGGGGGAATTTGCTTGGCGCCCTCAGGCCCGGCCCCCGATTTCAGGCCGTGGCGGCCAACCTGCCGTATATCCGGGCGGGGGATTGGGAGAGTCTGCCGGTGGAAGTCCGCAAATTTGAACCCCGGGAGGCCCTGTGGGGGGGTGAGGACGGCCTGGCCCTGTTGCGCCCTTTGTGTCAGGAGGCGCATCTCTTTTTGGCGAAGGGAGGCTGGCTGGCCCTGGAGGTGGGCCAGGGGCAGGCGGAGGCGGTGCAGGCCCTGCTGGCGGAGACCCGCGCCTACGAGGCCATCACCGCGGTGCGGGACCATCAGGGCATCCAGCGGGTGGTGCGGGCCCGGCGGCAGTTTACCTGAAGGGCGCCCGGAGCCATTTATCAGTTCAGGGGGAACATTCTTGCCGGGGTGTTTTGTCCGCGTTGGATATTTGACAGACCTCCGGTCCGGGACATCCCTGTCCCCGGGTGATTTTCCCGCTGCCCCCCTCTATTGCCCGGGACCCTCCCCCCGGAGATCTCATGACCCATACTTTGGTGGAAAGTCTAGACTTTGGCCGTTCCGAGAGCCGCGGCCGGCCACTGCCTCCCCCCCCGGGTCGGCCCGGGACCCCTGGGAGCCGGGGGAGATTCCCCCTCCCTTCACCCCCCGGGTTGAGCCTCCGGGTGCCAGGCAGGAAAAGGGTGCGCGCCCTTCACCCTGGCACCTGGAACCACAGCAGCCGGGCCGCCGGGCAGGCTGCCCCTAAAATTCCCGGTTCTGGCGCCGGGGCAGGACCGGCCCGGGCAGGGAACGGGGGCCGCCTGGCCGCGGGCGGCCTGCCCACCCCGGGTCCGGATTGGGCGGGGGCAGTCCTGGTTGTCGAAAGGATGGGGCGAGACCGGCTCCGGGCAAAAAAAAAGCCCCCTGCGGGGGCCCTGGAACGGCCTTGCCCATCGCCTGAGCAGCAAGGGGGGCAGAAAGAAAAGCCAGAAAAGGATGGCCGAAAGGCGAGCCGGAAAAGGATGGCCCGGAGTCTGCGCCTCCTTCCACCTCCTCACAGACGGGCCGGATCAGCCGCCGTTCCCTGACCCACCCGGAAACTTGGGCCCTCAAGGGCTTCGGAGAGGGGTAAAGCCCCAGCTTCTCCCTTTGCCGCCCCGTCTCCCTTTCCCCCGCTCTTCGCCGGCTCCCGGTGCGCAGCTATTCAGGCGCAGGGTGAGGCGGGGCTTCCGCCCCTCCCACCTCGCTCCCCCCCTCCCGGGGGCTCAGAACCGGGCCTCCGCCTTGAGGATGCAGGCGTCGCCATCCCCTTTGCGGGGATTGCGGTCGTAGCTCTCCCACCCTTCCAACTCCTGGGCCAGGAGACGCAGCACATGGCCGGAGGTGGTGGTGGCCTCCAGGACCTGGCCGGTGAGCAGTTTGTGGTTGTCGGCGGACACAATCCCCAGCTCGGCACATCCTGCCATCGCCAGAGCGACCATCACCGCGGCAATCCCAAGACTCCGGATCTGCATGCCCACCTCGCCGACCTTCGGCCTCACCCACAAACTCGGAGCGTGACCGGGATGAGAGTTACTTAACACGTTGCAAAAGGCGTACCCTGGAGGGCACGGCGGACAGTTTCATTGCCGCTGACGGGGTGACGGGACAGGCGTGCAGGCCGCCACCGGAAAGGAGGCCGATTCTGCCTCCTTCCCGGTGGCCCCATTATAGCATGCGGAAAAATTTTCTCCCCAGGGAAAATTGGAGGGCTACAGGGCGGCGGGCGAGGTGATGCGGCCGGTCACCGCCGAGGCGGCGGTCACCGCCGGGTTGGCCAGGTAGACCTGGGAGGTGGGATGCCCCATGCGGCCGGTGAAATTGCGGTTGGTGGTGGCGATGGCCACCTCGCCGGGCGCCAGGATGCCCATATGGCCCCCCAGGCACGGACCGCAGGTGGGGGGGCTGATGACCGCGCCGGCCTCCAAAAAGATGGCCAGCAGGCCCTCCTCCAGGGCTTGCCGGTAAATGAGGGGCGTGGCCGGGATGACGATGAGGCGCACGTCCCGGGCCACCCTCCGCCCCTGCAGCACCCGGGCCGCCAGCCGGAGATCCTCCAGGCGCCCGTTGGTGCAGGAGCCGATGACCGCCTGGTCGATGCGGATGCCCTGCGCCTGGGCCTCGGAGACCGGGTGCACGTTCTCCGGCGAGGGGGGATACGCCACCAGGGGCTCCAGCCGGCTGACGTCATAGGTGCGGCTCAAGGCGTAAGGGGCGCCGGCATCGCTCTCATACACCCGATACGGCCGCAGGGCCCGCTCCCGGACGTAGGCCAGGGTGAGGTCATCCACCGCCATGATGCCGTTTTTGGCCCCCGCCTCCACCGCCATGTTGGCCATGGAGAAGCGCTCCGCCATGCTGAGGGCCGCAATGGCCGGGCCCACAAACTCCATGGCCAGATAGCGGGCCCCGTCCACCCCCAGATCGCCGATGGTGTGGAGAATCAGATCCTTGCCCGTCACCCAGGGGGGGCAACCACCCACATACTCCAGGCGGATGGACTCCGGCACCTTGAACCAGACCTCGCCGGTGATCATGGCCGCGGCCAGGTCGGTGGATCCCACCCCGGTGGCGAAGGCCCCCAGGGCCCCGTAGGTGCAGGTGTGGCTGTCGGCGCCGATGACCACATCCCCCGGTACCACAATGCCTTTCTCGGGCAGCAGGGCATGCTCCACCCCCATCTCCCCGCCGTCATAGAAATGCTTCAGGCCCTGCTCCCGGGCGAACTGCCGGAGGGTCTGGCACTGAATGGCCGAGGGGATGTCCTTGTTGGGGGCAAAATGGTCCGCCACCAGCACCACCCGCTCCGGATCAAAGACCCGGGTCGCCCCGGACTCCCGGAACTCCCGGATGGCGATGGGCGCGGTGATGTCGTTTCCCAGGGCGATATCCACCTTGGCCAGGATCAGTTCCCCCGGTTCCACATAATCCCGGCCGCAGTGCGCCGCCAGGATTTTCTGCGTCATGGTCTGCGGTTTGGCCATCTTGCTCTCCAGTGATGAAATTTGGGGAGGGGGCCAGGGGTTGCCAACCTTCGCCCCTCCCCGACCTCTACCTCCCACCATATTTGGCCTGTGGTCAATGGTGCCGCCGATGAGGCTTGTGGCCTCCCCGGGTCAGCGGGTTGGGGGGCCTGGGGGAAGGGCAGGGGCATCAGATCCCCAGGCCCCCTCTCACGTTACAACTCCTCCGGTTTCCCCAGCTTGGGGCCCATCTCCTGGGAGAATTTCAGGCGGTTGAGGCCGTTGATGAAGGCCCGGGCGCTGGCGGTGACCACATCCGGGTCCACGCCCTGGCCGGTGACGGTGTAGCCGTCGCTCTCCAGGCGTACGGACACCTCGCCCAGGGCCTCGGTGCCGCCGGTGATGGAGCTCACCGAGAATTTCAACAGCCGGGGCTTGATGGGGGAGAGCTTGGTGATGGCCTTGTAGGTGGCGTCGATGGGGCCGTCGCCGAATTCGCTCACGGTCTTGAGCTCGCCCC
The DNA here is from genome assembly GCA_937943575.1 of uncultured bacterium. GTDB lineage: Bacteria > Desulfobacterota > Desulfobaccia > Desulfobaccales > 0-14-0-80-60-11 > JAILZL01. Next base: position 27,942 of record CALEAV010000004.1, on the reverse strand, counting down.
CCACCCGCATCTTCACGGTGGCGTTGGGCTTCACCATGGTGCCGGTAAGCACCACCAGCTCCTCCAGTTTCAGGTATTCCGGCACCGATTTGTAAATGACCTCCGTTTCCACCAGGGAGACCAGGTCTTCGTCAAAGACGGTCTTTTTGCGGTCCGCCAGGTCCTTGAAGCGGGCGAAGACCCGGTTGAGCTCGTCGTCGTTGAGATAGAAGCCCATGTCCTGGAGCTTGGCCCGGAAGGCGTTGCGGCCGGAGAGCTTGCCCAGGGGCAGGCTGGATTTCTTGATGCCCACCGCCTGGGGGGTCATGATCTCGTAGGTGCTGGCCTCCTTGAGCACCCCGTCCTGGTGGATGCCGGACTCATGGGCGAAGGCGTTGGCCCCCACGATGGCCTTGTTGGGCTGCACCATCACCCCGGTGAGCTTGCTCACCAGCCGGCTGGTGGGGTAGAGATACTGGGTGACGATGCCGGTCTCCAGCCCGAAGAGATCCTTGCGGGTGGTGAGGGCCATGACAATCTCTTCCAGGGAGGCGTTGCCGGCCCGCTCCCCGATGCCGTTGATGGTGCACTCCGCCTGGCGGGCGCCGTTGGCGATGGCCGCCAGGGTGTTGGCCACCGCCAGCCCCAGGTCGTTGTGGCAGTGCACCGACACCACCGCCTTGTGGATGTTGGGCACGTGCTCCATGAGGTACCTGATCTTGGCCCCGAACTCGTGGGGGATGGTGTAGCCCACGGTATCCGGGAAATTCACCGTGGTGGCCCCGGCGTCAATCACCGCGGTGAAGACCCGGGCCACATAATCCAGGTCGCTTCTCCCCGCATCCATGGCGGAAAACTCCACATTGGAGCAGTAGCGGGCGGCGTGCTTCACCGCCGCCACCGCCTGCTCCAGGACCTCCTCCCGGCTCTTGCGCAACTGGTACTTCAGGTGGATGTCCGAGGTGGAGATGAAGGTGTGGATGCGGGGGGCGGTGGCTTCCTTCACCGCCTCCCAGGCCGCGTCGATGTCCTGGAAATTGGCCCGGGCCAGGGCGGCCACCTGACAGCCCCGGATCTCCCGGGCCACCGTCTTCACCGCCTCGAAATCCCCCCTGGAGGAGAAGGGGAACCCGGCCTCGATGACGTCCACATTGAGCAGCTCCAGCTGGCGGGCGATCTGCAGCTTTTCCTCCACATTGAGGCTGGCGCCGGGGGTCTGCTCGCCGTCCCTCAGGGTGGTGTCGAAGATGATGACTCTTTCCGGCATGGCTCCACCTCCTCTTCCGGCTTGACAATATACCAGGACCCGGGCTGCCTGTCACAGCCCGAAGGCGTTCACGGGCAATCAGGGTCAGGGGAAAAACGGGTCGGGCCGACGCTCAGGCGCCGGCTAGGGGCAGGAGCCCCTTCAGGGCCACCCGCCGCAGAGCGGCGGGCTTCCGGCTCCTCAGGGAGAGTGCAGGCGCAGGGGGAAAAACAGTGGGCCTGGTCATTTGATAATAGTGTGCACCATTTTGTCCGGCCAGGCAAGGGCTTAGCGCAAATTTTCCCCGGGGGCCCAGCCGGGGCCCAGAGGACCGCGGCCCGCCCCCCGGCCCGGCCCTCCCTGTCCCAGCGTGGCGCCCCCCGGCCCGGGTCAGGGATTCCCCGGCGTGGGCACCTCCTCCTCGGCCCCGCCCTCCGGCAGGGCCGGCCGGCGGGAATAGTAAAGGTAGGTGCTGTAGACCCCGGAGACCAGGTAGAGGAGCATGAGCGGGAAGCCCATGAGCTCCGGCGCCGCGGCAATGACCACAAAGAGGAGAACCAGGGCCACCAGGGTCTGGAAGGGATGGCGGGTGAAGAGCTCCGGCTTCTTGAAGCTGAAAAACTTGAGGTTGCTCACCATGAGGAAGGAGAGCACATAGATCATGATGAGCACGAACCTGTGCTTCTCTGGGGCCCACTCCCCGATCTGGTAATAAAAGGCGATACAGGTGGCCACCACCATGGCCGCCGCCGGGATGGGCAGACCGTTGAAATAGCGGGGGTCCATGGAGCCGCTCTGCACATTGAAGCGGGCCAGCCTCAGCGCCCCGCAGACCACAAAGAGAAAGGCCGCCACCCAGCCGAAGCGCCCGAAGGGCTTCAGGGCCCACAAATACACCAGCAGCGCCGGCGCCACCCCGAAGGCCACCAGGTCCGAGAGGGAATCATACTGCACCCCGAAGCTGGAGGTGCTCTGGGTCATGCGGGCCACCCGGCCGTCCAGCCCGTCCAGGATCAAAGCCACGAAGATGGCCCAGGCCGAGGCCAGATAGCGCCCCTCCAGGGCCGCCACGATGGCATAAAACCCGGCAAACAGGCTGGCGGTGGTGATGAGGTTGGGGAGCAGGTAGGCCCCCCGGAATTTCCGCCGATCCTTCTTCTTCCGCCTGCGCATCTGTGCCTCCTTGCTGCGGTGAGGGGGCCAGGGTCCGGTGGGCCCCTACCCCCTCCCCCCAACCCCATAAAGGTTGGGTGGGGTTGGGGGAGGGCGGGGAAACGGGGTTCCCCCGGCCCTCCCCCGATACCTCTCACTGCCAGCGGGCCACGGGGGTGATGCCGGCGGTGAGGTGCTCCCCTTTTTGGGTGATGATCTCACAGGTGGCCGGGAGATACAGGTCCACCCGGGAGCCGAAGCAGATCATGCCGATACGTTGTCCTCGGGTAAGGTGGTCGCCGGGATTGAGCCGGGTGATGATGCGCCGGGCCAGGAGACCGGCGATCTGCACCACCTTGAGGCGGCGGCCGGGGGCCACCTCCAGGAGGGTCACCTGCCGTTCGTTGGCCGTATCGGCTTCCTCCCTGAAAGCCGCCAGGAAGCGGCCGGGGAAGTGACGGCTGGCGAGCACGGTGCCGGCCGCCGGGGCCCGGTTGACATGCACGTCGAAGAGGTTCATGAAGGTGGCCACCCGCCAGGCGGGGCCCACGTCCTCATCCTCCACCCGGTCCACCCGGATGACCCGGCCGTCGGCGGGGGCCACCACGGTCTCTTCCCCCCCGGGGGGCTGCCTTTCCGGGTCCCGGAAGAAGTAGGCGAAAAACCCCGCCACCCCCAGGGCTGCCAGCGCCGTCAGCGGCCAGTCCAGGGCCAGGGCCAGCAGGCAGAGGGCCAGCGGCGTCAGGACAAAGGGGTAGCCCTCCCTGGCCAGGGGCAGGGCCCGGGGCCCGCCAGATGCCGCCTTCATGGTCAGTGTCCGCGTCCCTTTAACGCTTCAGCCAGGACATCATGCCCCGCAGTTTCCTGCCCACCTCCTCGATGGGGTGGGCGGCCTCCAGCCGCCGCAGCGCATTGAACATGGGCCGCCCCGCCTGGTTTTCCAGGATCCACTCCTTGGCGAACTCGCCGGTCTGGACCTCGTACAGGATCTGGCGCATCTCCTCCCGGGTCTCCTCGGTGATGATGCGTTTGCCCCGGGTGTAATCGCCGTATTCGGCGGTGTCGCTCACCGAGTAGCGCATGTAGCTGAGGCCGCCCTGGTAAAACAGGTCGACGATGAGCTTGAGCTCGTGGAGGCATTCAAAGTAGGCGATTTCCGGGGCGTAGCCCGCCTCCACCAGGGTGTCGAAGCCGGCCTTCACCAGCTCGCTCACCCCCCCGCAGAGGACGCACTGCTCGCCGAAGAGGTCGGTTTCGGTCTCCTCCCGGAAGGTGGTCTCCAGCACTCCCGCCCGGGTGGCGCCGATGCCCTTGGCGTAGGCCAGGGCGGTCTTCAGGGCCTGCCCCGAGGCGTCCTGGTAGACCGCCACCAATGAGGGCACCCCGGCGCCCTTCTCATATTCGCTGCGCACCAGGTGCCCCGGGCCTTTGGGGGCCACCATGACCACGTCGATATTGGGGTCGGGCACGATCTGGCCGTAGTGGATGTTGAAGCCGTGGGAAAACATCAGGGTCTTGCCGGGGGTCAGGTGCGGTTTGAGGTCCTGCTCATAGATGCGGGCCTGGACGTGGTCCGGGGTGAGCATCTGCACCACCTGGCCCTGGGCCGCGGCCTCGGCGGCGCTCACCGGCTGGAAGCCGTATTTCAGGGCCAGCTCGTAGTTGGGGGTGCCGGGGACCTCCGCCACCACCACCTCCACCCCCGAGTCCCGGAGGTTGAGGGCCTGGGCATGGCCCTGGGACCCGAAGCCGATGATGGCCACCTTCTTGCCGGTCAACACGCCCAAATCCGCATCCTGATCATAGTAAATGGTGATGGCCATGGAGGCTCCTTTCGTAAGTCAGGTTCAGTCGTTGAGAATCCGGTCGGCTTTCTTGACTTCCTGGTAGAGAATTTTCATGTTGCCCAGCCTGATGGGTCTTCGGCCTACAGGCCGTGGAGGGCCAAGCACCTCCCTCAGGCATGGAGCTGACCTTCACTCAGGCCGAATAGTTTCACCTTCTCCCGGATGGGGAACTGAGGGGAATCCCCGGCATGGACGTCGCTGGCCGGCCTATTGAGGAAGACCGTCACCTCCTCCCCTGCATTCAGCAGCACATTGGCAAACCGGAGGGCATTCCATTTGATCTCCGGGTCCGGATTGGAGAGGACGATCAGCACCTGCATGACTCGCACCGGAAACTGGGGGAGGCGGCGTCTGGGAGGAGGGAAAAGCCCGCCGGCCCTGGTCGCCTCCCTCGCCGGCTCACTCCTTCTTGGCTCGCTGGATGGCCAGGGTGCCGCTGCGAACGATGTCCAGGATGCCGTGGCTCTTGAGCAGGCTCAAGACCGCCTGGATCTTCTCGTGGTTGCCGGTGATCTCCAGGGTGTAGGTGGTGGGGGAGACATCCACCACCCGGCAGCGGAAGATGTCGGCGATGCGCAGGACCTCGGCCCGGGACTTGTCCTCGGCCTTGACCCTGACCATGGCCATCTCCCGCTCCACGTGGTCCAGCTCGCTCAGATCCACCACCTTCTGAGTGTTGATGAGCTTGCGCAGCTGCTTGATGATCTGCTCGATGATCTGCTCATCCCCGCTGGTCACCAGGGTGATGCGGGAGGTGTGGGGGTCCATGGTCTCGGCGACGCACAGGGATTCGATGTTGAAGCCCCGGCCGGAGAAGAGGCCGGTGACCCGGGAGAGCACCCCGGGCTGGTTGTCCACCCAGACGGAAATGGTATGGCGGCGGTTTTTTTTGGAGGCTTCCATGGCTTCTTCCCTTAGGCCAGCAGCATTTCGTGGGTGGCTTTGCCCGGCGGCACCATGGGCATGACGCACTCCTCCCGGTCCACCACGAAGTCCATGATCACCGGCCGCTTGATCTCCAGGGCCTGGCGGATGACGGGTTCCACCTCCTCGGGCCGGGTGGCCCGGAAGCCCACGGCGCCGAAGGCCTCCGCCACCTTGACGAAATCCGGCTGGGCGGTGAGGTCGGTGGCGCTGTAGCGCTTCTCATAGAGGAGCTGCTGCCATTGCCGCACCATCCCCAGGTAGGCGTTGTTGAGGATGGCGATCTTCACCGGCAGGTTGTTTTCCACCACGGTGACCAGCTCCTGGATGTTCATCAGGATGCTGCCGTCCCCGGCGATGTCGATGACCAGGGCGTCGGGCTTGGCCACCTGCACCCCCATGGCCGCCGGGAAGCCGTAGCCCATGGCCCCCAGGCCCCCGGAGGTCATGAACTGTCGGGCCCGCTTGAACTTGAAGAACTGCGCCGCCCACATCTGGTTCTGCCCCACCTCGGTGGTGATGTAGGCGTCCCCGCCGGTGAGCTCCCAGAGCTTTTCCACCACGAACTGGGGCTTGATGACCTCTTTGGATTTCTTGTATTTCAGGGGGTGCTTGCGGTCCCACTCCCGGATGCGGCCCAGCCACTCCTCCCGGATGGCGGCCCAGTCCCGGGGCTCCTCCTTTTTGAGAAGCTGGTTGAGCTGGTGCAGGGCGTCCCGGCAGTCCCCCACGATGGGGATGTCCACCACCACATTCTTGCTGATGGAGCTGGGGTCGATGTCAATGTGGATGATCTTGGCATGGGGCGCAAAGGCGTCCAGGCGGCCGGTGACCCGGTCGTCGAAACGGGCCCCCACGGCGATGAGCACATCGGAGTTGGCCACCGCCATGTTGGCGCAGTAGGTGCCGTGCATGCCCAGCATACCCATCCACAAGGGGTGGATGCCGGGGAAGCCCCCCAGCCCCATAAGGGTGCTGGTCACCGGAATCTGCAGGGCCTCGGCGAACTTGAGGAGCTCGTCGGAGGCGTTGCTGTGGATGATGCCCCCACCGGTGTAGAGCACCGGCTGTTTGGCCTGGAGGATGAGATCCAGTGCCCGGCGCACCTGCCGGGGGTTGGCGTGCACCGTGGGCTGATAACTGGGGATTTTGATGTCCTTGGGATCGATGGGCTCCGGCACCATGCTGGCCTGCTGCACGTTTTTGGGCAAATCCACCAGGACCGGCCCCGGCCGGCCGGAGCGGGCGATGTAGAAGGCCTCGTGGATGGTGCGGGCCAGGTGCCGGATGTCCGTCACCAGGTAGTTGTGCTTGGTGCAGGGCCGGGTGATGCCCACGATGTCCACTTCCTGGAAGGCGTCGTTGCCGATGAGGTGGGTGGGCACCTGCCCGGAAAAGACCACGATGGGGATGGAATCCATGTAGGCGCTGGCAATACCGGTGACGGTGTTGGTGGCCCCGGGCCCGGAGGTCACCAGGGCCACCCCCACCTTGTCCGAGGCCCGGGCATAGCCGTCGGCGGCGTGTACCGCGGCCTGCTCATGGCGCACCAGATAGTGCTTGATGTGGGGGCGGCGGGTCAGTTCATCGTAAATGTCGATGACCGCTCCGCCGGGATACCCGAAAATGTGCTGCACCCCCTCCCGCTCGAGACAATCCAGGAAGATTTGGGCCCCGGTCCTTTTGGTGCTCATGCAATCCCTTCCTTTTCCCGGTACTTGGCCAGGATCTGCTCGATGCGGTCCCGGCCCGCCAGCTTCAGTTTCTGCAGCCGTTTCCTCTCCAGGGTCTCATCACTGGTGAGATAGGGACGCCGATTGAATTCCTCCAGCTTCCGCTCAAATTCCTCATGCTCCGCCAGCCGTTGCTTCAGTTCCGGCTCCTGGTCAATGACCCGGCGGATCAGCTCCAAATCCCGTTCTTCCATAGCCTGGCCCCATTTTAACTTGAACTTCCAGGTAGCCTTTGATTTTAAAAAAATTCCCGCTAGTTGTCAACGTATGGGCCGGAGGGCTTTCAATGGGGAAGGACGCGGCGGGGGATGGGGCCCTGCCTTCCGGCCACCCCTTCTCCCCCACCCTTGTGAGGGGCTGCAGGAGGGAAATGTGACGGGCGGCGAAGCCCCCGGGGATCTCCGGGGAAATAAGAAGAGGCCGCGCCGTCTCCGGTCGCGGCCTCTTCCGGCCAGTCAGCCAGGAGGGGCTGCAACTCCCTCATCCCTTCGCCTTCCAGACGCAGTGCTTGAGGCGGGCCGGCAATGCAGACTTTCCGGTCCTCTGGCTGCTGGCTCTGGTTATTAGGTAAGCATTACCTGGGCCCGGGTCAAGGGGGGCAAGATTTTTCCCGGGCGGAAACCCGGCCACCCCCCTGGCCGCACACCCCGGGCTCCGCAGCCATTCCCCCTAACCGCCGAGGATGGGAATCCGGGCGGCCTTTTCCCGGTGCCGGGGGTCATCCGGCTGCCACCAGAGGATATTGCGCCCCCGGGCCGCCTCCACCTTCGGCAGGGCCTGCCAGCGGCGCCGCTGCACGCCTGCCGGACGGTAGCCGAAGCCCCGCAGGTAGTCCTCCAGATGGCGGCCGGCCCATCCCCCGGCCTGCATCCGTTCCTGCTTCAGCTCCACCAGCAGCAGGGGCCGGCCCGACGCCAGGAGGTCCCGGGCCCCCTTCAGGGCGGCGTATTCGGCGCCCTCCACATCCACCTTGAGAAAATGGGGGTACGGCAGTCCCTCCCGTTGCCGCAGGGTGTCCAGGGGGAGGGTGGCCACCTCAAGGCGGCCGGACTGCCCCGGCAGGGCCCCATAAAGGTTGGCGCCGCCGTCCGCGCCCCGGGGACTGAAATGCAGGGTGGCGGTGCCCTCCCGGTCGCTGGCGGCCACTCTGAAGGTGAGCACTTTCCGGAAGGGGTTGAGGCTGAGGTTGCGCTGCAGCTGCTCCCAGGCCCGGGGGGCCGGTTCCAGGGCCACCACCACCCCCGTCTCCCGGACACAAGCCGCCGCCAGGAGGGTGAAAAACCCAAGGTTGGCCCCTACATCCCAGAACACCTCCCCGGGGTCCAGCACCCGGGAGATGAGGTCCGCCTCCCGCCGCTCATCGTAATCCCCGTAAAAATAGAGCCGGTTCTGCTCCGGGTCGTCCAGGTCCAGGCAGAGGGCAAAGCCCCGTGTCAGGGTGAGGGTGACGGGATTGTCCCGGGGACGGAGCAGGTCCTTCAGACGGTGATACAGCCTGGCCTTGCCGTCCCGGAGGGGAAAGCTCCGGAGATACCAGCGGAAGAGGTCCCGGGCAAGGGAAAACTGAGACATGACACCTTCTGCGCTGACGGAGCCGCCCAAGCCGGAGGTCTAAAGGGTCCCGCTTGCCAGGGCGCATTCCCCGCCCCCGGCACCGTCTCCGGTTCACGCCCTTCGGGGGGCCGGCGGACCGCCCCGGGTCAGAATCGGCGGGCCAGGCGGGTGGCCGGGGGATTCTCCTCTGCCGCCAAAAGCTCCTGCAACCGCAGGCGCCGGCTCCCGGGGAGGAGGGTGCTGCTCACCCGGCCGTAGCGCAAAAACCTGGCCCAGGCACGGACAGGCACCCCCTCCGGGTCCAGGAGGGCCTGGACCTCCCGGCCCTCGGTCTCCAGCAGTTCGTCATCCAGGATGATGGTGACCCGCCGGCCCTCGGGGGTGAGGGGCCCCACCCGGAAGACCACCTCCTCGGGTTTGGGATAAGGCACGGTGGGCAGGCGCACCACGTCCCCTTCCTTGATCTCCCCCAGGCGCAGCCGCTGGTTGTAGTAAAAGCTCAGAGGGTCCGTGAGCTGGTCGTCCAGGGGGCCTTCCCATCTCTTGACCAAGGCCCGCTGCTGCCGGTCCCATTTCCAGACCTCCACCCGCCCGGCCTCATGATCGAAGCGGTGCTCGGTGACGTGGAGCCTGCCCCGGCGCTCCGTCTTTTCCCGATACACCAAAGGCCGGAAGCGGCCGCCGCTAAAGAGCATGTCGGTGCTGTATTCCCCCCGGAAGTTGCCGCTCACCAAGGCGAGCATCCCCTTGGCCTGGCCGGAGATGGAGGCCCGATAGTGCCTGTCCCCCAGCCGGCTTAAGACCACCCGGGCCGGCACGGAATCGTTGAAGATCCAGAGATCCACCCGGTATTTCAGGTCCTCCAGGATCTGGGGGGAGCCGGGGGCGGGCGACGCCCCGGGCAGACCGGCCGCTGGCCACCCCAGCAGCACCCCGAGGAGGAGGGCCACGGCAAGGAAGCGGCCGACGGGCTCCGCCGGCAATCGTTGGCTGGGCATGGTCGAGAGTCCTTCGGGCGGGCGTTTTCTGATCTTGTGGGATGACGCCCCCTTGCGCCCTCCTGTTTATAGACCCGAAATTTCTGGGGGTATTAATTCACCTGTTCTTTCGGAATTTTTTTCTTTTTTATTAAAATTTTCAGCCTGGTTGGAACAAAATTCACTTATGGCCCTCCGCCGGGGGAGGCCCAGGGCCGCTCCAGACCCCCACATTGAAGCGCTCCCGCCACCAGCGCTCCACGTCGCCCTCCTCCTCCCGTTCCTCCAGACGGTAGCGGTAGTTGTCCAGAAATTCCTTAAGGCGCTGGTAGGCGGCATTCACCGCCTGCATGTGGCGGCGGTATTCCTCCTCCGCCCCGGCGGGGGCCCGGTCCGGGTGCCAGCGGCGGGCGGCCCGGCGGTAGGCGTCCCGGATCTCCCGCCGGGTGGCCACCGGGCCCAATCCCAGGATCTGGCAGGCCTCCTTCAGCGTCACGGCACCTCCGGGCGAGGCGGCAGGCGGATTTCGGGCCACGGCCCCAGGAGCTCCCCGCCTCGCAGGCCAAAGCCGTGGTGACCTCCGCCCCTCATCATGGCCCCCCCTTGACAAGGGGAGGAAGGACGGGGACGGATTTGACGACCCCGATTTCTTGGTGACCCATTATACGGGGGAATGGTGAGGAAATAAAGCGCCAGCTGCGCAATCCCTTTTCCCGTGCCCGGTGGGCAAGCTTGTCAAGCGGCGCTGACCGTGGTAAGGTAAGGTAATTTTTACAAAAGAGGATCAACCCCCATGGTTGTGGACACGCGTCTGGCCCTGTCGGCGGCCGAGCTCACCGCCACCCTGGAGCGCCTGGCCGAGGAGGTTCATGCGGCCTGCCCCCACCCGGCCGACCTGGTGGTGGTGGGCATCCGCACCGGCGGCGCCTTTCTGGCCCAGCGCCTGGCGGACCTCCTCAGCCGCCGCGCCGCCACACCCCTCAAGGTGGGGGTCCTGGATATCACCCTCTACCGCGACGACTGGACCCGCATCAGCCACAAACCCCTGGTGGGCAAGACGGAGCTCCCCGGCTCCATCGACGATCAGGAGGTGCTGCTGGTGGACGATGTGCTCTTCACCGGCCGCACCGTCCGGGCCGCCCTGGATGCCCTGATGGACTATGGCCGGCCCAGGCGCATCCGCCTGGCGGTGCTGGTGGACCGGGGCGGCCGGGAGCTCCCCATCTGCCCGGATTTCGTGGGCCTGAGGATGGAACTGCCCCCGGAGCAGCGGGTGAACGTCTACCTCAGGGAAATGGGCCGGGACGACGCGGTGGCCATCGAATCCGGGCATCCGGAACGCCCATGAGCGCCGGCCGCAAGAAAGCCTCGCCGCCCCTGCCGCCCCTCTCCCCGGAGGCCGCCGCCCGGCTGGCGGCGCTGACGGAGGAGGTGCGCCGCGGCCTGGAGGTGGGGCTCCCGGTGGAGGAACTGCTGGCCCGGGTGGGGGCGCCGGAACCGGACCCGGGCTGGCCGGAGCACCTTATCGCCGCCCTGGCGGAGCTGCGCCACCCCGGGGTGCCGCCGCTTCTGGCCGCCCTCTTCGGCGGGGAGGCGGACCCCCGGATCCGCAAGGCCCTGAAAAAGGCCCTGCACCGCCTGAAGACCCGGGGCATCCCGGTGCCGGCGGACCTCCCGCCCGCTCCCGACGCCGCCCCCCGGCCGGCCCCGGCCCCGGAGGTGGCGGCCCGGGTGACCCCGATTTTCGGGCCCGGGGAGCGCTTCCTCGTTTTGGAGGGCAGCCGGGCGGTCCTGGGGGGCACCGTGGTGGTGGCCCGCCTGAGCGACACCGCAGGCATTGTGGAGTTCCACAACCTGGCGGCCAACCGGGCCCAGCGCCAGGAGCTCAGGGACAGCCTGGCGCAGCAGGGCCTCTCCGAGTGGGCCGAGGCGCCGCCGGCCTACGCCGTCCGTCTCCTGGAGGAGGCCTACGCCCTCAATCCGGAGGCGGCCGCAGCGGCCGAGTATGCCGCCATCCGGGACCGTCTCTGGCGCCGCCTGGGCCGCCCCGAGGAGGCGCCGGACCCGGAGACGGCGATGCCGGCGGTGAGCGACCGGGAGCTGGCCCCCGCCCTCGATGAGGCCCGGGAGCTGGCCCGCCACCCCTGGTTTCACTCCTGGCTGCCGGAGCCGTCCCGGCTCGCCCCCTGGCTCGCCAAGCTCATGGAGGCGGAGACCAGCCCCCTGATCCTGGCGGAGCACCAGAAGCAGGCCCGGCGGGAAGCCATCCTGGAGGAGGCGGTCCGGGAGCTCTTCCCCCCGACGAGCCGGGAGCTCCTCCGCCGGCGCCTCCTGCATCAGGCGTATTACTGCCACCTCCGCCAGCTCGGGCGGGAGGCCCGGGCCCTGAAGGCGGCGGCCCAGGACCTGGCTCTCCCCCAGAAAAGCCCCCTTCTGGGGGAAAGCCCCTTTCTGCTGGCTCTGGTTCACGCCGCCCTGAGACGGGCCCGGGAGTCCCAGGCGCCCCCGTCTCCCGGCTTGGTGGCGCCGCCTGCGGGCTCCCCCCTTCTGGTGAGGAAGTGACCATGCTGACCACCCTGACGGTGCGCACCGGCTCCCAGACCGAGTTCATCGACATCACCTTCCAGGTGGCCGAGGCGGTGCGGGGCAGCGGGGTCACCGAAGGCCTCTGCCACCTCTTTGTGCCCCACACCACCGCGGCGGTCACCATCAACGAGAATGCCGATCCCACCGTCAGGGCGGACATCCTCATGGTGCTGAACAAGATCATCAGCGACCGGGAGGCCTACCGCCACCTGGAGGGCAACTCCCCGGCCCACATCAAGGCCTCCCTGGTGGGGCCGGATCTCACAGTGATCATCACCGGCGGCAGGCTGCTGTTGGGGACCTGGCAGGGCATCTTCTTCTGTGAATTCGACGGGCCCCGCACCCGCAAGGTGCATATCAAAATACGCGAGGGCTGATGGCGGAGGGCGAGTTTTTCCGGGAGGCCACCATCAACAACCTCAAGCTCGCCGCCTATCTCAAGGGCGAGGCCCCCATCCGCGACCGCCAGGTCCTCAAGGAATTTCTGGAATATCTCCACATCCGCCACGGCCTTCTGGCCCCCTACCGCGCTGACTACCCCCTGGTGGAACCCCGGGAACTGCTGCCTTCCTTTGAAAAGAATTTCTATGAATTCCGTGACCTTCCCGGCTTTTCCCTGGTGGCCTTCAACCGCCCCCTCTCCTACCAGGAGGAGATCTTTCAGTTTGAACTCCTCCACCCCCACTACGAAGGCAAAAAGCGCCACCGGGAGAACCTGGAAAAGATCGCTCCGCATCTGGACCGGGAGCTCAGGCCCCAATTCCGGCAGCGTTTTGCCCATCGGGACGTCACCGACCTGGCCAACTACGATGATCTCCTCCCCTATCTCCTGCACATGGACCGGGCCCAGGTGATCGCCAAGGACGAACAGGGCCACTTCCGTCTCCTGGGGGTGTATGCCTCCTTCCCCTCGGACCTGGACGCCGAGATCAAGACCTTCGGCCGGGAGCTGGGCAAATTCAAAAAGCTGGACAACGACCTCTATGAGCGGGAGCGGGATTTCGTCTACCAGTTCCTCATGGAGCTCTACGGGTTTCCCATCGCCGCCGAGCGCCGCACCTCCGCCGCCATGTTCGCCCGCAAGCTCTCCCGCCTCAAGGAGTCCTACCTCATCAAGGTTCTGGGCTCCTCGGACCGCACCATCACCAGCCTGTCGGGCTTTGAGGTGAAAAAGTACCCCCTGGTGGAGAAGGTGGCCCTGGTGGCGTTGCCCCCGTCCCTGGCCGAGCGCCACACCTCCCTTCTGGACCGGGGCTTCTATGTGGACCCGGAGCGCCGGGCCCTCATCCTCAAGGTGACCTACCAGCAGCACAAATACAACAAAAACAACATCCTGGAGGAGCGGGCCCTGTCGGTGGTCGCCCAGGAGATCATCCATCCCCACCACGGCGGCCGGGAAACCGGCATCAACATCCTCAAGGACACCCGGCGCTTCCTCAAGGACCTCACCGACATCGTCCGGGGCGAGTATCTGGGCTCCATCGTGTACAAGCGCTCGGAACTTCTCACCGCGCCGAAAACTCATGAGGAGCGCCTGAAATTTTTGGCGGCCTGGCTGGCCAAGAACGCCCGCCGGCTGGCCACCTACAGCGACGAGTCCTTTGAGGCCATCCGCCGGCTGTTGAACGGCTACCTCCTCAGCCGGGAGCACAAGGAGGCCTTTGCCCGGCATGCGGACCTGCACCGGGAGGCCCTGCGGCAGATGGTCTACCTCAACCAGGCGCATCAGCTCCATCAGTTGGAGAAACTGGTGCGCAAACCCGGCGACAGCCGCCGCCTGGCCCCCCTGCAGCGCATCTCCGGGGCGGTGGCCTTCCTGGAGGAGAAAAAAGAGGAGCTCCCCTACTTTTACCCGGACCTCTTCCGGAAATTTTTGACCTTGTGGGAGGAATTGCTGGACTATCCCTATTTCCGGCGCCTCCGGGAGCTGAAGACGCCCCCCGCCCTGCCCTACCGCCACCGGGTCTGGCGCCTGCTTATTCTGGGACAGCGACTGGTGGAGGATCTGGCGCAGCAGCACTCCCTCATCCGGCAGGAGGCAGCCCAGGGGGTGGTCCTGCCGGTGGTGGTGCCTCGCACCGACTCCCTGGGGCCGCAGCCGGAGACCTCATGAGCGGTTTCGGCCCCTGGCATTGTCTCGAGGCGGGGGCCGGGCCCCCGGTCCTGCTCCTTCACGGACTGGGGGCCTGCAGCTTTTCCTGGCGGGAGCTTCTCCCCCGGCTGGCCCCCCGCTTTCATCTGCTGGCCCCGGACCTGCCGGCCCACGGTGCCACCCCCGCCGCCGCCACCCCGGACTTCCGCCTTCAGACCCTGGCGGCCGGCCTCCTGACCCTCCTGGACCGCCGGGGCGTGGCCACCTGCGCCGTGGTGGGCAACTCCCTGGGAGGCGGCCTGGCGGTGCTCCTGGCCGCCCAGGCGCCGGCGCGGGTTGCGGCCCTGGCGCTCTTGGCCCCGGCGGTGATGGTGCGGCGCTACCCCCTCCTCTTTCAGCCCCTGCGCCTGCCCCTCCTGGGCCGCCTCACCGCCCTGGCCCTGGGACCCTGGATTGTGCCGTTGGGGTTGAAGCTGGCTTATCATCGCCAGGAGCTCCTCACCCCGGAGGTGGTGGCCGGCTATGCCCCCACCTTCCGGCCGCTGGCCAACCGCCTGGGGCTCATGCGCCTGGCCCGGGAGAACGACCCCTGGCCCCCGGAGGAGGTCCGGCGCCTGCTGGCCCGGATTCACCAGCCGGTGAGCCTCATCTGGGGCCGGGAGGACCGCATCCTGCCGGCCTCCCAGGCCACGGAACTGCAGGCCCTCCTCCCTCAGGCGGAGTTGCACCTGCTGCCCCAGGTGGGCCACGCCCCCCAGGAGGAGGCCCCCGAGGCCACCGCGGAAATACTCATTGCTTTTTTGGCCGCGGCGGGGAAAAATGACACATAAAAGGGTTGTCAGCGGGGCCTTCAGGCTGCCCTCCCCCTCACCCATCCCCGGAGCCACGGAGCACCATGACCAGAAACATCATCCCCTTTGAAAAAGCCAAGCGCTCGGTCCAGGAGGTGGTGGACCGCATCTCCCAGGATCTGGACGAGATCGAGGAGATCGTCATCATCGCCAAGGACAGGCACGGCGAGTGGATCTTTGCCAACTCCGAGCTGGCCAACGAACTGGAGTGGATCGGCAGCCTCTACAAGTTCATCCACCAGGGGATCATGGCCGAGGAGGAGTATTAGGACGGCGGCAACGCACAAGAAAAAAATGGGGCCGGGGAGGATTCTTGTCCCTTTTCCCCAAAAAAGCGGCCGGGGTAATAACCCCGGCCTTTTTTTCCGGGAGAGAGGGCCGGGGGCGCAGCCCCTCCCCTCCCCCCGATCCCTCCCTTGACCTCCTGTCGGGGGTGGCCAGGGTGGGGGAGGGGAGGCGGGGCCACCCCTTCCGACCCTCCCGGGCATGTCAGCCCCTGACCCCGGCGCCCCCCTCCCGGCCAGCAGGATCTCCCTTCCCTGCCGCCGCGGCCCCCGGCATGTCAGCCTAAAATTCCAGCTCCCCCGGGGCGGTCACCGGGCCCAGGAGGGCCAGCCCCCAGCGCTCCGCCTGGAAAAACTCCCGGGCCAGCTCCTGCACCTGGTCGGCGCTGACCCGGGACAGGCCCGCCACCACGTCGTCGATGGGGATGTAGTCGCCGAAGTGGATTTCGTTCTTGGCCAGCCGGAGCATGCGCTGCTCCACCTCCTCGGCGTGGAGGTAAATGGAGCCCCGGAGGTACTCCTTGGCTGCGGCCAGCTCCGCCTCGCTCACCCCCTCCTCCCTCAGGCGGCGCAGTTCCCGGGACACCGCCTGAAGCAGGGCCGGCAGGTGCCGGGGGCTCACCCCGGCGGCGATCTCCCATACCCCGGTGTCGCTGAGAAAGCTTAAGAAAGAGTAGATATTGTAGGCCAGGCCCAACTGCTCCCGGATGACCTGGAAGAGGCGGGAGCTCATGTTGCCCCCTAAGATGGTCTGGAGCACCGTGGCGGTGAACCGCCGGGGGTCGGCGGCGGCCAGCCCTTCGGTGCCCAGACAGACATGCACCTGCTCCAGGTCCCGGGGGATGAGGTGCGTGCCCGGCAGCGCCGCCGCGGGCTGCCGCCGGCGGGCCGGAGCGCCGTTGGCGAAGGCGGCCAGAGCCGGGCCGGCCAGCTCCAGGACCTCCTCGTGGTGCACCCGCCCGGCCACCGCCACCAGCAACTGCTCCGGCCGGTAAGTGGCGAGGCGGTACCTCAGGAGATCCTCCCGGGTGACCCGGAGGACATCCTCGGCGTCTCCCAAAAGGGGGCGCCCCAGGGCCTGCTCCGGCCAGAAGCGGCGGGCGAACTCCACCTGCACCAGGTCCTCGGGGCTGTCCTCCTGGGCGGCGATCTCCTCCAGGATGACCTGGCGCTCCCGCTCGAGATCCTCCTCCCGGTAGAGGGGCTGGAGCACCAGGTCGGCCAGCAGGTCCAGGGCCACCGGCAGGTGCTCCGCCAGCACCCGGGCATGGTAGCAGGTGCACTCCTTGGTGGTGAAGGCGTTCACCGAGCCCCCCAGGCGGTCGGCCTCCCGGGCGATGGCCAGGGCGTCCCGGCGGGGGGTGCCCTTGAAGGCCATGTGCTCCAGGAAGTGGGACAGCCCGTGCTCCGCCTCAGTCTCGTCCCGCCCCCCCACCGTGAGCCAGAAGCCCACCGCCACGGAGTGGAAGTGGGGCAGCTCCTCGGTGACCAGCCGCACCCCGTTAGGAAGAACGCTTTTTCGGTACACGGTCCTTCTTGGGCTGCTCCTGGGGGGAGGACTTGGGCTCCGGGGGCAGCAGGGCCTTGCGGGACAGGCGGATCTTGCCCTGCCGGTCGATCTCCAGCACCTTCACCGTCACCTCATCCCCCTCCTTCAGCACATCGGAGACGGATTTGACCCGGTGGTGCGCCAGCTCGGAGATGTGCACCAGTCCGTCGGTGTTGGGCAAAATCTCCACGAAGGCCCCGAAGTCCATGATCTTCTTGACCTTGCCGGTGTAGATGCCGCCCACCTCGGCCTCGGCGGTGAGTTCCCGGATGATCCGGATGGCTTCGTCCGCCGCCTTCTGGGTGGGGGAGGAGATATGCACCCGGCCGTCGTCCTCGATGTCGATCTTGACCCCGGTCTGGGCCACGATCTGCTTGATGATTTTGCCGCCGGGGCCGATGACCTCCCGGATCTTTTCCGGGTTGATCTGGATGACCACGATCTTGGGGGCATGCTCCTTGAGGACCGGCGAGGGCGCGGCGATGACCTTGTTCATCTCCCCCAGGATATGGAGGCGGGCCTCCCGGGCCTGGGCCAGGGCCTTCGCCAGCACCTCCCGGGTGATGCCCGTCATCTTGATGTCCATCTGCAGGGCGGTGATGCCCTCCGCCGTGCCCGCCACCTTGAAGTCCATGTCCCCCAGGGCGTCCTCATCCCCCAGGATGTCGGAGAGCACCGCCACCTCCCCGCCTTCCTTGATGAGGCCCATGGCCACCCCGGCCACCGCGCCCTTCACCGGCACGCCGGCATCCATCAGGGCCATGGAGGTGCCGCACACCGTGGCCATGGAGGAGGAGCCGTTGGAGGACAGCACCTCCGAGACGATGCGGATGGTGTAAGGGAATTCCTCCGCCGAGGGGAGCACGGGGGTGATGGCCCGCTCCGCCAGGGCGCCGTGCCCGATCTCCCGCCGGCTGGGCCCCCGCAGCATCCGGGCCTCGCCCACACAATAGGGCGGGAAGTTATAGTGCAGCATGAAGGACTTGAAGGTCTCGCCCAACAGGGTCTCAATGCGCTGCTCGTCCGAGGGCGTCCCCAGGGTGGTCACCGCCAACGCCTGGGTCTCGCCCCGGGTGAAGATGGCGGAGCCGTGGGTGCGGCTCAGCATCCCCACCTCGGCCCAGATGGGCCGGATGTCCGTGAAGCCGCGGCCGTCGATGCGGCGCTTTTCGCTGAGCACATAGCGGCGCACCACCTTCTTTTGCAGCTCCTGGAAGATGGCGGCCACCTCCTTCTCCCGGCCGGCGGCCTCGGGCCCCAGGGCCTCCAGGACCTCCCGCAAAAGCGCCTCCACCCCCTCCCGCCGGGCCTTCTTCTCCGGCTGGGTTACGGCCATAAGCAGCCGGGCCTCGGCCAGCTCCCGGACCCGCTCCGGCAGATCGCCGTAGTCGGGGGTCTCCGGCAGGGGCCATTTGGCCTTGCCCACCTCCTCGCCCATGAGCCGGATGGTGGCCAGGATGGGCTGCAAGCGCTCCTGGGCAAAGAACAGCGCCTCCAGGATTTCGTCCTCCGTGGCCATGCGGGCGCCGCCCTCCACCATCACCAGCCCGTCGGGCACCCCGGCCACGATGAGATTCAGGGTGCTTTCCTTGAGCTCGGTATTGGTGGGGTTGACCACCAGGCGGCCGTCCACCTTGCCCACCCGCACCGCGGCCACCGGGCCCTGGAAAGGCGCCGGTGAGATCTCCAGGGCCGCGGCCGCCCCGTTCAGGGCCGAAATGTCCGGGTCGATCTCCAGGTCGCCGGAGAGCACCGTGGCGATGATCTGGATCTCATTGAACAGGCCCTTGGGAAAGAGGGGCCGCAAAGGCCGGTCGATGAGCCGGGAGGTGAGGGTCTCCTTTTCGCTGGGCCGCCCCATCTCCCGCCGGAAAAAGCCCCCCGGGATGCGGCCGGCGGCATAGGCCTTCTCGATGTAATCCACCGTCAGGGGGAGGAAGTCGATGCCCTCCCGCTTCTGCTCGGAGATCACCGCGGTGGCCAGCACCGCATTTTCGCCATAGCGGACCAGGACCGAGCCGCTGGCCTGCTGGGCCAGCCGCCCCACCTCAAAGGTCAGGTCCCGGCCGCCCACCTCGACGACGTATTTCTTCATCATGTATGTCTAACCGTCCTCCTACTTCCGGAGCCCCAGCTGCTCAATGAGGGCCCGGTAGCGCTCAATGTCTTTTCTCTTCAGGTAGTTCAGGAGACGGCGCCGCTGACCCACCAGCTTGATGAGCCCCCGCCGGGAGTGGTGGTCCTTGGCGTGGGTCTTGAAGTGGCCGGTGAGGTAGGAAATGCGCTCGCTTAAGATGGCCACCTGCACTTCCGTGGACCCGGTGTCACTCTCATGCAGCTTGTAGCGGTCAATGATCTCCTTTTTCTGTTCTGCTGTTAACGCCACTGTCTCCTCCTTGTCAGGAATGCCGGCCGGCAAGGCAGCGGCCCGCCCTTGCCGCCGGAAAATCTTTCTTTCGCCCCCTAAAAATGACGGGGCTCGCTCCTATCCCGCCCTTCAACTCACTCCGGCGCTTGGGGGAAGACCCGCACCGGGGCCAGCAGCAGCCCCCGGGGATCCCGGCGCCACTCCGCCACCGCCAAGAGCCGGCCGCCGCTCAGCACCCGCACCCGGCCGTTCAGGCCTCCGGCGGGCGGCGGCACGGCCACCGGCTGCCCCTGGGCCAGGCGCGCCGCCTCCCGGGCGTCCACCTGCAACGCCGGCAGGAAGGGCAGGCAGTCGGCCAGGGGAAGGAGCCGCTCCCGGGCCAGGTCGGGGTGATGGATCACCTCCGCCAGGGGCAGCGCCTCGTCCACCGGGAACGGCCCCACCGCCAGGCGCCGCAGGGCCGCCAGGTGTCCCCCGCAGCCCAGGACCCGGCCCAGATCGTGGGCCAGGGTGCGCATGTAGGTGCCCTTGGAGCAGGTGGCTTCCAGGACCACCCGGGGGAGCCGAATTTCCTTAATCTCCAGGCGGTAGATGGTCACCTTCCGGGGGCGGGCCTCCACCGCCATCCCCTGCCGGGCCAGCTCATACAGCCGCCGCCCCTGGTGGCGCACGGCGGAATACAGGGGTGGTATCTGTTCAATCTCGCCCACGAACCGGGCCGCCGCCGCCCGGAGGTCCGCCTCGCTGACCGCCACCGGATGCTCCGCCACCACCCGGCCGGTCGCATCCTGGGTGTCCGTCTCTTTCCCCAGCTCCACCTCCGCCAGGTAGGTCTTGTCCAGTCCCTCCAAAAACGGCACCAGGCGGGTGGCGGCCCCCAGGGCCAGGGGCAGAAGCCCGGTGGCAAAGGGGTCGAGCGTCCCCAGATGCCCGGCCTTGCGGACCTTCAGGGCCCGCCGAATCTGGCGCACCACCTCAAAGGAGGTGGGGCCCGCCGGCTTGTCGATGAGGAGCAGGCCATCCACAGCCATCGGGTGCTTACGGGGAGGGCGGCCGCGGCACCCGGCAGCGGCTCCCCAGACTCGGCGGCTCGTGAACCACCACCTCCCCGTCCACCATGCACGGGCGCATCACCTGACAGCCCACGGGCCTCCGATGGTCCCGGCCGGGATTCCCTCCGGCCCTGCGGTGCCGTGCGCCGGAAGTGATCTCAATGGACACCGGCGTCGGGAGCACGGCCCGCTCCACCGGCTGAATAACCTGGCAAGCGGCGAATATTTCGTTGAGCTCCTTTCGGAAATCCTCTGCCGTCGGCGGCATTCCCCTGCTCCGTGAACCGGCGTTAGCCTCCTCGGTCTTCCTGCCGGCCGATTTCCCTGAACAGCGCCTCCAGGCGGGCGGCCCGCTCCAGGGTGTCATCCGGGAGGAAATGGAACTCCGGCATGGTGCGCAGGATGTGGGCCTTGGCCACCTCGCCCCGGATGAAGCCCAGGGCCTTGTCCAGGGCCGCCAGCACCTGTTCCCGGTCGGCCCCCTGCCGCACCACGTAATAAACCCGGGCCTGCTTCAGGTCCGGCGTCATCTCCACCGCGGTAAGGGTGAGCTCCGCAAGGCGGGGGTCGGCGCACTTGGTGAGGAGAATGGTGGCCAGGGTCTCCTTGAGGAGCCCGGCCACCCTTACCGGCCGTGGGACGGGGGCGCGGCGGCGCATCAGGATTCCAGATAGCAGAGCTCCACCTGGGAGTCCACGATCTCCGCCAGGTGCTGCTCTTCCACAAAGCGCAGGATCTGCTCCAGCCGGGAGGTGAGGAGGCCGGCGTCGTTGCCCACCAGGGCCACCCCCACCTGGGCCTTCTGCCACAGGTCCAGGTCGTCCACCTCCGCCACCGCGGCCTCAAACCGGTGCCGCACCTTGTCGATGAGGCTCTTCACCACTTTGCGCTTCCCCTTGAGGGAGTGATTCTCCGGGAGGAGCAGGATGATCCGGGCGGCGGCCACCACCATGACTCGCTCCTTAAGGCCAAAGTCCACAGCCCCGGCTGACAGGAAAGTTCCCGTTGTGGGGTCTTTCACCTGTCGCCGGGCTCCCGGGAAATCCCCGGTTTAAGCCCCGGGGCATGCCCCATCGTGGCTTGTGGCCGGAGATTATTCCCTGGCTTCGCCCCGGGCGGGCCCGGAGAGTTCGGCCTTGACCTTCTCCTGGACGTAGACCTCGAGGAGGTCGCCGGGCTGGAAGTCGGAGAAGCGGTCCAGGCCGATGCCGCATTCATAGCCGGCCTGCACCTCCTTGACATCCTCCTTGAAGCGCTTGAGGGAGACGACCTTGAGGCCGTCGGCCAGGATCTGGCCGCCCCGCTTCACCCGGGCCAGGGCGTTTCTCTCCACCTTGCCGTCGGTCACCATGCAACCGGCCACGGTGCCCACCTTGCTGATGGTGAACACGGCCCGCACCTCGGCGGTGCCCAGGGTCCGCTCCTCCACCACCGGCTCCAGCATGCCCTCCAGGGCGGCCTGGACGTCATGGAGGAGGTTGTAGATGATGTCGTAGAAGCGCACATCCACGTGCTCCTGCTCCGCCAGGGTCTGGGCCTTGGGGTTGGCCTTGACGTTGAAGCCCACCACGATGGCGTCGGAGGCGGAGGCCAGCATGATGTCGCTTTCGCTCACCTCGCCGATGCCGGTGTGGATGAGGTTGACCTTGATCTCCTCGTTGCCCAGCTCCGAGAGGGCCTTGGTGAGGGCCTCGATGGAGCCCATGACGTCCGCCTTGAGCACCAGCTTGAGTTCCTTGACGGTGCCTTCCTTGATCTGCTGGTAGAGCTTCTCCAGGCTGACCCGGCTCAGCTTGGCCAGGGCGGCCTCCCGCTGCTTCTGCTGGCGCATCATGGCGATCTGCTTGGCCTTGCGCTCGTCTTCCAGGACCTGGAACTCATCCCCGGCCTCGGGGACGCCGCTGAAGCCCTGGACCTCCACCGGCAGCCCCGGGGTGGCCTCCTCCACCCGGTTGCCCCGGTCGTCGAACATGGCCCGCACCCGGCCGTACTGGGTGCCGCAGACAAAGTAGTCGCCCTGCTTCAGGGTGCCTTTGAGCACCAGGACGGTGCCCACCGGGCCCCGGCCCTTGTCCAGCCGGGACTCCACGATGCGGCCCTGGGCCGGGCAGTCCACCGGGGCCTTCAGGTCCAGGATCTCCGCCTGGAGGAGGATCTTCTCCAGCAGGTCGTCGATGCCGATGCGCTGCTTGGCGGAGACCTCGGAGAACAGCACGTCGCCGCCCCACTCCTCGGGGACGATGCCCAGATTGGCCAGCTCCCGTTTCACCCGCTCAGGGTTGGCCCCGGGCTTGTCGATCTTGTTCACCGCCACCACCACCGGCACGTTGGCGGCCTTGGCGTGGTTGATGGCCTCCTGGGTCTGTTCCATGACGCCGTCGTCGGCGGCCACCACCAGGACCACCAGGTCGGTGACCTGGGCGCCCCGGGCCCGCATGGCGGTGAAGGCCTCATGGCCGGGGGTGTCCAAAAAGACCACCTCGCCCCGATCCTCGGGGAGCTTCACATGATAGGCGCCGATGTGCTGGGTGATGCCGCCGGCCTCCGTCTCGATGACCCGGCTCCGGCGGATGGCGTCCAGAAGCGAGGTCTTGCCGTGGTCCACGTGGCCCATGATGGTGACCACCGGCGGCCGGGGCACGACGGCGGTGCCTTCCGTGGCCGCTGCGGCCTGGGCCAGCAGGTCCTCCTCCTGGGGGGTGGCCCGTTCCACTTCGAAACCGAACTCGCTGGCCACCAGCACCGCGGCGTCGAAGTCGATGGGGTGATTGATGGTGGCCATGAGACCCATCTTGAGGAGCTGCTTGATGACCTCGCCGGACTTGATGCCCATGCGTTTGGCCAGGTCGCCCACGGTGATGGACTCCCCCACCTTGATGCGGCGCTTGATGGCCTTGGGCACGGTGAGCTCGGCCCGGGAGACCTTTTTCACCGCCTTTTTCAGCCCCTTCTTCTTGCCGGGCAGGCGGATCTCCCCCTCGCCGTAGAGGGTGTCCCGTTCCCGCACCTCCCGCTTCTTGCCGGCCTTGCCGGCCTTGGGGATCTCCACCACTTCCGGGCGCTTGCCCTTGGCGGCCTTCTTGGGTTTGGGCACTTCCGCCGGCTTCTTCTCCGGGAGCGCCACCGGCCTGACCTCCCCGGCCGCCCGGGCGGGGCCCGCCGGGGCTTCGGCCGCGGGCGCAACCACCGGGCGCACGGGCGCTACCTCTACCTTGGGCGGCTCCGGGGGCAGGCTGATGATCCTGGCCGGGGTCTCTTTCTTCCGGGTTTTGAGTTTGGGCCGCTTCGGGGCGGGGGTCGCCGGCTCCGCCGGGGCCACGGGGGTGGGGGGAACCGCGGCCTCCGTTGGGGGGGCGGCCGGCCCCATCGCCGGGGAGGCTTCCGCCGCCGGCGCCGGGGGCTCCGCCATTGGGGCTGCCGGCGCAGCCCCCGCCGGGGGCACCGCCTCCGCCGCCGGCGAGGGGGCCGGCTCCGCCGCAGGCGGCGCAGGGGCGGGGACCGGCTTTTCTTTCACGGGCAGGGTCACCACCCGGGCCCGGGACTCCCGGCGCAATCGGGGCGGCCGGGGAAGGTCCGGAACCGGTCGGGAGGCTTCCGGGGCCACCTCTCCGGCGGACACCGGGGCTGCCGCCGCGCCTTCCGCCTCCGCCGGGGGCGCCACCGGCCGGGGCACCACCGGGGCCACCCGGCGGCGCCGCTTCACATTGTCGCCGATGCGCTTCTCCTCCACCTGCGGGGTCATCTGGCTGAGAAGCTGGCGCACCCGCTCGCTGGTGGCCTCATCGATGGTGCTGTAGGGATTCCCCACCTCCAGACCGAAGTCCTCCCTGAGGCGCTGGATCAGCTCCCGGACTTCGATCTTGAGATCTTTCGCTAATTTGAAAACCCTGGTCTCCGCCATAAAAGACGCTCAACCCCCACACCTGATATGCGCCGCCTAGGTCAGGGCGACGTGGTTTCCGCCTCCGCCGCCGGGTTGTCGGCAGCTTCCGCCGCATTCTGGCCCATCAGTTCCCTGGCCGCCTCAATGAGGCTGGCCGCCTTCTTCTCGTGCAGCCCGGTGGCCGCCATCAGGTCCTCCACGCTGCTCTCCGCCACCTCCTTGGCCGAGGTGTAGCCCGCCTCATGGAGTACACTGGCGGTCATCTCCCCCACCCCGGGGATGCGCAGGAGGGAGAGGTAGCCATCCTTCAGGGACTTGGAGTATTTGGACTCCGTCTTCACGTCGATCTTCCAGCCCACCAGCTTGGAGGCCAGGCGGACATTCTGCCCCCGTTTGCCGATGGCCAGGGAGAGCTGGTCGTCCGGCACGATGACCTCCATGGTCTGGGTGGCCTGGTTGAGGATGATGCGGCTCACCTCCGCCGGCTGCAGGGCATTGGTGGCAAACCGGGCCACATCCGGGCTCCAGGGGATGATATCGATCTTTTCCCCCCGGAGTTCCTGGACGATATTCTGCACCCGGGAGCCCTTGAGGCCCACGCAGGCGCCCACCGGGTCCACGTCCGAGTCCCGGGAGGCCACGGCGATCTTGGAGCGGCTCCCCGGTTCCCGGGCGCAGGCCAGAATCTGCACCGTGCCGTCGGCGATCTCCGGCACCTCGGCCTCAAACAGGGCCACCAGGAAGTTGGGATGCGTCCGGGAGAGGATGATCTGGGGGCCCTTGCTCTGGCGCTTCACGTCCAGGATATAGGCCCGGAGGCGCTCCCCCTTGTGGTAGATCTCCTTGGGCACCTGCTCCGAGGGCGGCAGCACCGCCTCCGTGCGCCCCAGGTTGACGATGATCCCGTCCTGGTCCAGGCGCTGGACGATGCCGCTGATGATCTCCCCCTTGCGGTCCTTGTATTCTTCATACACCAGATCCCGCTCCGCATCCTTCATGCGCTGCATGATGACCTGCTTGGCGGATTGGGCGGCGATGCGCCCGAACTGGCTGGCGTCCATCTTGAACCCCAGCTGGTCCCCCGCCTCGCATTCGGGATCGATCTGGCGGCCTTCTTCCAGGGACACCTGGGTGAGGGGGTCGGTGACCTCCTCCACCACTTCCTTGTATTGGAACACCTCGATCTCGCCGGTGTCGTCCTTGTAGTCCACCTCGATATCCAGCTTGGGGCCGTATTTCTTCCGGGCCGCCGAACGCACCGCGTCCTTGATGGCGCTGATGAGCAGCTCCTTGTCAATGCCTTTGTCGCGGCTCACTTGATCGATGAGGCGCCTCAATTCCAGATTCATGGTGCGTGTCTGTCCTCCTTGACCGGCTGCGCCGGACCTTTAAGCCCGACGCCAGCAGCAACGTCTGCGTGTGGGCGGTGCCCTTGCGGCACCCTTTCTGCTCCCACGGGGATGGCATCCCTTTTCCGGATGATGGGTCACGGGGCTCAGGAGTGATGCCCCGCCCCCTTCCCCCGCCCCCGGCCTTACAGGTCCAGCCGGGCCTTGGCGATATCCTCCAGGGAGAGGCGCAGCAGGGCGCCCTGCACCTCGAGGAGCACCTCGTCCCCCTCCAGGCCCTTCAAAATCCCCCGGTGCACCTGGCGGCCGTCCACCGGCCGGCGGCTGGTGAGGCGCACCTTGCGGCCGGCGTAGCGGGCAAAGTCCCGGGGCCCTTTAAGCTCCCGGGTGAGCCCCGGGGAGGAGACCTCCAGGGTGTAGGAGGGTCCGATGGGATCATGGACATCCAGAAGCTCCCCGATCACCCGGCTCATGCGGGTGATCTCCTCCAGGGTGATGCCCCCCACTCCGGGCCGGTCCAGATAGATGCGCAGGGTGGCCCGGCCCCGGGCGGGGCGGTGATATTCCACCTCCACCACCTCCAGCCCCTGGGCGGTGACATAAGGGGTGATGAGCTCCTCCACCCTGGCGGCGATCCCGCCCTGATCTTCCTGCGTCCGAATCACCCGTTCCTGCACTTTCCGGGTGCCCGGGACCCCGGGCCCCGGCTCCTTCGTCCCTGCCACAATAAAAAAAGCGGGCCCAGGCCCACTTCCGGGAAAATCCAAGATTGCAGTTAATCTCGGGGCGTCCCCAGAGTAGCGTCATTCTCCGCCCGCAAAGCAGGCCGGCGGCTCGCCCCTGACGTTGGCGCCGGCCCCCTCGCCGGGGGAAGCGGGTTTCCCAATCTTCCGGGAATGGAGCGGGCAACGGGATTCGAACCCGCGACACCAAGCTTGGGAAGCTTGTACTCTACCAACTGAGCTATGCCCGCTTCCATTTATGTGTTTAATGTATTTTCTTCCGCCTGTCAAGTCGTTTTTTGGGTGGAGGGGGCACAAGCAATGTCAATGCCGCGCCCCCTCCTGTCAGGGCACGAAGCCGGAGGCCGGTTGACGCTCCACCTCCCTCCTCAAAAAGTCCTGCCCACCGCCTTGTCGAGGCGGGCCTCCACGATGCGGTAGTTGAGGAGCGCCCGCACGTGCTCCAGGTCGGCCCGGGCGAACTGGGTCTGGGCGTCGGTGACCTCGATGATGTTGCCCACCCCGGCCCGGTAGCGGCCCCAGGCCAGGCGCAGGTTCTCCTCCGCCGCCTCCCGGGCCTTTCGGCTGGCCCGGATCACTTCCCAGGCGGCCTTGAGGTCCAGGTAATTCTGCTCCACCTCCTTCATCACCTCCAGGGTGAGGAGGTCGGCGCTGGCCAGGGTGGCCCGGAGCTGCGCCCTGGCCTGGCGCACCTGGGAGAGCGTCCGGCCCCCTTCAAAGAGGGGGAAGCTCATCCCCACCCCCAGCCACCAGTTGTCGTCCAGGGGATAGCCGCTCCCCTGCCAGCCATAAGCCGAACTGGAGGACAGGGTGGGGAGGAAGCCGGCTTTGGCCACCTGCAGGGAGGCCTGGTCCCGCTGCTGCTGGGCCCGGTTGCGCAGGAGCTCCGGCCGCTGGCGCAGGGCCTGGGAGCGCAGGTCCTCCAGGCTCAGGGGCTGGGGGGAGACCTCCAGCACATCCTCCACCTCGGCATAGGGCCAGGATTTGAGCCCCAGGGCCTTCATCAGGTCCACCCGGGCCAGCTCCATGGCGTTTTTGGCCCGGATGAGCTCGGATTCCGCCTGGTAGAGGTTGGCCTCCGCCTTGGTGACGTCAATCTTGGCCCTCAGCCCCACCTGGTAGAAGCCCTGGGCCTGCTTGAGGAGCTCCCGGTTCTGGCGGACGTTCTGCTCCTCCACCTGCACCGCCCGGCGGGCGGCCAGATAGTTGAAATAGGCGGTGCGGGTCTCCAGCACCACCTGCTGGCGGGCGGCGGCGTAGTCCTCCTGGGAGGCCTTGTAGGTGGCGGTGGCCTCCGCCACCTGGCCCGGAGTCTTGCCGAAGTCATACAGGAGCTGGTTCAGGGAAAAACGGTAGATATAAAAGTCCTTGGGATTGTTGGCCAAAGACAGGGGCCGGGCGGTGCCGGGGGCGGTGCCTCCCTGGAAGGCCGCGCCGGCGGAGCCGGAGGAAAAGGCGGTGCCATAGAAAAAATCGCCCCGGAAGCTCAGCTGGGGGAAATAGGCCGCCCGGGAGATGCCGATGCCCTCTTTGGCCGCGGCCATGAGCTCCCGGTACTGGGTCACCTGGGGGTTTTGCTTCAGGGCGGTGTCGATGGCCTCCTTGAGGCTGAGGCGCCGGGGCCCCCCCTGGTCCTGGGCAAAAGACTGGCCCGTCACGCTCAGAGCCAGGGCGGCCGTCAGCAGAAAAACCAGACCCACTCTCTTCATGACCCTCCCTTCCTCCGGCGGGCGCCTGAGCCCCCCGGAGGCAGGCCGATCTTCAGGCAGAGGT
>CALEAV010000003.1 GCA_937943575.1 uncultured bacterium | reverse complement strand
CGCACCACCACCGCGCCCACCATGGGGTTGGGGGAGACCCAGCCGGCGCCCCGGGCCGCCAGCCGGAGGGCCAGCCTCATGTAGTGTTCGTCATTCATGAGGAGAACACCAGGGCCTCGGAGTTGCTCAAGCGGCCCCGCCGGCACTCTGCGCCCGGGCGTAGGCCGCCTTCAGGCCCGCCTGGATGATGAGCTCCGCCGGGATGGTCTCATAGGTCCGGTTGTCCAGCGTCAGGGTGCGGCACTGGGCCTCACCGCAGGGACCGCAGCAGGGGCTCTGCCCCACCTCCGCTGCCAGCCACTCCTCCAGCTCCCGGCCGTCGATGAGGATGCGGTTGGAGCGCAACGGATCCTGGGCAAACTCCGCCGGGCTGAGGGCTTGGCTTTCCAATGTGAAGCTCAGGCCCACCGGGCTGAAAGCCTTGGTGAGAAACCGCAGGGCCTTGAGGAGTTCCTGTTCGGTGGCGCCGCAGCGCTCACAGGTTTCGCCCTGCTCATCCACCAGACGCTGCCAGATAATGGTGACGGGGTGCATGAATCACACCTTCCCCTCGGAAGACCCCCCGCCTGTCACGGCGTCGGATTTTTCCATGTTGGTCTCAAAAGTACTCAAATTAGTTATTGTCATTCGTTAAAAAATCGTGAATTTAGGTTAAAAACTCCCAGGAGGCCTTATGAGAACAGTCGCCTGGTTTGTCATGGCCCTCTGCCTGGTGATGGTGCTGCCCGTGTCGGCGGCCGACCAGCTCCGGGACCGTGACCGGCAATACCTGGACACCCCCCGGCACACCCAGGACCCCATCCGGGACCGCGACCGCCTGCAAACCAGCCGGCCTCAATTCCAGGACAGCTTTTCCACCACCTCCACCCCCCTGCAGGCCCGGGACCGGGACCGCTTCCGGGACGGCTCCGGGGCCGGGATGCACTACCAGAACCGGGTCCGTTTCCAGACCGGCTCCGGCTTGGGCGGACCGGGGACCTTCCAGCAGCGGCGGGGCGGCGGCTCCCGCAGATAGGGGGACTCCGACGGGGCGCAGCCGGCTCAGGGAGGCGCCCCGCTCACCGGCCCTGCGGGTCCTTCCCCCGGGAGGCCAGCAGCTGCCGGATCTCCTCCATGAAGTCGGTGGCGTCGGTGAAGTGGCGGTAGACCGAGGCAAAGCGCACATACGCCACGTCGTCCCACTCCCGGAGCTTGGCCATCACCCGCTCCCCGATAAAGGAGGAAGGTACCTCCCGCTGGCCGCTCTCTAACAGCTCCCGTTCCAGATCATCCAGGAAATTTTCGATGGCGTCGATGGAGACCGGCCGCTTCTCGCAGGCCTTTTTGATGCCCTCCGCCACCTTGGTGCGCTGGTAGGGCTCCCGGCGGCCGTCCTTTTTGATGATGAGGGGCAGGGTCTCCTCCACCTGCTCATAGGTGGTGAAGCGGCGGCCGCACTTGAGGCACTCCCGGCGCCGCCGGATGGCGTTGGCCTCCCGGCTGGGGCGGGAGTCAATGACCCGGTTCCGGGTGCTGTGGCAGTAGGGGCAGCGCATGGCCTCCCCGGCCTCACGGCAGCCACTCCGGCGCAAAGAGGGGGAAGCTGCGGCAGAAATCCCGCACCTGGGCCTCCAGCTTCCGCAGGAAGTCGGTGTCCGCCGCGGCCGTCAGGGCCTGGTGGATGAAATCGGCAATCACCCGCATCTCCGCCTCCTTCATGCCCCGGGTGGTGACCGCCGGGGTGCCGAGACGGATGCCGCTGGTGACCTTGGGCGGGTGGGGGTCAAAGGGGATGGCGTTTTTATTCACCGTGATGCCCGCCAGATCCAGGGCCTCCTCCGCCTCCCGGCCGGTGAGCCCCTGGGGGGTGACATCCACCAAAAGCAGGTGATTGTCGGTGCCGCCGGCCACCAGCCGGTAGCCCCGGGCCCGGAACTCTTCCGCCAGGGTGCGGGCGTTGGCCACGATCTGCTGCTGGTAGCGCACGAATTTGGGGCTCAGGGCCTCTTTCAGGGCCACCGCCTTGGCGGCGATGATGTGCATCAGGGGCCCCCCCTGGATGCCGGGGAAGATCTGGCTGTCCAGCATCTTGGCGTATTTCTCCTGGGCCAGGATCAGCCCGCCCCGGGGTCCCCGCAGGGTCTTGTGGGTGGTGGAGGTGACAAAGTCGGCCACCGGCACCGGGTTGGGATGGAGCCCGGCGGCCACCAGACCGGCGATGTGGGCCATGTCCACCAGCAGGTAGGCCCCCACCTCCTCGGCGATGGCGGCGAAGCGCTCAAACTCCAGCAGGCGGGGATAGGCGCTGGCCCCGGCCACAATGATCTTGGGCCGGTGCTCCCGGGCCAGGGCCGCCACCTGGTCAAAGTCCACCCGTTCGGTCTCCCGGTCCACCCCGTAGCTCACCGCCGTGAAGAGGCGGCCGGAGAAGTTCACCGAAGCCCCGTGGGAGAGGTGGCCGCCGTGGGCCAGGTCCATGCCCATGATGGTGTCCCCGGGCTTGAGCAGGGCGAAATACACCGCCATGTTGGCCTGGGTGCCGGAGTGGGGCTGGACATTGGCGTAAGGCGCGCCGAACAGGGCTTTCGCCCGCTCGATGGCCAGCTCCTCGGCGAGATCCACAAACTCACAGCCGCCGTAGTAGCGGCGGTTGGGATAGCCTTCGGCGTACTTGTGGGTCAGGATGGAGCCCTGGGCCGCCAGCACCGCATCGCTGACGAAGTTTTCCGAGGCGATGAGCTCCAGCTTGCTCAACTGGCGCTGATGTTCCAGCTCGATGGCCCGGAAGACCTCCGGGTCGCTCTGGGACAGGGCGCCCATCAGGGGACAGGGGAGGGGGTGGGGGGTGCTCTTCATGGTTACATGTCCGAAGGGGTTTCCCGGGCGGCCGCGGCCAGTCGTTCCAGAAGCTCCAGGCGCTCAGCATGCCGCCCGCCTTCAAAGGGGGTGGTGAGCCACACCCGGACGATCTGCCGGGCCAGGGCCGGGTCCACCACCCGACCGCCCAGGACCAGCAGATTAGCGTCATTATGCCGGCGGCTCATCTCGGCGGTGTAGAGATCATGGCACAAGGCCGCCCGGATGCCGGGAAAACGGTTGGCCACCACGCTCATGCCCAAGCCGGTGCCGCAGATGAGGATGCCCCGGCGCCCGGGCCGGGCCAGGACCGCGTCCACCACCTTCTTGGCATAGACGGGATAATGCACCGACTCATCCGGCCCGGCGCAGCCCAGATCCTGGACCGGGACGCCCATCTCCCGGAGCACGTCCAGTATTTCCACCTTCAGCTGGTAGCCGGCGTGGTCGCAGCCGATGGCGAGAACCTCGATCTCAGGCAGCGGCTTTGGCCTTGATGAAGCTGATGACATCCCCCACGGTCCTCAGTTTTTCCGCCTCTTCATCCGGGATCTCATAGCCGAACTCCTCCTCCATGGCCATGATGAGCTCCACCAGGTCCAAAGAGTCGGCGCCGAGATCGTCCACAAAGACGGCATCAGGGGTCACCTCGGAGCGGTCCACCCCCAGTTTGTCCACGATGATGTTGATGACTTTCTCTTCCAGTGATGCCATGGATACATCCTCCTTCATTATACCATCAGCATACCGCCGTTCACATGGATCACCTGGCCGGTGATATAGGACGCCTGGGGGGAGGCGAGAAAGGCCACCACCTGGGCCACCTCCTCCGGCGTGCCGAAGCGGCCCATGGGGATCTGGGCCAGCATCATGTCTTTGACCTTCTCCGGCAGGGCCTCGGTCATGTCCGTGGTGATAAAGCCCGGCGCCACGGCGTTCACCGTGATGTTCCGGGAGGCCAGCTCCCGGGCCACCGCCTTGGTGAGGCCCGCCAGCCCCGCCTTGGAGGCGGCGTAGTTGGCCTGTCCGGAATTGCCCATGAAGCCCACCACCGAGCTGATGTTGATGATGCGGCCCCGGCGCTGTTTGAGCATCACCTTGGCCACCGCCCGGGTGCAGTGAAAGGCCCCGGTGAGGTTCACCGCCAGCACCTGCCCCCAGTCCTCGTCCTTCATGCGCATCACCAGCTGGTCCCGGGTGATGCCGGCGTTGTTCACCAGGATGTCCAGGCGGCCGCTCTCCTGGACGATGCCCTCCACCGCGGCCTCCACCTGGGCCGGGTCGGTGACGCTGAAGGTGAGGAGCCGGGCCGAGGCCCCCTTCTCCTCCACCAACCTGGGGGTGGCGGGGTCCGCCTCCCAGGCCACGTCATTGAGATACAGCACCCGTCCCGGGGCTGCCAAGGCGGTGGCGATGACCCGGCCGATGCCCCGGGCCGCGCCGGTGATCAGGGCCACCTGAAATTCTTCCTGCGTCATGAGGCCTTCCCTCAGGCCGCCCGTCGGGGCGCGGCCGTCGACGTTAACGCTAAAACATAAAACGAATAGGGAAAAAATGAAACCCCCGGCCGATTTTTTTGAGGATAAATCAGACGGGGATGGGGGGGAGGGCCCAAGGAAGGCCCGCTTGCCGGCGCCTGCCCCCCCCAGGGAGGGCAAGGGCGGTCCCGGGCCTGCCTGAGATGGCGGCTGCCGACTTCATCCCCCCGACCGGGGCCAGGCGGCCGCCGCCCCCGGCCCCTTTCACCCCCGATCCCGGCGGATGGCGGCGATGAGGGCGGGGACGATCTCGAAGAGGTCCCCCACCAGCCCGATGTCAGCCACCTTGAAGATGGGGGCGTCCGGGTCCTTGTTGATGGCCACGATAAAATCCGAGGACTGGATGCCCGCCAGGTGCTGGACGGCCCCGGAGATGCCCACGGCGATATAGAGCTTGGGCGCCACGGTCTTGCCGGTCTGGCCGATCTGATGGCTATACGGGATCCAGCCGGCGTCCACCGCCGCCCGGGTGGCCCCCACGGCACCCCCCAGAAGCTCCGCCAGCTCCTCCAGCAGGCGGAAATGCCGGGCCTCTTTGAGACCCCGGCCGCCGGCCACAATGACCTCGGCCTCGGAGAGGGGCAGGCGCTCCCGCACCTCCTCCACCGTGCCCACGAAGGTGCACGGGCCCGGCTCCTGGAGGGATGAGAGCTCCACCGGCACCACCTGGCCCGCGTCGGCATAAGGCTCCGCCAGGCGCCTGAAGACCCCGGGGCGGGCCGTGGCCATCTGGGGGTAGGTGCGGGGGGTGATGATGGTGGCCATGATGTTGCCGCCAAAGGCCGGCCGGGTCTGCAACAAAAGCCGCCTTTCCCGGTCGATGGCAAAGGCGGTGCAATCGGCGGTGAGGCCGGTCCTCAGGGCCGCCGCCACCTGGGGGATGAAGGCCCGGCCCACATAGGTGGCGCCGGCCAGCAAGATCTCCGGCCGAAAGCGGGCGGCCATCTCGGTCAAGGCGGCGGTGAAAGGTCCTTCCACAAATTCGGCCAGGGCCGGGTGCTCCGCCACATAGACTTTGTCAGCCCCGGCCCGGAAGAGCTCCGGAGCGAGTTCGGCCACCCGGTCGCCTAAAAGCACCCCGGCCACGGGCACCGCCAGCTCACCGGCCAGCCGCCTAGCCTCGCCCAGAAGCTCCAGAGTTACGGGGGCCAGCCGGCCATGGCGCTGCTCGGCAAAGACCCAGATGCCGTCCGGGGGCACCTCCGGCCGGGGAGAGGGGCCCTCCGCCTCCGCCAGGGCCAGGGCGCCGGCCTCACAGACCTCCACACAGGCGCCGCATGCCGTGCAGCCCTCGCCGATAACCAGCCTTTCCCCCTCCAGGGAGAGCACCCCGAAGGGGCAGGCCTCCACACAGGCGCCGCACCCCGTGCACTTCTCGGAATAGACGATGAGAGTCATGGCTGTCAGTTGTAGGGGAGGGAGCCAGGGGACGGTGTGCCCTTGCCTCTCTCCCACCCCCCTCCCCCCAACCCCCAGGGGGGCGGAGGGGGGCCGGCGGAGGGTTGACACCCCTGGCCCTCCCGCGAATCCTATCTCCTTCCCAATTCCTTCAGCCGGGCCCACAGACGGGTGGCCAGCTCCTGGGGGTCGCCGGTCCAAACTTCGGAAGCGCCCCGGGCCGGGGGCGGGAAGACCCGCACCACCTGGGTGAAGGAGCCCGCCAGGCCCACCTCCCGGGGGTCCAGCCCCAGGTCGGCCAGGGTCCAGGTGGGGATGACCGCCTTTTTGGCCTGCATCTTGGCCTTGAAGGAGGGCACCCGGGGTTCGCTGATCTCCTTGACCACGCTCACCACCGCCGGCAACCTGACCCTGAGGGCGTCATAGCCGTGGTCCAGGAGGCGCTCCACCTCCAGGACGGTGTCGTCGGTGAGCGTGAGTTTCCGGGCCCAGGCCACGTAGGGGACCCCCAGGACGGTGGCCAGCATGGGCCCCACCTGGGCGGTGTCGCCGTCGATGGCCTGCTTGCCGGTGACGATGAGGTCGGCGCCGCCCAGTTTACGCACGGCATGGGCCAGGGTGAGGGCGGTGGCCCAGGTGTCGGCGCCGGCAAAGGCCTTGTCGGAGAGGAGCACCGCGCTCTCGGCGCCGTAGCCCAGAGCCTCCCGCAGGGCCGCCTCGGCCTGGGGCGGCCCCATGGACAGGAGGGTCACCTGGCCGCCCCGGGCCTCCCTGAGCCTCAGGCCCGCCTCCAGGGCGTAGAGGTCAAAGGGGTTGATAATGGCCTGGACCCCCTCCCGGATGAGGGTGTGGGTCTCCGGGTCCAGGCGCACCTTGTCGGTTTCAGGAACCTGCTTGATGCAGACAATGATTTTCATGGGGAGCAGGAAAAAAATATGGTTATGTCTTTTTTAATTCATCCAATAAAATAAATTTTACAAGGTTCGACCACTAATTTTTAAACAAAAAATGTTGACCAGGGGATATCCAATTTTTCTTGGTTTTAGAGAAGATCCAAAACGGCTGAAAAGGCTAACCATCTGTGCGGGTTGAAGGAGTTATGTGCAACCTTTTTGAACTAATGATATAAATTTTCCAGTTTTTCTTAAGGGGAAAATTGGTCTCATTTTCCCTGCGGATGGGGAGGGAGGCGGGGGGGAGGGGAGGGGGCCACCGCTCATTAGCCCTCCCCCCACAATTATTTTCCCTGTAATTAACATCGGCCGCAAATTCCCAGAAGAGGTAAACCGGGTTATTTCTTCTTGGAATACTCTTTATTCAGGGCCAGGCCGATGATGTTGCGCATGATCTGGTTGGTGCCCTCGAAGATCTGCAGGATCTTGGCGTCCCGCATCATCTTCTCCACCGGGTAGTCCCGCATGTAGCCGTGGCCGCCCATGACCTGGACGGCGTCGATGGCCACCTGCATGGCCATGTCGGTGGCAAAGACCTTGGACATGGCCGCCTCCTTGGAGAAATCCTTGGGGTCGGTGTCGATGTAGCGGGCCACGGCGTAGACCAGGGCCCGGGAGGCCTCCACCTTGACCGCCATGTCCGCCAGCATGTGCTGCACCGCCTGGATGGCGAAGATGGGCTGCCCGAACTGGTGGCGCTCCTTGGCAAAGAGGGCGGCTTCGTCCAGGGCGCTCTGGGCCAGGCCGAGGGCCATGGCGCCGGCTCCGGGGCGGGCCAGGTCCAGGGTCTTCATGGTGATGATGAACCCCTGGCCCTCCCGGCCGATGAGGCGGTCTTTGGGGATGCGCACCTCCTCCAGGATGATCTCCCGGGTCACCGAGGCCCTGATCCCCATCTTGCGCTCCTTCTTGCCGAAGGAGACCCCGGGGTCGTCCTTGTGGACAATGAAGGCGCTGGCGCCCCGGGGGCCCTTGGCCTTGTCGGTCAGGGCGATAATCACATTGACGTCCGCCACCCCGGCGTTGGTGATCCACTGCTTGGTGCCGTTGAGCACATAAGAATCGCCGTCTTTGACCGCAGTGGTGGCGATGGCGGCGGCGTCGCTCCCCGCCTGAGCCTCGGTCAGGGCGAAGGCGGCCAGGGTGTCGCCCTTGGCAATGCCCGGGAGATAGGTCTGTTTCTGCTCCTCGGAACCGTAGAGCATGATGGGGTAGGCGCCCAGGAAGCTGGCGGCGAAACTCACCGCCACGCCCACGCAGCCTTCCGAGAGGGCCTCCAAAAGGAGGACGTTTTCAAAGGCGCCCATCCCCAGGCCACCGTACTGCTCCGGGATGATGGTGCCGGCCAGGTCGGCTTGGGCCAGATCCTTCAGGATCTCCCAGGGAAACTCCTCTTCCTCGTCCAGGCGGGCCCGGGCCGGCTTGATCTTTTCATGGGCGATGCGCCGCGCCAGGTCCTGGAGCATCTGCTGCTCCTCGGTCAACAGATAGTCCATGGGGCACCTTTATCGGGGGAAGTTATTCCGCGGCGGCGGGCACCACCAGGCGGCCCTTGTAGAAGCCGCAGGCCGGGCAGGCCCGGTGCGGCAGCCGGGGTTCATTGCACTTGGGGCACACCGACAGGTGGGGCAGGGTCAGGCGGTAGTGGCTGCGCCGCTTGTTGCGGCGGGTGGGCGAATGCCTCCGTTTGGGGAGTGCCATGGCTGCTCTCCTTTGTCAACCCGAGAATATCACGAAGTGCCGGGGCGGCTGGAGGGGCCGCCTGGGCAGGCGCAGGGCCCGAGATTGAGGTCGGCGCCGCACCGCGGGCACAAGCCCCGGCAGGAATCTGCACATAAAGGCTTCACCGGCAGCATGAGCACCACCTGCTCCTTGAGGTAAGGCTCCAGATCCAGGGTGTCGCCGGTGAAAAAGTCCAGGTCCAGTTCCTCCTGGGTGAGAGGCTCTTCGCCGCCCCGCACCGGCTCCGGCCCCGGGGTGAGGAGGAGCTCGAAGGTGGCAGCAAGCGGCGTCTCAAAGGGGGTGAGACAGCGGCTGCAGGCCAGGGTCAGGGTGCCGCTCACCCGCCCCCGCAGGAGCACGTCCCGCCCATGCCGGCTCAGGCTGACCCGGGCATCGGCCCGGGCGGGCCCGGCGAGCTGGAGACCCGGGTCCTGGGCCAGCCAGCGGGCGAACCACTCCTCATCCAGGGTCAGGGCCAGCTCCCGCCCCTCCGGCGGAATGCGGCTGATGGTCACCAGCCAGGGGGATGTCTTCATCGCTCCGCGCTCACCCGGCAATTAAAACAATTCATTGTAAACCAACCCTCCTTTCTGTCAAGGATTTCTGCGGCGGAGGGGAAAGAGGGCAGGGCCGGGGCCTCTCCTGCAGCTCCACCCACCCGGTCAGGAAGGGCCCCACAGGGGGGAAGAGCGGGTGGGCTCTCCGCCCCCCCATCATGGCAGGATCCATGGCTCAGTCGCACTCCCCCTGGGTTTCTCCCCCTTCCCGGCAGGGTTTCCCACCCGGAAGCCCTTCTCGGTTTCCCCCTCCCGTGGCCGGCAGGGCAGGGAAGCCGCCCCTCACCGGGGAAGACTGGCGGCCTTCACCACTCTGCCGGGCTGGGGTCCCGGGGCGGCCTCCGGGCCGGCCCCTTCGGGTCTCAGGGCGGGGCCTGCAGGATGAAGCACTTCAAGTACAAACTTTCGGGGAGGGAGAGGAGGGCGGGATGGTCCCGGGCCGCGCCCCGACGCTCCACCATTCTGAGCTCCCGGCCGGCGGTCTGGGCCGCCTGGCGCAGGAGGTCCAGAAATTCCTCCTCTCTCAAATTATAAGAACAGGAACAGGTGATGAGGCACCCCCCGGGGGAGAGCAGCTCCAGGGCCTGGCGGTTGATCTCCAGATAGCCCTTGAGCGCGCCGGGGCGGTCCTGGCGGCTCTTGGCGAAGGCCGGCGGGTCCAGGATGATGGTGTCGTAGCGCCGCCCCTCCTTGACCGCTTTTCTCAAAAAATGAAAAACATTTTCTCGTATTGCAATAATATTCTCCAAGCCGTTAATCAGGGCATTCTCCCGGGCCACCTCCAGGGCGGCGGCGGAGCTGTCCACCAGCGTCACCCGGGTGGCGGCGGCGGCCAGATGCAGACCAAAGCCCCCCTGGTAGGCGAAGGCGTCCAGCACCTCCCCGCGGCCGTAGCTGCGGGCGGCCAGGCGGTTCTCCCGCTGGTCCAGGAACAGGCCGGTCTTCTGGCCCCGGCGCACGTCCACCAGAAAGGTGAGACCGCCTTCCCGGATTTCCAGGCGCTCAGGGAGCTCCCCCTGGACGGTTCTGACCTCCTGGGGCAGGCCCTCCAGCTGGCGGACCTCCGCGTCGTGCCGCAGGGTGATGGAGGCCGGAGCCAGCCGGGAGGTGACAAGCTCCAAAAAGAGGGGCAGCAGGCGCTCGGGCCCGGGATGGAGAGATTGGACCACCAGGTGGGGGCCGTAAGCATCCACCACCAGCCCGGGAAAGCCGTCGGCCTCGCCATAGATCAGGCGGCGGGCCTCCGCCCCGGGGGCCACCCGCTCCCGGTAGGCCAGGGCCTCCTCCAGGCGGGCGGCCCAGAATTCCCGGTCCACCACCTCCTCGCCGCGGGTGACGAAGCGCAGGGCGATGCGGGAGGCGGCGCTGTAGAAGGCCTGACCCAGGAAATCCCCGGTGGGGCCCAGGACCGCCACCAGCTCCCCGGGGGGAACGCCCACCGGGCCGGCCAGATCATCCCGGTAGACCCAGGGGTGGCCGGTTTTGCGCCAGCGCCGGCCCTTGCCGGTGAGCCGCACCTGGGGCAGCTCCTGCCAGGGCCGGCCGTCTGTCGGTGACATGTCTCCCCTTCCTTGACGTGCGGTTTGGCGGGCACCGGCCCGGCCCTGGGCGGCCGGGTTTGCCAGCCCCGCCCCCTGGCCCTCGCCGCCGACTGCTTCAGGGGGCGGCAGGCCGGCCTCCCCTCCCCCCTCTGGCCCCACGGCAGTCCCGGCGCCGAGCCCCCGTAATCCCCCGGGCCGGCATCTCCGGGAAACCGGGACAGTGGCGGCAAATCCCTTTAAGTGGGGGGATGGAAGGGCAGGGGACGGCCCTCCCGGCCCCCTGGCCCCGCACGCCGAGCCCCCATAGGTGCCCGCCCGGCTTTCACTCCTCCCGCCACCAACGGGAGCGCTCCAGGTGCTCCTGATAGCGCCGCCGGAGAAAGCGGGGCCCGAACTGGGGGTGGCTGGCGTAGCGCTGCATTCCCTGGAGGAGACGGGCCTCCATTTCCTTGAGGAGCTCCGGCATCTGGCGCTCGTCCACGAAGTTTCTGGTCTCCTGATGGGTGAAACAGACCTCCGGCCCCAACGCCTCGGCCACTTCCTGCCATTTCTCCTGCAGTTCCGGCGGCAGGTAGTCCGGCCGCACCGGCACGGCGATGCGGGCCTCCAGGGTCACCTGCCAGCGGTCGCCGGCGGTATGCCGGGACAGGTCCCAGAACTCCAGGGTCAGGCCGTTGTCCAAGGGGTGACGGGAGACGATTTTTTCCGCAGCCATAATGAGGTGCCGAAATCTTAAGTTGACGTATAATGAAGGGCACAGGCCAGGCAGTGCGGCCGAACCCCTGCCTCCCTCCCACGTGTCGAGGGCCCGGCCGGGAAGAGGGCCGGGACCTTCGGCGCTCCCGGGCTCCGGCAGGGGGGTGGGACGCATGGCCCTTTATCAGCCCGCGGCCACAGCTCTTTCATTCATAGTCAATTAACCGGACCATTTCAACACCCGGCCCCCGGCGGGCCTGGAGGCTGACATGCGCAGCACGGCGGTGAAACTGGCGGCCCTGATGGTGCTGGTGGCGGCGGTGGCGGCGGGCTATGCCTACTGGCGCTGGCTCAACTCCCCCCGCTATGCCTTGCAGCAGATGGTGGTGGCCCTGAAGACCCGGAACCTGGACAGATTGTTATTCTACCTTGATCTCCCCTCCATTGCCACGCACTTGAGCCGGGAGGCGGCGGAGGACCTGGCCCAGGTGCTGCCGGGCTCCCCGGAGCCGGACGCAGTGGAGCGCTTCGGCCGGCGGGTGCTGGAAAAGCTGGCCCGGGCCATCCCGGCCAAGGCGGTGGAGGCGCTCACCCCCATCCTCAAGAGCGGGGTGGAGAAATATCTGCAGAACCTGAGCACCGCCCAGATCCTGGGGCTGGCCGCGGCGGTGAGCACCGCCCGCATCGAGCAGCGGGGGGAGCGGGCCACAGTGATCTTTGCCGACCCCAAAAGCGGGGAGCGGTTCCGCTTCGAGATGGTGCGGGATCCCACAGACGGGGTGTGGCGGATTGCGGCGCTGCGCTATGAGGATCTCAAGCGGTTTTTGAAACAGGAATTCGAATAATGTCTGATAATATATATTATGTAAACTAATATGCTGGTGGAGGAAACCTGCCCCCGCTGCGGTTATGTGACCAGGCGGCACCGCAATCCGGTCCCCACGGTGGATATCATCATCGAAGTGCCGGAACGGGGGGTGGTGCTCATCCGCCGGGCCAAGCCGCCCCTTGGCTGGGCGCTTCCCGGGGGTTTTGTGGAATACGGCGAGACCCTGGAGGAGGCGGCCCGGCGGGAGGCTCAGGAGGAGACCGGGCTTGAGGTCACCCTGCTGGGGCAGTTCCACGCCTATTCCGCCCCGGACCGGGACCCCCGGCAGCACACCATCACCGTGGTCTTGGTGGCCACCGCCACAGGCGTCCCCCGGGCTGCGGATGATGCCGCGGAGGTGGGGGTCTTCCCCCTGGAGGAGCTGCCGCAACCCCTGGCCTTCGACCACGCCCGGATCCTGGCGGATTACCGGCAACAACGGCCCCAGTGGCTGGCCCGCATTCCTCAATAATGAACCATAGTTTATATAACTCTGAGGCGCAGTACGCCCAAGCCGGGGAATTTCGGTTTCCCCGTGGCCCTCAGCGATTTTGCTGGGGTCGGGGAGGGCAACAACCTCCCCACCTGCGCCACTTGGGGGGCTTCCAGGCGAGCTGGCTTTGGCGCCGAAGTGGAAGAGAGGCAGATTCCGTAAGCCCTCCCCGGACGGGCCGGCGTCCCCGGGGCAGGCCCCACCCCGGGGGATTGTTTCACGCCAATCCCTCAGGGTGGTCCTTGTGCCGGGGCCCTCAGGCGATGGAGCCGGTGGGGTGGGCGCATGAAGGGGCCTCCTCCGGAATCCGCTGATGACCTCCGGGCCTGGCGGGGGTGCAGGCGTCAAAGAGCTGCCAGCCCGCCCGGAGTATTCTTATAAAATAATAAAATTCTTATAATACAAGAAAGTGGCACGCCGACTCCTTCTCGGGGGCTATTTCGCCGTCACCGGCCTCCTCGGCCTGCTGGGCTGGCCCCTGTATTACCACCATCTCCGCCGGCGGGGGGCGAAGGAGAGCTTTTTCCCCCGCCTCGGGCTCACCCCGCCGCCCCCGCCGCCTCCGGGACGCCCCCGGTTGTGGCTGCACGGGGTGTCGGTGGGGGAGATCGCCAGCGCCCCGCCCTTGGTGGCGGAACTGAAACGCCTGCTGCCCCGGGCCTCCTTCACCATCTCCACCGGCACGGCCACCGGCCAGGAGGTGGCCCGGCGCCTGTTCGGCCCGCTGGGGGCCCTCGTCTGCTATTTCCCCCTGGACGTGCCCTGGGCGGTGGTCCGGGCCCTTGGGATCCTGAGGCCCCAGGCCTTCCTGGCCCTGGAGTCGGAGCTGTGGCCCGGTTTCCTCCTGCTGGCCCGGGAGCGGGGGGTGAAGCTGGCCCTGCTGAACGCCCGCCTGTCGGAGCGCAGCTTCCGGCGCTACCTCCAGGTGCCCTCAGTGGCCGCCGCCTTCCTCTCCCTGTTTGACGTCCTGGCCGCCGGCTCGCCTGAGGATGCAGCGCGGCTCAGCCGGCTGGGGGCGCCCCGGGAGAGGCTCCACCTCACCGGCAACCTGAAGGTGGACCGGCTGCTGAGGGCCTGGCAGGAACGGCAGGGACCCTCCCCCCTCCCCTCTCCGTCCCGGACGGCGGCGACATCGGCTGACGGCCAACGGCCGGCCTGGCTGGCGGCCCTGAAGGGGAGAGGGGCGCCAATCTTTCTAGCCGCCTCCACCCACGCCGGCGAGGAGGAGGTGGTGCTGGAGGCGTATGGTCGCCTGCGGGCCCCCTACCCTGCCCTGCGCCTGATCCTGGCGCCCCGCCATCCGGAGCGGGCGGCGGCGGTGGAAGCCCTGGCCGGCGCCCGGGGCTGGGCCAGCGTCCGCCTCAGCCGCCTCAAGGCCGGAGAGGGTCTTCAGGGGGAGCCGGTGATCCTGGTGGACACCATCGGTGATCTCTTTGACCTCTATTCCGTGGCCACTGCGGCCTTTGTGGGCGGCTCCCTCATCCCCCACGGCGGCCAGAACCTGCTGGAGGCGGCGGTCTGGGGGCTGGCCCCCATAAGCGGCCCCCATCTCGCCAATTTCCGCTGGGCCGAGGAGATGCTCACGGCCGCCGGGGCCCTGACCATCGTCCGGAACGCCGAGGCCCTCGCCGCCGCCGCCCGGGCCCGCTTGGCTGACCCGGGGGCCACCCGGGAGGCCGGGGAGCGGGCCCGCCGCTCGCTTTTGGCCCATCAGGGCGCTGCCGGCCGCCAAGCCGCGCTGGTGGCCTCTCTCTTAAAATGAGATCGCTGCGAAAATGATTTTCGGGGGAGAGCCCCGATCGCCTTGATTGCATAAAAAAAAATTAATGGCTTGGGGATGTGGATGGGGAAGAGAGGCAGGGGCCCGCAATCCCTGGTCCCCTTTTCCCAAAATTAGTGGCACGCGTCTCACAATCCGCCAAGCCTCAGGCCTCCCCCAGGAGTTCCCTGATCTTCCGTTTGGTGATGGGCCCGGCCACGCCGTCCACCTGGAGGCCATATTTTTTTTGGAATTCCTTCACCGCCTTTTTGGTGGCGGCGCCGTAGACGCCGTCCACCGTCAGACTGAGGCCCAGGAGGCGGTTTAAGGCCTCTTGCAGCCACTTCACCTCCGCCTCAATGCCCTCGGCGGTCTCCTTGCCGGCCACATTGCCGATCTCTTCCTTCATGGCCCGGGCCATGGCGGCGTAGCCGTGCTCCTTGCGGTAGCGCTCCCAGCGCTCCTCCCGGAACTCATAATGCCAGCATTCGGGCCCGGTGAGGGTGGCGACGATGTTCACCCAGCCGTGGCGCCTGAGGATCTCCCGCACCCGCCTGTGGCCGATGCCGGTGTCGAAGGCGTCGATGTCGATGGCCCGGCCCGACTCATGCACGCTGCCGCAGGCCGGGGGGCTGTAGGCGGTTTTGCGGCCCGCCTTCCAGTCCTCGTGGGCCCTCTGCTGCATCTCGGCGCTGCGGAACATGTCGCTGATATAGAGGTGGCCCCCCTCGGCCACGATGTCCCGGTAGACCCGGGCCAGGGCCTCCGCCGCGGGTTCCACCAGCCGGGCCATGTGCGCCGGCAAGGGGCTCCCCTTGGGGTAGATGCCCGGCACCTGCACCCGGACCACCCCCCGGTATTTCTCATCTCTTCCCAGGATGCGCAAGCTCATGTCCATGATCTCACCCCTTTCTTTCGCCGGAGCCGGTGATCATTGCCGGGGCGAAGGCGCCAGCAGGCCGGCCAGGGCGCCCACCGCCGCCGAGCCGATGGCGGTGAGCACCGCCGGCACCTCCTTGGCCCCTCCCACAGCAAGCACAATGGCGCCGACCACCACCACAAGCACCGTCAGGCCCAGGGAGGCCACCACCATCCGGTAGATCCACACATCGGGCGGCATCGGCGGCAGCTCCCCAATGACCTCCTTGGCCACCCGGGCGAGGATCTGGGGGTTGGCCTGGAGTTGGGCCATGAGGTGTTCATCCGCCAGCACCCGGTTGGCCAGCACTTCGGCAGAGCGGAGCATGGGCACCCTCCGTGGCGGGAAATGACCGTCCCCCCTATTGTCAGCCTCCCCCCCGGGATTTGCAAACACAAACGGGGCGATCGTCCCACAAAATCACCGTCCCCGGTGGAGGGCGCAAGTTCTCCTGGGGCGGGCGTCCGGCTCAGAAGAGGAGGGACCCCAGGCCTCGGGTCGCCAGGGCCAGCCCCAGAGCCAGAGAGAGGGAGCCCACCACGCCCACGGCCGCCCCCTTCCAGCCCACCTCCCGGCCCAGGGCGGCGATGGTGGCGGCACAGGGGATATAGAAGAGCACAAAGATGGTGAAGGTGAGGAGTTGGGTGGGGCTGAGCACCGTCTCCGGCTGGGTGGTGCCCAGGGCTTCATGGAGCATCACCAGGGAGAGCTCCTTGCGCATGATGCCGAAGATCAGGGTGGTGCCCACCGCCGGAGGCAGATCCAAAAGACCGGTCAGGGGGGCAAAGATGGCGTTGACGGAGTCATAAAAACCATAAAACTTGAGGAGGCTCAGGATGGTGCTCCCCACGATGAGGATGGGCCAGGCCACCACGATGAAGTCCTTGAGGCTGCGCCAGGACTTGCGCAGGACATTCTTCCAGGTGGGAAGCCGGTACTCGGGAATCTCCATGAGCAGGCCCGGGGAGACCTCCCGGACCAGCCAGGTGGAGAGGCGCCCCAGAATGGCGATGATCACCAGGTTGAGGAGATAGACCGCCAGGCCCCAATACGGCCCCAGGATGGCGGCCACCAGGGCAAAGATGATGACGGAGCGGGCCGAACAGGGGATGAGCATGGCCAGCAGGGCCACCACCAGCCGGTCCCGGGGGCTCTCCAGGATACGGGTGGCCATCACCGCCGGCACGCTGCAACCATATCCCAGGATGAAGGGGATGATGGACTTGCCATGCAGGCCCAGACGATGCATGAGGTTGTCCATGAGGAAGGCCACCCGGGGGAGGTAGCCGGTGTCCTCCAGCAGGGCCAGCCCCACCAGAAAAGGCACCAGATAGGGGGCCACAATGCCGATGCCGCCGAAGATTCCCAACAGCACCCCTTCCCCCGCCAGGTGGTAGGCCAGAGAAGCTTCCCCCAGGACGCCTTTGAGAAATTCCTGGGAGAGTTCCAGATAGGCGAGGAAAAACTCCTCCACCGTCTGGCCCACCCGGAAGACCAGCTGGAAGAACAGCCCCAAAACCAGGAGGAGGAGCCCGTAGCCCCAGAGGCGGTGGGTGGCCACCCAGTCCAGGCGGTCCCGCCACTTGGGCTTTGCCGCCGGAAGCACTTTTGCCACCTGCTCA
Source organism: uncultured bacterium (assembly GCA_937943575.1). Taxonomy (GTDB): domain Bacteria; phylum Desulfobacterota; class Desulfobaccia; order Desulfobaccales; family 0-14-0-80-60-11; genus JAILZL01. Next base: position 92,782 of record CALEAV010000003.1, on the reverse strand, counting down.
AAGAGATTCACCGCCAGGGCATGGCGCTCCGAGGCGATCACCGTCTCCGGCGGCCGGCCATGGCTTTCGGCCAGGATCTTCTGGTGATTCCGCACGAGAGGAATGACCTCGGGATGGCGCCTGCTCACCTCCTGCAGCAGGTGCGGGTCATCCTCCAGGAGCTTGGTGAGAAAGAAGCGCCACGGCAGTCCCAGCTCCTGGGCCAGATGGGGGTCCAGGGAATCGGAAAGCTCGGCAATCTCCTCTTCCACATCCCGGCTGAAGGTGACGGCGGCGGGCCGGATCTTCAGACGCCCGGCCTCCACCGCGGTGTGGAGGAGTTCCGTCAGCCCCTTGCCCTGGGAGGCCACCGTGGTCACCACCGGCACGCCCAGGAGGTGGGACAACAGCGTGGGTTTGAGGCGGATGCCCTTGCGCTCCGCTTCGTCCATCATGTTGAGGACCACCACCATGGGCCGCTCCAGGCTCATGAGCTCCAGGGTCAGCTCCAGGCTGCGGGAGAGGAGCGAGGCGTCAATGACGTTGACGATGACATCCGCCTCCTCCGTGAGGAGATAGCGGCGGGATTCCAGCTCCGCCTGGTCGATGGAGGTCAGCGAATAGATGCCCGGGAGGTCCACGCAGGTGAGCTCCTCGCCGGCGTGCACCACCCGGCTGACGGTGTATTTCACCGTGGTGCCGGGAAAATTGGAGACAATGGCCTTGTAGCCGCTGTAGTAGTTGAAGATGGTGCTCTTGCCGCAGTTGGGTTGTCCGATGAACGCCAGAATCATTGCAGGGTCTCTTTCCGAGGGTCGGATTTGCTGCCCGCCCCTTCCTGAAAACCGGAGCCAGGCCGTCTCCCCCGGTTTGTCCGGGGTGGGGGTCTCGGGTATTCCTAGAGCGTCGCTAGAGATAATCCTAACCTATTTTTACTGAGATGCAATAGCAAATTTTTTCACCCTCCCTTTTGGGGACCGTCTGGATATAATGAGGCGTTTTGAGGGGCGGGCCGGGGGAGCGCAGGCCTCCCGTCCTCCCCTCCAACTCCCCCCACCTCCTTTAAGGGGTTGGGGGAGAGGGTCCGGGAGGGGATCCCTGGCACCCCTTCCGGGAGCCTTTCCTCTGAGGTGAGACATGATTCCCCGTTATTCCCGGGAACCCATGGCCCGCATCTGGAGTCTGGAAAACCAGTTCGCCTCCTGGCTGAAGGTGGAGCTGGCCGCCTTGGCCGCCCTGGCGGAGCACGGCTTCATCCCGCCGGAGGTACCCGCCGAGGTGGAGGCCCGGGCCAGCATTGATGTGGAGCGCATCCTGGAGATTGAGCGCACCACCCACCACGACGTGGCCGCCTTTGTGGACCAGGTGGCCGCGGGCCTGGGCGAGTGGGGCCGCTATTTCCACTTCGGCCTCACCTCCTCGGACATCCTGGACACCGCCCTGGCTCTCAGGCTGGTGGAATCCGTGGACCTGCTCCTGGCCGGCCTGGAGGACTTCCTGGCAATCCTCAAAGAGAAGGCCTTCCTCTATCAGGACACGGTCATGGTGGGGCGCACCCACGGGGTGCATGCCGAGCCCATCACCTTCGGGCTCAAGTTTGCGCTGTGGCATGCGGAGTTTCAGCGCCACCGGGAGCGTCTGCGCCAGACCCGGGAGGTGGTGGCGGTGGGCAAGCTCTCCGGCGCGGTGGGCACCTTTGCGCATCTGCCGCCCCGGGTGGAGGAGAGCGCCATGCGCCGCCTGGGCCTCAGGCCCGCCCCCATCGCCACCCAGGTCATCCAGCGGGACCGCCACGCCCAGTATCTCACCACCCTGGCCATCCTCGGCGCCGGCCTGGAGCGCATCGCCCTGGAGATCCGCCACCTGCAGCGCACCGAGGTGCGGGAGGCGGAGGAGTATTTCACCCCCGGCCAGAAGGGCTCCAGTGCCATGCCCCACAAGCGCAATCCGGTCCTGTCGGAGAACCTCTGCGGCCTGGCCCGGGTGTTGAGGGCCAACGCCCTGGCGGCCCTGGAAAATGTGGCCCTGTGGCATGAGCGGGACATCAGCCACTCCTCGGTGGAGCGCATCATCCTCCCGGACAGCTCCATCCTGGCGGATTTCATGCTCCACCGCCTCCTGAATCTGTTGAAAAACCTCCTGGTCTATCCCCAGCGCATGCGGGAGAACCTGGAGGCCAGCCGGGGGCTGGTCTTCTCCCAGAGCCTGCTCCTGGCCCTGGTGGACAAAGGCCTCAGCCGGGACGCGGCCTACCGGCTGGTGCAGCGGGCAGCCATGCAGGTCTGGGAGGAGGGGGAAAACTTCTTCGACGTGGTGCATCGGGACCCGGACATCCGCCGGCACCTCACCGACGCCGAGCTCACGGAGCTTTTCGACTACCGCCACCACCTGCGGCATGTGGAGGCGATTTACCGGCGGGTCTTCGGCTGAGGAAAATCCACCGGTGAGGCTTGACCTGAGGGGGAGGATGCCAGGGGCCGCTGCCCCCTGCCCCCTCAGGGAGAGAGCAGCGGAAAACGGCGGAGGGCGCCGGGCTTGTGGCCCATGTGGTGAACCCCGCTTCCGCCGGCATTGCCGCCTGGGAACCGGGGCCGGAATCGTTAGGGGGGATCCTCAGGCCAGGGAGAGCTTCACCACCTCATCCCGGGGGCTCACCTTGTCCAGGCGCACCAGGACCGTGTCCCCGGGCTTGAGCTTCAGAGAGGCGGGGGCGGTGAGGGGCACTTCCAGGAGCAGGTCCGGCAGCAGCAGGCGCCAGCGGTTCTGCACCTGCTCCAGGACCAGGGCCTCCTTTTTGCTCCCCACCTGGCCGGCCAGGTATTTGAGCAGCCAATATCTCAGCCGCCGGGCCTTGAGCATCCCTGCCCGGCGCATGGCCGGCTCGATGGTCATGAGGATCTGCTCCAGGTCCTCCCGGGAATAGACCGGCGGCCCGCCGCTCAGGACCGCCAGCAGCTGACGGTGGATGACCAGGTCCAGGAAGCGGCGGATGGGGGAGGAGGCCATGGTGTAGACCGGCAGCCCCAGCCCCCAATGCGGCTGAGGCTCCAGGTCCATGACCACCCGGGAGAGCTTTTTGCGGTCCTGCCACAGGGCCACCAGGTCCTTGGGGGCCTCCCGGTCGATGGGCTCCCGGGGCTCGGGCTGGCTGCGGAAAATGGCCGGCACCCGCTGCTCCGCCAGGAGCCGGGCCGCCAGCCAGTTGGCCAGCACCATGGCCTCGCTCACCATCTGGTGGCTCACCGTCTCCTGATCCTCCACCACCACCTGCACGCCCCCCTGGTGATTCAGGGTGACCCAGATCTCGGGGAGCTTCAGCTCATAGCCGCCCGCGGCCAGGCGCCGGGCCTTCAGCTTTCCCGCCAGTTGCGCCAGCCGCCGGAGCACCGGGTCGCCTTCGTGGACGGCGTCCACCTGGGAGTAGGTGAGGCGGCGCTTCACCCGGATGACGCTGGGGCGGATGACGGCGTCCCGCACCTCGCCCTCCGGGGTGAGGTCAATGAGGAAGCTTAGGGCCAGGCGCTCTTCGCCCTCGAGGAGCGACAGGGTGTTCTCCGAAAGCTCCTCCGGGAACATGGGCAGGCGCAGCTCCGGGAGGTAGATGGAGGTGGCCCGCTCCCGGGCGGCGGCGTCCAGGGGCGTGGCGGGCGCCACCACCGCGGCCACGTCGGCGATGTGCACCCCCAGGCGCAGGCCCGCAGGCGTCTCCTCCAGGCTCAGGGCGTCGTCGAAGTCCCGGGTGCGCTCGCCGTCGATGGTGAAACACTCCAGGCCCGTCAGGTCCAGCCGCCGGGCCGCCAGGGGATCCGGGGGCGGGGTCTCCATCAGCCGCCGGGCCAGCTCCCGGGTCTGGGGCTCAAACTCCGTGGGCACCTCCAGGCGGTAGAGGTCCAGGTTCTCGTCCTCGGAGAAGACCCCCAGGCGCACCAGCAGGCGGAAGGCGGCATCCGGGGCCGTCAACCCGGCCCTGTCCAGAAAGGCCCTGATTTTGGCATGCTCCGGGGCCTCCTCCCCGAAGACCGCCTCCTGCTTCAGGAGCTCCACCAGCCGCGGCCGCCAGGCGGCGTCGGCGATCTCCCCCCGGTCCCAGGCGGCCTTGAGCCACTCCGCCGCCTCGGCCAGCTCCCGGCGCTCCTCCTCCTCCCGCCGGGCCCGCTCCCTGAGGGCCGCCGCCACCTCCGGGGGATTGGGCACCCAGAGGCCGTCCTTGAATTTGAAGAGAAAACGGTCCTCAAACAGCGCCCGGCCCATGGCCGCCACCTGGTCGCAGGAGGTGCCGTTGAACCACAAGCGGGCCAGCTCCTCCGTGGTTTGAGGCTCATTTTCCGCCGCCAGCAGCTCCCAGAGCTCCTTTAGGTCGATGGCCTGCTTCAGCTCCTCCCGCACCCGGGCGGCCTCCTGCAGGCGCTCCAGCATCTGCTGGCGGGAGCCCCCGGCAGGCAGCTTCCCCGGGCAGGCATGCAGCAGGCGCTTCCGGGCCAGGGTCATCTCCCGGCTGTTCTGGGTGAGGACGTGCAGGCGCTCGCCTTTGAGCTCCAGCACCACCGCCGTCAGGATGCGCTTCTCTTCAAAGAATTCGACCAGCCAGCCCGGTTCCATGGTAGAATGAGGGCAAACCTTCGGGAGTGGAGGGAGGCGCAGGCGGGGAGAGGCAAGAGGCTGTCTGTGCCCTGCCTTCCCCCGGGAGGACTCCCGGAAGTCATTCCTTGTCGGTAATAGAAGTGCAAACTTATCAGAAAAACATAAAAAGTCAACGACGCGGCGGCCCGCCCCGGGATCGGGACCAAGGGCCCGGCCCCCATGTCAGCACATGAGCCGAGACGGCTCCGCCCGGAGCCTTTTGATGCGCCTGGCCCTGATCTCCGACATCCACAGCAACATTGAGGCCCTGGAGGCGGTCCTGGCCGCCATCGACGCCGAGGGGGTGGACTTCATCCTCAACCTGGGCGACATCGTGGGCTATAATGCCGGGCCCAACGAGTGCCTGGAGCTCCTGGCCGCCCGCCCGGTGCTCAGTCTCGCCGGCAACCACGACCTGGCCCTCCTGGAAGAGGAGCGGGCCCGGCATTTCAATATCATTGCCTATCAGGCCCTCATGTGGGCCAGGGAGGAGGTGCGGCCGGAATTCCTGGAGTTTTTCCGCAACCTGCCCCTGGTGCGGGAGGGGGAGGGGTTCATCGCCTGCCACGGCACCCCGGCCAGCGCCGACGCCTACGTGGTCTACCATTTCCAGGGGCGGCGCCTCCTCAATTTTCTCAAGGAGCGCCGGGACCTGAAGGTCTGCTTCTTCGGGCACACCCATGTGCGGGCCCTGTGGTTCCGGGATGTGCGGGGCAAGGTGGCCCTATTGCCCCTCTCCCGGCACAAAATCCGCCTGGATCAGTCCTGTCTCTACCTCATCAATCCGGGCAGTGTGGGCCAGCCCCGGGACGGCAACCCGGAGGCGGCTTATGCCATCTTCGATTTTCAGGAGTTTTCCGTGCACTTCAAGTCGGTGCCCTACGACATCGCCGCGGCCCAGCGCCGCATCCTGGCGGCCGGCCTGCCGGAGCTGTTGGCCGAACGCCTGAGCCAGGGTATCTGAATCAGGGGGGAAGGATGGTGCCTTTTCAGAAAGAGGGAATCCTGAAGGATGGCAGCCGGGTGATCCTGCGGCCCATGGTGAAGGAAGACCGGGACAAGCTCATCGACTTCTTCCGCCGGGTCTCCGATGAGGACCTGATGTTTTTGCGCTCCGATGTGCGGGATCCCAAGGTCATCGAGGACTGGGTCAACAACATCGACTACCACAAGGTCTTCCCTCTCCTGGCGGAAGTGGACGGCCAGATCGTCGGGGATGCCACCCTGCACATGCGCCGCCGGGGCTGGAAGCGCCACCTGGGAAATGTCCGGGTGGTGGTGGCCAAAGACTGGCAGGGCAAGGGCCTGGGCACCCTCCTGGTGAACGAGCTGGTGGATCTGGCGGCAGAATTCGGCCTGGAAAAGCTGGTGGCGGAGATCCACCTCCAGGCCCAGGCCGCTCTGGCCATGTTCAAAAAGGCAGGATTTTCCGCCAAGGCGGTGTTTGAGGACCTGGTCAAGGATTTCAAGGGCAACCGGGGGGACCTGGTGGTCATGGTCTGCGACGTCCAGGGCCGGGACCGGCGCCCGGCGGAGTAAGGCGGCAGCCTCGCTGCCGGAGGAGGAGCCGGGGGGCGTGAATCCCACAGCCCATCCCCGATGCAACCCCGGAGGCTCTGCCTGGAGCATCAGGGGTGGAGATCCCCGGAAGGCCCAAAGGGATGGGTGATGACCACCTGAGGGGGAATCTTTTCCCTGTCCGGGACAGCCTGGAGGCGGGCAGAACCCTGCCCCACCCTCTTCCTCAGCGCGTCAGCCAGCGGCGGTCCCGCACGGTGACGAAGGCATAGGGGTAGATCCACTGCAGGAGGAAAAAGGCGTAGTAGCTGTAGATGATGCCGTAGATGACCTCCCAGTCCCGTTCCAGCCGCAGGTAGTAGACCAGGTTGAGCACCGACATCATCCCCACCGCCAGAAGCACTTTGAAGAGAATGGCCGGGTAGACGGCCACCGAAAAGATCAGAACCCCGAAGAAGAAGGTGGTCAGGGGGCCCTCCAGCTGCGTGAGGACAAACTCCAGCCGGGCCGGGGCGGCCCCCCTCCGGAAGGGGCGGAAGAGGAAGGTGGCCAGCACCGCCGATTCCCGGACATTGCCCCGCTCCCAGCGCAGATACATGCGGCATACCCCGGCATAGGTCTCCGGCACCAGGGTGTAGACCACCGCGGTGCGCTGGTAACAGGTGTAATACCCCTGGCGCAGGATGAAGTTGGTGAGGGCCCGGTCTTCGGAATGGTGGCAGGGCGCGCCCAGGAAGGTCTGGTGCAGCCAGGCCTCCAGGATGGGGAGGACCGCCTCCCGGCGGTAGGCGGACAAAGACCCGGGGGTGCAGATGACGGTGCCATACACGGATTGGGAGGCCCGGAGGAAATCCAGGTTGACAAACCGCACCCCCTGCATCTTGCCCATGAGGGAGCGGTGGCGGTTGAGGACCTTGACGAAGCCGGCCACCGCCCCCACCTGGGGGTCGTGGACCAGGGGTGCCACCAGGTGGCGCAGGGCGTCGGGGGCAATGACGCTGTCGGAGTCCACGGTGACCAGCACCTCGCCGGTGGCGGCCCGGAACCCCGCCGCCAGGGCCGCCTTCTTCCCCCGGTTGCGGGGAAAGCGCAGGGTGCGGATGAGCTCCGGGTGGCGCCGGGCGCTGCGGTCCAGGTGCCGCCAGGTGTCATCGGTGGAGCCGTCGTCCACCGCGATGATCTCCAGACGCTCCCGCGGGTAGTCGGCCTCGGCAATGGAGCTCAGGCAGCGGCTCACCATGGCCCCCTCGTTATAGACCGGCACCACCACCGTGACCGAGGGGAGCGGTCCGGCGGCCGGCGGCTGCGGCCGATACAGGGCCCAGAGCACCGTGCGCCAGAGCTGCAAAAAGAGCATCAGCAGGGCATAGACCCCCGCCACGGCCGGAAGCCAGGCGGTATAGGTCCGGGCTTGGAGGAGGTTCAGGAAAAAATCCAGGGAGCCCCACTGCCACCCCATGACCGCCACCACCAGCCAGGCCAGGGGCACCAGGAGTTTCAGGGTCCGGTCCCAGGGGCAGGGGGTGAGGCCGGGACCCTCCCGGAAGGCGGGAGGCAGGGAGGTGGGGTCATCCATGTCTGTGGCTGTTCCCCGGGCCGCCGAGGTGACGTTCATTCCTCTCCCGTCTTGTTTTGAGCTTCAAATTGTGTAAACCTTATTCTTTATCAGGCTAACGGGCAAGAAAGTCAACCGCGCTGACAAGCCGGTCAGGGCGGTTGAAAGGCATTTCCCTCCGGCGCTTCCCGGAAGGCCCGGGCCGCAGGCGCCTGCCGGCCGGCAGGAGCTCTTCCGGGGCAGAGGCATTCTGATGCTCCCCTCCCGGCGCTTCCTTACAGTTCTGACCACGGCGGCCCTCCTGGCCTTTGGCGGCCCGGCCGCTCCTCAGGCCCCGGGCCCCTCACCCGCGGAGGCGAAAGTGAAAAAGTTCACCCATGCGGTGATCATCACCCACCGCTTTGAGACTCTCCGGGAGTTCTACCGCCTGGTGCTCCAGGCCGAGCCCCGGGTCTTTTCCGACGATTACCTGGAATTCCAGCTGCAGGGTGCCGCGCTGGGCCTGTTCAAGGAGGAGGGCATGGCCAGAATCGCCCCCGGGGCCATGCGGGGCGGGGCCAACGCCAGCCTCATGCTTGAGTTCGAAGTGGCCGACGTGGATCAGGAATACGCCCGCCTGCAAAAGATCCCGGGGCTGGTGATGGTGATGCCCCCCACCACCTTCCCCTGGGGGCATCGCACCCTCTATTTCCGGGATCCCGACGGCCATCTCATCAATTTTCACAGCCTGGTGGCCAGCCCGTGAGAGCAGCCGGGCCACTGCGGAATGAGGAAGGCATGAGCCAGATCCCTGAGCTGCTGCGGCAAGGAGAGTCCCGCTTCGCCTCCGCCTGGGGGGAGTGGCGGGTCATCCCCTTCGCCCACCGGGAGCGGCCCCGCCAGCACCTGGCCCTGATCCGGGGAGACCTCCCCCCGTCCGGGGACGTCCTCCTGGGCCTGCACCGGCGATGCCCTGCCGGCGAAATCCTCCGGGCCGGGACCTGCCGCTGCGGCGCCCGCCTGGAGGCGACCCTGGCGGCCCTGGCCCAGGCCGAGACGGGGGTGCTCCTCTACCTCGACCTCCCGGGAACGCCGGCTGCCGCCCCCTTGGAATGCCCCCTGTCCCACTCGGACCCGCCGCTGCCGGAGGAGGCCGCCTTTATCCTCCGCCATCTGGGCATTGCATCGGTCCGCCTCCTCAGCGACCCGGCGGAGGCCGCCCCCCCGCATCTCCCCGGCATCGCCGTCACCGCCCGGGTGCCCCTGCTTCTCGAGGCTCCCCCCTTCCCGGGGGACGCCGCCCTGAAGGCACGGCTTGCCGGCCTGCCCGAGGCGGCCCGGCGCCTCCGCCGGAGCCAGGGCCGGCCCCTGGTGACTTTGACTTACGCCCAGAGCCTGGACGGCTCCATTGCCGCCCGCCCCGGCCATCCCCTGGCCATCAGCGGCCCCGCCTCCCAGACCTTCACCCATGCCCTCAGGGCGGTGCATGACGCCATCCTGGTGGGGATCGGCACGGTGCTGGCGGACAATCCGGCCCTCACGGTGCGGCTGGTCCCCGGCTCCCACCCCCGGCCGGTGATCATGGACACCCGCCTGCGCCTGCCGGCCTACGCCCGGCTCCTGAGGGAAGGCCGGCGCCATCCGGTGGTGGCCACCAGTGAGCAGGCCCCGCCGGAGCGCCAGGCGGAGCTGGAGGATCTCGGCGCCACGGTGCTGCGCCTGCCCGTGGGGCCCAACGGCGGCATCCACCTGCCGGCGCTTTTGGCCCGGCTGGCGGAGCTGGGGGTCGCCGCCCTCATGGTGGAAGGCGGGGCCCAGGTCATCACCAGCTTCCTCAACTCCCGGCTGGTGGACCAGGTGGTGGTCACCGTAGCCCCCATCCTGGTGGGCGGGGTCAGGGTGCTGGACGGTTACCTGCCGGCGGCGGAGCGCCGTTTCCCCCGCCTGGCCGGCGTCGCCTACTATCAGGTGGGGGAGGACCTGGTACTGTGGGGCGCCCCCAGCTGGAGCTGAGCCCCCTCCCGCCTTACCCCGGCCACAGCCAGGCCGCGGTGACCATCAGCCAGGTCACCTCATTGGCGATCTCGCTCACCGCCGCCCCCAGGCGGTTGCGGTCCCAGCCCGCTTCCTTCAGGGCGAAATACAGTTGCCCCAGCCGGGTGGTGATGCCGATGTGGCCGGCCAGGATCATGCCCCCCGCCAGCCCGGCGCCCCCCACCATCAGGATGTTCCAGGCCAGAATCACCTGGGGCAGGCCGATGAAACAGAGGCTGAAAAAGCCGCGCACCACCGGGTCGCTCACCGGCAGTCCCTTGAGGCGCGCCCCCAGCCAGGTGGCGGCCAGGCCCGAGCCCACCAGCCCGGCGTTGAGGGTGTCCACTCTGGCCCAGGGCTCCGGCCCCCGCCACAGGAGCACCCCCAGGCAGGCGGCGATGGCCAGCGCCCAGGCGCTGTAGGTGACCACCGTCTGGCGGGTGACCCGGCTGGGTTGGGCCAGGTGGGCTTTCAGGCTGAGAAACAGGTTGAGGAGGAGATAGGTGAGCCAGGCCGCCAGCCAGGTCACGTTCACCCCCTGGGTGGTTTCAAGCAACCGCCACACCTGGCTGCCGCCGGAGATGCCGGCCAGGGTGAGCTGCAGGAGGAAGAAGGCGTCGGCCGCCAGACTGCGGGCACTCAGCATGACGGCAGTGTAGCACATCGGCGCCGCCGGACAAGAAGGGCCAGTATGATGGACCACCCCCCCACCCCTCCCCCGGTCCCCGCCCTCGCCTGGGAGGCGGCGGCCCATTTCTGCCCCGCCGGTCGGGTGACGGCCCTGGCACCCCTGGGCCGGGGCAATGTGCATGAGACTTTCCTGGCAACTGCGGCCGGCGCTGACCGGCGCCGGTTTGTCCTGCAGCGCCTCAACCTCAGCGTCTTTCCCCGGCCGGAGGTGGTCCTGGCCAATCTGCGGGCGGTGAGCGGCCATCTGCGGCATCAGGCCCGACAGGCCGCCTGCGGCAGGCCGGAGCTGGCGGTGCCGGAGCTCCTGCCCGGGGCGGACGGCCGGGACAGCTGGCCGGGGCCGGATGGCTCTTTGTGGCGGGCCCTCTCCTATATCCCGGGCACCCGCACCCCCCTCGTCCTGGAGGGCCCTGACCATGCCCGGGAGATGGGCTGGGCCCTGGGGCGCTTCCACCTGCTCCTGGGGGACCTGGATCCGGCCGCCTTGGGCGACCCCCTGCCCGGCTTCCATTGCACCCCCGCCTATCTGAAGGCCTACGATGCCCTGCGGGCCGGCAGGACCCTGCCCTCCACGCCGGAGGCGCGCTATGCCGCCCGCTGCATCGAGGCGCGCCGGGGCGCCGCCGGGGTGCTGGAGGCGGCCCGGAGACGGGGGGAGCTGCCCGTGCGCCTCATCCACGGCGACCCCAAGGTGGACAACATTCTCCTGGACAAAAGCAGCGGCCGGGCCGTGGGGCTGGTGGACCTGGACACCGTCATGCCGGCGCTTTTGCTCTACGATCTGGGGGATGCCCTGCGCTCCGCCGGCAACCCCCTGGGGGAGGAGACCCGGGACTGGGAGCAGGTGCGCTTCGCTCCCGAGGTGGCCGCCGCCTTCCTTCATGGCTACCGGGAGGGGGCCCCGGGGCTTTTGACCTCCAGGGAGCGGGTCTGCGTGTATCCGGCCCTGCGGCTCATCGCCTGGGAGCTGGGGGTGCGCTTCTTTGCGGACTACCTGGCGGGCAGCGTCTATTTCCGCAGCACCGACCCGGAGCACAATCTGCGCCGGGCCCTGGTGCAGTTCCGCCTCACCGAGAGCATCGAGGCCCAGGCCCGGGAGCTTCAGGCCCTGATCCGGGACACTCTGGCGTGAGTCCGCAGGCGGGGCCGGGGCCTTTGCCGGCCCGCCCGTTAATTCCGTGCAGGAGGTATGACCCCATGAAATCCCCTGATGAGCAGGCCGCCCCCCAGAGCGAATGCCCCCCTCAGCCCACCACCTTCCTGGATGATGAAGGGTTCGCCGCCCACCGGACCGAACCCCTGATCGCCTTTCTGCACCGCATCATCCACATGGCGGTGCGCATCCTGGCGGTGCTGATGACCGCCGTGATCCTGTGGGGCATCGGCGATGTGGTGTGGATGCTCTACCAGCAGCTCATGGCCCCGCCCTTCATGTTGCTGAATATCAATGACATCCTGGCCACCTTCGGGGCCTTTATGGCGGTGCTCATCGCCATTGAAATTTTCATCAACATCACCCTCTATCTCCGGGACGATTTCATCCACGTGAAACTGGTGATGGCCACGGCGCTCATGGCCATCGCCCGGAAGGTCATCATCTTCGACTATGACAAGATCACCCCCGGGTATGTTTATGCCACCGGGGTGGTGATTGTGGCCCTGAGTCTGGGGTATTGGCTGGTGACCGGCAAGGGCGCGGCCGCCCGGGTGCGGCCCTGTGCCCCGGAGGAGGATTAGGAGACGGGCTGTGGCCGGGGGCCTTAAGGGGTGGGGTCCGAAGGATTTTTGACAGGGAGCGGGAGCCAGGGGCCCCCCGTCGGGAGGGGGGGCGGCAGGGGAAAGGGCCCGGGGTTTGCCCCTCTAGCCCTGCTCCGCCGGTCGGCGCCCAACCAAAAGCGCCCGGACGCCTCCGGGCCGGATCTCTCCGCTTCCCCCGGGAGAAGGGCAGCCTGGGCTGTCACGGGCTGGTGGCGGGGGACGGAATCGAACCGCCGACACGGGGATTTTCAGTCCCCTGCTCTACCGACTGAGCTACCCCGCCACACCGGTTTGGTTTACTCCCTGCCTGGGGATTTGTCAAGCATCCCGGGGCAGAAAATGCTATGATCATTCCCCGGATGGCGGCTGAGGAAAATTTCGCCCCCTTAAGGGACTATCTTGCCCGCCCGGAGGGGTTCCGGGCCCGGCAGCGGTTTGCGGCCTGGGCCCGCCGCGTCCTGAGCCTGCCTCCCGACGGCACCCCGGACTATCTGAGGCCGGAGGTCTGGTGGCAGGACCTCCTGGCTGCGGTCCCGGATGCGGCCGCGGCCCTCGCCGCCCTCTCCCAAGCCACTGGGATTTACTTTTTCCCCTCCCGGGAGTGGCCACCCCGCCTGGTGCGCTTCCTGGTGCGCCTGGGAGTGCGGCGGCTTTTGGAGGCGGGAGCCGGACGGGGCTACCTGAGCCAGGCCCTGGCGCCCCTGGCCCGGCAGGCGGGTCTGGGCTTTCTGGCCGTGGACCGGGGCGAAGGGGAGTTCGTCTCCGGCCTGGGGGGGTCCCCGGTGGTGGCCCCGGGGGACGCCTTCCAGGCGGTCCATGACTTCCGGCCGCAGGCGGTCTTCTATGGCTGGCCGCCCCCGGGGCAGTCGCTGGCGCCTTTTTTCTCCTGCGGGACAGTGCGCTGGCTCATTGTGGCAGGGGAACCCGGGGGCGGGGTGACCGGCGCCCGGGAGGATTGGCTGGGCCTGCCGCACCGCCCCGCATCGGCCCTGAGCCGCTACTCCCGGGGGCGAGGCGGCCCGGAGCGCCACGCAGTGACGATTTTCCTTCGGCCCGCCCGGCGAGCGCGGGCCCTTCACATTTCCCCGGGGTGTTCCGCCCCGGCGGGGGAGGAGGGGAGGCTATGAAGGACGGCGGGGAGAACCCGGCTAAGGCGGCACACTCTCCGGTGATCGCGGAAGAGGACTGCATCGCCTGCGGGGCCTGCGTGGAAATCTGCCCCGAGGTCTTCAGCCTCAATGAGTCCCTGGGCTTCGCCCAGGTCGTCAACCCCGGGGGCGGCGAGGAGGAGAGGATCCAGGAGGCCATCGACGCCTGCCCGGTGCACTGCATCCACTGGTCCGATGAGCTGCCGGAGTAAAGGTGGGATTTCTGCCCGGACGGCCCCCGCCGGGCGGTACCCCGCATGAGCGGGAAAAATTCTTGACTTTTGGACTCTGCAAATGCACAATCATGTCAGCCAGCCAGGGGGGGCATGTGGTCGCCGAGCTTTTTGCCGAACTGGAGCAGAAACTGGAGTCGATCCTGGGGCAGATGGAGGGTTTGAAGCGGGCCAACGCCGAACTGCAGGCCGCCTTGGCGGCCCGGGAGCAGGCCCTGAAGGAGGCCCAGGCCACCCTGGAGAAGCTCACCCGGGAACGGGACCAGGTCCGGGAACGGGTGGACAAGATTCTCAACCGGCTGAAGATTCTGGATCTGGGAGAATCAGCCTAAGGTTATTCCGGTGGCGGAACAGGTCATGGTGGAAATTCTGGGCCGGCAATTGACCCTTCAAAGCAGCGTGCCCGCAGAGACCCTGCAGGCGGTGGCCCGCATGGTGGATGAGCAGCTGCGGGAGCTCCAGAGGGTCTTTCCTGCCAGTCCCCTGGCCGATCTGGCCATCCTCGCGGCCTTGAACCTGGCCTGCGAGACTCTGGAAATCAGGGAGGAGCATCAGAAGCTGGTGGCGGAGATCGATCTTCGGTCCCGGCGCCTGCTTAAGAGGCTGGAAGGCTTCACCGCCGCCGCGCCTCCGGGGCCGTGACCTTCACGCCCCGATATTCAGGAGGCGGCGACACGGTCCGGAGCGGGTGTGAAAAGTCCGGGCCCATGGTCAAGGAAGAGGGGGACATTATCGGGGTCAAGTGAGCGCTGCCCCGATCCATCATATATCAGCTCCTGGCGCCGGGTTGACAGCCCTGAGGTGGACGGTGCCATGTACCTTCCCTGATAAAGGAGGAAAACCGCAGGACGTTTGAATGGCAGCACCTGCTGCGCCGCATTGCAAGCCCCCGCCGGCGCAACAGAGGGCAGTGTGTGCATCTGTCCGCTTCCTTGACCGTCCCCCCTCCCGCTCCGCCATCTCCCCTTCCAGACCTGTCCGCCGGCGACGGTTCGGATCCGGCCGCCGGGATTATCTCTCTCAGGTTGGGGGCTCACCCTTATGTATATATTGCTTTATACCTTTATTGCTGCACTCCTGGGGGGGCTGGGATTCGCCGCGGGCTTCTTCTACCGCAAGCACGTCATCGATTCCCATATCGGCTCACTGGAGGCGCTGGGGAAGAAGATCCTCGATGACGCCCGCAAGGAAGCGGACGCCATCAAGAAGGAGGCCCGGGTTCAGTCCAAGGAGCAGATCTTCCTCCTCAAACAGGAGTTTGAGAAAGAGACCCAGGAACGCCGTAACGAATTCAATCAGATCGAACGCCGCCTGCTTCAGAAAGAAGAGCACCTGGACAAAAAAGCCGCCGCCCTGGACGAACGGGAGGCGGAGCTCAACCGCCGCCAGAAGCTCACCGACCAGCTGGAAAAGGACCTCGCCGACAAGCAGGAGGAATACCAGCGCCTCCTGGCAGAACAGAATGCCCGCCTGGAGCAGCTTGCCGGCATGACCGCGGCGGAGGCCAAGGACCTGCTCCTCAAGACCGTGGAGCGGGAGGTGCGCATCGACGCCGCCCGGCTGGTGAAGCGCATCGACACCGAGGCCCGGGAGACGGCCGACCGCAAGGCCAAGGAGATCATCGCCCTGGCCATCAAGCGCTACGCCAGCGATTATGTGGCGGAGCAGACGGTGAGCGTGGTGCCTCTCCCCAACGAGGAGATGAAGGGCCGCATCATCGGCCGGGAGGGGCGCAACATCCGGGCTCTCGAGGCCGCCACCGGGGTGGACATCATCATCGACGACACCCCCGAGGCGGTCATCCTCTCCGCCTTCAACCCCATCCGCCGGGAGGTGGCCCGCCGCAGCCTGGAGCGCCTCATCGCCGACGGCCGCATCCACCCCGGGCGCATCGAGGAGATCGTGGAGAAGGTCTCCCAGGAGATGGAGGCCAGCATCCGGGAGGCCGGGGAGGAGGCCGCCTTCGACACCGGGGTCCACGGCCTGCACCCCGACCTCATCAAGCTGTTGGGCAAGCTCAAGTACCGCACCAGCTACGCCCAGAACGTCCTGCAGCACTCCATCGAGGTCTGCTACCTCTGCGGCATCATGGCGGCGGAGCTGGGGCTCAATGAGAAGCAGGCCAAGCGGGCCGGGCTGCTCCACGACATCGGCAAGGCGGTGGACCACGAGGCCGAGGGGGTGCACGCCCTCATCGGCGCCGATCTGGCCAAGCGCTACGGCGAGTCCCCCAAGGTGGTGCACGCCATCGCCGCCCACCATGAGGACGTCCCCACCGAGAGCGTCCTGGCGGTTCTGGTGCAGGCCGCCGACACCCTCTCCGGGGCCCGCCCCGGGGCCCGCCGGGAGATGCTGGAGACCTACATCAAGCGCCTGGAGGCCCTGGAGAAGATCGCCCGCTCCTTCAACGGCATCAGCAAGAGCTACGCCATCCAGGCGGGCCGGGAGATCCGCCTCATCGTCGAAAGTGACAAGGTGAGCGACGAGGAGGCCGCCCTCCTGAGCCGGGAGGTGGCCAAAAAGATCGAGCGGGAGCTCACCTACCCCGGCCAGATCAAGGTCACCGTCATCCGGGAGACCCGGGCGGTGGATTACGCCCGGTAGGCCCGCCCATGCGCATCCTCTTTGTGGGCGACATCGTGGGCTCTCCCGGGAGGCGGGCGGTACAGGAGCTGGTTCCCCGGCTGGTGGACCGCCATCTGGTGGACCTGGTGGTGGCCAACGGTGAGAACGCCGCCGGGGGCATCGGCCTCACCCCCCAGGTGGCCGAGGAGCTCCTCAACCTGGGGGTGGACGTCCTCACCAGCGGCAACCACATCTGGAAACACAAGGAGATCCTGCCCTACCTGGAGGAGGGCGAAAGACTGCTGCGGCCGGCCAACTACCCCCCGGGGACCCCGGGGAGGGGCTGGACGGTGGTGGAGACTGCCGCCGGCCGGCGGGTGGCCGTCCTCAACCTGGAGGGCCGGGTCTTCATGAGCCCCCTGGAGTGCCCCTTCCGCACCGCCGACCGCCTGCTGGGGGAGCTGCCCCGGGACCTGGCGGCGGTCATCGTGGATTTCCACGCCGAGGCCACCAGCGAAAAGCAGGCCCTGGGCTGGTACCTGGACGGCCGGGTGAGCGCCCTCATCGGCACCCACACCCATGTGCAGACCGCAGACGAGCGGGTGCTCCCGGGCGGCACCGGCTACATCACCGACGCGGGCATGACCGGCCCCACCAACGGGGTCATCGGCATGAAAAAGGAGATCATCCTGGAGCGTTTCTTAAGTCAGCGGCCGCAGCCCTTCAAGGTGGCCGCAGCCCAGGTCCAGCTCCAGGGGGTGCTTGTGGAGCTCACCGACGACGGCCGCTGCCGGTCCCTCACCCGGATTCAGGAGGCGCTGAAGGGATGAAGCGGGAGCCCCGGCCGCAGCTCACGGTGTCCGGCCGCCAGGCGGTGAGGACAGCTCGGGGGCAATTTGCCCTAACCCTTCCGGGATCGTCGGAATTCCCCACGCCATGAATTCACTCCCCCATATCGTGCTCGTGGTTATGGATTCGGTGGCTGCCGGACGCTGCTCCCTCTTCGGCCACCGGCGGGACACCACCCCCGGTCTGCGCCGCCTCGCCGAAAAGGCGATGGTCTATGAGCACTGCTTCGCCTCCTCCTCCTGGACCCTGCCGTCCCATGTGTCGCTGTTTTCCGGCCTCTACCCCAGCCAGCACGGCTGCACCACCGACAATTTCCTCTACCCGGGCAATTACTACCCCCTGCCGGAGGTTCTCCGGAGCCTCGGCTACCACACCGTGGGCATCTCCAGCAACTACCTCATCAGCCGGGCGGCCAATTTCCACCACGGCTTCGATGAATTTTTTGAGATGGACACCCTGTTCACCGACGAGCGCTACTGGCACACCCGCCAGGAAGTCAAGGAGGAGAAGAAAAATCATTCCCATACCCTTCAGGAAATATTTCTTATCTTAAAAAAATCCTGGAACAAGAAATATTATTCCTACCCCTTATATCATTTGGTGGACCGGATCTATCGAAAATTTCGTGGCGATGTCATCAACAAATGTTATTTTGCCAGTCAGCGGTCCATCAAGATTGCCAAAAAAATATTCCGCGACAAGGCTGATCAAAGAATTTTTCTTTTTTTTAACTTCATGCAGGCACACACCAACTACAACCCGCCCCGGAGCTTCCGTCACCTCCTGAGCCGCCATGCCGGGGAGGCTTCCCGGGACGAGCTCCTCTATGAACAGGAAATTGCCTTTCTGGACCACCTGCTGTATGATTTCTATGTTTTTCTTGAGCGCCAGGGCCTGGCGGAGGAGACCCTGCTCATCATCACCTCGGACCACGGCGAGGGCTTCCGGGAGCACGCCTGCCGGGGGCATGTGTTCTGCGTCTACAACGAAATCATCCATATCCCCCTGGTGGTGAAATATCCGGCTTCGCTCGGCCTGACGGGAAGAGACGCCCGGGTGGCCCTGCTGCATGATGTCTATGCCACGGTGCTGGAGGTAGTCAACGCCCCCCTGCCCCTGCCGGAGAGCTCCGTCTCCCTCTTGGGCCCCCCCCGGGAGCTGGCCCTGGTGGAGAACCTGGATGTGGCCACCACGGTGAAATACCTGAAAGCCCGGGGCAAACCCATCGAGCCCCACATGCAGCCCTGCCGGGCGGTGATTGATGCGGCGCGGGTGAAACTCATCCAGTGGGCCGACGGCCGCCGGGAACTCTATGATCTCGAGTCCGACCCGTGCGAAACCACCGACCTTGCGGCGGAGCCCCGGTGGCAGGAGAAGCTGGCAGCCCTGGAACGGGAGCTCACCACCCGCCTCGGCCCCCTCACCGCCGAGGCAGCTCCCGTGGCCGTCACGGAGATGTCCCGATGACCCTAAAAACCCTGGATGAGAAAGTGGCCAAAAGCCAGGCGGTGCTCAAGGAAGCCCTGGAGCGCTTCCCCGGTAAAATCGCCCTGGCCTGGACCGGCGGCAAGGACTCCACCACCACTCTGCACCTTTTGAGAACCCTGTGCGGCGGCGAGGTCCCCATCCCGGTCCTCAACATCGACACCTCGGTGAAATTCCCGGAAATCTACGAATTCCGGGACCGCCTGGCCCGGGAATGGCACCTGGACCTGCGCATCGAAAGAAACGAAGAGGCCCTCAAAACCCTCGAGATCGCCAAAGATAAGGCCGAGTGCTGCTTCCAGCTCAAGGCCCGGGTCATCGCCGAATCCTTGCGCAAATACGGCTGGGAGGCCCTCATCACCGGCCTCAGGTGGGACGAGCAACCCGAGCGGGCCAAAGTGGACTACTTCGAACCCTACGACACCCCGCCCCATACCCGGGTGCAGCCCATCCTGCACTTCACCGAACTGGATATCTGGTCCTACATCCGCAGCCGCAACGTGCCCTACTGCAGCCTCTACCACAAAGGCTACCGCAGCCTGGGCTGCGCGCCCTGCACCAAAATGGGCACCCCCAATGGTGCAGAACGGGCCGGCCGGGACCAAAACAAAGAAGAAATCATGAAACGCCTCCGGGCCATGGGATATTTTTAGGAGAGCTGAGGGGAGGGCCGGGGGAGCAGTGGCTCCCCCGCCCTCCCCTCAGGCTCCCCTCCCCACCCCCTATAAGGGGTTGGGGGAGGGGTCGGGGGCCGTCGGCCCCTGGCCCCTCCCCCGAAACCAGGCCAGAAAGGGACGCTTATGAAGATTCATGAGTATCAGGGGAAGGAGTTGTTGGCCAAGTTTGGGGTGCCGGTGCCGGCGGGGGGAGTGGCGGAGACCCCGGAGGAGGCCCGGCAGGTGGCGGAGGGCCTGGAGTCCGGCCCCTTTGTGGTCAAGGCCCAGATTCATGCCGGCGGCCGGGGCAAGGGGGGTGGCATCAGGACCGCGGCCACCCCGGAGGAAGTGGAGGTGGTGGCCGGGCAGATTCTGGGCATGACCCTGGTGACCCCCCAGACCGGGCCCGAGGGCCGCCTGGTGCAAAAGGTCCTGGTGGAGCAGGCCCAGGAGATTGCCCAGGAGCTCTACCTCGGCATCGTGGTGGACCGCAGCCTCATGCGGCCGGTGATCATGATGAGCGCCGCCGGCGGCATGGAGATCGAGGAGGTGGCGGCCAGAGACCCCGAAGCCATCATCAAGGAGGCGGTGGACCCGGCGGTGGGGCTGATGCCCTATCAGGTGCGCAATCTGGCCTTCGGGGTGGGCCTGCCCCCGGAGGCCATGAAGGCGGCCACCGGCTTCATCAACAATCTCTACAAGATGTTTGTCAGCCTGGACTGCTCCCTGGCGGAGATCAACCCCCTGGTGATCACCAAAGGCGGGGAGATGCTGGCGCTGGACGCCAAAATCAACCTGGATGACAACGGCCTCTTCCGGCACCACGACCTGGCGGCCCTGGAGGACCCGGCGGAAATGGATCCCCTGGAGTTTGAGGCCCGCAAGCACCATCTCAACTATATCCGGCTCTCCGGCAATGTGGGGGCCATGGTGAACGGCGCCGGGCTGGCCATGGCCACCATGGACCTCATCAAGGCGGCGGGGGCCGAGCCCGCCAACTTCCTGGACGTGGGCGGGGGTGCCTCGGCGGAGATGGTGGCCAACGGCTTCCGCATCATCCTCTCCGACCCCCGGGTGAAGGGGGTGCTCATCAACATCTTCGGCGGCATCCTGCGCTGCGACCGCCTGGCGGAGGGCGTCATCCAGGCGGTGAGGGAAGTGGACGTCAAAGTGCCCATCATCATCCGACTGGAGGGCACCAACGTGGAGGAGGGCCGCCGGCTGCTGAAGGAAAGCGGCCTCACTTTCACCGTGGCCACGGACATGCAGGACGCGGCCAAAAAGGTGGCCGCCCTGGTGCAGTGAGGTCAGGGCCTCGGGGCGGGTCGGGTACGGCAGGATGGAGACCCGATGCTATCCCTTAAAACCCTGGGCCCGGAGGATGATTTACCTTCTCATCGGCCTCATGGGGATTCTGGCGGCGCTGATGGGGTGGCTGATGCTCTCCGGCCGGGTTTTTGTGCCCCTCGGCCTGTTGCAGATCGGCTTTCTCGGATACGCCGTGTATCTCTATCTCTGTATCCCGCATGAGCTCTGCTGGCAGGCCGAGGGCCGCCTGGAGGCCAGAAGCCCGGTGAAAACGGTCATTCTCGATCCCGGGGAGATTATCTCCCTCTCAGGAACCACTTTTTATCCCGGGTTTTTGAGATTGCGGTATCGCCAGGGAAGATTGCTGCTGTTTGCTTTCATAGAGGATCGGGAGGAGTTCATCTCCCGTCTCAAGGCCGCCAACCCCCGGGTGGAGATTTATGTATGGTAGGGCTGAAGTGGCCTAGGGCCCTGCTCCTGGTGCTGGCGCTGGCGGTGGCAGCCGGCGCCCAGGAGGCGGTGAAAAGCCCCTTCGATTACAACCCGGCCACGGTCCAGACCCACCGGGGCCTGGTGGTTTCCGTCACCCCGGTGGCGCCGGGCCCCATCCCCCAGATGGTGACGGTGCAGCTGGCCACCGACAAGGAGACCCTCACCGTCTGGCTGGCCCCCTCCTGGTTTCTGGAGGCCCAGGGCTTCAAGGTGGCCGGGCTGGACCGCCTGGAGGTCACCGGCTCCCGCCTGGTGGTGGACGGCCGGCCCCTGCTTCTGGCCGCGGTGGTGACAAAAAACGGCCTAAGCCTCAGGCTCCGGGATGAGCAGGGCATGCCCCTCTGGAGCCGCCGGCCGCCGGCCCCCTGAGGTCCGCCCGGTCCGGACCGTTGAGAAAGGAGAATCCCATGAAGAAACTTTTCTGGTCTGCCGGCCTTTTGCTGGCGCTGCTGGCCGCCGCGGGCCTTGTCCTGGCCCAGGGCCAGGGCGGCCAAGGCATGGGGATGGGTGGCCTCTATGACCCCAAGACGGTGGAGGTCCTGACGGGGGAAGTGGCCAAACTCCACACCGCCGCCTCCCCTCTGGAGGGGGTGGCCAACCGCCTCACCCTGGACCTGAAGACCCACAAGGAAACCGTGGCCGTCTATCTGGGACCGGAGGATTACTTCAAGGCCCAGAACTTTCCGCTGGCCCAGGAGGATAAAATCGAAGTCAAAGGCTCCCGCATCACCATGAGCGGCCAGCCGGTGATCATCCCCAACTACATCAAGAAAGGCGACAAAACCCTGAACCTCTGGGACGCCCAGGGCGTCCCCCCGTGGGCAAGAAGCAAGCAGTAGGGGCTTGAGGGAGGGGGCTAAGGGTCGAAGACCTTTACCCCCTCCCTCAAACTCCCTCCCCCAATCCCATATCGGGGGGATGGGAGGGGAGTTTGAGGGGAGGGCGGGGGAGCCAGGCACCCCCGGCCCTCCCCTCAAAAAGGTTATGAAATTCAAGCGCAAAACCACCAGGACCAGCGCCTTCGGGACGCCGGGGCGGGTGAGCCATGATGCCCGGGCTTTTTATGGCAGCCGTCTGTATGAGGGCGTCGGAAGCGGTGGCAGCCCGGAGTATTGCGAGAATACGGTGCCGTCGGCGGTGTTGGGTCAGGTGGTGGCCCGCTCAGCCGAGGCGATGACGGAGTTGCCGGAGTGCTCGGTGCACCTCATGGTCACCTCGCCCCCCTACAACGTGGGGAAGGAATACGATGCGGACCTGAGCCTGGAGGAATATCTGGCCTTCCTGAGAAGAGTCTGGGCCGAGGTGCACCGGGTGCTGGTTCCCGGGGGGCGGGCCTGCATCAATGTGGCCAACCTGGGGCGCAAGCCCTATATCCCCCTGCACGCCCATATCATCAATGACATGATGGAGTTGGGCTTCCTGATGCGGGGGGAGATCATCTGGGACAAAGGCGCCTCTGCTGCAGCTTCCACCGCCTGGGGGAGCTGGCGGTCTGCCGCCAATCCCACCCTCCGGGACGTGCACGAATACATTCTGGTGTTCTCCAAGGGCACCTTTTCCCGGCCCAAACCCAAGGAGCGGGAGAGCACCATCACCCGGGAGGAGTTCCTGGAGTTCACCCGGAGTGTGTGGAGCTTTCCGGCGGAGTCCGCCCGGCGGGTGGGGCATCCGGCGCCCTTCCCGGTGGAGCTTCCCTATCGGCTCATCCAGCTTTATACTTACGCGGGCGAGGTGGTGCTGGACCCCTTCATGGGCAGCGGCACCACCGCCCTGGCGGCCCTGAAGGCCGGCCGCCGCTTTGTGGGCTACGAAATCGACCCGGCCTATGTGCGGCTGGCGGAGAGGCGCCTGGCGGAGTTCCGCTTAAGCCAGGCCACTCCGAGCCTCTTGGCGCACTTGTGAGAAACAGCTATCTGAAGATATTTGTGGGAGGATCGGGGAGACATGGGCAAGGTGTATGACAAAAAGCGGCGGAATGCCATCCGTCGGAAACAGGAGCGGCGGGCGAAGCTCAAAAAGTTGCGGGCCATGTACCACGCCGCCAGGGATGAGTCCCAGCGGGCCCGCATCGTGGAAAAGATGAGCCGCATCGCGCCGTTTCTGTCCATCCAGGCCTATCTGGCCGAAAAGTAGGCTCACGGGCCTACCTTGTGAAGCGGTCATTTTCATGCGTCGGAAAGGAATCTCATGAGCGTCTTGGTCAACAAGGACACCCGCGTGGTGGTGCAGGGCATCACCGGCAAGGAAGGCTCGTTCCACGCCCGGGCCTGCCGGGATTATGGCACCCAGGTGGTGGCCGGCGTCACCCCCGGCAAGGGGGGGCAGAAGCTGGACGACATCCCGGTCTTCAACACCGTGGCCCAGGCGGTGAGGGCCACCGGGGCCAACACCTCCCTCATCTTTGTGCCGCCGGCCTTTGCCGCCGACGCCATCCTGGAGGCCGCGGCCGCGGGGATCAAGGTCATCGTCTGCATCACCGAAGGCATCCCCACCCTGGACATGGTCAAGGTGATGGCGGCCCTCAAGGACTCCGGCGCCCGCCTTATCGGCCCCAACTGCCCCGGGATCATCTCCCCCGGGCAGGCCAAGGTGGGCATCATGCCCGGCCACATCCACCTGCCCGGCCCCATGGGGCTGGTCTCCAGAAGCGGCACCCTCACCTATGAGGCGGTCTATCAGATGACCCTTCTGGGCATCGGCCAGAGCACCTGCGTGGGCATCGGCGGCGACCCCATCATCGGCACCAACTTCATCGACATGCTGCGCCTCTTTGAGGCCGACCCCGAGACCGAGGGCGTGGTCCTCATCGGCGAAATCGGCGGCACCGCCGAGGAGGAGGCCGCCGCCTTCATCCGGGACCACTGCCGCAAACCGGTGGTGGCCTTCATCGCCGGCCAGACCGCCCCGCCCGGCAAACGCATGGGCCACGCCGGCGCCATCATCTCCGGCGGCTCCGGCAAGGCGGCGGACAAAATCAACGCCCTCACCCAGGCCGGCGTCACCGTCTGCGCCACCATCGCCGAACTGGGCCAGGTGGTGAAGCAGGTGATGAAATACTGAGAAGTGGGGGGAGGGCCAGGGACCTAAGGCCCCTGCCTTCCCCCACTCCCCCCTCCCAACCCGCTTCCTGGTACGGGCAGAAAGCCCGCCCTAACAGCGGGGATCACTCCCCATAAGGGATTGGGGGAGGGGCTGTGGGGAAGGGTAAGGGCATGTGGCCCTAAGCCCCCTCCCCATCTCATCCGGCCATGAGACTTCTCCTGCATATCTGCTGTGGGCCGTGTGCAGTGTATCCGGTGCGGGTGCTCCGGGAGGCGGGGCATGAGGTGCGGGGGTTGTTCTTCAACCCCAACATCCAGCCCTATCAGGAGTTTGCCCGGCGACTACAGGCCCTGGAGGACTTCGCCCGCCACGCCGGCCTGCCGGTGATCTGGCACCGCAGCTACGATCTGGAGGGGTGGCTCAGGATGGTGGCCTTCCGGGAGGCGGAGCGCTGCCGGCTGTGCTATTATCTGCGCCTCAGGCAGGCGGCCCGGGTGGCCCGGGGGGGCGGGTTTGCGGCCTTCACCTCCACCCTGCTCTACAGCAGATATCAGAAGCATGAGCTTGTCCGGGAGCTGGGGGAGCAGGCGGCCCGGGAGGTGGGCGTGGACTTTTATTACCAGGACTTCCGGGAGGGCTGGACGGCCGGAGTGGCGGAGAGCCGGGCCCTGGGGCTCTACCGGCAGGCCTACTGCGGCTGCATTTTCAGCGAACGGGACCGGTTTGCCCCCCGAGGTGGCGGCGACCCGGAGGATGCCAGGAAAGGCAGGCTCCGGGGAGAAGGCTAGTCTCCCAGGCGGCTTCGGCTCCGGCAGGAGCACCTTTGCAGGCCGGCCGCCAACGCAGTCTAAAGTTATTGGAGATTGAAGCCGAAGCAGAGATTGAGGAAACAGAGCCGTGGCCGCCGCCAACCGCAATTCCCGCCTGGTGCTGAGCACCCGTCCGGAGAATCTGGAGCTTCTGCGGGGACATATCCGCCGCTGGAGCCGGGAGCACCAGCTGCCGCCCGCCCAGGAACAGCATCTGGAGCAGGCGGCCGCCAGCATCTTCCTGTACCTGGTGGAGGAAGCCTACGGTCCCAATAGGCCCGGCTCCATCAGCATCAGCCTGGAGGACCGGGGAACCCGTCTGCGCCTGGTGTTTGAGGATGACGCCCCGCCCTTCCACCACTCCGGGTGCAACGGCTATCCCGCCACTTTATCGGCCACGGTGCCGGCGGCCTTGGCCCGCTCCCTCCCCCAGATCGACAGCCTGGTCTATTTTCGCACCGAGGACCACAAAAACCGGTTTGTTGTGGTCGTCAGCCTCTGACCTCCCGCAAAAGCAGGCTTTAGCCCCACCGACAGGGGTCAGGAGGGAAGGTTCACCCGCCGCCAATCCGGGCACTCGACCCGCCGGGAGCAACCGAGCCGATGGCTGATGCCAGGAGGTGGGGGGAAGGGGCCGGGGGTCGGAGAGGGAGGCGACCCTTCAGGTAGGGAGAGGGGCGGCACTTTATGGGAGGGGGGACGGCCCTATGCTGGAGGACAGCCCTCTCGGGAAGGGGGGGCCTTTTATGGGACGGGAGGCGGGCCTTCCTGCTTCCCTGCCATCATCCTTCCGGGTGCCCACCTTTTCCGGGAGGGGGAACGCAGGGGGAGGCCATAGGGAATCCCCTCCTCTCACCGGTCAGGCCCTCTTCCCGGGACCGGAGCCGGTTTGACCCCACCAAAACACCCCCCCGGGATGCGGCTTTCACCGGTCAGGCCCGCACCCTGGGACCGGAGCTGGGGATTGCCGTCGGCCTTCCTTCCGGCAACGCCCCGCACGGCGTTACTCACCGGCGGGCCCGGCGGGCCTTGGCAAAGGCCTCCTCGGCCTCCCCTTTTCTTCCCTTCTCCTCCAGAAAGATTCCCAGGTAGTGCCAGCCCTCGGCATAGTCGGGCCTGAGGGTCACCGCCTGGCGCAGGGCCGCCTCGGCCTCTGCGTCCTTCCCCAGCTTGGCCAGCGTGCTCCCCAGCAGGCTGTGGGCCTCGGCATTGCCGGGGTCCAGCTCGATGGCCTTGCGGAAGGAGCCGGCGGCGCTCTCATGGCGGTTTTCCGTGGCCAGGATGAGGCCATGCCGGATATAATCCTGGGCCGCCCGCTCCTGGGCCGCCTTCACCTTGTCCGCCGTGGCGGCAGGCGCTTGGGCCAGAGCCGGGCCGGCCAGGAGCAGCAAGGCGCCTATCAGCAAAGTTGCACATCTCCGCATTGTCAGCTCCTTTGCAGGTTTGGCCGCGTGCGGGCCCCGGGGGCCGTCGACTCCCGGGCAGGGGTTTATAGCGGCCCCACCGCCGCCAGATACAGGGCCGCCTCCTCCTCGCCGTCCACCCCCAGGAGGCGCTCCACCTCCTCATCGAAGAAGGCCCCCACCGGGCAGCAGCCCAGCCCCAGGGCGGTGGCGGCCAGCATCAGGTTCTGGCAGATATGCCCGGCATCCAGGAAGAGATAGCGGATGGCCCGCTCCCGGTATTTCCACTGGCAGCGGTTCAAAATCCCCGTCCAGATGAAGTCCACTGCGGCGGTGGCCATGAAGTTCTGGGAGAGGCAGGCCGCCGCCAGGGAGGGCCCATAGCCGCCGGCGCTCACCAGCTCCAGGGAAAACTCCGGCACGTTGAAATGCCAGATCCCGGGCTCCAGGCCCTCCACCCGGAGCACCGCCACATACGTCTCCACCGGATAGAGGGCCCCGGCGGAGGGGGCGGTGCGGAAGAGGAAATTGCGGACCGCCAGGCTGATGCCCTGGGTGGCCCACAACAAGGCCGCCAGCTCCTCCTGGGTGAGGGGCCGCTCCCGGTATTGGCGCAGGGACCGGCGGCGCTGCAGGCAGTCCCATAGATCCAGGGGCCGCCGGCCGGCCTGGGGGTTGAGCTTCACCCGCTGGCTGGCGGCCGGGTACATTTTGTAGGGCTCGCCCCGGGGATAAGGCCGCCCCCGCTCCCCCAGCCCCGCCCGGGTGTAGCGGGTCTCCCTCAGATACCGCCGGCCGATGCCCTCCTCAGGCGCGCTCATGGCTCCCCCGCTCCCGCTCCTCCCGCCGGGGTCGGTTGCGTTCATAGATGATCTTCAGGCCCTTCAGGGTGAGGAACTCATCCACCCGGTCAATGCTGTGGGTCTCGCTGGCGATGAGGCAGGCCAGGCCCCCGGTGGCGATGACCGTGGGGGTATCCCCCAGGGCCTGTTTGATGCGGCTGACAATGCCGTCCACCAGTCCCACATAGCCGTAGATGATGCCGGCGTTCATGGAGCTGATGGTGTCTTTGGCGATGATGCTCCTGGGCTTGACAAAGATCTCCACCCGGGGCAGCTTGCTGGCCTTCATGAACAGGGCCTCGCAGGAGATCATCACCCCCGGGGCGATGCAGCCCCCCAGATACTCGCCCTGGCGGGAGATGATGTCGAAGGTGGTGGCGGTGCCGAAGTCCACCACAATGGCCGGACCCCGCACCTGCTCATAGGCCGCCACCGCGTTGACGATGCGATCCGCGCCCACCTCCCGGGGGTTGTCGTAGTGGATGGGCATGCCGGTTTTGATCCCCGGGCCCACCCACAGGGGCCGCACCCCGAGATAGCGCTGGGCAAAGCCCTCCAGGGCGTTCATCATGGGCGGCACCACGCAGGAGATGATGAGGTCGGTCCCCGCCTCCAGGCTCAGGCCCTGGGCCTGAAAGAGATTGCGCATGAGGATGCCCAGCTCATCCACCGTGGCATCCTTCTCCGTGCGGATCCGCCAATGGCTCACCAGCCGGTCCTGGTCGTACACGCCGATGACCGTGTTGGTGTTGCCCACATCCATGACCACCAGCATGGGAAACCTCGTGCCGGAGGGTGAGAGGCCGGACGTCCCGGCTCCCTCCCCTCCTCTGCTTTTCAGAGGCAGGCCTTCAAGGCCGTGGCCAGTTGCTCTGCCAGGTGCCGGACCTCAGCCTCATTTTCCCCCTCAGCCATGATGCGCAACACGGGCTCGGTGCCCGAGTAGCGCACCAGGAGGCGCCCCCGGCCGTCCAGGGCAGCCTCGGCCTCCGCCAGGGCTCGACGGGCGGCGGGCACCGCCTTCAGGTCCTTTCTCTCGCTTACCCGGACATTCACCAGCACCTGGGGGTAGGTGGGGATGGCTGCGGCCAAATCCGCCAGGGGTTTCTCAGCCCGGAGCATCACCGCCAGGGTGCGGAGCGCCGTGAGGATGCCGTCCCCGGTGGTGCTGTGGTTGAGGAAGACCACGTGCCCCGACTGCTCGCCCCCCAGGTTGTAGCCCCCCTTGAGCATGGCCTCCAGGACGTAGCGGTCCCCCACCTGGGTGCGCACCAGCCGGATGCCGGCCTGCTTCAGGGCGGTCTCCAGCCCCAGGTTGCTCATCACCGTGGCCACCACGGTGCGGCGCTTCAGGGTCTTGCGCCGGTCCATGTCCAGGGCGCAGATCCCCAGAATGTGGTCGCCGTTCACCACCCTCCCCTGGTGGTCTACCATGATGCAGCGGTCGCCGTCGCCGTCAAAGGCGATGCCCAAATCCGCCCGGTGGCGCACCACCAGCCGGGCCATGGTCTCCGGATGGGTGGCGCCGCACAGATGGTTGATATTCTTGCCGTTGGGCCGCACCCCGATGGGGATGAGATCCGCTCCCAGCTCCGAGAGGACCTCCGGCGCGATCTTGTAGGTGGCGCCGTGGGCGCAGTCCACCACGATCTTGAGGCCGTCCAGCTGCAGGTCCTTGGGGAAGGTGCTCTTGAGATAGGAGATGTAGCGGCCCCGGGCGTCGTCGATGCGGAAGGCCTGACCGATGTCCGTGGCCGTGGGCCGGGTCCCCTCCACTTCGGGGTTCTCCAGGAGCTGTTCGATGTGGGCCTCCAGCTCGTCGGGCAGTTTGAAGCCGTCGCCCTTGAAGAACTTGATGCCGTTGTCCTGGTAGGGGTTGTGGGAGGCGGAGATGACCACCCCGGCATCGGCCCGCATGGAGTGGGTGATGTAGGCGATCCCCGGGGTGGGCATGGGCCCCAGCAGCAGCACATCCCCGCCCATGGAGCAGATGCCCGCGGTGATGGCATATTCCAGCAGGTACCCCGACAGGCGGGTGTCCTTCCCCACCACGATGCGGGGGCGTTCCGGGCCGTAGCGCACCACGTAGGTCAAAGCCCGGCCCAGCTGCAGGGCCACCTCCGCGGTCATGGGAAAGACGTTGGCCACGCCTCTGACGCCGTCGGTGCCGAAGAGTTTGCGGGTTTGGTTCATGTGCCGCGACTGACCCCCCATGCAGATTTTCCCATGTTAGAGAGAGCCGGGGGGATTGATGTTATGGAAACTATTATGGCCGGTAGTGAGGGAAAAAGCTGCAAGAAATTCACCCCGCCCCGGCTCCCGCAGGCTTAAGACCCACTCCGGCGGCCTGCCGGAGCTTCTCCGCCAGGCGGGTGAAGCGGCGCACCGGCCGGTCGTTGGCGATGGCCATCCCCAGGGCCTTTTTGCTTCCCAGGAGCACCAGGAGGCGCCGGCCCCGGGTGAGGGCGGTGTAGAGCAGGTTGCGCTGCAGGAGCATATAGTGCTGGGTGGTGAGGACCAGCACCACCGCCGGGAATTCGCTCCCCTGGGCCTTGTGCACCGTCACCGCGTAGGCCAAGGTGAGCTCCTCCCGCTCGCCGGGCTCATAAGGCACCAGCCGGCCGTCAAAATCGACCAGCAGGCGGCCGGTCTCTTTCTCATAATCCCACACCTGCCCCACGTCGCCGTTGAAGACTTCCTTGACATAATTGTTTTTCAGCTGCATCACCTTGTCCAGGCGGCGAAAGGCCCGCTCCCCGAAGGGATAGACGGGGCTGTGGGGATTGAGGCGCTCCTGCAGATCGTGGTTCAGGGCCGCCACCCCCAGGGCCCCCCGATGCATGGGGGTGATGATTTGGATGTCCTTCACCGGGTCGAAGCCATATCGGTGGGGGAGCACCTCACAGACCAGCTCCAGCAGGTGGCGGTGGGCCTCTTCGGGGTCGTCCACCTCCTGAAAGACAAAGTCCCCCTCGCCGAAGCGCCGGGGCAGCACGGGGTAGGCCCCCTGGTTCACCCGGTGGGCGTTCACCACGATGAGGCTCTCCCGGGCCTGGCGGTAGATCTGGGTGAGGCGGGCCACCGGCACCACCCCGGCATCCAGCAGGTCTTTGAGGACATTCCCCGGCCCCACGGCGGGCAGCTGGTGGGCGTCCCCCACCAGGATGAGGCGGGCCTCCGGGGGCACGGCCCGGAGCAGGTGGTACATGAGATAGATGTCCACCATGGAGACCTCATCCACGATGACCACGTCGGCCTTCAGGGGCTCGCCGGCGTGGCGGCGGAAGCCCCCGCTCTGGGGGGAGAACTCCAGGGCCCGGTGAATGGTGGCCGCCTCGGCGCCGGTGGTCTCGCTGAGGCGCTTGGCGGCCCGGCCGGTGGGGGCCATGAGGAGCACTTTGGCCCCCCACCGGCGGTAGAGGTCCAGAATCAGGCTGACGATGGTGGTCTTGCCGGTGCCGGGGCCGCCGGTGAGGACCAGCACCTTCTCCCGGCAGGCGGCCATCACCGCCTGGGCCTGCTCCGGGGAGAGGGTGAGGCCCCGCTCTCTTTGCACTTCCTCCAGCATCTCCGGCAGGTGCAAGGGCGCGGGCTTGCCCGGGCTGAGGCGCAGGTTGGCCAGGGCCCTGGCCACCCCCACCTCTGCCAGGAAGGCGGGCTTGCGGTACACCGCCTCGCCCCCGGGGTGGGCCTCCCTCACCAGCCGGCCCTCCCGCTCCAGGGCCGCGAGCGCCGGCACAAGGGCATCCTCCGGCACCTCCAGGAGCTGCGCGGCCTCCTTGAGGAGGCGCTCCCGGGGCAGAAACACATGGCCGTCGCCGGCGGCCTCCTCCAATACGTGCAGGAGCCCCGCGGCCAGCCTCGCCGGGGCCAGGGGGTCCAGGTTGAGGCGGCGGGCCAGCCGGTCCGCGGTGGCAAAGCCGATGCCGCTCACCTCCAGCACCAGCTGGTAAGGGTTGGTGGTGGCCACCTCCACCGCCTGGTCGCCGTAATGCTGGTAAATTTTGGTGGCCAGGGCCATGCCCAGCCCCAGGCCCTGGAGGGCCACCAGGGACTTCCTGGCCCCCTGGTGCTCCTGCCAGTCCCGAACGATCTGCTCGAGGCGCTTGGGTCCCAGGCCCTTCACCTCCCGCAGGCGCTCCGGGTGCCGGTCGATGATCTCCAGGGTCTGGGCGCCGAAGTGCTCCACCAGGCGGCGGGCGGTCTCCGGCCCCACGCCCTTGATGAGGCCGCTGGAGAGATACCTTTCGATGCCCGCCACGGTGGCCGGCAGCACCGCATACCACCACACCGCCCGGAACTGCTCCCCGAAGCGGGGGTGATGCTCAAAGCGGCCCCTGACCTGGAGCTCCTCCCCCTCCTGGACCCCGGCGAGGGCCCCCACCAGGGTGACGGGCTGGCGCCGCCCCCGGGCCCGGAAGCGCAGGACGGCATAGTGGTCCTCCGGCGCGGCGAAGACCACCCGCTCCACCACTCCCTCCAGCGCCATCAGCGGTTCGGCGGCCGAATCAGCATTTTCAGGCAGGCGGTTCGAGGTCATTGATTTTCCCGGCAGACAAGACGAAGGGATGGCCAGGGTGTGCCTGGAGGGCGTGCCGGCGGGCCCGCCCGGGAGCCGCCGGGCAGGGGGCTCAGCCCCGCCCGGGGACCCGGAGGCGGCAGGATCCCCCCTGTCTCCCCGGCAGACCCCCCCACAGGAGGGCGCGCATCTGTCTCTCCCTCCTTGGACCCGGGTTTTTATGAAAAAAATACCAGATTTTCACCCCGGATGAAGCCGTAGTTCAGAGAAAATTTGTGGACATCTGACCTTCAGGCAATCCTGCGGGGGTATGGTGAGGCCAAAATCCGTCTCAAGGAGGATGTGGCTATGGGCAGACGTCTTTACCTGGCACTGCTGGCTGCGGCGGCGGCCCTGGCATTGCTGCCGGGGCTGGGATGGGGCGCCTACCCGGTCAACGAGGCCCCCTTTTACACCCAACCCTACCTGGTCAGCCCCACCCCCCACCATTCCATGTATATCATCTGGTTCACGTCCACTCCCACCACCGAGTCCTATGTGGAATTCGGCCCCGGCTACGGCACCCGCGTCCGGGCCGCCACCTATGAAATCGAGGGCTTCAAGACCACCGACGCTCAGGGCCGCTATACCGTGCCCCTGCCGGTGTATCAGCAGATCGTCCACCTCAAGGGCCTCAAGCCCGGCGCCCGCTATTACTACCGGGCGGTGAGCGACGGGGTGGCCACCATGGGCTACGACTTCAGGACTGCGCCCAACCCGGGCCGGCCGGTGAAGTTTGTGCTCCTCTCCGATTTGCAGATGAAGGCCCAGGTCCCCGAGACGGTGCGCCTGGCGGGGCAGCAGGAGGTGGATTTCATCATCTACAACGGCGACTTCGGCTCCCGGAACCCCGAGCGCTCCGGGGAGTGGTTCACCGTGCCCGGCCAGGTCTTCCCGGCAGATGTGAACCCGGCCTCCACTGATGAGATCGACACCCACCGCTGGTTCAACGTCATGCAGCAGTGGGGGGACGGGTGCCGCCTCCTGCAGTATGTCCCCATCTATCCCACCCCCGGCAATCATGAGATCGACGACCAGAGCCTGCTCCGCACCCCCGTGGAGGGCCGGGACCGGATGACCATGAAGATTTACCTGCAGCTGTTCCGCCCCCTCTACCCGGAGCAGGAATACGGCCCCAACGGCAGGCACTGGTACGCCGTGGATTTCGGGGATGTGCACCTCATCAGCCTCTCCATCTTCCGCTGGTTCGCCTACCCGGCCGCGACCCCTCCCGGCTGGTATCTCTTTGACGATATCCAGGCCGGCAGCCCCCAATACCAGTGGCTGGAGCATGACCTGAAGACCGCGAAAAACCAGAAATACATCTGGATCACCCAGCATTGGCACACCCTGAACCGGGGCTGGGACGTGGCGGTGCCCTTTACCGACCCGGTAATCGTGGACGGAGTGGCCACCTACCCGGCGGAAAACGATTACCTGCTGCGGGACCTCCTGCCCCTGATGGAGAAGTATGGGGTCAATGCGGTGAGCTACGGCCACTCCCATGTGTATGAGCGCTATGAGTGGGAGTATGCCCCCGGGCGGGTGATCCATTTCATCGAGGCGGCCAGCATCGGCAACAACTACCGCAGCGCCACGGACCCCCCCGCCTCGCCCAACACCGGCCTGATCCCCGCCTTTGAGGAGAACCGTTTCCGCTCCATCATGGTGGTGGAGGTGAACCGGGGGCATGGCATGAGCGCCCAGGGGATCCAGGCCAGCGGGGACCAGATCGGGCGGGTGTTCGACGAGTTCAGCGTGGCCCCCTCCCTCTGGCGCTAAACCTTGACGGGGGAAGCGACCTCCTTCCCCCAGCGGCAAAAAAACGGGGGTAGCGCGGCGGCGGTACCCCTGTCTTTTCTCCGAGGCGGCCCGATTAATCACGCCTGATGGACCGGCTCGCTCAGCACTTTCTGGCTCACCCCCCGGCCCAGGGCCACCCGGCCGCCGTTGACGCCCACGATGACCTGGCCGCGGTGATTCTGAATGATCTCCACTTCCTGTCCCAGATTCAACCCCAACGCCATGAGCCGGGCCCTGAGCATCCGCCCCCCGTGGTAGCCGGTGATGCGCACCCGCTGCCCGGGAGAGAAGGAGGCCAGGGGCTGTCCGGCCGGTATCCCTGAATTGACCATCACGGAGTCTCCTTCCCCAGGGCCGCCGAGGGTTCGGCTTCCCGGCAGGCCCGGCAGTAGCCCCTCACATCCAAATGATGACTCACCACCGTGTAGCCGTATTCCTGCAGGAGGCGCAGGCCCAGGCAGCCCAGGCCCGGCTCTTCAAATTCCAGCACCTCGCCGCAGGTCAGGCAGCGCAGGTGATGATGCTGTTCATGGCCGTAGATATGTTCGTAATGCCAATGGCCGTCGCTGAAGTCCACCTCCCGGATGAGGCCGCAGTCGATGAACAGCGGCAAGGCCCGATAGATGGAAGCCTTGGAGATCTTCACCCCCTTCTGCCGCAGGCTGAGGTAGAGGCTGTCCACATCAAAGTGCCCGTGGGTGGCGAAGATCTCCGCCAGGATGACCTCCCGCTCCGGAGTGCGCCGGAATCCACGCTGCCGGATATACTCCCGGAAAATCTCCAGTTCGGACTTCATGCGGCCCAATTTTTATTGAGTTTAAATTGCTATTATAATAAACGAGGAGGAGGAAATGTCAAGTCCCCGCTTCCCTATCCCTCGGGGGGGCCATGCCTCCCCCTGACCGCAGCCGGACCTCTGTGGGGCTGGCGGCACTGGAGGCCCGTCTGGGGCTCATCTTCCGGGACCCCAGGCTCCTGCACCAGGCCCTCCGGCACAGCTCCTATGCCCATGAGAACCCGGACGAGGGTCCCAGCAACGAACAGCTGGAGTTCCTGGGGGATGCCGTCCTCTCCCTCACGGTGAGCCACCTGCTCCTGAAGGCCTTTCCGCACAGCCCGGAGGGAGAATTGTCCCGGCGCCGGGCCGCCCTGGTCAACGCCCGCACCCTGGCGGCGGTGGCCCGGGGCCTGCAGCTGGGGGACTTCCTCCTGGTGGGCAAAGGGGAGGAACGCCAGGGCGGCCGAAACAAGCCCTCCCTCCTGGCGGACGCCCTGGAGGCCGTCCTGGCCGCCGTCTATCTGGACCAGGGGCTGGACGCGGCCGCCAGGCTGGTGGAGACCTGGCTGGGGCCTCTGCTGGCCGCCCAGGAGGAGCAGGATGTCCAGGACGCCAAGACCCGCCTGCAGGAATGGCTTCAGGCCCGGGGACAGCCCCCCCCGGAGTATGTGGTGCTGGAGGAGAGCGGCCCCAGCCACGCCCGCAGGTTCCGGGTGGCCCTCAGGCTGGACGGGCGGACGGTGGCCGAAGGGGTGGGTTCCAGCAAAAAGGCGGCGGAGCAGGAGGCCGCCCGGCAGGCCCTGGCAGCCCTGGCCCGGGGGGACGGGGCGCAGGCCGCAGACTAGCGGCGGGGGCGGCAAAGATGGCGATGGCCCGCTCCCCAGAAAAACCGGGCCGGGGAGTTCTGCCCCCGGCCCCCATTCTTCCGGCGACCCTGCCGGTTCAGTCGATCTTGCGGAAGGTCTTGCCCTTGGCGTTGCAGACCGGGCAGTTCTCCGGCACCGTCTCTTCCACGGTGTAGCCGCACACCGGGCAGATGTAGACGTCCACCAGCTTCTTCTCCTCCATGGTGCGGAGGGCCTTCTCATACAGCTGGGCGTGGATTTTCTCCACTTCGTTGGCGAAGACAAAGGAGCGCTCCGCCTCCTTGTCGCCCTCGGCTTGGGCGTCGGCGATCATCTGGGGATACATGGTCTTGAATTCGTGGGTCTCCCCGGCGATGGCCTCCTGGAGGTTCTCCTTGGTGGAGCGGATGGCTTTGAGGGCCCGCAGGTGATTATGGGCATGGATGGTCTCGGCCTCGGCCGCCGCCCGGAAGAGCCGGGCGATCTGGGGGTAGCCCTCCTGATCGGCCTTGGCCGCAAAGGCCAGATATTTCCGGTTGGCCTGGGACTCGCCTGCAAATGCCGCCTTCAGATTCTCCGTGGTCTTGCTCATGCACCCTCCTCGATTCAGCTTTCCACCAGTTTCATGGGCACGCCGCAGCACACCAGCTGGCCGCCGCCGGCCTCCAGCACCTTCACCTTGTTGCCACAGATCTTGCAGAGATAAATTTCATCCACTTTGGTCGGCATAGCTCCTCCTGATCAGTCCGATTTTTTCTGGCAATCCCGGCAGAGACCCCACAGCGTCAGGGTCTGGCTCTCCACCCGGAAGCCCGGGGGCAGGTCCCCCGGTTCCAGGGCCAGGGCGGGGAATTCCTTCTCCACGTCATAGATGCGGCGACAGCTCCGGCAGATGAGGTGGGCATGGTGATGCACCTGGCCGTCATAGCGCGCCACTTCGTGGAGCGGATTGACCTTGATGACCAAGCCCCGCTGGTGCAGAATCTCCAGGGTCTTGTAGACGGTGTTGAAAGAGATGGCCGGATGCTGCCGGCGCACCTCCTGGTAGATCTGCTCCGCGGAGGGGTGGTCCCGGCGACTCTCCAACACCGCCAACACCGCCAGGCGCTGGGGGGTCACGGAAATCTTGTGCTCCCGGAGTTTTTTGATGAGGTTTTCCATAGCTTGTTTTTTATCCTTTAATAATTATTCCTGGTCCTGTCAAGGAATTTTCGGCTGAACAGGGGAAAAAGGTGCACATCGGCGGACCCCGCCCGGGGTCGCAGGCGGCCGCCCCAGAGCCTGAAGCCGCAGGAGTCAGCCCCTGCTCCTCTCCCGCCGGCAAGGGCGGGAAGAGGGTTGCCTTCCCCGCTCTGCTCCCGGCAGGCTGCCGGGGAAATCAAAAGAAATAACTCAGCCCGGCCTGGAAGAGGTGAACATCAAAGGCGGGGTTGTCCTCGTAGAGTCCGGCGTTGGAGGAATGCCGGTAGCGGTAGGCCAGCACCAGTCCCAGGTTGCGGGCCAGCGACACCTCCAGGCCGCCCCCGACCTGGGGGGTGAAATTGAAGGTGTGCGGCACCGCCGGGCTGTCAAAGAACTCCCCGATCACCCCGGCCCCGCCTTCCACGAAGACCAGGAGCGGCCGCCCCCAGGGGTAGGTGAGACGAAGCAGGGGCGTGAGTCCCAGTTCCACGCCGTTTTTCTCCGCCTGCACCGCAGTGAAGATGCCCTCCAGCACGAAGGAGACCCCCAAGCCGGCCAGCCAGGGGCTGCCGGGCTTCACCAGGACCCAGCCGAAGCGGGGCAGGATTCCCACCACCCGGACATCGGCGCTCCGGGTGCTTTTGCCATAAACCAGGCGCAGGCCTGCCTCATACCGGACGTCGGACCAATGGAAGTGGCCGGCAGCGGCGGTGCCTTGCCAGAGGCCCACCAGGAGGATGACTGCCAGAGTGACGCTGCCGGCCCGAAAGCGGGTCATGTCCCCCCTCCCCCAAATGAGAACGTTCCCATGTGATGATGGGCAATTTATTACCACAGCCCCCAGCCCCTGACAAGGAATAGCCTAGAAATTCTATTGGATATTCAAGGTGATGCTGCAGGTCCTCAGGGGCGGCTCCCCTTTTTCCCAGGGGCGGCGCAGCTCCAGCGTGAGGCGCACCTTTCCGGGGGTCAGCGCCCGGAAGAGGAAGAGGCGGTCATGCACCCCGCCCAAAAGCTCCTTGTCCCCCCGCCGGGCAGTGGTGGTCTCCAGCAGCTCCAGGCGTGCCGGGTCCAGGTGCCGGGTCTCCCAGAGATAGCCGGTGGCGCCCGGCTCCGGCAGCCTCAGCCTGAGCAGCCCGCCGGCCCTGACCTCCCTCTCCCCGCCGCAGTCCTGCTCCGTGAGCTCCAGCATGCTCCCTCCGGCCGCAAACCCCATGACGACAAGCAGGGCAAGGCCCCGGATAACCCACGGGACCCCTCGCCCCAGTCCGCCCCGGCTCATCCTGCCTCCTCCTTTTCCCGGCGGGCCTGGAAATGCGCCGCCACCGCCTCCGCCAGGGCCGGGATGGTGTATTCCTGCGGCTGCACCTGGGGGGTGATGCCATATTCCCCCAGACTGGCGGCGGTGATGGGACCGATGGCGGCCACCACCGCCTGCCGGGCCAGGGCGATGAACCTTTCCCGGCCCACCAGGGCAGCGAAGTGATGCACCGTGGCGGAGCTGGCGAAGGTGAGGATATCCACCCGCCCCTCCTCCAGAAACGGCCGGGCCTCGGGGGGGATGTCCGGGGGCGGCGCCATGCGGTAGGCCGGCACCACCTCCACCCTGACCCCGCCTTGGCGCAGGATGTCCGGCAGGGCCTCCCGGGCCTGGGCCGCCCGGGGAAGGAGCACCCGGTCCCCGGGCCTCACGTGGGGCAGCAGGGCCTGGGCCAGCTCTTCGGCCACGAAGCTCCCGGGGACAATATCCGCCCTCAAGCCCCGGCGCTCCAGGGCCTGGGCGGTGGCCGGCCCGATGGCCGCCAGCCTGAGATGCCCCACCGCCCGCAGATCCCGGCCCTGCTCCCACAGACGCCGGAAGAAGGCCTCCACCCCGTTGGCGCTGGTGAAGATGAGCCAGTGAAAGTCCCACAGCGACGTCAACGCCTGATCCAGGGGGGCAAAGTCCTCCGGCGGCAGGATCATGAGGGCCGGAATCTCCACCACCCGGGCCCCCAGCTCGCGGAGCCGCCGGGAGAGGGCCCCGGCCTGCTGGCGGGTGCGGGTCACCACCGCCACCTTGCCCCACAGGGGCCGGGTCTCCCACCACTTAAGGCGCTCCCGCAAGCCCGCCACCTCCCCCACCACCAGGATGGCCGGGGGGCTGACGGCCGCCTCCTCGGCCCGCCGGGCGATGTCGGCCAGGGTGCCGCTGACGGTGCGCTGGGTGGGGAGGGTGCCCTCCTGGATGAGGGCCGCCGGGGTCTCCGGGGCCCGGCCGCCCGCCAGGAGCCGGGCGCAGTTCTCCGCCAGGTTCTTCACCCCCATGAGAAAGACCAGGGTGCCGGGGAGGCGGGCCAGGTGTTCCCAGGGAATGTCGCTCTTGCCTTTGGTGGGGTCCTCGTGGCCGGTGACGAAGGTCACCAGGGCGGCCAAGCCCCGATGGGTCACCGGGATGCCGGCATAGGCGGGCACCGCCACCGCCGAGGTCACCCCCGGCACCACCTCGAAGGGCACCCCGGCCGCGGCCAGGGCCTCGGCCTCCTCCCCGCCCCGGCCGAAGACGAAGGGGTCGCCGCCTTTCAGGCGCACCACCACGGCGGCCTCCCTGGCCTTGGCCACCAGCAGGCGGTTGATCTCCTCCTGGGGCAGGGCGTGGGCCCCGGCCTTCTTGCCCACGTAAATGAGCTCGGCGTCGGCCGAGGCCTCCTTTAAGAGCTCCGGGCTGGCCAGCTGGTCGTAGATTACCACTCCGGCCCGCCTCAGGACCTCACGGCCTTTCACCGTGATGAGGCCGGGATCCCCGGGCCCGGCCCCCACCAGATACACTTTTCCCGGCATGGCATTATTATCAACTTAATCTTTTCCGAGTCAAAGGGTATTATTTGAAAAAGGAAGGGAAGACGGTCCTGGGCACCATGGCCTCCCATTCAAACCTGAATGACAAGCTGGTCTGCGCCGCCTGCGGCCGGGAGCTGGACCCCCGGCGCCACGCCGATCTGGTGTGCGACGGGGAGATCTTCTGCGACCTGTGCCACTACTATCCGCGTCTGCTCCTCGTTCCCCGCACCCTGGAGGAGCTGGGCGACTGGAACCGCCAGATCTGCGCCGCCTTCGGTTTTCCGCCCCCCACCCTGGAGCTGGAGGAGTCCCCCCCGGAGGCGGAACCCCAGCTTCTGCCGCTGAACGCCAAGCTGCTTTTGGCCGAGGCCCACCACGGCCAGGGGCGCATCACCTTTTACCCGCCGGGCCTGCGCCTCCTCACCCTGTGCCATGAGCTGGCCCACCTCATGAGCGGCCAGGACCACACCGCCGCCTGGGCCCGCACCCTGGCCGCCCTGGTGGCCTGGGTCCGGGAGAGGCTCCCGGAGGACTTTTACACCGCGGGCTTCACGGTGCGGCTGCTGCCGCAACGGGACTGACGCGGGGAGAAAAGTGTTCCGGGGGCGGGGGCGGGTGTCCCCGGGGCAAGTTGCCGCTGGCGCCCTGAACCGTACTCCGGTATAATGAAGCCCCATACCAGAAGGAGGGCTGAAGGATGTCATTCAAAGAACGCCTGTATCTGAGGAGTTTCCAGGAAATCAGCAAGTCTCTGGGGTCCACCCTGGCGGTGAGCGAGGTCCTGGACACCATTGTGCGTCAGATCACCGAGGCCATGGGGCTCAAGGGGGCCACCATCCGCCTGGTCAACCCCAAAACCAACACCCTGGAGCTGGCAGCCTCCTTCGGGTTGAGCGAAAAGTACCTGAACAAGGGCCCCGTGGACATGGACAGAAGCATCGCCGACGCCTTGAGCGGCCGGCCGGTGGCCATCCTGGATGTGGTCAATGACCCCCGCATCCAGTACCCCCAGGAAGCCAAGGAGGAGGGCATCGCCAGCATGCTGGCCATCCCCATGGTCTCCAAGGGCAAGGTCATCGGCGTCATGCGCCTCCTGACCTCCGAGCCCCACGACTTCACCATGGATGAGGTGGATTTCGCCTGCGCCGTGGCGGACCTGGGGGCCCAGGCCATCGCCAACGCCCAGATGTATGAAGCCCGCACCCGGGAGCTCAATTTCCTCAAGGGCATGCTGGAGGTTTCCAAGGCCATCAACTCCGCCCTGGACGTCAAGAAAGTCCTGCACCTGCTGGTGAAGACCGCCACCACCTCCCTGGACATCAAGGCCGCAGCGGTGCGCCTGCTGGACGAAAAGCGCCAGAGGATGGAGCTGGTGGCCTCCTACGGCCTCAGCGACCGCTACATCAACAAAGGCCCGGTGACCACGGACAAGTCCATCACCGAGGCCATGATGGGCAAGGCGGTGTCCATCTACGACGTGGCCAGCGACCCCCGGGCCTCCTACCCCAAGGAGCTGGCGGAGGAGGGCATCCGCTCCATCCTGTCGGTGCCCATCTCCCTCAAAGGCAAGGTCATCGGGGTCATGCGCCTCTACACCAGCGAGCCCCGGGATTTCACCGACGATGAGATCACCTTCATGGCCTCCCTGGCGGAACAGGCGGCCCTGGCCATGGAAAACGCCCGGCTCTACCAGAAGCTTAAGGGCGAATATGAGGAACTCATGGGGGATCTCTACCGCTTCACCGGCTTTACCCGCACCATCTGAAGCATCCGGGGGCAGGTCTCCTCTCTCCTGCCCCCTCCCCTGCCGGCGGCCGCAGCCGCCGATGACCTTCGCACCCCTCAGACCGCTCGGCGGCCCCTCTCCCGGCTGGGGTGGGGGAAGGCCTCAGGCCGCGCCAGCTTGCCCAAGAAAATCAGGCACCGGCCCTCCCGCCCCGGGCCGGGGCCCCGGGCGGGTCTTCCGCGGCTCCGCCGACAGGCAGTATGGGCGCCGCAGAGCTTCCCCCCAAGCTCACCACGGGGCACGGATTTCCGGCCCCGGCGACCGGGGAGACTGCCGGTCTCCCGGGCCCTGGGAGGCCGCGGCTCTCAACCTGCCTGAGAAACCTTTGAAGACAAGGTAGGTGCCGCCCGGAGGGGCATGAGGCCCCGGCTGTTGCCCTCAACCTGCCTGATGCAACCTTGAGGGAACCGGGAAGCAGGCATCGGCCACGTTGTTCAGGACCTGGTTGCCATGAACCTGCCTGATGCAGCCTGAAAGGAAACCTTTTCCCTTTCCCGGGGAGGGAAGCTCCCAGGGGCCCCGGCTCAGAAGATCACCCGCACCCCACCCAGGTCCTCCACCGAGAAGCGGTGCTTCTCCTCCGGGGCGCCGATGAAGATGTTGTTTTTAGGGACCTTGAGCTCCTGGGCGATGGCCTCCACCATCTCCGGCCCGAAGGCCCCTTCCCGGGCGAGGTAGTCGATCTGCAGATCCGGATAGAGCTCCCGCATCACCTTCAGGCTCTCCTGCATCTCCGCCTCCTCCGC
This sequence comes from uncultured bacterium, assembly GCA_937943575.1. GTDB lineage: Bacteria > Desulfobacterota > Desulfobaccia > Desulfobaccales > 0-14-0-80-60-11 > JAILZL01. The sequence goes on along the minus strand of CALEAV010000003.1, from coordinate 51,299 downwards.
CGGGTCAAAGGTCCGGTAGAGGCGCACCACCGTGATCTTGCGGCTGGATTCGTTCTGGGCGATATAGGCGAAGGCCTTGGCCAGCCGGTAGAGCCTGCCCCCCCGGGCAAAGAGCACCAGGCGGATGTTGGTGATGTCGGTGATCTTGTCGATGATGATGCTGCGCCAGATGAAGAGGCGCTCGAAGGCCTCGTTGATGAGGAGGAGGATCCCCTTGTAAATGGGAATGCGGGCATACATGATCCCCACCACCACCACGGCGGGGATGAAATACACCATGAAATACAGGAGGAAGCGGTAATCGATGATGATGTTGCCCACGATGCCGGTGGCGGTGGCCAGGGTCCCCAGGATCACGGTGCCCCAGGAAGCCCGGTAGGTGCGCTTCAGCTCCCGGCGGTTGATTTTGAGGAGGATATTGCCGATGCCGAAGAGGGTCATGACCCCCAGGAAGGAGATGGTGTAGACCCCGGCCAAAGAGAGCAGCCGCCCGCCGGTGAGGTAGAGGATGGAGATGCACAGGCCCATGAAGCCCAGGATGATGCGGTGGTAGGTGCCCCGGCGGTTGGTCTGGAGGAGAAACTGGGGGAAGCACTGGTCCAGGGTCATGCGGTGCACCAGACCGGTGACGCCCACGTAACTGGTGAGCACCGCACCGGAGAGCACCAGGAAGGCGTCCACCACAATGAGGTCATGCAGAAGCTTGCCGCCCACCTGGAGCCCCAGCCAGGAGAGCAGGTCATCCTGGTGCTGCCGGATGCTCTCCACCGGCATCAGCCGCAGGGCCAGAAAGGCGAGGAGGGGGTTGAAGACGGTGACCGCCACCCACATGTTCCGCAGGGTCTTGCGGAAGACGCCGTGCTCCTGCTGCTCCACGAAGTTGGCGGAGCTTTCAAAGCCGCTCACCCCCAGAAGGGCCGCCGACACCCCCAGGAACAGGGCCGTGGGCCAATGCATCTCCCCCAGGAGGCTGAGGTTCTCCACCCAGGCGGGGGAGGTCTGGATTACCTGGGGCAGGCTGAAGAGGACAAACAGGGTGAGGCTGGCCAGGTGAATGAGAAAGATGGTCAAAGCCACCCGGGCGGACTCGGTGATCCCCAGGATGGTGAGGGCGGCAAAGACGATGAGCACCCCGGCGGTGGTCTCCATGGCCGGCAGAAAAGGCAGGAGGTTGTCCAGATACTCCGCGCCTGTCTTGGCAGAGATCACCGCGGTGGCCAGATAGGAGAGCAGCGTGAGGCAGGCGGCCAGGGCGGCGGTGAACTTCCGGGTGCTGTTCAAAAGGCAGTTGTAGGCCCCGCCGTTTAAGGGCAGGGCCTCCACCACCTCGGTGTAGATCTTGCGGTAGAGGTAGAGGATGCCGGCGACGATGAGGAGGGCCAGGGGCGCCAGGGTCTGGGCATACACCGTGGCGATGGCGGACACGTAGAGGCAGGAGGAGGTGATGTCGTTGCCGCAGATGGCGGTGGCATACCACTGCCCCAGCCGCTCTTTTTTGGCCTCCCCCTCGATGAGCTCCTTGGGGGAGGGCGCCGGAGACGGCTCCGTCTCGATGGCAGCCACATCGGCGTCGCTCATGTCTATCTATTAGCGCAGAATGGGAGCATTGTCGAGATGGGGATGGCCTCCCGGCAGGGCGGACCCCGCCCCGGTCCCCGCTCCCCCGACAATTTCCCGGAAGCCGTCCCGCCGCCAGGGAAATCGGCCGCAGGCTCCTCCCCCGGCCACAAACCTCTTGGCATTTGGTCACAAGGTGGGTATAGTTAAAATCCATGCCCACCGGCCAGGACCCCACCTGGGGGTTTTCAGGACGACAAGGGCCTGCCCGCTTGTCAAATCGGCCGGGTTTTGTTATTCAAAAAATATTAGATAATAATCACCCTTTAATTGAGGAAAGGCGGCCGCTCATGGCAAAGGACGTCTGGAGCATCTGTTTCATGTGCACCGTGCGCTGCCCCATCCTGGTGCGGGTGGTGGACGATGATGTGGTCTGGATTCAGGGGAACCCCCACGTCCCGGGGCTGGAAGGGGCCCTGTGCGCCAAAGGGTCGGCCGGGCTGGCCCTCCTCCATGACCAGGAGCGGCCCCAGTATCCCATGATCCGCACCGGGAAGAGGGGGGCCGGCCAGTGGCGCAAGGCCTCCTGGGACGAAGCCCTGGATTACACCGCGGAGAAACTCAAGGCCGTCGTCGCCGCCCACGGCCCCCAGAGCGTGGTCTTTGGCGAGCGCACCAATCTGAACACCCACATCAGCAAGACCTTCATGAAGGCCTTGGGCTCCCCCAACCACTTCACCCACGACGCCCTCTGCAAAGGTTCGGTGAACACCGCCTTCCGCAGCCTCACCGGCTACACCGACGCCGAAATCGGGATTGACTACGCCAACACCCGCTACATCGTCCTCTATGGCCGCAACATCTTCGAATCCCTGGAGATCCGGCCCATCAACAACCTTTTGGACGCCATGGAGAAGGGCGCCAGGCTGGTGTACATCGACCCCCGGGTCACCGTCACCGCCACCAAGGCCGACCGCTATCTCATGATCCGGCCGGGCACCGATCTGGCCCTCAACTACGCCCTCATCCACACCCTTCTCAAGGAGGGTCTCTACGACAAGGACTATGTCAGCCGCTGGGTGGCGGGCCTGGACGAGCTCAGGGCCTTTGTGGAGCCCTACACCCCCGCCTGGGCCGCCGAGGAGACCGGCATCCCGGCGGAGACCATCGTGCAGATCGCCCGGGAGGCGGCGGCCGCCAAGCCCCAGGTGGTCTTTCACTACGGCTACCGGGGGGCCCACCACACCAATGAAATTTATTTCCGGCGCTCCCTCATCATTCTCAATGCGCTTTTGGGGAGCATCGAGGCCAAGGGCGGCCTCATCATCAAGAAGGGGCCCAAGGCCGCGGGCCGGGGGGACATCGGCAAGTATGTCAACCAGGAATTCCCCAAGATCACCGCGCCCCGCTTTGACGGCTCCGGCGGCGGCCTCTTCCCGGTGGCGGACGCCTCCCACGGCAATCCCCAGCAGCTGGCCAGGGCCATCCTCAGCCAGGACCCCTACCCCATCAAGGCGGCCATCTTCAACCGCATCGAGCCGTTGCAGTCCATCGCCGACAGCAACACCATGCGCAAGGCCCTGGACACCCTGGACCTGATTGTGGCCATTGACGTGAATTTCAGCGAGATCGCCTGGTTTGCTGATGTCATCCTGCCGGAGTCCATCTATCTGGAGCGGGCCGACTCCATCCAGCTGGCCAGCGGCCTCAAGCCCCAGCTCTTCATCCGCCGCCAGGCCGTGAGCCCCCGCTATGACACCAAGCCTGCCTGGGAGATCCTCAAGAAGCTGGCGGACCGCTTAGGCATCGGCAGCTATCTCCCCTATGAGACCATCGAAGACATCTGGAATTTCCAGCTCAAGGATATGGGGGTGAGCCTCTCTGACTTCGACGCCAAGGGCTTTGTGGCTCTGAGCAAGGACCCCATCCTCTGGGACCGCCAAAACGGGCTCACATTCAAAACCGAATCCGGCAAGATCGAGTTGGTGAGCCCGCTGCTGGAGAAGGCGGGCTTCCCCTCCTTCCCGCCCTATCAGCCGCCGGCCCGGCCGCCGGAGGGGCGCTTCCGCCTCCTGGTGGGGCGCTGCGCCGCCCACACCCACTGCTCCACCCAGAACAACCTTTACCTGCATGAGCTGGTGCCGGAAAACGAACTCTGGATCCACCCCCAGGCGGCCGCCCAGCTGGGGGTGCAGGACGGCGCCTATGTGGAGGTGGAATCCGCCGTGGGCCGGGGCCGGATCAAGGCCAGGGTGACGGAATTCATCCACCCCGAGGCGGTCTTCATGCTGCACGGCTTCGGCAAGACCGTGCCGGCCCAGACCCGGGCCTACCAGAAGGGGGCCAGCGACGCGGTGCTGCAGGAGAACCTCTCCGACATGGTGGGCGGCAGCCCGGCCTATGAGGACACCTTCATCACGGTCCGGCCGGCCAAATGAACCCTCCCGGAGGGCAGCCGCCGCCATTCCGGGGCGGCTGCGGGAGCAAGGGAGCCTTGGTTCCCCTCGACATGGAGGACGCATGAGCCAGTATTACCTGTTGCAGAACCAGAAGCGCTGCATCGGCTGCCTGAGCTGCGAGGTGCACTGCAAGAGCAACAAGGGCCTGCCCCTGGGCCCGCGCCTGGGGCAGATCATCCCGGTGGGCCCCAAAATGATCAACCAGCAGCCGCGGCAGGCCTTTGTCTTCATGCCCTGCTTCCATTGCAGCGAGCCGTGGTGCGTGCCCGCCTGCCCCACCGGGGCCATGCGCATGCGGCCCAAGGACGGCATCGTCTATGTGGAGCAGTCCCTGTGTGTGGGCTGCAAGAGCTGCATCATCGCCTGTCCCTGGGGCGCCCCCCAGTGGAACCCGGAGACCGGCAAGGTGGTGAAGTGCGACTACTGCATGGACCGGGTGGACCAGGGCCTGGAGCCGGCCTGTGTGGCCAAGTGCGTCACCCACTGCCTGAGCTTCGGCCGGGCCGACCGTTTGGAACAGAGCCGCCGGGAGCGCTTCGCCAGGACCGTGGCCTTTGAGCTCACCGAGCTGGTGAGCGCCCGCTAGGCGCGCCGGCGCCCGGCAACCTCCCTAAGGGCATCTTAGGGGTGCCCTTTGCAGCGCCCCGGAAGGAACCTTGCATATTTGTCTGCAAAACCGCCCCACGGCGGGTGAAGTGAGCCTATGGCCCCCAACCGACATATCATGACCGTCAGTATCTCCACCTTTCCGGGTGCGGATCTCACCCCGGCCCTGGAGGTGGAGAATGCCTTTCACGAGGAGATCCGGCGTCGCTCCCTGGACGAGCTGGGGGAGGTGACCGTCCGCCTGGTGGGCTGGCGGGGGGTGGCTGGCAAGGACGTGATGGTGGAAATCCGGGACAGGCTGGGCTCCCACCTCTATGAGCTGGTCACCCCGGACATGGTGCCCCGGATTCTGGCCAGCCACCTCGACGACGGCCGCCCCCTGAGCCAGTGGCTGGTGGGGAAGGACTTCCAGGAGTTCTACGAATCCCAGAAGCCCTACATCTCCGAGCTGGCGGGCAGGATCGACCCCCTCTCCTGGGAGGAGTACCAGGACTACGACGGCTACAAGGGCCTGCGCACCTTCTTCAGCCAGGGGTTCGATTCCTTTCTCCAGAAGGTGGTGGCGGCGGGGTTTTGCGAGTTCGGCCTCCTCACCATCCGGCCGGTAGGGCCCAAGTGGTGCGAAATCCGGGTGGAAAAGGAGCACCCCGTCCTGGTGGTGAATGCCGCCCCCCCCTTGGAGGGCGCCACCCCGGAGATGTTCCTCCTGGAGGCCCTGCCTCATCAGGTGCTGGAGGGCATCTTCCTGGCCACCCAGACCCTCAAGGTGAATGAGGCGGTGGTGTATCTCCACGAACGGGCGGAGCTGGCCGCCAGCCGCCTGAGGGAGTCCTGGAAGGCCTTTCAGGCCTCCCGCCTGTGGCCCGCCAAGGAGCCGCCGGTGCGCCTCCACATCGTGCAGGGGCAGGGCACCTATCTCATGGACGACGAGGAGCTCCTGGTGCGGAGTGTCAGCGGCAGCCTGCCCCCGGACTTCTTCGAGCGCCACCCCAAGCCCACCTTTCTCTGCCACAGCCTGATGGTCATCGCCTCGCTGCCTTTCATCGCCCAGCAGCCGGTGGCCTGGTTCAGGAAGCTGGGGCTGGAGTGCGCCCCCGGCACCATGATCTTCCGGCTGGCCGGCGCAGTGGAGCGCCCCGGGTTTGTGGAGGTGCCCCTCACCGCCACCCTGGGGCAGGTGGTGACGGAGATCGGCGGCGGCTGGCGCCACGGCCGCACCCCCAAGGGTGTTTTGGTGGGCGGCCCCACCGGCGGGCTCTTCCCCGCCTCCCTGCAGAACCTCACCCTGCACCACGAGACCATCCGGGAGATGGGAGGCTCTCTGGCCCTGGGGCTGATCGAGGCCCTGGACGAACGCCACTGCGTGGTGGACCATGTCCGGCGCCAGATCGCCTTTATCCTGGAGCAGCCCGGGGCCCACTGCCCGGGGTGCGCCCCCCTCCTCCGGGACCTCAAGGCCCTCCTGGACCGGGTGGTGGACGGCAGCGGCACCCGGGAGACCATCGACGAGCTGGAGCGCCGGGCCCAGGAGCTGAAGCGCAAGGGCTCCTGCCAGATGGGCCGGCAGGCGGCCAACCCCCTTCTCACCTCCCTGGCCTATTTCCGGGACGAATACCTGGCCCACGTGGAGAACCACTACTGCGACGCCCACGTGTGCCCCAAGCTGCTGTCGGCCCCCTGCCACCTGGCCTGTCCGGCGGGCATCGACATCCCCAGCTTTCTGGCCCTCATCGCCCAGGGCCGTCACAAGGAGGCCTGGGAGGTGATGCGCCAGGACAACCCTTTCCCCTGGGTCTGCGGCCTCATCTGCCCGCATCCCTGCGAGCGGGCCTGTGTGCGGGGCAATCTGGATGAGCCCATCAATATCCGCTATCTCAAGGCCTTTGCCGCCGAGTGGGTGGACCGGCACGATGAGATGACCCCGCCCCGCCCCGCCCCGCCCACCGGCCACAAGGTGGCGGTGGTGGGCTCGGGGCCGGCGGGTCTCACCTGCGCCTATTTCCTGGCCCTGAAGGGGCATGCGGTCACGATCTTCGAGGCCCATGAGCAGCCCGGGGGGCTGTTGGTGGAGGCCATCCCCGACTACCGCCTGCCCCGCCGGGTGGTGGGCAGGGAGATCGAGCTGGTCAAGGCCCTGGGGGTGGAGATCAAAACCGGCATCACCGTGGGCCGGGATGTGACCCTGGAGGAGCTCCGGACCCAGGGCTATGAGGCCTTCTTTCTGGGGGTGGGGGCGCACCTGGGCTATCGCCTGAAGATTGAAGGCGAAACCGACTACCCCCAGGTGATGGACGTCATCTCGTTTTTACGCCGGGTTTATCTCGGCAATCGGGAAAAACCCGCCGACAAGGTGGTGATCATCGGCGGCGGCAATGCCGCCATGGACGCGGCCCGCACGTGTCTCAGGCTGGGCTGCTCCGAGGTGCACGTCTCCTACCGCCGCACCCGGGCGGAGATGCCGGCCCACCCCGAGGAGGTGGAGCAGGCCCTGGAAGAGGGGGTGCAGATCCACTTCCTCACCATCCCCATCCGCATCGGCGGGGAGGGCCGGGTGGAGTATCTGGAGTGCCTGCAGGCGGAGCTGGGGCGGCCCGACGCCAGCGGCCGGCGGCGCCCCATCCCCATCCCGGAGAGCAACTTCCGCCTGGAGGTGGGCGCGGTGATCACCGCCATCGGCCAGCAGCCGGACTTCTGCCCCTTCCCGGAACCGCCGGTGGCCACCACCCCCTGGTGCACCATTGTCACCGAGGAGCCCACCAAACGCACCACGGTGCCGGACATCTTTGCCGGTGGGGACGCAGTCACCGGGCCGGCCACGGTGGTGGAGGCCATCGCTCAGGGCAAGCAGGCCGCTTTGGAGATCCACCATTACCTGTCGGGCAACGACGGGCCGACCCCCCGGATGCGCTTCCAGAAGCGCCTGCGGCTGCCGTTCCAGGTCACCCCGGCCCCGGAGAAGCTGGCCAACCATCGCCATCCGGTGCCCATGCTGCCCCCGGCGGTGCGCTGCCGGAGCTTTGAGCCGGTGGAGCTCCCCTATACCGAGGAGCAGGCCCGGGCCGAGGCGGCCCGCTGTCTGCGCTGCGACGTCTGCATCCGCTGCAGCATCTGCGAGCAGACCTGCCGGGACCAGATGAAGGTGGCGGCCCTGAAATTCCGCCAGATCAGCGCCACTGAGCGGGTGCTGGTGGACTACCCCCGGGCGGCGGAGCGCTGCATCGCCTGCGGGGCCTGTGCCCTGGCCTGCCCCACCCAGGCCATCGACTACGTGGAAGGTCCGGATTTCCGGGAGGTGCGCCTGTGCGGCACGGTGTTCAACCGCCTGGAGGCGCCCCGCTGCGCCCGCTGCGGCCGGCCTTTCGTGCCGCCTCGCTACCTGGAGTATGTCAACCACCGCATCGAAAAAGTGATGGACAAGCCGGTGCTCCGGCGTTTGTGCCCGGCCTGCGCCCGGGAACGGCGGGCCGAGTCCCTGGCGGCGCCCTTCGCCTACCTGGAATGAGGCGCACTGTGGACGCAAGCGGGGCGTTCCGGGCCCCGGGGGCAGAGAGTCCCCCCGCCCAAGCCGGAGGGGGGTGGCTTGCCAGGGCCTGGGCTCCATGAAAACCGCCCCCATCATCGCCGTGGTGGTGGCCCTCCTCCTGGTTCCGGGGGCGGGCGCGGCCGAGCGCCGGGCAGGCCCGGGGCCAAGCTCAACGGCGGCGGCTGACATCCAGTATCTTCGGGAGGTGGAGCGGGGTATTTTCCGGCTCACCAACGAGGCGCGCCGCCGACAGGGGGTGCCCGCCCTCAGCTGGGATGCGGCCCTGGCCCGGGTGGCCCGGGCCCACAGCGCCGACATGCTGCGGCGGGGCTATTTCCGGCACGAGAGCCCGGAGGGCCGCACTCCCCATGAGCGGGTGAAGGACGGCGTCTCTTATGCCCTGGCCGGCAGCGGCGAGAACCTCTGGGGCGCCCAGGGCGACCAGCCCCTGGAGGCGGAGCGCCTGCCCCGCATCATCGTGGACACCTGGCTGGCCAGCCCGGGGCACCGGGCCAATCTTCTGAACCCCGCCTTCACGGACATGGGGGTGGGGGTGGCCCGGCAGGGGCACGCCATCCGGGCCACCCAGGTCTTTGCCCGGCCCCGGCAGCCGTGAGCAGGCAGCCTTCCGACGGGGCGGCCGGACAGGGGGCGTTCTCCTCCGGGCGGGATCGGGGGGCAAGGCGCCGGCCGGGAGGGTGCTCCCGTCAGGCTTCCAGCACCGGCGGAGAGGGAAATAACTTATTTGCATCCTCGTGAAACAGCCGTTGACTTTTTTCTTTGGTAACTTTCAGGAAGATGGCGGCCTGCCGGCCCGATCTGGGCAACAACGTCGCCGGAACTTCCCGGTGTGTTGATATTGACGCCACTCTCAGGAGGTTTGGATGAAAAACAAGTATCTGGCAGTGGTCACCCTGTTCGCCTGCCTAGCGCTGGCCGGGCTGCCGGTTTTGGCCCAGGAGGCAGGCAAGGCCCCGACTGTTGAAAGCGCCCCGCCGTCGGCGGCCCCGCAGCCCGCTCCCCCGGCACCCCCGGCTCCGGCGCCGGAGGCCGCCAAGCCGGCCCCGGCGGCCCCGGAGGCAGCGAAGCCTGCGGCCCCGGCGGCGAAGATGTCCAAGCTGGAGGAGGCCATCGCCAAGACTCCCAAGGGCACCGGTAAAGGCGAGATCAACCCCGATGCCCCCACAGGCTTCATGGGCATTCCCGGTGCACCCCGGCACTTCTGGCTCTGGTACATCCTCTGGGGCACCTGGGTGGGCTGGATCTTCTCCTCGGTGGGCGCCTTCGGCGGCATCATGGCCGGGGTGGGCCACATCACGGTCTTCGGGCTGTCGGATTACGCCGCCACCTTCAAGAAAACCAGCCCCACGCTGAACAAGCTGCTCACCGACTCCATCCGCACCAGCAACCAGTATCTGGTGGCTCTCTCGGCCCTCATCTCCTCTTTTACCTACTGGCGCATGGGCCGGCTGGTGCTGCCTCTGGGGCTGTGTCTGGCCATCGGCGGCCTCCTGGCCGGCTATCTGGTGCCGCTGCTCACCGTGGGCAAGCTGGAGGTGGGCGCCTACACCGGCATCTTCGGGCTGGCGGTCTTTGCCGTGGCCTTTGTCCTCTTCTATGAGACCACGCCCATGGGCATGGAGGCCCGCAAGGCGGCCCGGGCGGCGGCCAAGGCCTTTGAGGACGCCCATATCCGCAAGACCGCGGAGGTGGTGGCGGAACACGCCGCCGGGGTCAGGGTCACCCAGTGGAGCCCCAGCCGCATTCACTTCACCTTCTATGGGGTGGAATTCTCCTTCAACCCCATCTGGCCGCTGTTGGGCGGTTTTGTCATCAACGGCATCTCGGCCCTCATCGGGGTGGGCGGCGGCTTTCTCTATGTGCCCTTCCTCACTTCGGTGGCGGGCCTGCCCATGTTCATCGTGGCCGGCACCTCCGCCCTGGCGGTGCTGGTGGGCATGATCGTCAACATCTTCAACATGATGGTGGTCCGGCAGGTGCCGGTGGACTTCCTCCTCATCTTCACCGAGCTCATCGGCATCGCCATCGGCTCCGTGCTGGGTCCGGTCACCTCCAAAAAGATCCCGGAGGTCTGGCTGAAGCGCCTCTTTGTGGTGTTGGCCCTGTATGTGGGCATCGGCTACGTCACCAAGGGCTTCCTGGGCAAGTCCTGGCTGCCGGGCCTGTAATGTGCACGGAGGCCGGGGGTGAATCTCCGGCCCCGGTAGATTCTGCAAAGCGGCGAGGCCGGGCCTCGAGGTCCGGCCTCGGCTCTCCCGAGACCATGATCCGTCGCTAACCTCTTACGCCCTCATCTGCCGCCGTCATGGACATGCCGTGGCCTTTTTTGGCCCTGGATCCCTACCTCATCCGGTTCTACCGCCTCACCGGCTGGGCGCTGCTGGATTTTTACCTCGGCACCTTTGTTTTGGCCCTCCACACCCTGGCCCTGGGGGAGCTGAGCCTCTGGCTGGCCCGGCGGCTGGTGGGCCGGTACCTGGAGGAGACTGCGGCCAGGGCCCGACATTATCATGACCTCTCCATCGAGGCCCTGAAGGCCGGGGACAAGGCGGCCTATGAAGCCGCCAACAAGCTGGCCAACGAGGCTTTCAGCAAGTCCTTTTTCCAGCAGCTGGCCCTCTCCGGCGCCTTTTTCTGGCCGGCGCCCCTGGCCCTGGCCTGGATGCAGTACCGCTTCCTGGGGGTGGACATCCCTCTGCCGGGAACCGGCTTCTCCCTGGGCTTTATCGGGGCCTTCATTCTCTGCTACATTCCCGCCTATTTTGTCTGGAAACGCCTCCTGAAGCGGGCGGCCCGCTGGCTGCGGCCGGATGCGGCCGCCCCCGCAACCTGAACGGGCCGGGGGAACCCCTTGCCGCCTTGCAGACCCCACCCCTTCGTGCTAACTTAAGGCAAACACCGCAATACTGAGGAGGGATCGGGCCCGGGGACGGGGTCACGGCGGTTGGACCGCCCACCCCCAGGCACAGGCCCTTCGCACACTCGCGCCTCAAGGAGGGAGTTATGGGCAAGGTAGCCATCAACGGCATGGGCCGGATCGGCCGGGCGGCACTGCGCATTATCATGGACACTCCGCAACTGGAGCTGGTGGCGGTCAATGACCTCATGCCCCTGGACAACCTGGTGTATCTCCTGCGCTACGATACCGTGTACGGCCGTTATCACCGCAAGGTGGAGGCCGTCGACGGTCAGCTGGCGGTGGACGGCAGGATCATCCGCACCTTCAATGTCAAGGACCCGGCCCAGCTCCCCTGGAAGGACCTGGGGGTGGACCTGGTCTTTGAGTGCACCGGCGTCTTCACCACCTACGAGGGCCTGACCAAGCACCTGCAGGCGGGGGCCAAATACGCCCTGCTCTCGGCGCCCCCCAAGGACAATCTGTGCACCATCGTGCATGGCGTCACCCAGCCCGAGGGCGAGCAGGCCTTCTCCTGCGCCAGCTGCACCACCAACTGCATCGCCCCGGTCATCGAGGTGCTGGGCCGCCGCATCGGCATCAAAAAGGCCATCATGACCACCATCCATGCTTACACCTCCAGCCAGCTCATCGTCGACGGGCCGGCCAAGAAATGGGCCCGGGGCCGGGCCGGAGCCGCCAACTTCGTCCCCACCACCACCGGTGCGGCCAAGGCGGTCACCGAAATCCTGCCGCAGTATCAGGGCAAATTCGACGGCGTGGCGGTGCGGGGGCCGGTGCCCTGCGGCTCCCTGGCCGACATCACCATGCTCATGGAGCGGCCCACCACGGTCAAGGAGGTGAATGACATCCTCATCGAGGAGGCGGAGACCCCCCGCTATCAGGGCATCCTGGGCGTCAGCCACGATCCTCTGGTGTCCTCCGACATCATCCAGGACCCCCGGGCCTCGGTGGTGGAGCTCAGCATGACCCAGGTGGTGGACGGCGACCTGGTGAAGGTCATGGCCTGGTACGACAATGAGTGGGGCTACACCAATCAGATGATTCGGGAGGCCATCCGCCTCGTGGGCTGAGGCCCCGGGGGAGACGGGCTCGAAGAAGCCTCTCCCTTTCCACCGGGGCCTTCACCTGCAAACCCCATTAGGAGGGGGAGAGGTTGAAGGGAGGGCGGGGTGGCCCCCGGCCTCCCCTCACCTCGTGTGGAGACTGCCATGCCCCGGGATCTGCCCCTGTCCAACGGCCGCCTGCTCCTCTGTTTTGATCGGGACTACTGCCTCCGGGACCTCTCTTTCCCCCACGTGGGCCAGGAAAATCACGTTCTGGGGGCCCGCTGCCGCCTGGGGGTGTGGGTGGCGGGGCGCTTCGCCTGGGTGGGGGAGGAGTGGGGCCGGGAGCTCCGCTATGCCCCCGACACCCTGGTCACCGACGTCCGCCTCGCCCATGACTCCCTGCAGATCCGGCTCCGCTGCCGGGATGCGGTGGACTTCCATGAGGACCTCTGGCTCCGGGAGGTGCTGGTGGAAAACCTGGCCCCCCAGGAACGGGAGGTGCGGCTGTTTTTCACCCTGGATTTGAGCATCTCCGGCAACAACGTGGGGGACACTGCGGCCTTCGACCCCAAAAGCGGCGGCCTCCTGCATTACAAGGGCGCCCGCTATTTCCTGGCCAACGCCTGGGGCGACAGCCCTGACGGCCTGGAGCAGTTTGCCGTGGGGGAGAAGGGGCTCCCCGGCAGGGAGGGCACCTGGCGGGATGCGGAGGACGGGGTGCTCTCCGGCAACCCCATCGCCCAGGGCTCGGTGGATTCGGTCCTGGGGGTGAGCCTGCGGGTGCCCGCAGGGGAGCGGCGCCCGGCCTATTTCTGGCTGGCCGCCGGGGAAAACCGGGCCGAGGTGCAGCGGTTGGATAACCTGGTGAAATCCCGCCACCCGGCCCGGCTCCTCAAACGCACCGGGGATTACTGGACTCTGTGGATCAGGAAGGAATCGCCGCCCCTGGAGTTCCTGCCGGCCAAGGTGGGGGAGCTCTATCGCCGCAGCCTCCTGATTCTGCGCACCCAGACCGATGCCCAGGGAGGCATCCTGGCCGGCAATGATTCAGACGTCATCCATTTCAACCGGGACACCTACTCCTACATCTGGCCCCGGGACGGCGCCCTGGTGGCCCATGCCCTGGATCTGGCCGGCCACCCCACCGCCCCCCGCAACTTCTTCCGCTTCATGGCCCGGCTGGTGGAGCCCGAGGGCTGCCTCCTGCACAAATACAACCCCGATGGCACCCTGGCCTCCTCCTGGCATCCGTGGTATGAGGACGGCCAGCCGCAGCTCCCCATCCAGGAGGACTCCACCGCCCTGGTGGTTTGGGCCCTGTGGCAGCACTTCGTCTCCTACCGGGACCTGGACGTCATCAAGCCCCTGTATCGGCCGCTGGTGAAGAAGGCGGCGGAGTTCATGTGCGCCTACCGGGACCCCGACACCGGCCTGCCGGCCCCCTCCTACGACCTGTGGGAGGAGCGGCGGGGCATCTCCGCCTTCACGGTGGGTGCGGTCTTCGGCGGCCTCACCGCCGCAGCCCTGTTTTGCATGGTCTTCGGCGAGGAGGAGCTTTCGGCCCGCTACCGTCAGGTGGCGGCGGAGATCCGGGATGCCGCCTCCCGGCATCTCTGGCGGCCCGAAGCGGGGCGCTTCGCCCGCAGGCTCTGCCGGGGGCCCGACGGCGCCTTGGCCCCGGACCTGACCCCGGACGCCAGCCTCTGGGGGCTGTTCGCCTTCGGCCTGTTCACCGCCGAGGACCCCCGCATCACCGCCACCATGGCCTGTCTGAGGGAACGCCTCCGGGTGCCGGGGCCGGTGGGGGGCCTGGCCCGCTATGAGGGCGACCCCTACCACCGGGTGAGCCCGGACGGCCCGGGCAACCCGTGGTTCATCTGCACCCTGTGGCTGGCGGACTACCTCCTGGAACGGGGGGATGAAGCCGGCCAGGAGGAGGCCCTGGGGATTCTCTCCTGGGTGGCGGACCATGCCCTGCCCTCCGGCGTTCTGGCGGAGCAGCTCCATCCCCTGACCGGGGAGCCCCTGTCGGTTTCGCCCCTCACCTGGAGCCACGCCACCTATGTCACCACGGTGCACCGCTTCCTCAGGCAGCGGGCGAAGACTGCCGCCCTGCCGGCGGCCGCCGCCTATGCCCCCTACCTGCGCCCCGAGGACTGGATCGGGCGCCTCTATGCCCAGACCTGCGATTCCATCCACGGGCTGTGCCAGTTGTGAGGCGGCTTAGAAGGGCGGGTGAAGCTGATGCACCTCCTGGAAGTGGGTCACCAGCACCAGGCGCTCCACCGCCACCATGAGGAGGGCGCACCCGGGCTGGGCCACGAACTCCGCCAGATACGGGTGCTTCGCCAGGTAAAGCTCCAGGTGCGGTTGACGCTCCCGGCCGATGAGCTCCCGGGCCCGGCCGAGGAGGGTGACCGCGGCGGCGTCGCGAAAATCCTCCGGCCGGTTGGTGCGGCTGTCCACCAGCAGCGCCACCCGGGGGTCGGCCAGCAGGTTGGCGAACTTGTGGGTATCCCGCCGGGTGGCAAAGATCACCTGGCGCAGATCCGCGGTGGCGGCAAAGGCCATGAGATTGGCATAGGGCTGCCCCTGGTTCTGGGTGGCCAGCACCGCCAGCGGCTGAGAATCCAGGAGATGCCGGATCACCTCCAGCAACCTTTCCCGCTCCGCCATTATTTTCCCTCGCTTTTCCTGACCACGATCTGCCTCCGGCGACCAGGAGTGGTATAATGAGCCCGTGGGAGGGAGGTCCGGGTTTGCCAATCCCTCGGCTCCGTCTCCCCCAGCTCTCCCCCAACTACCCGGGGGGTAAGGGGGCTTGAGGAAGGCGGTGGGCCCGAGCCCCCGTCCCCCCGCAAAAACCCTTCTGCGACGCTCACCCATGGGACACACGGAGGCCCAGGCGCCGGGGCCGGGCAAGGCGATGGCGGTGCGGCGCTATTTCGGGGCCATTGCCCGGCGCTACGACCTGGCCAATGACATTCTGAGCTTCGGTGTGCAGCGGGCCTGGAAGCGGCAGGCGGTGCGCTGTCTGAAGCTCCAGCCCGGGGCCCGGGTGGCGGACCTGTGCGGCGGCACCGGGGACCTGGCCATCTTGGCCGCCCCCCGGGTGGCCCCCCACGGCCGGGTGTATCTCATTGATTTCACCCGGGAGATGCTGGGGGTGGGCCGGGAGAAGGCGGCGGCCACTTGCGGGGGGCACCTTATCCACCCCATCCAGGGCGACGTCCTGCGCCTTCCCCTGCCCGACGACCGTCTGGACGGGGTCATCGTGGGCTTCGGGGTCCGCAACCTCGCAGACATGGCCCAGGGACTGAGGGAGATGCACCGGGTGCTCAAGCCCGGCGGCCGCCTGGTCTGCCTGGAGTTTTCCCATCCCACCCCGGCCTGGTTTGCCCGCCTCTATGAGCTCTATTCCCGCTTCCTCATCCCCCTGGCCGGGAAAATCATCGCCGGCAATGCCCAGGCGTATGCCTACCTCACCACTTCCATCCGGGCCTTCCCCACCGCCCCGGAGCTGGCCGCCCTCCTCAGCGAACTGGGCTTCAGCCGGGTCACCTGGGTTCCCCTCACCCGGGGCATCGCCGTGATCCATGTGGGGGTGAAGGGCTGATCACGCCCGGGGCCGGAAACTGATTTTGCGGGCAGGCCGGCCCAACGGCAGCCCCCGCCCGCCCCCTCCGGCACATCGGGGCACCGGGCCCTCTCTCAGAGCCCCCACCCCGCGCTCATTGCGGCCGCCTCCGGCGGGCCCCAGGAGCCGGCGGGATAGAACCTGAGGAGGTGGGCCAGGTCTGGGCAGCTTTCGCAGGCATGGACGAGGGGGTCCAGGTATTGCCAAGCCAGCTCCACCGCGTCCTGCCGCCAAAAGAGCATCTGGTCCCCCTGGATGACGTCCAGGAGGGATTTTTCGTACGCCTCCAGGATGGGCCCCCGGTAATTCTGGTAATAGGGGAACTCCATGGTGACCCGGCGCAGGCAGACCACGGCGCCGGGGTTTTTGGTCTCAAAGGTGAGGGTGATGTTCTCCTCCGGGTGGATGCCGATGATGAGGCGGTTCGGCTGGATGGGGCCCAGGTGCACGTTGCGGAAGAGGGAATGGGGCACCTCCCGGAACTGGATGACGATGCGGGTGATCTTTTTGGCCAGGCGCTTACCGGAGAGGAGATAAAACGGCACGCCCTGCCAGCGCCAGTTGTCCAGGTGGACGGTGAGGAGGGCGAAGGTGGGAGTGAGGGAGTGGGGGCTCACCCCCGGCTCCTCCCGGTAACCGGGCACCCGCCGGCCGTTGGCCTCCCCGGCAGTGTACTGGCCCAGGACCACCGTCCCCGGGGCCAAGGGCATCTCCAGGGGCTTGAGGGAGCGGAAGACCTTGGCCTTTTCATCCCGCACCCGCTGGGCTTCAAAGAGCGACGGCGGCTCCATGGCGATGAGGGCCAAAAGCTGGAGCATATGGTTCTGGAACATGTCCCGGAGCACCCCGGTCTCCTCGTAAAAGGAGGCCCGCTGCTCCACGCCCAGGGTCTCCGCGGCGATGATGCCCACCTGCTCGATGTAGTGGCGGTGCCAGAGGGGTTCAAAGATGGTGTTGGCGAACCGGAAGATGAGGACGTTCTGCACCGTCTCCTTGGCCATGTAATGGTCGATGCGGAAGATCTGCTCCTCGCCGAAGCCCTGGCGCAGGGTGCGGTTGAGCTCCACGGCGCTGGCCAGATCCCGACCGAAGGGTTTCTCCACCACGATGCGGGCCCAGCCCTGGCCCCGCACCCATTGCTCCGCCATCCCCGCCTGGTGCAGAAGGAGGGCCACCTCCTGATAGAGGGATGGGGGCACGGCCAGGTAGAAGATGCGGTTGCCCCGGGTGTGGTGCTGCTTTTCCAGCTCCTGCAGAAAATTGTTCAGGAGCACGTAGCTCGCCAGGGAGGAGTAATCAAAGGAGAGATAGTGCAAATGGGGGGCGAAATGCTCCCAGGCGGCGCCCTCCGCCGCTCCCTGGGCCTGCAGTCTCTCCCATACAGCGACCCGGAAGGAGTCACTGCTGAACTCCGTGCGGGCACAGCCCACCACCAGAAAGGGCCGGGGAAGGGCACCCTGGCGGAAGAGGGAAAAGAGGGCAGGCAGGAGCTTGCGGCCGGCCAGGTCGCCGGAGGCGCCGAAGATCACCAGGATGCAGGGGTCCAAAGGGCCGGTGAAGAGGCAGAATTCCTCCGGAAGCCCCAGGTCGGGGGCTTGGGCCTGGATTGTGGCAACAGTCGAGGCTCCCTCAGGGGGATCAGCCGCGGGCATGTGTCACCCCCAAGCCTGAATTTCCCTCCCGGCGGCCGTGGCGGGCCAGGGCCTCCCGCAAGAAGCGGACGTTGTCCCGGATATCATGGTCATTGAAGATGCCGGAGCCGGAGACAATGACATCGGCACCGGCGGCGGCGATGGCCGCAATGGTGTCCCGGTGCACCCCGCCGTCCACCTCCAGGAGCACCTTGAGGCCCTGCTCATCGATCATCTGTCTCAGCCGCCGGATCTTGGGGAGGGTGGCGGGGATGAACTTCTGGCCGCTGAAGCCCGGATTGACGGTCATGAGGAGCACCATGTCCACCTCCGGGAGGATGACGTCCAGGGTGGTGAGGGAGGTGGCGGGGTTGAGGGTGACGGTGGCCTTGGCCCCCAGCTCCCGGATGCGGGCCACCTGGCGCTCCAGGTGCACGGCGGCCTCCACGTGGATGCCCAGCCAGTCGGCCCCGGCGTCCACATAGGCCTCCAGATACTGCTCCGGGTTGCTGATCATCAGGTGCACATCCAACGGCAGGCGGGTGCATTTGCGGATGGCCTTTACCACCGGCACGCCGATGGTGAGGTTGGGGACAAAGTGGCCGTCCATGACGTCCACGTGGATCCAGTCCACCCCGGCCTCCTCAGCCCGGTGGATCTCCTCCGCCAGGCGGCCGAAGTCGGCGGAGAGGATGGAGGCGGAGATCAGGTGTTTCATGGGCAATCACTCTTTATCGAAAGGGCGTCCAATCCAGGGGCAGCAAGGCCGCGGCCTGCCGGTCCGCCAGCCAAAGGATCTCCCCGGCCCGGGGCCTGAGCAGAGGCACCGGCGAATCGGCCATCGCCTCCTCACCTTTCAGCACCGCTTGCAGGGCCTCGGCCTTTTCCCGGCCGGTCACCAGAAAGACCAGGAGGCGGCTCTGATTCAGGGCCGCCGGGGTGAGGGTGAGGCGCCGGAAGTCCTCCCCGGGCCGGGCCACCACCGCCACCCATGGTCCGGCAGGGGGCAGCAGCCCCGGGAAGAGGGAGGCGGTATGGCCATCGGCGCCCAAACCCAGAAGCGCCAGATCAAAACCCCAGGGCCGTCCCTGGAACGTGCGCCGCAGCAGGCCCTCGTACCGCCGGGCCTCCCCCTCCGGGTCGCTTGCGCAGGCCAGGCGGTGCACCTGGGCCGCCGGCAGAGGCACCCGGGAGATGAGCTTCTCCTCGGCCAGCCGGTAGTTGCTCCGGGGATCCGCCGGGGGCACGCAGCGCTCATCCCCGAAGAAGACCTCCACCTTTCCCCAGTCGATCTGCTCCCGGTGAGGGGGCTCAGCCAGGCGCTCATAGGTGCGGGCCGGGGTGGTGCCGCCGGCCAGGGCCCACAAAAAGCGCCCCCGGGCGCGGATGGCTTCGATCGCCTGGGCCGCCACCAGGGAGGCGGCGGCGGCGCTCAGCCGCTCACTATCCGGGAAGACCTCCACCCTGACCTGCCTGCCGCCCGGCACCTCTTCGCCCGTCGCCCCCCTCCCGGACATGCCCCCCTCCCCTGCCGCTTACTCCTCCCAGTCGGTGTGGAAGGTGCCGGGGCGGTCCACCCTCTCGTAGGTGTGGGCCCCGAAGTAATCCCGCTGCGCCTGGATGAGGTTGGCGGGCAGCCAGGGGCTGCGGAAGGCGTCGTAGTAGGCCAGGGAGACCATGAAGGCCGGCGCCGGCAGACCCCAGGAGACGGCCTGGCTCACCACCGCCCGCCAGTCCGCCTCACAGGCTCGCACCATCTCCCCCAGATGGGGGTCGAGGAGCAGGTTGGGGAGGTCTGAGCGGATCTGCAGGGCGCTGCGGATGTCCTCCAGCAGGCGGGCCCGGATGATGCAGCCGCCACGCCAGACCCGGGCCACCGCCTCCAGATTGACCCCGAAGTGATAGGCCAGGGAGGCCTGCCGGATCTGGGCCAGCCCCTGGGCGTAGGAGACCACCATGGCGGCGAAAAAGGCGTTTTCCAGCCGGCGCAGGAATTCTTCCCGCTCCACCTGATCCTGGGGCGCCGGCGGGCCCAGGAGGCGGGCGATCTCCTGGCGCTCCTCCCGGTGGGCGGACAGGTCCCGCATGGTCACCGCCACGTCGATGGTGGGGGTGGGTACCATGAGGTCCATGGCGTCCCAGGAGGACCACTTGCCGGTGCCCTTGGCGCCGGCAGCGTCCAGGATCAGCTCCACCAGGGGCTGGCCGGTGAGGTCGTCCTGTCTCCGGAAGATGTTGGCAGTGATTTCCACCAGGAAGGACTGCAGGCGCCCCTGCTGCCAGGAGTCGAACACCCGGGCCAGCTCCGGGGCGGTGAAGCCCAGCCCCCGCTTCAGGAGGTCATAGCACTCCGCCAACAGCTGCATGAGGGCATACTCGATGCCGTTATGCACCATCTTGACGTAGTGGCCGGCGGCGCCGGTGCCAAGATAAGTGACACAGGGCTCGCCGTTCACCTGGGCGGCGATGGCGGTGAGGAAGGGCTCCACCCGGTCATAGCCCTTGCGGGCCCCCCCGGGCATGAGGCTGGGGCCGAAGCGGGCCCCCTTTTCGCCCCCGGAGACCCCCAACCCCAGGTACAGGAGACCCTTTTTGGCCAGGATGCGCTCCCGGCGGGCGGTGTCGGTGAAGTGGGAGTTGCCGCCATCGATGACCAGGTCCCCGGCCTCCAGCAGGGGCAGGAGTTCCCGGAGCATCTGGTCCACCGGCGGCCCGGCCTTGACCATGAGAAGGAGCGCCCGGGGTTTGCGCAGCAGCCCCACGAATTCCTTCAGGTCGTAGGCCCCCCGGATGCGCCGGCCGGCGGCCTCGTTGGCCAGGAACTCCCGGGTTCTGTCCGGGGTGCGGTTGTAGACCGCCACCTCCACGCCATGGTCATCCAGATTGAGGGCCAGATTGCGGCCCATGACGCCCAGGCCCGCCACCCCGATTTCACAGCCCTGAAAGAGCATGCCGTCTCCCTGAAGCGAATTTGCTGGAAAAGCCGCCGTTTAAGAGGGTCGGCGACTGTCCCCGAGGGTCCCTTGCCGGCCCAGGCTCAGTCAGGCGGAGGGATGTCTTCCTCCGGCAGGGGGGCAGCCTCCAGAAGCTGCCGGGCCCGGAAGGCATCCGCGGCATCCACCAGGAGCCGGACCCCCCGGATGGCCTGCAGGGGGGGATAAGCGCCCCCGGCATCATCGGCCAGAATCAGGCAGTCGATGCCCTCCTGGGCCAGGAGCTGGGCCGCCATCTCCGCCAGGAGGCGGCTGGGGAAGACCTCCAGCACCACCGCGTCGTCCCGCATGGTCACTTCCCCGCCGCGGCCACCGGCAGCTCCGGCCGGGAGGCCCATTCGCTCCAGCCGGCATCGTAATACTTGACGTTCCGGTAGCCCAGCAGGCGCTTCAGGACAAAGAAGGTCTGGCTGGCCTGATGGCCGGTGCGGCAGTGGACGATCACCGGCGCCTCTTTGTCCAGGAGCAGCCGGGCATAGGCCGCGGCCAGCTCCGCCGCCGGCTTGAAGAAGATCCCCTCGGGGCCCGCCGCCACATCCTCGCTGAAGGGCCGGTTTTTGGCCCCGGGGATATGGCCGGCCCGGGCTTCCTCGGATTTTTCCCCCCGGAAGTATTCCACCGGCCGCACATCCAGGATCAGGGGCCGTCCCGTCCGGCTGGCCTCCAGCACGGTGTGGGCCTCCACGGTGAAATCATCGGCGCCGGGATTGACGGGATAGTAGCTGGGAGGGGCGGCCGCCGGCAGGGCGGTGGTGAGAGGCCGCTTCTCCTTCAGCCACTTGGCCATGCCCCCCTGCACAATGGCATAGCGCCGGTGCCCCAGGCGCTCCGCCGCCATGCCCACCAGGGTGGCGTCGTGCATCCTTTCCCCCGGCACCAGCACCACCAGGTCCCGGGGGGTGATGCCCAACAGGGAGAAGTGACCCGCCAGCAGCTCCGCGGGGAGGAGCATGGAGGACACGCCCCCCACCACCCCCCTCAGGCTGTCATAGTTCAGGTAGACGGCTCCGGGAATGTGCCCGGTGTTGTATTCCGGCTGGCTGCGCAGGTCGATGATCTTGAGCCAGGGTTTGCCCAGGTGCTGGGCCAGCCACTCCGTCTCGATGAGGCCGGGAAGGGGCTGGGGCATCTCCGCCGGCTCCGGCCCGACAGCCGCCGGAGCGGCCAGGAAGAAGGCCCGCCAAGCGTTGATGCGGGCGGCCTTCTCCGGATCCAGGGGCTCGTCTCTGAGAGAGACGGGCTTGAGCACCCGCTCCCGGAAACCCGCCAGGCCCTCGCTGAGGAGGTAAACATTGCGAAACCCCTGCCGGGCCAGGGAGTCCCGGGCCTGGGCGGCATGGGTCATGCCCCCGGAGTAGAGGACAATGCGCCCCTTGTTCTTGTAAGGCGCCAGGATCTCGTGCACCTGGGGGAGAGGCGCATGGAGGGCCCCCCGGATATGAAAGGCCTGGTACTCCGCTTCGCTCCGGACATCCGCCACCACCAGGCCCGGTTCCCGGGCCAGCAGCCGGTCGGCCAGGTCCTCCGGCTCGAGATGATCGGCCCCGGCCTCAATCCGGGCCAGGAGCTCCGCCTCCCGGGAGGGGCCGGCGGCGCTCACCGGCGCCATGTCCACCGGCGCCACCAGGTAGGCCACCGCCGCCGCGGCCAGCAGGGCCAGGCTGAAAGTGGGCAGGAAGCGCCCGCTCAGCAGTCTGCCCCCCACCCCCCGGCGGTGCTCCAGGATCTCGCAACCCCAGAAGGCCAGGACCGCCAGCAGGCTGACATAGAAGGCGGCGGCCCCCTGGCTCAGGCCCAGGTGCGGGTAGAGGAAATCCACCCCGGCCTCGCCCCAGACGGCCAGGGGCTGAAGCCAGGGGAAGAGCTCGTTGTAGAGGATGCAGCCGGCAATCCCCCCCGCCAGAAACAGCAGGGCATCCAGCTTGCCGGAGGCCAGGCCCACCGCCGCGGTGCCCGGGCACCAGCCGCCCATGGCGAAGCCGGCCCCCAGGATGAGGCCGCCCAGCAGGTGGGCGCCGTAGACGGTGGGGAGATAAAAGAGCTGGTCGGGGGGCAACAGGCCGCTGCCAGTGAGGATCACGAGGCCCAGCAGGGCGGTCACCAGGGCGGTGAACATCACCTTGATGACCGCCAGGTCGTCCAGATAAAAGACGGCCGCCAGCCGCCGGGAGCTGCCGAAGCCCGCCCGCTCCAGGGCCACCCCGAAGAGCACTCCCAGCACGAAGGCGGCGGCCCAGGCCGCGGGGCTGTCCAGCCGGTCGGTGCCATAGAAGGTGCTAAGCATACCATTGCCCCCGGAAAAAACGGGCCACCGCAAACCCGGCGGCAAACAGGGCGGCCATGAAGATGAGGCTGCCGGTGAGGAGCAGCGCGCCGCCGCTCAGGGCCTGGCCGGAGGTGCAGCCCTGGGCCAGCCGGCTGGCAAAGCCCACCAGCACCCCGCCGGTGAGGGCCAGAAAGGCCCGCTTCGCCGCCGGGCAGCCGGGGCCCCGCTCCAGGCCGGGCTGGAGCCGCCCCGCCGCCGCAGCGGAGAGAAAGCCCCCCACCAAGATGCCCAGGAGCATAAAGACCAGGTAGTAGGAGAGGTAATGGGGCGCCCAGGCCCCGAAGTAGGCGCTGGCCTGAGTGCGGGCCGGGGCCGCCAGGTGGGAGAGGGCCGCGGCCAGGCGGGCCAGGCCGCCGGAGGCCCCCAAGCCTGCGCCCAGCACGGCATACGAGGCCGTCAGCACCAAGCCCAGAAACACCCCTGCCGCGTAGGGGTTCATGGGGGGTTTGCCGGAAGGAGTCATCTCAGCACCCCGCAGGCTTTCTCCGGGGAGGGGCGGGGGGAGCCGGGGCCGCCGGGGCGGCGGGGACGGGCTCCGGAGGCCGCATCCCCGGGGTGGTGGCTCCGGAGGGCGGCGCCCCGCTCACCGAGGGGAATTCCACCTCACTCCAATAGGCCGCCAGGCCCCCGTGCAGCACCTTGACGGGACGGGTGGTCTTCTGGCTCAGGATGCCCCCCACCGCCATGGCCAGGGTGCCGTCCCGGTCCACCAGGATGAGGGCCCCCGGCCGGGTGGGCAGGCCCGGATCCTTCAGCAATTCCTCGATGGCCACATTGCGGGCTCCGGGCAGATGATAATCCGCAAAGGCCGCCGGCGGCCGGAGATCCACCAGCTCAAAGGTGCCGGGCAGGTCCACCAGCAGGCGCTTCAGCTCCACCGGGGCCAGGCGCTCCGGCAGCCGGAGATCCCGGAGGGGAGGCGGCGGGGCGGCGGCGGGGGGAGGGCTGGCGGCCGCCGGCGTCGCCGCCCCGGCCGGCCGCACGGCCTCCGGCCCAAGGGTGGGCAGCCCTGCGGCGATCCAGGCTTCGCTGCCGCCGTCGAGGCTGGCCACCTGCTTGAAGCCCAGGCGCTTGAGGACCCCCGCCGCCAGGCTGGAGCGGTAGGCGGAGTTGCACACCGTCACCACCGGCTGCTCCGGTTCCAGCTTCAGGGGGGCCAGCTCGGCCAGCCGGTCCAGGGGCAGATTGACGGCGGGGCCGATCCTGAGGGCCTGCCATTCCTGGGGCAGGCGCACATCCACAATGAGGGGGGCCTCCCCTTTTTGCAGCCGGGCATGCAGCTCCTGCGGGGGGATCAGCCCGATCTGGGCCTGGGGGAGCTTGGCCCGGCGCCATTCCTCCCATATCAGCCCCTGGACCACGTAGCCGATGCGGTGCAGCCGCCGCCAGGCCTCCCGGACCTCCTCCGGTGAGCCCGTCACCACCACCCGGCTGCCCCAGGGGACCATGGTGCCCACCCAGGTCTCCAGGCGGCCCCGCACGCCGATGTTGAGGGCGTTGGGAAGGTGGCCGGCGGCGTACTCCCTGGCGTCCCTCAGGTCCACTACCTGAAACTCCTTGGGTTCGGCAAGCACCGCCTCCGGCTTGAGGAGCACCGGCCCGGCCTGCCAGTTGACCGGCTCCGGGCCTTTCTTGTTCAGGGCGGCGTTGTGCCGGAAATACTGCGGCGCGGCGGGCAGCCCCTCCAGCACCGCGGCGATGAACTCGCTTTTGCTGCGGTATTTCAGATACGGGTTGACCTGCTTCTGGACGCCCAGGGTGGAGGTGGGCTCATCGCTCAGGTGCACCCCGCACAGGGAGCCGGCGCCGTGGGCCGGGAAGAGGGCCAAATGGTCCGGCAGCTTGGAGAGCTTCTGCCACCAGGTGTCGAAGAGCATCCCCGCCAGGGCGGCGGCCGAGAGCGTGCCGCCCATGAGGTCCGGCCGGCCCACGCTGCCGATGAACAGAGTATCCCCGGTGAGAAGGAGGTGCGGCTCCTGGGGTTTGGCTTTGTTGGCCACCAGCCCGCACAGGCCTTCCGGGGTGTGCCCCGGGGTCTCCAGGATCTTCACCACCGCCTCGCCCACCTTCAGGGTGTCCCCTTCCTTCAGGGGCTTATGCGGGAAGGCGGCCCCGGCCTGGGCGCTCACATAGATGGGGCAGCCGGCGGCCTTGGCCAGCTCCAGGTGGCCAGCCACAAAGTCGGCGTGGTTGTGGGTGAGGAGGACCCCGGTGATTTTCACCCCTTCCTTCCTGCACCACTCCAGGTAGGCGTCCACATCCCGGCCGGGGTCCACCGCCAGGGCCTCCTTGCCGCTCACCAGGAGATAGGAGTAGTGGGACAGCACTGCCAGATTGAACTGCACCAGGCGGTAGCCGGGGTAGGAATAGACCTGGACGACCTGGTAGGTGGCGGCGGTATCGGCATGGCTGGCCGATTCCGCATCCTTTAAGGCCGCGCCCTGTGCCGACAACGGCCCCGGGATCACCCCCCACCAGAGCACCGCGAATATCAGCCAAACACAGTCCCGGCTCCGCATGCGTCTTCTCCTTCCCTGGGCTGAGCGTGCCCGGTTCCGGCGTTTCCCGGGATTCCCGAAAAATCCTGCCGACGGTATGAGCCGGCGCACCATATCCGGCGCGGCCAAAGATGTCCTTCAGGCCGGCCGTCTGGGCTTTTGCCTTTTTTTATCTTATAACCGGAGGAAATTCCACCCTCTTCTTGGAGGCCAGGGGATGCGATACCTGGATATGACCCCTTATCGTCCTTTCCGGGAGATGGCCCGCATGTGTGCAACCCGCCCCATCCGGGAGAAACGGCTCCGGTGGGTGCGGCCGGAGCCGCAGATGAGCCGGGACGGCCGCTTCCTGGCCCGGCTCCCCCGGCGGCAGGACCTGGCGGCGGCGGCGGAGCTCTGGCGCACCGCCTATCCGGAACTTTATGGCTCGGTGCACGATTTTCTCCTGTTCCCTGAGGAGATTGCCGCCCGGGTGGCCCTGCAGGACGCTTGGGAGGAGGACGCCGGCCGCAAGCCCTGCCTCATGCTGGTGGCGGAGGAAAGACCAAGCGGCCGGCTGGCGGCCGCCACCCTGATGACCAAGATGGACCGCAACCTGCAGATCGAGTTCAGTTTCGCCGCCACCCATCCGGAGTTCCGCCGCCGGGGGCTGATGTATCTGCTGGGGGAGATGATGCACCGCCTGGCGGAGGCCTCGGGGGCGGAATACCTCACCACCTTTCTGGAGACCTGGCACACCATCACCCAGACCTCCATCCTGAAGTACGGCGGCGGCTGGCAGGTGGCGGGCATCTTCCCCGGCGCCTTCACCCGCTGGGCCGGCGGCCAGGAGGAATACCGCGGCTGCGTGGTGTATCTTTACAAATTCATCGGCGAGGGGGAGCGCTACGCCACCCGGCCGGAGGAGTGGCACCTGCACCCCAAGCTCAGGCGACTGTGGCAGGTTCTGGAGGAGATCAATGGGGAGGGGGATTAAAAATGCGGCCGGCCTCCCGGCAGGCGCGGCCGGCACCAGACCGTCTGCTTCCGGCGGCGAGACGGCGGCGCCCAGACCAGGCAGGGGGAAAGAGGCCTCCTTGGCCCCGGCTGCGCTTCTCCCACGGGGGTGGCCCCTGCCTGGCGGCTGCCGTGATACCGCGCAAAGGACCCGGACGCCCGGGGGCTCGGATGACAACTCACCTCGCCTGGCTCTCAGCTGCGGGGGTAGAAGGCAAAGGAACCTCCGGGAGGCTTCGTGTCACTTTCCGGAATGGTCCGGTGTCTCCTCCAGAAGGTGGGCGAGACTGCGGCGCATCTGCTCCGCCTGGGCGGTGAGCTCCTGGGAGGCGGAGCTGGTCTCCTGGGCGCTGGCGGCCACCTGTTGCATCACCTGGGTGATGTCCCCCATGGCCCGGTTGATCTCCTCAATCCGGGCCTGCTGCTCTCCGGAGGCCTGACTGATGACGGAGAAGAGCTCGGAGACCAGTTTGGCATCATCCCCCATGCGGTAGAATTCCTTCAGAGAATCCTCCACCAGCTGCCAGCCTTCCTGGATGGCCCGGAGGCTGTCCCGGATGAGGCCTTCCGTCTCCTGGGCCGAGCTGGCGCTGTGCTGCGCCAGGCGGCGCACCTCGTTGGCCACCACCGCAAAGCCGCTGCCGGCCTCTCCGGCCCGGGCCGCCTCCACCGCGGCGTTGAGGGACAGGAGGTTGGTCTGGAAGGCGATCTCGTCAATGGCCTTGACGATGGCGGCCATCTTCTCCCCGGCCTCCCGGATGCGGGCGATGGTGTCCTTGGTGCTGCGCAGCAATTTATGACTGCTTTTCATGGAGGCCCGGGAATTGTCCACCAACCGGGCGGCCTCCAGGGTGTTTTGGGCGTTTTGCTGGATGAGCGTGGTGATCTCGGCCACCGCCGCCGCGGCCTGTTCCAGGGAGGCGGCCTGTTTTTGGGCCCCCACCGCCAGATGCTCGCTGGCCGCCGCCACCTGCCGGGAGGCGGCCGCCACCTGCTCGGCGCTGGCCCACCACTCTTTCTCCCGGCGGTGCAGATGACGGGCCGCCTGCCGCACCGACCAGCCGCCCCAGCCTCCCAGAAGGATCGTCAGCGCCAGGGCGAGGAGGGGAAACCACCTCCGGGCCCCCGCCGCCGTCTCCTTAAGCTCCCGCAGCGGCCCCATCCCCGGGCCGGTTGGAGCGGCCGGGGCCAGGTCCGCCAGCGCCGCCAGCCGGCTGAACCACCACCAGCCCGCCAGTCCCAGGAGGATGAGCGCCGCCAGGCTCAGCCCCAGAACCAGAAACAGGCTATAGGAAGCGCGCCTCCGGCTCATGCTTCTCTCCCCGCCTCCCATTTCCCCCATCGGCTGGTTTGGGGGAAAACTTTAGGCGAGGTCAGGCGCAGGCGACGATGAGGGGCGGGGAGGATGTCCGGGAGGGGCGGCATGCCGACGCGGCCCCAACTCCGGGCCCGGCGGCGGGCCTGGACCGTGAGACCGGCGGCAAGGCGGGGGACAGCCCCGCTGCCCGCCAGATCCGGAGGCCTCAGTAACCCAGGGGGCCAGTCCGGGAGAAATCCGGGCTTCAGGGCAGGGATGACCGGCCCCTGACACCGTCATGCCTTCTTCCGCCTGGTCCTGATCCGGGGTGGTCAGGAGAGGCTGATGACCCGGGCCAGTTCCTGACTGAAGGTGTGGATGCGGTAAGGTTTGCGGATGACCCCTTTAAAGCCGTACTCCTGATAATTGGTCAGGATGGGGTCATCGGCGTAGCCGCTGGAGACGATGGCCCGGGCCTGGGGATCCAGGGCCAGCAGCCGGCGGATGGCTTCCTTGCCGCCCAGCCCTCCGGGGATGGTGAGGTCCATGATCACCACATCAAAGGGGCGGCCCGCTTCCTGGGCGGCGGCATAGAGGCTGAGGGCTTCCTCGCCGTCCCCGGCGAAGTCGGCTTCATAGCCCAGGTGGGTGAGAATCTTGCCGGCCACGCTGCGCACCATCTCGTCGTCGTCCATGACCAGCACCCGGCCCTGACCCGGGATGGGCTCCGCCGGGGAACGGAGGCGCGGGGGCGGGGCTTCCTTGGCCGAGGCGGGCAGATAGAGGTGGAACACCGTCCCCTGTCCGACCTGGGAGGACACCGTCATGTAGCCGCCGTGATTCTTGATGATGGAATAAGCGGTGGCCAGCCCCAGGCCGCTCCCCTTGGGTTTGGTGGAGAAATAGGGGTCGAAGATCTTGGAGAGATAGTTTTGGGGGATGCCGACCCCCTGATCCTTGACGGCAATCCGGATGTAGGGCCCTTCCGGCAGGGGCAGGCCGCTGTCCGCCCCCAGGTGGATGTTGTCCGCCGTCACCCAGATGGTGCCCCCCTGGGGCATGGCCTGCACCGCATTGAGGATAAGGTTCTGAATGACCTGGCTGAACTGGGCCGGGTCCACCTCCGCCGGTTTCAGGTCCGGGGCCAAATAGAAGACCACCCGGGCGGGGGAGCCCCGGGTGGTAAAGTTGGCGCTCTCCCGGATAAGGTCCGGCAGCGAGGCCACCTCCTTCACCGGCGCCTCACCCTTGGCAAAGGTGAGGAGCTGCTGCACCAGGTCCCGGGCCCGCAAGGCGGCCCGCTCCGCTTCCGCCAGCCGGGGGAGAAGCAGGTCCGGATCCTGGTGGGCGATCATGGCCAGAGAGAGATTCCCCAGGATGCCGGTGAGGATGTTGTTGAAATCGTGGGCAATCCCCCCCGCCAGGATGCTCAGGGAGGAGAGCTTTTCAATCTTGCGGAATTCCGCCTCCAGTTGCTTGCGCACGGTGATGTCCTGAAAGACCAGGACCACCCCGTCCACCCGGCCCCCCCGGTCCACTATGGGTGCGGCGGTGACGGAGATGCTCCGGGCCTCCCCGTCCCTGGGCACCAACAGGGCGTGGTTGGGCAGCCTCAAGGGCTGGCCGGTGCGGATCACCTCATGGACCGGGTCCACCGGGTGGCCATCCTTCTCCCCATTCAGACAGAACACCCGGGTGGCCGGCAGTCCCTGGGCCCCGGCCTGGGTCCAGCCGGTGAGGCGTTCCGCCACATCGTTCATCAGGACGATGCCCCCCCGGGTGTCGGTGGCGATCACCCCGTCGCCGATGGAGCGCAGGGTCACCGCCAGGCGTTCCTTTTCGGTGGCCAGCTGCTCTTCAATCTTCTTTTGGGCGCTGATATCGAAACAGACGCCGATGACGTGGTCGAGGCGCCCGTCGGCATCCAGGATGATCTGCCCCCGGGCCTGGACCCACACCGGGTGCCCCTCCCGGTGGCGGATGCGGTAGGAGCGCACATAGGAGCGGTCCCCCTTCAGGGCCTCCAGAAAGAGGCGCCGGGCCTCGGGCAGATCCTCGGGCAGGATCAGGTCGCACCATTTCAGGCGGCCGGAGGTGAAGTCCTCCCGGGGGTAGCCGGTGAGCTTCTCCACCTGGTCATCGAAGACCTCAATCCGCCAGTCGGCATAGCCCCGGAAGACC
The DNA here is from genome assembly GCA_937943575.1 of uncultured bacterium. GTDB lineage: Bacteria > Desulfobacterota > Desulfobaccia > Desulfobaccales > 0-14-0-80-60-11 > JAILZL01. Next base: position 21,608 of record CALEAV010000003.1, on the reverse strand, counting down.
ACTCCGGGGATGCTGCCCACCAGGAGGCGGTAATTCTCTTCGCTGCGCCTGAGGGCCTCCTCCGACCGGCGCCGGGCGGTGATGTCCACCACCTGCTTCACCACCAGGTTCACCTGCCCATGCTCATCCGTGACCGGGAAGACCCGCATCTCCAGGTGACGGCCATCGGCGACAATGACTTCCCGGACCTGCATGCGCCCATGGGAAAAGACCTCTTGCACCAGACAGGGGGTGCAGGGCTCGGTGCGCTGGGCAAACACCTGGAGGCACAACGCCTGGGGGAGAGGCTCCGGACCATGAAAACCGGGCCGCCAGTTGCTCATCACCACCTTGAGATCCCGGTCCACCACCACGATGAGGTCCTGGAAGGCATTGAAGGTGGCGGTCAGGAGCTGATGGTAGGTCTCCCGCTCGCTCTCCGCCTGCCGCCGGGCGGTGATGTCCAGAATGACCCCCTGGAGCACCAGGGGGCGGCCATCCACATCGGTGATGAGGCGGGCTTCGTCCCGGAGCCAGACCACCCGGTTGTCGGCGGTGAGCATGCGGTATTCCGCCGCAAAGGGAGTGCCCTCCGCCTGGCACCGGGCCATGTCGGCCAGCACCCATTCCCGGTCCTCCGGGTGCAGCCGCCGGCGCCACAGATCCGGGTCCTGCTCATAGTCGGACCAGGAGAAGCCCAGGATGGTCTGGGCCTGGGGACTGACAAAGAGCTTGGCGGTGAAGTCGTCGGCCCGGGCGGTGTAGGTGATGGCCGGGATCTGCTCCACCAGGGTGCGGTAGCGCAGCTCCGAGCGCCTCAGGGCCTCCTCCGCCTCCTGGCGCCGGGAGATGTCCGCCGCCAACAACAGGGCCTGCTGGAATCGCCCGGCTTCATCCGTCAGCCGTTTGCCGGCAAGGGCCACCGGCAGGTGCCGGCCGTCCCGGCAGGCCAGGGTCAGCTCCACCTCCGTGATCTCGCTGCCCTGTTTCAGGGCAAAAAAGACCTGTTCAAAGAGGGGCGCCGACTCGGGGGTGAGAAAGGCGCCGAACCACCGGTCCAGGACCTCCTCCCGGGAGTAACCGGTCATCTCCAGCCAGGTCTGGTTGACATCCAGGAGGCGGCCGTCGGCATCCAGGGTCTGGTAGGCCAGCGGCGCCCGGTCATAGAGGAGGCGGAAGCGCTCCCGGCTCTGGCGCAGGGCCTCCTCGGTGCGGCGCTGGCCGGTGAGGTTTTCCACCAGGGCCAGACCCCCCACCGGGGCCCCGGCCTCATCCCGCACCAGGCTGAGGCTCACCCGGACAGAGACCGTCTGGTGGTCGGCCCGGAGATACCGCTTTTCCACCTGTTGAAAATCTTCGGAGGAATGACAGAGGGCCTCAAACAGCTGACGGCAGGTCTCCAGGAGCACCCCGCCGGGGTCCAGCATGTCGGTAAAGGCCCGATTGGCCTCCACCACGTCCCCGTGGGGGGAGAGGACGGCCACCCCCAAGGAGGGGAGGGAGAAGACTGCCCGAAGGCGGGCTTCGGCCTCCCGGCCTTGGTTGAGGGCCTGTCGGAGGGGAGTGAGATCGATGGCCCAGACGGCCACCAAGCGGCTCTCGGGGGTCTCCCCGAAGAGAGGGATGGCCTCCACCCTGACCCAGCGGATCTCCCGGCGGGGGGTGAGGAGGCGCACCTCCCCGGAGACGGGGCGGCCCTGCAGGAGCTGTTCCCATGCCTGGCGCACCCGGCCCCGGTCCTCGGGGTGCACCGCCTCCCAGGCATAGCCCGGATCCAGGAGCAGGCTCTCCCGGGGCCGTCCCAGCAGACCGCTGGCCGCCGAAGTGAGGAACAGCGTCCGGGGGCCGGCCTCCTCCAAGGCCACCAGCCACAGGCAGATGCCGGCGGACTCCAGGACCTGCGGCCACAGGGAAGGAAGCGCCACCCTGTCCGCCAGTTTTTCCCTGGAGCCGGCACTGGCAGGAACTGCTGACATCCTGAGTTCTCCGCCCATGTGCAGATGGGACTGTCGCAGGCCGAACCGGACCCGGCCCAGGTCGCACTCTCCGCCCATGTGCAGATGGGACTGTCTGTCTTTTTATCGGACTACTCCAATTATTAACTTAAACTCATTTAGGGAATCCCCTCTTTCCTGCTGGCCTCCGCCGTGAAGTTGGGATAATAAGAGACTGAGGCAGGGGGGGGAAAAAGACCGGCCGGCAGCCGCCCCGGCCATGCCGGGAGCTCCCCTCCTGCCCGGAAGGGCTGAGGCCGGGCCGGGTCCCCACCGGACGTTTGCGGCCTTGCTGTCGCCACGACGGCGGGGGCGGCCGCCTGCGCTGCCCGGAAGGCGCAAAAAAGGAGACCCCCATGCGACCGCAGCAATGGGCCCTCGCCGTCATCCTGGCACTGATCCTGGCCCCGGCGCTCCCCGTCCTGGGGGCCCGCCAGCTCCCGGAATCCTGGTATCAGCGCCAATGGTGCCGGGAACACCAGGGCATCGTGGAATACCTCCTGCCGGACAAGACCCGGTGTGACTGTCTCACCGACACCCATGCGGTGGAGTTCGACTTCGGTCCCAAATGGGCGGAGGCCATCGGCCAGGCCCTCTACTACAGCCTGCAGACGGGGAAAAGGGCCGGCATCGTCCTCATCCTGGAAAAGGAGACGGACTACAAATACTGGCTGCGCCTCAACACCACCATCCAGCATTTCAATCTGCCCATTGATACCTGGATGATGACCCCTCCGGACCGGTGAGGACTCTTGCTTTGCTGTCCGGTCGGGTATAATCAGGCCAGGGCCCCCGCGCCCTCCCCGGGGCCCACGGGCTTGGCAGCCAGGGCGCCTGCCGCCCTGAAACGGCGGGCGTCGGCGGCGGAAGGACAGGGGGGTGACATCGGTGCTTCCGGGCTTGTGACCGCCGGCCCTGTTCGCCGCAGCGGCCGGCAGGGGGGCAAGGAGCGTCAGGGGGGACGCCCGGCCTGGGTTCCCCTGCCCTGCCGGGAAAAATTCGGTGGCCCGGGCCCACTTCCGCCAGGCGCAGTTCGCCACGGCATCGGCACACTCCGGAGAAGCACATGGAATATCTCCTGATGTTGGGCGCGTTGGGGAAAAGCCTGGTGACGGAGGCCTCCTCCCTCCTGCACACGGCCTTCTCCCGCTTTTTCGATCATCCCCACCTGGTATTTGTGGCTGCCCTGGCGGTGGTGGCTTTGGCCATCTGGCTCATGCGCCTCCGGTAGTCCCCCCGGGCCCGCCGCCGGGAATCCCCCGGGCCCGGGGAAGGCTCCCATTGCGGCCCTTCCCCGGCCGGGCGGGGCATTTCCCGACCCGCCGGTCTGGGGCGGTCCTTTCCTGTCCCGCCGGACCGGGCCGGCCTTCACCTGCTTTTTCCTTCAAACCCCTTCTCAAAACTGCTACAATGGTGATGTTTAGACCCGTTGGGGTGCAGAGGTCACATGCCCGGACCCTGGGAATCCCACATCTGCCCCGGCTGTGCCTGCCTGTGCGATGACATTGACCTGGTGGAGGCAGAGCAGGGGGTGACAGTCCACAATGTCTGCGCCTGGGGCGCCGCCAAATTCCTGGGCACCAAAAAATTCCACCCCGGGGAGCCCCGGCGCCGGCTGACGGCGCCCTTCATCCGGCACCGGGGCCGGCGCCGGGAGGTGGGCGAGGGGGAAGCCCTAAAGCGGGCGGTGGAGCTTTTGGCCCAAGCCCGGCGGCCGGTGGTCTTCGGCCTCACCGCCTCAGGCTGCCGGGCCCAGGAGGCGGCCATGGCGCTGGCCCGGCGCTTCCGGGCCCGCCTGGAGCCCGCCGACCTGCACCTCATGGCCCCCTACTACCAGGCCCTCCTCACCGAAGAGATCTATCATGCGCCCCTGGACTTCCTCCGGGATGAGGCCGACACGGTCATCTACTGGGGGGCCAACCCCCTGCATGCCTGCCCCCGGCACCTGACCCGCTATGCCTTCTTTGCCCGGGGGCGCTTCACCGAGCGGGGGGCCGAGGACCGGCGGCTGGCGGCGGTGGACCTGCACCGCACCGAGCTGGCCCGCTTCTGCCAGGTCTTCGTCAAGACGGCTCCGGGGCGGGACCTGGAGCTCATCCGGGCGGTGCACGACCTGGTGGCCGGGAGAGGCGCCGCCCAGGCCGTCAAAGGGGCAAGCCGGCTGGCGGATTTCCTGCGCCAGGGGGAGGTGGGGGTGATCTTCGCCGGCCGGGGCCTGGCCTACGGTGAGGGGGCAAGGGCGCGCTTTGCCGCCCTGGCGGCCCTGGTCCGGGACCTGAGGCCCGAGCGGCGCTACTTCCTTTTCCCCTTGGCCAGCGACTTCAACAGCGCCGGGCTCTACCACCTCCTCCTCACCCGCCTGGGAAGCCCCGGGGCCCCGGACTTCAGGGAGGGAGATCCCCCGCGGTGCCACTGGGAGCCGGTGGACTGGGGCGAGGTGGACGCCGTCCTGGTCACCGGGGCCGATCTCTTCTGGCTGCTCCCGGAGGGGACCCGCCGGGAGCTTAGCCGCCGCCAGGTGCCGGTGGTGGCGGTGGGGCCCTGGGAGGACCGCACCGCGGCCCAGGCGGCGGTGGGCCTGCCGGCGGCTCTGGAAGGCATTGAGGTGGAGGAGGTGGCCTGCCGCCAGGACGGCCTCCCCCTCTTCCTCCGGCCCGTCCTGCCGGCGCCGGCCCCGGCCGCCCACCAGGTGCTGACGAGGTTGCTGGAAATCTCCGCCTGAGAGGTGCTGCATGCCTGAGGATAAACCGAACTACCCCATTGTGGTGCTGGAGACCACCATGGGCACCATCAAACTGGAGCTGTGGCCCGACAAGGCCCCCGTCACGGTGGACAATTTCCTCACCTATGTGCGGGAGGGGTTTTACGACGGCCTCATCTTCCACCGGGCGGTGCAGAATTTCGTGGTCCAGACCGGGGGCTATGAGCCCGGCATGGTCTACCGGCAGCCGACGCACCCGCCCATCAAAAATGAGGCGGACAACGGCCTCCGGAACAAGCGGGGCACCATCGCCATGGCCCGGGCCTACCCCATCAACAGCGCCGCGGCCCAGTTCTTCGTCAATCTGGCGGACAACCCGAAACTGGACCACAAGGGTCCGGAGCCGGTGAATTTCGGCTATGCGGTCTTCGGCCGGGTCATCTCCGGCCTCCATCTCCTGGAAATCCTGGCCTCCAAGCCGGTGACCGTGCGGGAACAGCATCAGAACGTCCCCTACGAGGAGGAGGTCATCCTGAAGGCCTACGTGGAGGGGGAGCCGCGCTGAGGGAGGCAGGGTGTCATGCGGCTCAGGATCGCCGGCGGCCGGATCTTTGACCCTGCCCTGGGCCTCAACGGCGAGGAGGGCGACCTCTACCTGGAGGGGGAGCGGCTGGTGCCGCCCCTGCCCGAGGTGGATGAGGTGTTGGAGGCCAAGGGCCGGGCGGTGCTGGCCGCCGGGGTGGAACTCAGGGCTCCCCTGGCGGGCTTCGGCGGGCATCTCCTGCCACTGCGGGAGGAGTCCCCGCCCCTGGAGGAGGTGGGGGAATTCTACGCCCGGCTGGGATATACCCACATCCATGTGTGCGGTTCCGCCATGGCCTTCGCCGGGGCCGCGCACCGGCAGCTGGCGGCCCTGAAAGTGGTGGACGCCTCCGTTTCCCTGGAGGTGAACTTAAGGGACCTGGACCTGGCCCTGAAGGACCCGGCCCGTCTTCCCGAAGTGGTGGAGACCCTCCGGCTCCTCCAGGCCCGCACCCGCACCTTGGGTTTCAGTGTGGCGGAGCCCTTTGTGCACTACCGCCAGGACTACTATGCGCACCGCACCCTGCCGGGGCCGCAGGCCCTGGAGATTCTGGCGCGGCTGGCGGAGGGGCTGGGGTGCCGCCTCTTCCTGGAGGCCTCCCCTGAGCTGCTCTCCTGGCATCTCCCGGAGCCGGCCCATTTTCATCTCTCCGGCTTAAGCCGGGGTCTTACGGGCGAGGCGGAGGCCCGGGAGGCCGCCCGGCTCCTTGCCGCCGGGGCCACCGGCGATCTGGGTCTGACCCATTCGAGGCTGGCCGGATTGCCGGTGTGGGTGGAGGTGGGAGGTTCCTCTCCCCGCTGTCTCACCGCCCGGCCGGGTCCGGCGGAGGTGGCCCGGGCGGTGAAGCTGGCCCTGGACTTCCCCCGGCGGCTGGCCTTTTCCACCTCGGGGCCGCTCTCCCGGCTGGCGGAGGATTTCCCCCGCTTTCTGGCCTGGCTGGGAAACCCGGAGCAACGGCCGCCGGAACTGGAGGCCGCAGCCGGGCCCCGGCGCTGGACTTTGTTTGACTGGGCCTACGCCACCCGCCTGCTGCCGGCGGAGCTCCTGGGCCTGCCCGGCCGGGGGCGCCTCACCCCGGGGGCCCGGGCCGATATCGCCCTCTATGACCTGCCACCGGGGGCCGGGCTTGAGGCCCTGGGCCGTTGCCGCACCCTCCTCAAGGCCGGCCGGGCGGTCATCCGGGATTATGTCCTGGTGGACCCGGAGGTCCCCCGGCAGACGCTGTTCCGCAACCCCCAGGCCTCCGAGACGCCCCTGTTTGGGGAGCTGAGCCGCTCCTTCAGCCTCCGGCCGGAGACCCTCTGGGCCGTGGAGCAGCTGGGCGGCCCCTGGGCCGAGGTCTGAGAGATGCTCACGGCGGAGGAGCTCCTGGAGTTTCTGCCTCGCACGGACTGCGGCCAGTGCGGCATGACCTGCGCCGACTTTGCCGGGCTGCTCCTCAGCCGGGACCTTGCGCCCGCCGACTGTCCGGTGCTGCATGAGCCGGAGTATGCCGGCTTCATCGAGGCCCTGGAGGAGCTCCTGGCCGCGGCGCCGGCCGCCGCCCGGGGCATGGCCATTGACCCGGAGCGCTGTATCGGCTGCGGCATCTGTGTGGCCATGTGCGAGCACCATCTGGCCCAGGTGCCAGAGGCCCGGGCCGGCCGGGGCCCCCGGCCCGGCGACCGGGTGATCTTCCGGGTGGTGAACGGCCTGGTCCGGGTGGTGAACCAGGAGCTGTGCGTGCGCCTCCTGCAGGCGGCGGAGAAGTGCAGCAAATGCGCCGAGCACTGTCCCGCTGAGGCCATCACCCTGCGCTGAAGCCCCAAGGCCCGGTGGGATCACACCCGTGTGGATGGGCGTAAATGGATATGCCCCTGAGCCTGGAAGAGTCGGATCCCTGGTTCCCGGAGACAGTGTCCCGGGAACCGGGCTGCGGGAATCTCTGGCGGTGCGTGGGCTGCGGCACCTGCACTGCCGTGTGCCCGGTGAGCGCCGTTCACCCGGAATTCAGCCCCGGCCTTGTCCTCCGGCAGGTGCTCCTGGGCCTGAGGGGGGAGGTCCTGGGTTCGCCGCTTATCTGGCAGTGCGCCCGCTGCGCCCGCTGCTCCCATTTCTGCCCCCAGGAGGTGCGGTTTCTGGATATCATCCAGGCCCTGAGGCGGCTGGCGGTGGAAGAGGGGTATGTCCCCCCGGAGGTGGCCCAGGCGCTCCTGGAGGCCGAGAGCCTGCTGGCCGCCCTGAGGCGGCGCACCCTGGAGCGGCTGACCGCCCCCGGTGCAGGGGATATGTCCCCCCGGCAGGCGCTGGCCCGCGCCCTGAAGGAGATGGAGACCGGCCATGAGGGGGAATAGCGGCGTCCGGGGAGGGCCGGGATGGCGCCGGTAAGTCCCCTGCCCCGGGTGGCGAGCCCCCGCATCCTGGTGGTGGGGGGCGGCATCGCCGGGCTGACGGCCGCCCTGGACCTGGCGGAGCTGGGGTTCCCCGTCACCCTGGCGGAGCAGGGGCCGTCGGTGGGCGGGCTGATGGCGCAACTGGACAAGACCTTCCCCACCAACGACTGCGCCATGTGCATCCTCTCGCCCCGGATGCTGGAGGCGGCCCGCCATCCCCGGGTGGAAATCCTCACCCTGACCACCCTCACCACCCTGGCGGGGGAGGCGGGGGATTTTGTGGCCACCCTGAGCCGGCAGCCCCGGTATGTAAGCCTGGAGCGCTGCTCCGCCTGCGGGGAGTGCACCCGGGTCTGCCCCCGCAGCCTGCCGGACCCTTATAATCTGGGATTGAGCCGGGCCAAGGCCATCCGGGTGCCCTTTCCCCAGGCCGTGCCTCAGGCGGCGGTGGTGGACCCGGAGGTCTGCCGCCACTTCCAGGGGCGGCCCTGCCGAGCCTGCGTGGAGGTCTGCCCCGCCGGGGCCGTGGACCTCTCCCAGGAGCCCGAGACCCTGGTGCGGCACGTGGGGGCAGTGCTCCTCACCAGCGGCCTCTCCCCGGCCCCGGTGGAAGACTTCCCCGGCGCCGCCCTCCCCGGGGTCCTCACCAGCCTCATGTTTGAGCGCCTCCTCAGTGCCACCGGCCCCACGGAGGGCCGGCTGGTGCGTCCCGGAGACAGGGCTCCCGTCCGGCGGCTGGCCTTTCTGCAGTGCATCGGTTCCCGGGAGCCGGAGCACGGGGCGCCGTTCTGCTCCAGCCACTGCTGCCTGGCCAGCCTCAAGGAGGCGGTGCTGGCGGCGGAGTCGGGCCCCCCCGGGTTGGAGGCCTATATCTTCGCCATGGACCTGAGAGCCCCCGGCAAAGGCCAGGAAGGCTATCTCGAGCGGGCCCTGGCCCGGGGGATCCGGGTCATCCGCTCCCGGGCGGCGGCGGTGGAGGCGCGGCCCGGAGGCCTAGTGGCGGTGCTCTTCACCGACGCCCGCGGCCGCCGGGGGGAGCTGGAGGTGGACCTGGCGGTCCTGGCGGTGGGGCAGCGGCCGGCTTCGGGCTTCACGGAACTGGCCCGACGCCTGGGTCTCCCCCTGGGGCCGGGGCAATATGTCCCCCCCACCGGGGTGGAGCCCTGGGAGACTCCCCGGCCCGGCCTCTGGGTGGCGGGGGCCGCCCGGGAGCCCGGGGACATCACCGACTCCCTCACCTCCGCGGCGGCCGCGGCCCAGGCGGCGGCCACCCGGCTGGCCCTGGCGCCCCGGCAGAGCCTCCCCGTGGCCGTCCTGCCGCCCCCGGCGCCGGAGGCCTGCGGCCCGCCCCGCATCGGGGTCTATCTCTGCCATTGCGGCACCAACATCGCCAAAACCATTGATCTGGCCCGGCTGGCGGTGCAGGTGCAGAAGCTGCCCGGGGTGGTGTGGGTGGCTGACCCCCTCTTTGCCTGTTCCGCCGACGCCACCCGGCAGCTGGCCCGGGCCATCCGGGACGAGGGGCTCACCCGGGTGGTGGTGGCGGCCTGCACCCCCCGCACCCATGAAGCCGTCTTCCGGGAGGTGTTGGCGCAGGCCGGCCTCAACCCGGGTTTCCTGTGCTTTGCCAATCTGCGGGAGCAATGCGCCTGGGTGCACCAGCACGATCCGGAGGCGGCGCTGGCCACGGCCCGGGATCTGGTGGCCATGGCGGTGCGGCGGGCCTGGGTGGTGCCGCCCATCGAGGTCCTCACCTTTCCCATGATGCCCCGGGCCCTGGTGATCGGGGGCGGCCCGGCGGGGCTCACCGCCGCCCTGGCTCTGGCCGACCAGGGCTTCCATACCTACGTGGTGGAGCGGGAAGCGCAGCTGGGGGGCATGGCCCGGCGCCTCAATTACACCCTGGAGGGCACCGACCCCCGGCGGCTCCTTCAGGATCTGGAGGCTGCGGCCTATGGCCACCCCAACGTGGAGATCCTCACCGCCACCGAGGTGGTGCACGTCTCCGGGCAGGTGGGGCGTTTCCGGAGCCGCCTGCAGCGCCGGGGCGGGCGGGAGCTTATGGTGGAGCACGGCGTGGTGCTCTTGGCCACCGGCGGCCGGGAGTTCCGGCCGGCAGGCCGCTTCGGCTACGGCCAGGACCCCCGGGTGCTCACCCAGCTGGAGCTGGAGGAGCGCCTGGCCGCCGAGGACCCGCACCTGGACCGCCTCTATCACCTGGTGATGCTGCAGTGCGTCGGCTCCCGGGAGCCGGACCGCCCCTGGTGCAGCCGCCTGTGTTGCTCCCATGCCCTGAAAAATGCTATCCTGCTGAAAAGACGGCGGCCTGCGGTGGAGATCACCGTGCTCTACCGGGACCTGAGGGCCTATGGCCGCCGGGAGGTGTATTATCAGGAGGCCCGGGAGCTGGGGGTGCGGTTTCTCCCGTATGACCCCGGCCGCCCCCCGGAGGTGGCCCTGCCCCGGAAACGCCCCCTGGACCTTCGGGTATGGAATGAGCCTCTTAAGCGGGAGATCCGCCTCAAGGCGGACCTTTTGGTCCTGAGTGCCGGGGTGGAGCCCCATCCCGGCGGCGCCGAGGCGGCCCGGCTTTTGGGGGTGCCCCTCAGCCCCGAGGGTTTCCTGCAGGAGGCGCATGCCAAGCTGAGGCCGGTGGAAACGGTGGTGGAGGGGGTGTTCCTGTGCGGCCTGGCCCATTCCCCCCGGAGTCTGGGCGAATCCCTGATGCAGGCCGGGGCAGCGGCCCTGAAGGCGGCGGCGCTGCTCTCCCGGCCGGCGATCGTGAGCGGCGAGCTCTATGCCCGGGTGGAGGCGGCCCACTGCCGCCGGTGCCTCACCTGCATGGGCATCTGCCCATATCACGCCCTGCGCCTGGGTCCGGCCGGCCGCCCCCAGGTGGTGCTGGAGGCCTGCCGGGGCTGCGGCCTGTGCGCCACCGCCTGCCCGGCCCGGGCCATCCACCTCAGCCGGGCCACGGAGGCGGAGATCCTGGCCCAGATCATTGCCGCCCTGGAGGCCTGAGGGCGGTGGGGCCCGGCCCCCACAGGCGGCCCCCGGGGGAGGAGAGAAGAGATGGTGCGGGAAAGCTATTGCGGCCTGTGTGACGACTGCCAGCTGGGGCACCCGGAATTCCTGAAGACCGTGCGCCAGATGCAGGAATACCTCCTCCGTTTCCGGGCCAACTGGTGGGTGCACTGCTTCCCGGCAAATGAAGGCTTTGACTTCAACGAATTCCGCAAAGGCCTGGAGTGGTTCCTCAGCCACACCGACTGTCCGGGCTGCAAGGGCAGCCGGGGCATGGAGACCTGCCCCATCCGGTGCTGCGCCATCGAACGGGGCCTGCCCCAGTGCTCCCACTGTCCGGACCTGGCGGCCTGTGACAAGTTTGATTTCCTCCTGGCGGAGTTTCCCGACGTCAAGACCAATCTGCGCCGCAAGCAGCTGAAGCTCAAGGCCCGGGAATTCCATCTGAAGCTGCAGGGTGAGAATTCCTGACCCTGCCCTGGCCCCCGGATGCGCCGGATGGATCGCCTGCCCCCTCTTCGCCTGCGGGAGACCGAGACTGCGCTGACGCTCACCCTCCGTCTCTTTGCCGAAGAGGTGCGCCTGGAACTGGACAAGGGTCGCTGCATCCGCTGCGATGTCTGCGCCGTGGTCTGCCCCCGGCAGGCGGTGCGGCTTCTCCCCGGGGAGGAGAGCCTGGAGATCACCATCGACCCCTGGCTCTGCGTGCTCTGCGAGGTCTGTGCCCACTTCTGCCCGGTGGGGGCCATCACCCTCACCTATAAAGGGCGGCCCAAGACGGTGCTGGCCAGCCACCAGGCCCTGGCGCCCTTTCACCCCAAGGTGGAGCTGGACCCGGAGAAGTGCCCGGAGCCCTGCCCGCCGCTCCCGGAGGGCGAGGAGCATTGGTGCCGGGCCCAACGGAAGCTGGTGCCCAACGACCTCACGGAATGTCCCAAGGAGTGCCGCCGCTGCCTTCAGGCCTGCCCCCGCCAGGCCCTGGTGCCCGAGGCGGACAGTGGCCGCCCCCGGCCGGAGCCCGACCTGTGCCTGCGCTGCCAGCAGTGTCTGGACGTCTGCGAACACGGGTCACTGTGCGTCACGCCCCAGTTCCGGGGCCGGGTAAAGATCGATGACCGCAAATGCCCGCCGGAGTGCCTGAAGTGCGTTAGCCTCTGTCCCGTGAAGATCATCGTGCGGGAGGGGCCCCGGGTGTATATGGCCCGGGAGACCTGCAGTCTCTGCGGGATCTGCCAGGCCATCTGCGACCAGGACGCAGTCACCCTCATCCGGGAAGAGGTGGTGGCCCGGGAAGGGAGCTACTCCCACGCCTGGGAGCAGGCGGTGGCCCGGCTGTTGGGCACCTCGAAGCGCTGAGCCATGAGTGCGGAGCCGCCCCGCCCCCCGTCCCCCCCACCCCGCCCCGCCGGGGAGCTGCGCCTCGGGCTGTATATCTGCCATTGCGGCCTCAATATCGCCGGGGTGATCTCGCCCGCGGAGCTGGCCCGCCGCGGCCAGGAGCTGCCCGAGGTGGTGGTCTGCCGCCACCAGCTCTATTCCTGCTCCGAGGCCGGGCAGCGGGAGATCGCCCAGGATATTGCTGCGGCCAACCTCACCCGGGTGGTGGTGGCGGCCTGCTCCCCCCGCATGCACGAGCTCACCTTTCAGCGCCTCCTCAAGGAGCAGGGCCTCAACCCCTATCTGGTGGAGATGGTGAACCTCCGGGAGCAGTGCACCTGGGTGCATGCCCTGGAGCCGGAGGAGGCCGAGGCCAAGGCGTGGGAGCTCATCCTCATGGGGGTGGCCAAAGCCCGGCTGGCAGGGCCGCTGACGGAACGCCGGGTGCCGGTGACCCGCCGCGCCCTGGTGGTGGGAGGCGGCCCCGCCGGCCTCAAGGCGGCCCTGGAAATAGCCCACGCCGGCCACGAGGTGGTCCTGGTGGAGCGCCGCCCGGTGCTGGGCGGTCTGGCGGCCCGCTGGCACCGCACCTTTCCGGACCGCCGGCACGCCGCCACCCTGGTGGGCCCCCTGATGGCCGCGGCGAGCCGCCACCCCCGCCTCCGGGTCCTCACCGAGGCCGAACTTATTGAGTTCGGGGGCTATGTGGGGAATTACCGGGTGCGCCTGCGGCGGCAGGTGCCCTGGGTCAATGAAGCCTGCGACCGCTGCGGCGCCTGCCTGGAGGTCTGCCCCGTCAGCCTGCCCGATGACTTCCAGGCTGGGATGACCGAGCGGCGGGCCATCTGGCTCCCCTCCCCCCGCCTCTTCCCGCCCCAAGCCGTGGTGGACCGGGAGGCCTGCAGCCGCTGCGGCGCCTGTGTGGCCGCCTGCCCGCAGGGGGCCATCCGGCTGGAGGCCGGCGCCCTGGAGGAGGAGCTCTCGGTGGGCGCAGTGGTGGTGGCCACCGGCGCGCTGCCCTACGACCCGTCGGGTGATCCCGGGTCTTCGTGGCCCGGCGCCCCCCAGGTCATCACCACCGCGGCCCTGGAGCGCCTGCTCGCCCCTGACGGCCCCACGGGAGGGCGGCTGCTGCCCCCGGGGCTGGGCGGCGAACCCCGGGACATCGCCTTTCTCCTGTGCGTCGGCTCCCGGGAGGAGGAGGGCTTCCGGGAATGCTCCCGCATCTGTTGCGCCACCGCCCTGAAACAGGCCCTGGAGGTGAAGCGACGGCTCCCCCAGTCCCGCATCCGCCTCTATTACCGGGACATCCGCACCCCCAAGCCGGCCGGGGAGGCCCTCTACACTGCGGCCCGGGAGGCGGGGGTGATTTTCCTGCGGGGGCGAGTGACTGAGGTGGTGCCGGAGGCCTCCGGCAAGGTGATGATTCGGGCCGAGAACGAGATCCTCGGGCGGCCCACCGCTGACCGGGTGGACCTGGCGGTGCTGGCGGTGGGCCTTAGACCCGGGGGCGGCTCGGATCTGCGTCCGATCCTCAGGCTGCCGGAGGGGCCGGACGGCTTCTTTCTGGAGGCCCACCCGAAACTCAAGCCCCTGGAGACGGTGCTGGACGGGGTCTTTCTGGCGGGCACCTGCCAGGGGCCCAAAGACCTGACGGAGACCTGCACCCAGGCCACCGCCGCGGCGGGCAAGGTCATCGGCCTCCTGGCCCATGAGGCCCTCACCCAGCCCGGCCTGGTGGCGGTGGTGGACCCGGAGGCCTGCGTGGGCTGCGGGCGCTGCGTCCAGGAGTGTCCGTACCAGGCCGTCTCCCTGGAGGGGGAAGGGAAGGAGGCCCGGGCCCGGGTGGTGACCCCGGCCTGCAAAGGCTGCGGGGTGTGTGCCGGGGCCTGTCCCACCGGGGCCGCCCAGTTGCTGGGCTTCACCGACGCCATGCTGATGGCCCAGATCGACGCCGCCCTGGCCGAGGCCCCGGAGGGCAAGATCCTGGCCTTCTGCTGCCACTGGTGCGCCTACGCCGGGGCCGACTTCGCCGGCGTGGCCCGCCTCCCCTACCCTCCCAACGTGCGCATCCTCCGCACCCCGTGCAGCGGCCGGGTGGGGGCCAGGCTGCTCACCTATGCGCTGAACAAAGGCGCCGGCCGGGTGCTGGTGGCCGGCTGCCACCCGCCGGGGGATTGCCATTACCTCACGGGCAACCTGAGGGCCGCGGCCCGGGTGGAGCGCCTGCAGAAGAAGCTGGCGGCCAAGGGCGAGGACCCCCGGCGCCTGCGGCTGGCCTGGATCTCCGCCACCGAGGGCCAGGTCCTGCAGCGCCTCCTCACCGAGCTGGCGGCGGAACTGGCCCCGGACGCCCGGACCCGGACGGCGGAGGGACGGGTGCCATAAAGCGGCCTCCCCCTCGCCGCCCGGCATCCAGGCGCCGGCCCCCGCCCTGTCGGGACGCCCCGGCTCCCCCTACGGCAGGGAGCTCAGGACTGCGGCCACCGAGGCGTCATAAGAGGTTCGCCAGTCCTTGCCGGGAACCAGGAGCCGGAGGAGCCTTTCAGAGCTGTCCGGGCCGCCGGCGGCCCTGCTCAGCTCGTAACTCCGGTCGATGCCTTGCCTGAGGGTTCCCAGGGCCTCCCGGGTCATCCAGGGATAGACCGGCCTCAAGCCTTTGGTGTAGAGAACGGAGGCCCAGTAAATGAGCCAGGGGTCGCAGGCCGCCTCCCTGAGGTTCACCTCCTCCCAGGAATCCCCCAGCTCCTGGGGGACCGGCTTCTGGTAATAGACGCAGGTGTCCACCGCCGTCTCCACCAGGGTATGGGTCACCGGATCCTTCGGCACATACTGGCCGTGGGCCACCCCGTCGGCGGCCTGATGGGCCCGCCAGGCGGCGGCGGTCACCGGCCAGCTGGGGCGCCAGGCGGCCCTCCACCGCCGGTCCCGGGGGTGGGAGGCCACATAATCCATGGCCGCAAGAAAGGCCGGATCATGCACATAATCCCGGCCGGCGGCCCGAAAGAGGGGGGTCCAGGCCAGGTCCGGGCCGGCCGCCCCCTCCACGAACAGGGGGAACAGGTCGGCGTC
Organism: uncultured bacterium; assembly: GCA_937943575.1. Classification (GTDB taxonomy): domain Bacteria; phylum Desulfobacterota; class Desulfobaccia; order Desulfobaccales; family 0-14-0-80-60-11; genus JAILZL01. The sequence continues at coordinate 6,506 of CALEAV010000003.1, read as the reverse complement.
GAATTTCCCTGCAAACTTGACCTGGACCGATTCCTCCCCGCAGATGCTGAAATGCGTGGGGGCATCCCCCCAGGCCCGGCCTTCCGCCGGCCAGGCCGCCACAGCGAGCACAGCTGCCAGCAGCACGCCTGCCATTTTGGTGGTCATGGCTCACCTCCGTTTCCCGGGGGCTTCGCCCCGTTTTTTCCGCCCGACGCGGCCTCGCCCGGCCCTGGACCGGCGGCTGCGGCCCGAAAGACCGGGGGGCGGCAGCCCACCCCCCTCGTCCTGCCCTTGGGGGGAAGGGGCAGGATCTCCTGCCCGAGGCATAAAAGGGCGAGGCAGGGAGCCTTCCGAAAAAAGCGGTGTCCGCCAGCCTCCCCCCTTGCCTTGCGCGCCTTCGCCGCCTTTGTCCTGCCTGTTCCGAGGGTAGCACATTTCCTGCGTGGAGGATCGCGGCGCCAAGGAATTTTTTTCCACCGTCCTTCCGCAGCACCCTTGTCCTCCCCTCTTTCTCAAAATAAAAATTCCTTATCATTTTGACAAAAGGGCCGCCCCATGGTATCAATGAGTCAGAGGCGCCCATTCCCCCTGCCCAGAGATCCCATGACGGGTCCACTCCGTTTTGATCCCTTGTATTTCGGCGACAAGCTCCTGGTGATCAACCCTGCCGGAGTCCTGGGGGTGGTGACCCTGTGGTCCCGGCCGGAGTATGTCCGGGACCGCCTCCAGACGGCCGGGGTGGACCTGGACCCGGCCACCAGCCCGGTGGCGGTCATCGGCACCCTCTACGGCAACGGCCTGCGGGAGATGCTGCGCAACCTCCTGTGGAACCCGCAGATTCAGGAGCTGTGGCTGTGCGGCCGGGATCTCTCCGGGTCCCGCACCGAGCTCCTGAATTTCTTCCGCTACGGCCTGGAGCCGGTGACGGAAGCCGCCATCCAGTATCTCAGTGGGGACGGCGGGCCCCGGCACCCCTGGCGCATCATCGGCACCCACCGCCTCATCGACGGCCTGGTGACTCCCGGACACTTCGTGCGCCCGCCCCGGCTGGTGGACCTGGGCTCCCCCGAGGGGGAGGGGGCCTTGGAGCGGGTGCGGGCCGCCTGGGCCGCCTGGCGGCCGCCGCTGCTGGAGGGGCTAAGCCGCCCTGCCGCCGTGCCGCCCCTCCCCCAGGTGCAGATCGAGCATTTCCCCAGCAACCCCCGGGCCCACCAGGTGGTGCAGGACACCCCCCTGGAGGCCTGGCTGGAGCTGGTCCATCTCCTCAGGCGGTTCGGCCGCCGGGTCACCCTGGCCAAAGGGGAGCGCCTGGAGCTGCAGAACGTCCGGGTGGTGGTGGAAAAGCCCCACCAGGCCGCCCCGGAGCAGCTCCATGAGCTCAACCTGGATCCGGCGCGGGTGGAGGGCTATTACCGGGACTTCCTCAGGGGGGAGCTGCCCCCGGATGCCAGCTACACTTACGGCCACCGCCTGCGCCGCTACTTCGGGGTGGATGCGCCGGCGGCCCTGGCGGCCCGGCTGCAGGCCGACCCCGAGGACCGCAAGGCCTATTTCACCCTGTGGGACAACTGCCGGGACCTCACCGGGACCGAGAGCCGGCCCTGCCTGGTGTCGGTGTATGCCCGGAAGTTCGAGGGGCGCCTCACCCTCACCGCCACCTTCCGCACCCACAACGGACTGGACGCCTGGCTCCTGAACTTCTACGGGCTTATGCGCCTGCAGCGGGAGGTGGCGGAGCGGGCGGGCCTGCCCCCCGGGGCCATCACCGTGTTCAGCCACTCCCTTTCCCTGGATCCCCGGCAGCTGGACCGGGCCCTGGCGGTGGCCGCCAAGCGCCGCTGGCGCCTGCGCCTGGACCCCATGGGCTACTTCCGCATCACCCTGGACGGGGAGGAGATCCTGGTGGAGCACCGCTACGGGGATGCCACCTTGGCCACCTACCGGGGCAAAAGCGCCGTCAGCCTGCAGCACCAGCTCGCCCGGGACCTGGCCCTGTCCGATATCAACCATGCCATGTACCTGGGCCGCCAGCTCGCCCGGGCGGAGCTGGCCCTGAAAGAGGGCCGGGAATTTGTGCAGGATTGATCTTTTTTGCGAGGCCACGTCATGACGCCGCGTTTCATCTACATCGACTGGGACGGGCCGTATTCCTTTGATGAGCTGGACGAGCTGGACGACCGCAGCTCGGATTACGGCATCTATCAGGTCTATGGCAACCACCCCCTCTATGGCGAGGAGGTGCTCCTGTATCTGGGCACCACCGATGAAGGCACATTCGCCCATAAACTCCGGGCCGAACGGGAGTATTGGGAGGCCGAGCCCGAATTTCACCCTTTGAGCCTCTATGTGGGCCGGCTGGCAGGGCTGTCCACCCCCTCCGGGGAGGTCTGGGCCCAGGAGATTGACCTGGCGGCCCGGCTCCTCATCTACGCCCATGCGCCGGCCTTCAACGGCCGGGAGGTGGGGGCCAACCCCGATCCCGACCTGGCGGATCTGCACCTCATCAACTGGGGCAACTACCGGGACCTGGCCCCGGAGGTCTCCGGCGCCCGCTGGCTCTACAAGTTCGAGGATCTGCCCAGCTACAACATTTATGGCCGCCACGGCGAATCGCATTGAGGCCGGGGCAATTCCGGCTCCGGAGCGCCCGCTTCTGCCCCCGGTGTGGGAGGACCCCGGGGAGGCCGGACCGCCGGGGACTCCGGGGATGTTTCTGGTGGGCACGGTGCACGGCGACCCCCGGGGGCATGTCCGGGTCCGGCGGCTGCTGGAGGAGGTCCGGCCCCAGGCGGTGACCGTGGAGATCAGCCCCTTTTCCGTGCGCTACCGGGGGCGCCATGAGCTCCGGTGGCGGCGCCTCCTCCGGCAGGCCCTGGCGGCCCTGCCGCCCGCGGTGGGGCGCCACCTGGCGGTGCGCCGCCTGGCCGCCGCTGTAAGGCTTCCATATGAATGGCAGGCGGCGGCGGCTTTCGGCCGTCGGCATGGGGCAGTGGTGGTGGCCGTGGACTCCAGCGCCCCGGCCCGGCGGCATCTGCCGGCCTACGCCGGGGAGCTGCTGAGCCCGGAGAACCTGCGCGCCCTGGCCACCCTGCCCGACGGCTCCCTCGCGGCATGGGTGAGCGGGGAATACCGCCGGGCCCGGCACAGCGCCCGGCGCCCCCTGGTCTGGCCGACGGGGGAGGGCCTTCAGGAGATCCGGCAGCGGGAGGAGGCCATGGCCCGGCGCCTCAGGCGTCTGTGGCGCCGGTTTCCCCGGCTTGTGCACCTGGGCGGCTGGGAGCATCTGGCCCCCCGGGAGCCGCAAGGCAATCTCTTTGATCGGCTGGCGGACCTGGCCCCCCGGCGCTGGCTCCTGGAGGAGGTGGAGCTGTGGCCGCCTCGGCCCGCCTGAGGGAGGACAGGAGATGGAAAAGCGCCGCCTCACCCTGCCCGTGGCCCCGGATCGGCGCATCAGCCTGGAGCTGGCCGTGCCCCGCACCGCCTCCATGGAGGCCCTCCTGGTTCTGGCCCACGGGGCCAACAACACCATGGACCACCCGGTCATCCAGGGGGTGGCAGAGAGACTGGCCCGGGAGGGGGTGGTGGCCGCCCGCTTCAATTTCCCCTACAGCGAAGCCGGGCAGCGGCATCCGGACCCGGACCCGGTCCTGGAGGGGGTCTTCCGCCTGGTGGCGGAATACCTGAGCGAGCTGGAGGAGTTCAGGGGCCTGGGACTGTTTCTCGGCGGCAAGTCCATGGGGGGCCGCATCGCCGCGCAGCTGGCCGCCCAGGGTCTGGGGGTCAACGGCCTGGTGTTTCTGGGCTACCCCCTCCACCCGCCGGGGCGGCCGGAGCAGCTTCGGGACCGGCCCCTGTATGCCCTGCCCTGCCCGGTGCTGTTCATCCAGGGCTCCAGCGATCCCTTCTGCCACTTCGACCGCCTGGGGCCGGTTCTGGCCCGAATCCCGGTGCGCACCGACCTGCACGTGCTCCCCGGGCTGGGCCACTCCTTTGAAAGCGGCCAAACCATCGCCGCGGAGACCCTGGACGAAGTGAGCCGGGTCATCGTGGGCTGGCTGGACAGTCTGTGATGGAGGCGAGGAGGGGGGCAGGAACCACTGGCCCGTGCCCCCTCCCCCATCCCTGGAAGTTGGGCTTCAGGAGAAGGGGGAACTCCCCTTCGGGTGATTTTTATGAGCGTCATCTTAGTGGTGGACGACGATGCCCCCACCCGGGAGGCCATTGCCGCGGGCTTAAAGAAGCTGGGGCATGAGATCCTCATGGCGGGCAAAGGTTCCGAAGCCCTGGAGGAGGTGCGCCGCCATCCGGTGGACCTGGCCATCATCGACCTGAAGCTGCCGGACATGGAGGGCACCGAGCTCTTTGCCATCCTGAGGCTGCTGCGGCCCCAGGCCATGGCCATCATGATCTCCGGGCTGGCCACGGTGGAGGAGGCGGTCTCCGCCCTCAAGCGGGGTATCTACGATTTCATCACCAAGGACTTCCGCATGCATGAGCTGCGCAAGGTGGTGACCAAGGCCCTGGAGACCCAGCAGATCCTGGCGGAGAACGTCAAATTGCGCCAGGAGCTGGCCGAAAGGGGCCCCACCGGCCGCCTCATCGGCAAAAGCCCGGCCCTGGCCAAGGTGCTGCAGCTCATCAACCAGGTGGCGCCCCTGAAAAGCACCGTGCTCCTCACCGGCGAAAGTGGCGTGGGCAAGGAGCTGGTGGCCGAGGCCATCCATCTCTTGAGCCCCCGCAAGGACAAGCCCATGATCAAGGTAAACTGCGGCGCCCTCCCCGAAGGGCTCATCGAATCGGAGCTCTTCGGCCACGAGAAGGGGGCCTTCACCGGCGCCATCCAGCAGCGCAAGGGGCGCTTTGAGCTGGCCGACGGCGGCACCATCTTCCTGGACGAAATCAGCGAGATGCCGGTGGCCACCCAGGTGAAGCTGCTCAGGGTGCTGCAGGAAGGGGAATTCGAGCGGGTGGGCGGCACTCAGACCATCAAGGTGGACGTGCGGGTGATCGCCGCCAGCAACCTGGACCTGGAGGCCCAGGTGTCCCAGGGCCGCTTCCGCAAGGACCTCTACTACCGCCTCAACGTCATCCACCTGCACATTCCGCCGTTGCGGGAGCGCTCCGAGGACATCCCCATGCTGGCCCTGCACTTCCTGGACAAATTCTGCCGGGAGAACAACCGCCCCTTAAACGGCTTTTCGCCGGCGGCCATGGCGGCCCTGAAGCGCTATTCCTGGCCGGGCAACGTCCGGGAGCTGCAAAACGTGGTGGAGCGGGCCGTGGCCCTGTGCCAGGGGAACATGGTGGAGCTCACGGATCTCCCGGATGAAATCCGGCAGCACTCCCCCGCCGATGACGTCATCACCGTGCCGGTGGGCGCCTCCATGGAGGAGATCGAGCGCCTGGCCATCGTCCAGACCCTGAAAAAGACGGGGGGCGACAAGGAGCTCACCGCCCGGCTCCTGGGGATTGGCCTGGCCACCCTCTACCGGCGTCTCAAGGAGATGGAGACCAAAGAGCCGCTCACGGAGGAACACTGATGGCCTCTCTCACCTTTCTCGATCTCAAGTATCTGCCGGTCAAGGAGGCGGAGGCCGTCATCCTCCCCATTCCCTATGAGGCCACCACCACCTACGGGGCCGGCACCCGGGAGGCTCCGGAGGCCATCCTGGCGGCCTCCCGGCACCTGGAGCTCTGGGACGAAGAGGACGAGTGGGACCCCAGCGCCAAGATCGCCCTGGCCACCGCCCCGCCCCTGACGCCGGAGGCCGCCGGCCCCCAGGCCATGCTGGACAAGATCCGCAAGACCGTGCAGCCCTGGTTCTCCCAGGGGAAGACGGTCCTGGCCCTGGGGGGGGAGCATACCATCACCCCGGCCCTGGTGCAGGCGGCCCAGACCAAATACCCGGACCTGCAGGTGGTGGCCCTGGACGCCCACGCCGACCTCAGGGACACCTACGACGGCAGCAAGCTCTCCCACGCCTGTGCCCTGCGCCGGGTCTATGAGCTGGGGCGGCCCCTCACCCTCCTGGGCGTCCGGGCCTACTCCCAGGAGGAGCACCAGCTCATGGCGGTGGCCCCCCGGATGACGGTCGTCAAGGCCGCCGCCCTGGCCACCCCTGAGGGCTGGCAGGCGGCCCTGAGGCACCTCCAGGGCATCCCCGGGCCGGTCTATCTCACCCTGGATGCCGACGCCCTGGACCCGGCGGCCATGCCCGGGGTGGGCACCCCCGAACCCGGCGGCTTAACCTATCGCCAAGTGGTGGAGATCATCCGCACCCTGGGAGCCCGGGGACCCCTCATCGGCGCCGACCTGGTGGAACTGACGCCCCTCCCCGGCCACCGGGTGAGCGAATTCACCGCCGCCCGCCTGGTATACAAAATACTGGCTGCCATGTATCGGCAGCGGCGGGGATAACTTCCTGGTGGGAGGGCCAGGGAACACAGTTCCCTGCCCTCCCCCCAGGCCCCCCTCCCAACCCTGTAAGGGTTTGGGGGTGGGGGCTTGGGGGAGGGGGTAAGGG
>CALEAV010000002.1 GCA_937943575.1 uncultured bacterium | reverse complement strand
ACCAGGACCCGGAGCCGGGCCGCCAGGTCAGACGGGGGATCACCGTCCGGGTGTGGCTGGCGGAGCCGGCAGGGCCCCGGGGGGTGGAGGTCCCGAACCTCAAGGGGAGGACCCGCAGGGAGGCGGAGTCCCTCCTGGGAGGCCAGGGGTTGAGGCTGGGTCCGGAAACCTCCGTGAGCGGCGGGGGCCCGCCGGGCACCATCGTGCGCCAGCAGCCGCCGCCGGGCCTGTTAGTGCCCCCGGGAACGGCGGTGGCGGTGTGGGTGGCGGCGGCAGATGACCGGGTGGCCGTGCCGCCGCTGGTGGGGCTGGAGGAGAATCAGGCCCGGGAGAGGCTCTATCAGGCGGCGTTGAATGTGGGAGATACGGCGCGGCGGTATCACCCCCGGCCGGCAGGGGAGGTGTTGAGCCAAAGGCCGGGTCCCGGCACCCGGGTAGCCCCCCGGGCCCGGGTGGATCTGGAGGTCTCCCTGGGACCGTTCCCAACGGACGACCTTTGGATGCCGGCAGTGACCGGCCTGCCTCTGGACCGGGCCCGGCAGGAGATTGGGGCCCGCGCTCTTAGGGTGGGCGATCTCCGGCGGGAGCGCCACCGACATCCCGCCGGGGTGGTGTTTCGCCAGGATCCCGCTCCGGGGACCCGGGTGCCCCGCGGCTCGGCGGTCCAGCTGTGGGTCTCCTTGGGGCCGGGGGACCCGATTCAAGAGAGAGTCCAGGTGCCGAACCTTTTCGGGCTCAGACCCCAGGAAGCGGGACAGCGCCTGGGAGATCTGGGGCTGGCGCTGGGAGAAAGAGGCTGGGAGGAGTCCGCCAGGCATCCGGAGGGCACCGTCATCCGCCAGGCGCCAGAGGCTGGGGTCCAAGTGAACCGGGGTGCCCGCGTCCGCGTCTGGCTGGCTCGCCGGCCTGCACCCCCGCCTCCGCCCCCGCCTCCGCCTCCGCCGCCACAGCCTGGCGGGGAAGACTGGCAACCGCCTCCTGGGGGTAAGTGGGACACCGTCCGGGTGCCGGACCTCCGGGGCCAAAATGTGAATCACGCCAGCGCCATACTCCAGGAACACCGCCTGCGGCCGGGGGGACTGAGACAGGAGTATTGCCTGAGGGGAGCGGGGCTCATCCTCCGGCAGGAGCCCCCCGCCGGCCGGGAGGTTCGGGTGGGGAGCCCGGTCCATCTCTATGTGGGCCAGGCGCTGCCGGCGGGCTACCTGGCGGGGGGCGCCGCCCTGGCCTCCCTGCTGGGTCTGGCAGGCTATCATTTTCTGAAAAAGGGCTTCAGGCCCCCGCCGGTTGCAGTCACGGTCCGGCCCGGGGGGCTGGAGGAGATGCAGGCGGCCATGGAGTGGCCCGAGGGCAAGCCCCGGACCCTGGAGCTGAGCCTGCGGGCCTGCCCGGATGCCGGAACCCAGGACCTGGAGGCGCCGGGGCCCCTCGTCACGGGGGAGCGGAGGGAGCATGAATGACGCCCTGACCTTGCAGCAGTTTTTCGCCCTGCCGGCCCCCGGGGCCTTTCCCCGGGAGATTTGGGAAGGAAGCCCTGAAATTGCGGCCCTGCGGGAGAAGCTGGCCGCCGCGGCCCCCGCCCTGGCCTGGACCGCCGCCTGGGAGAAGGTGGCGGCGGCAATCCCCCGGCTCTTTCAGGTCTCCACCCCCGGCATCCTGGTGAAGGCCTGGAACAACTTCCGTCTGCTGTTCAAATACCTCAACCGGGAACACTACCCGCCCCATGAAGTCATTTATCTGGAGCTGGGCGAGCATACCGTCAAATCGGAACACCATCCCTATATCGAGGTGCGGGTCAATGAGGTGAGCATCCAGCGCCTCACCTTCCATATCCTCCTGTCCCTGACCTTCAGGGAGGTGAGCCTTAAAATCCAGGACGGCAGGATCAAGGCCATCACGCCGGTGTCCTGTGAAGGCAAGGGAGTGGTGAAGTTGGGGGACTTTGTCCTCTGGGAGCGCAAAACCGGGCCGGTGGCCCTGCCGGCCCATATCGACCTGGGGGAGGGCATCCCCATCCCCGTGTAGGCGCACCCGGTTCTCCCGATGAATGACGGCAGGCCGCGCCCCTCAGGCCATCAGCTCCCGGAAGCTGGCAATGGAGGGGAAGCGGGCATGGTTCTGGGGGGGGAGCTGGGAACTGGACTTGGCTTTGTAGATGAGGTGCCGGATGCCGTAGCGCTCGGCGGTGGCCAGGACCTCGGCGTTGTCGTCCACCAGCAAGGTGTGCTCCGGCTTGAAGTGGAGCTGAGCCTGCAGGGCCTCCCAGAAGCGCAGGTCCTCCTTGGGATGACCCAGGTCAAAGGAGGAGACCACGGCATCAAAGAAGCCCATCAGGCCGGTGTGGTTCAGCTTGAGATTCAGGGTCTTCCAGTGGGCGTTGGTGACCAGGGCCACGAACTTGCCCTGCTCCCTGAGGAAGCGCAAGAAATCCTCCGCATCCGGGTGCACCTCGATGAGGTGGCGGATGCTCTCCTTCATGGCCGGGATGTCCAGCTCCAGCTCCCGGGACCAGAAATCGATGTCCGTCCAGTTGAGGGTGCCCTCCTCCCGCTGATAGCGGGCGAAGACCTCGGCCTGCGCCTGGGCCAGGGTGAGGCCCCGGCGGCGGGCATACTCCTGGGGCACCAGGGTCTCCCAGAAGTAATCATCGTAATGCTTGTCCAACAGGGTGCCGTCCATGTCCAACAGCACCCAGTGCACTTCCCTTAAGGAAAAGGCCATCCGCGGCTCCTGTGATTTTATCGAGGGCAGGGCCGGGGGCACCGTGGCTCCCCCGCCCTCCCCTCAAGCTTCCCTCCCCCGCCCCCTGTATGGGGTGGGGGGAGAGGGTCCGGGAGAGGGGAGGGCAGGGGGCCACGCTCCCTGGCCCCCTCTCCCAGACCTATGCGCCCTCAAGTGTATAAAAAATTTCCGGGTTTTCAAGGGCGCCTGCTTGACCGCTTCACGGGGGGTGCTTATGTTGTGGTTAACCTCAGATAAGATAACTTCCTGATATAGTGGAGGATATTGACTATGCCCCTATCCTGGTGGGAGCCGGAATGGGATCCATTCCGGGAATTCGAGCAACTCAGGCGGCGCATGGACCGCCTCTTTGAGGAAGAGTTCGGCCTGAGGCCCTGGTGGACCGGCGTCTATCCGCCGGTGAATATTTCCGAGGATCACGACCATCTCTATGTGCGGGCGGAACTCCCCGGGGTCAAGCCCGAGGATCTGGACATCCAGATCCAGGACCGCAGCCTCATCCTCCGGGGGGAGAAAAAGATCCCGGTGGAAAAGGGGGTCAACTACCACCGCCGGGAGCGGGAGGCGGGCTATTTCCGCCGGGTGGTGCGTCTGCCCCGGCCGGTGGATCCGGACAGGGTGGAGGCCCGCTGCCAGGACGGCATCCTCACCATCACCCTGCCCAAGCCCGAGGAACTCAAGCCCCGCAAGATTGCGGTGAAGACCGCCTGAGGGAGAAGAAGCCATGGCAGAGAAGGAGCTGACCCCCAAGGTCAAGGCCGAGGCCCCCACCAAGGGTGAGCGGGTGCGTCCCGGACGGGTCTTCCTCCCGGCGGTGGATATCTACGAGACCCCCGACGCCCTGGTGCTGGTGGCGGATATGCCCGGCGTCTCCGGGGACCGGGTGACTTTGGACCTCAAAGACAGCCTCCTCATCATCCAGGGCGAGATTGCGCCGCCCCTGGGGCCGGGGGAGACCTGGATCCGGCAGGAATACTCCACCGGGGATTATTACCGGGAATTCCAGCTGGGAGAGCTCATCGACAAAAGCCGCATCGAGGCCACCATGAACGACGGGGTGCTGACCTTGGTGCTCCCCAAGGTGGAGCGGGCCAAGCCCCGGAAGATCGAGGTCAAGGCTGGGTAACAAGGCGACAGGGTGGGGGGGCCGGGGGGCCGGTGGCTCCCGCCTTCCCCTCACACTCCCCACCTACCCCCCACATAAGGGGCGGGGGGAGGGGGCGAGGGAGGGGGGAGTGGCCGACGGCCCTTGGTCCTCTCCCCGGAAAACTCGCAATCATCCCGAAGGGATAAAAAACCGGGCAGGCGATCTTCCCTGCCCGGTTTCTCTTTTCACAGCTCCGGAGGCCGGGGTCAGTAAGGAATGGCGTCCTCTTCGGCGAAATCGGCAAACAGGGTGTATTTGCTGTCGAAGTAGAGCTTGAACTCGCCGGTGGGGCCGTTTCTCTGCTTTTTCAGGTAGATGCGGGCGGTGCCGGCCTCGGGCGAGTTCTCATGATAGACCTCGTCCCGGTAGATGAAAAAGATGACATCGGCGTCCTGCTCGATGGCGCCGGATTCCCGGAGGTCCGCCAGCTGCGGCTCCTTTTTGGGGCGGTCTTCCACCTTGCGGCTGAGCTGGGAGAGCGCAATGACCGGCACATGAAGCTCCTTGGCCAGGGCCTTCAGCGACCGGGAGATCTCCGAGACCTCCTGCTCCCGGCTGGGGGCGTCGGGGCGGCCCCGCATGAGCTGCAGGTAGTCCACAATGACCAACCCCAGCTTGCCTTCCGCCTTGAGGCGCCGGGCCTTGGCCCGCACCTCCAGCACTGCCGCGGCGGGGGAATCGTCGATGTAAATGGGGGTGTCCATCAAGAGACCGGCGGCCTCCTGGAGGCGCTGCCATTCCTCGCCGGTGAGGAAGGCCCGCCGCAGGTGCGAGGCGTCGATGCGGCCGACACTGCTTAAGAGCCGGCGCACCAGTTGCTCCTTGGACATCTCCAGCGAGAAGAAGGCCACCGGCACCTGGCCGCTGTAGGCGGCGTTGAAGGCGATGTTGAGGGCCAGGGCGGTCTTCCCCATGCTGGGGCGGGCGGCGATGATGATCAGATCCCCGGGCTGAAAGCCGGCGGTGAGGGCGTCCAGGTCCTTGAAGCCGCTGGGCACGCCGGTGATGCGGCCCTTGTCCTTGTGCCAGATGGCCTCCAGGGTCTCAATCTCCCCCATCACCAGGGTGCTCAAGGGGTGGAAGCCCGGCCGCACCTTGCTCTGGGCAACCTCAAAGACCTCTTTTTCCACCCGGTCCAGGAACTCATCCACATCCTCCACCGGCCCGAGACAGGCCTGGGCGATCTCCTGGGTGCGGGTGAGGAGCCGGCGGAGCACGGACTTTTCGTGCACCAGGCGGGCGTAATAGAGGGCATTGGCGGCGATGCCCACCTGCTCGCTCAACCCCGCCAGAAAGACCGGGCCGCCGGCCTCCTCCAGCTGGCCCCGCTCCTTGAGCAGGGCGGTGACCGTCACCAGGTCCACCGGTTCGGCCCGATGGTAGAGGTCCAGCATGGCCTGAAAGATGAGGGCGTGGGCCGGGCGGTAGAAGTCCTCCGGGGTGAGCAGATCGGAGATCTGGTCCAGCACCTGGGGACGGAGCAGGATGGCGCCCAGGACGGACTGCTCCGCCTCCAGGTGGGCAGGCGGGGCGTAGCCCAGAGGCAAAGGGGAGGGGGAGCCGCCGGGGCCGGTGGGTTTGCGGCTGCGGGCCATGGCTGGGATCCCTCCCCCTGAACGGCTTTATTGTTCGGGAACCACGTCCACCCGGATGGGGGCCTTGACCCCGGCGGCCAGACGCACCATGACCTCGTAGCTCCCCAGTTGTTTGATGGGCTCGGGGAGCTCCACCTGCTTTTTGTCCACCTCGAAGCCCTGGGCATGGAGGGCCTCGGCCACCATGGCCGCGGTCACGGAGCCATAGAGGCGCTCCTGCTCCCCCACCCGCTGGGCCAGGGTGACCACAGTGCCGCTCAGGCGCTGGGCCTGCTCCTGGGCCGCCATCTTCTCCTTTTCCTGGCGGCGCTGCAGCTTGGCCCGCTGCTGCGCAAAGAGGGCCAGGTTGCCGGGGGTGGCCTCCAGGGCCTTCCCCTGGGGGATGAGGTAGTTGCGGGCAAAGCCCCGGGAGACCTCCACCACCGCCCCCAGCTCGCCCAACGACGGAATGGTTTCCTTAAGGATGACTTTCACGGACATGCTCCTTACGATTCCCGGGGGCGGTTCAGCCGGCGGAAATCCAGCCACAGATCCAGCAGGCCCACCAGCGTCACCACCAGAAAGACCGGGTTCATGAAGGCGATGAGAAATCCCAACAGCCTAAGGAAGCCGGGGAGGTGGAAGCGCTCATAGAGCGCCGCCATCACCGCCAGCCCCTGGAAGAAATAGACCAGGCCCAGCACCAAAAGCAGGTTCACCGCCACCAGGCGCAGCGCCGGGAGGGGGGCCAGCAGCAGGAAGCCGGCGGCCAAAAATGGGAAGATGAGCCATTCCGGCGCCCCCCACTGGTAAAGGGGCGGCTCCATCTCCCCCCGGGCCAGGGCCCAGCCCCGGACCAGCACCAGATTGAGCCAAGCCACCAAGGCAGTGTTGATCACCCACAGGGCCGGCAGGATCTTCAGAATCAGGGCGGCCCACTCGGGGCGACCAGGGCCCGGAAGAGGGAAGCCGGGGTTCTCCAGGCCCGCCTCGGCCGCCACCTGGGTCAGCACCGCAGCCACGGCCTCGGCCTTCTGCCGGAGAAGCCCCAGGACCCCCGCCCCGCTGAGCCCGCCCTGCAGGAAGAGGACGCCCCCGGAGACCAGCACCAGGACCCCGACCCCGTAGGCCACCGTCTGGGGCAGGGAATAACCCTGCTGGCGCAGGAGGCTGAGCACCGCCCCCAGAGCCAGGAGCTCCAGCAGGTTCAGGTGTTCAGAGATTCCCCCGGGGCCGGGCGGCAGCAGGAAGAGGCCGCCGGCGGCCACCCCCGCCAACAGCAGGGCGGCCCCACTCCCCAGGCGCCAACCGACGAGGAGGACCGGCAAGGGCAGCCAGACCCCCAGAACCAGAGAAGCCATGGGGGTCAGGCGACCCAGGAGGACCAAGGCGGCCAGAAAACTCAGGCCGAGGAGCCAGATGCCCAGCCGGCCAGCCACGGTGGGAGGGCAGGCCCCTTTAGGCCGGGGGCGGCGACGGCACGTAGGGCATCAGCGCCAGCAGCCGGGCCTGCTTGATGGCCCGGGTCAGGGACCGCTGGTGCCGGGCGCAGTTGCCGGAGATGCGCCGGGGGATGATCTTGCCCCGCTCGGTGATGAACTGCCGCAGGGTGGCGGCATCCTTGTAGTCAATCACCAGCTTGGAGTCCACACAGAAGCGGCAGACCTTGCGGCGCACAAAAAACTGCTTGCGCTTGCGGCGCGGCATGGCAGGCATGCTTACACCTCCTCCTCAGCGGCCGCAGCTTCCCCGGGCTCCGCGGCCATTTCCTCCGGGGCGGGAGCCTCCGCCTCCGCCGCGGCCGCCATCGCCTGGGCCTGGGCGGCGATCTCCGCCTGCCGGGCCGCCACGTCCACCTTGTCGGCCTTCTTGACGGTGAGGTAGCGGATCACCCGGTCATCGATGCGGTAGTTGCGCTCCAGTTCCCGCACCGTGGTGGGCGTGCCGGCGAAGTCCATCAGGATGTAGTAGCCCCGCAGGGTGCCGTCGATCTTGTAGGCCAGCTTGCGGCGGCCCCATTCCTCCAGCCTGAACAGGACCCCGCCCTGGGAGGTGATGATTCTGCTGAACTTGTCGATGGCGGATTTGACTTCCTCGTCCGGGAGGTCGCCATGCACCACCCAGACCGATTCATAATGTCGCATTGTGCCTCCTTGTGGATAAATAGCCCATGGGCACCCGGGCCCAGAGCAAGGAGCGACAGATGCTATTTATACCGGAATCACCTGGGGTTGTCAAAGGGGAGGGAAGGGAAATTCCCGGGCTGACCTCACCCGGCCCCGGAAAGGAGGGCAGGGCGACCGCTTCAGAAATCCATGCCTCCGGGTCGCCTTCCCCTGCCGGCGGGGACCCGGGAAAACGGCCGGGCAAGGGGGAGGGGCGCTTCACCCCTCCCCTTTCCCGCGGGATTTACATGACGGTGAAGTACGACACCCGCTCGGCGGTGCCGGCGCTGCTCATCACCCGGTTGGTGACGGCATAGGTGCCCCGGGGGGCGTTCTGCGGGATCACATAGTTCACCGTGTCGGTGTAGGAGCCGTTGGTGTTGCTCACCTGGGTGGAGTAGGGCTGGCCCACCACCTGGCCGTCCTTGCGCACCTCCCGGTAGATGGTCACCGGCACCGGGGCGTTGTCCGGGGTCAGGATGGTGTAGGCCATGGCCAGGGTGATGGTCTGCCCCGGACGGGCACTGGCCGGGTTGGCATAGGCCTGGTCGATCTGCACCAGATTCCCCTGGCTGGGGCTGTAGTTATAGGTGCGGGCCGCCGCCTGGGCCGAGCGCATCTGGCTGTTGCGGTGCTCGGCATAGAGGTAGGCCCCCACCCCGCCCACGATGGCACCGGTGGCCGCCCCCACCCAGGCGCCGGTGGCCGGGGAGCCGGTGGCGGCGCCGATGATGGAGCCCAGAGCCGCACCGGTGGCGGCGCCGCCTAAGGCGCCCACGCCGGCGGACCGGCCGGTGTCATAGTAGCCGCTTTCGGTGGCGCAGCCGAACAGCGACAGGCCGAACACCAGAATCACCCCTGCTGCAATCAGTCTTCTCAGTGTCATGTCTCCTCCTCACCGGCGGGTGGGAGCCCGGAAAGCTCCCCCTTCCTGTTCCAGGGACCCGGCAGGCCGAAAATGGCCCCGTGCCGGGGTCCCCATTTCCCGTGGTTCTAACTTAAGCACGGGGGAGGCGGAAATCAAACCTCCCGGCCCAATTCCTGGCGCACCCGGTCCAGGATGCCGTTGATGAAGGCGAAGGAATCCTCGCTGCCGTAGCGCTTGGCCAACTCCACCGCTTCGTTGATCACCACCTTCACCGGCACCTCGGGGTGGTATTTCATCTCATAGATGGCCAGCCGCAGGAGATTGCGGTCCACCAGACTCATGCGCTCCAGGCGCCAGTGCTGGGAGGTGCGCCGGATGAGGGCGTCCAGCTCCTCCTGGTGGGCCGCCACGCCCCCCACCAGGTCCTCCAGATAGCGGGGGGCGGGGCTCCCCGTCTCCTGGAAATGCCGCCAGAAGCGGACCGCCTCCCCCTCCCGGTGGCCGACGCAGTCCGCCTGATACAGCAGCTGCAGGGCCAGCTCCCGGCAGCGGCTGCGGGAGACGGACCCCACAAGCTTAGACCCCCAGGTCCCTGAAAAGGTTAACCATTTCCAGGGCGGCCTCGGCGGCGGCGTAGCCTTTGTTCCCCGCCTTGCTGCCGGCCCGCTCCACCGCCTGCTCCAGGGTGTCGGTGGTGAGCACCCCAAAGAGCACCGGCACGCCGCTTTCCAGCCCCACCTGGGCCACGCCCTTGCTCACCTCCGCCGCCACATAGTCGAAGTGCGGCGTGGAGCCCCGGATGACCGCCCCCAGGCAGATGACCGCGTCGTAGGCGCCCTGCCCTCCCCGGGTCACCAGCTTTTTGGCGGTCAGCGGGATCTCCCAGGCCCCGGGCACCCGCACCACGGTGATGTCTTCCTCCGCCACCCCGTGGCGCCGCAAACAGTCCAGGGCCCCCTCCAGCAGGCGCTCGGTGATGAACGCATTGAAACGGCTCACAATCAGGGCGAAGCGGCGGCCCGCCCCCGTCAGTCTCCCCTCCACCACACGCATCGGCAGCCTCTCAGACAAGCTTGAGCATGTGCCCCAGCTTCAGGCACTTGGTCTTCAGATAATTGCGGTTCACCCGGTTGGGGGGAATCTCCAGGGGCACCCGCTCCACCACCTTGAGGCCGTAGCCCTCCAGCCCGATGATCTTTTTGGGGTTGTTGGTCATGAGGCGCATCTGCCGGACCCCCAGGTCCCGGAGGATCTGGGCCCCCAGGCCGTAGTCCCGGAGGTCCGCCTTGAACCCCAGCATCTCATTGGCCTCCACCGTGTCGGCGCCGGCATCCTGCAGCTCATAGGCCCGGATCTTGTTCACCAGGCCGATGCCCCGGCCCTCCTGGTGCATATAGAGGATGACGCCCCGGCCCTCCTGCTCCACCCGGGCCATGGCGGCCTCCAGCTGGTCGCCGCAGTCGCAGCGCAGGGAGTGGAAGACATCCCCGGTGACGCACTCCGAATGCACCCGCACCAGGATGGGCTCATCGGGGATGATCTCCCCCATCACCAGGGCCAGGTGCTGATTGTCGTCGATGTCGTTGTCATAGGCGTGCACCGTGAACTCCCCGAAGTAGGTGGGCAGCTTGGCGGTGGCCCGCCGGTGCACAAAGGACTCGTTTCGCAGGCGGTACTCCACCAGGTCGGCCACGGTGGCGATCTTGAGGCCATGCTTTTCGGCAAAGACCTCCAGATCCGGCATGCGGGCCATGGTGCCGTCATCGTTCATGATCTCGCAGATGACGCCCGCAGGCTTCAGTCCCGCCAGCCGGGCCAGATCCACTGCGCCCTCGGTCTGGCCGGTGCGCACCAGCACCCCGCCCTTCCTTGCCCGCAGGGGAAAGACATGCCCGGGGCTCACCAGGTCCTCGGGCCGGGCGTTGTCCGCCACCGCGGTGAGGATGGTGGTGGCCCGGTCGGCGGCGGAGATGCCGGTGGTCACCCCCCGCCGGGCCTCAATGGAGACGCAGAAATTGGTCCCGAAGGCCGACTGGTTGTCCCTGACCATCAGCGGCAGCTTCAACCGCTCCACGATCTCCGGGGCCAGGGCCAGGCAGATGAGGCCCCGGCCGAAGCGGGCCATGAAATTGATGGCCTCCGGGGTCACCTTCTCCGCCGCCATGGTGAGGTCGCCCTCGTTTTCCCGGTCGGCGTCGTCCACCAGGATGATCATCTTCCCCTGGCGGATGTCCTCGATGACTTCTTCAATGGGTGATATGGGCATGGTCGTGTTCCTTGCCGTTACCTCTGAGTGCTGGGGCCGCGTCCCTCCGGGGCGGCCCGCTGCCCTGACCTTTCCGCCCCCTCGCGGCCCCTTCGCCCCCGGGCCTGGAGATCAGTTGCCGGCGGCCCGGGTCGCACCACCTGTGGCCTCCATCGCCCTCCGGGGCTGAGGGGTCAGATGTCTACCGGCGCCCCCGCCCTTGCCGCGGTGCACCTCGCCCCCGGGCCTGGTGGTCAGATAAACCCGTGTTCGCTCAGGAAGTCCTCGGTCAACCCCGGCTTCTCCGGCCGATAGGCGGCCAGCAGCCGGGCCACGTACTTGCCGATGATGTCCGCCTCCAGATTGACCCGGTCCCCCACCCCGAGCTCCGGCAGGGTGGTCCTGGCGGCAGTGTAGGGGACAATGTTCACGGAAAAAGTCCGCCCCTGGACCGCATTCACCGTCAGGCTGACACCGTCCACCGCGATGGAACCTTTGTCAATAATGAACGGACACAGATGCGGGGGCGCCAGGAAGCGGAGGAAGAGATGATCCGGCCCGGGGCGGCGTTCCTGCACCGTGCCGGTGCCGTCCACGTGGCCGGTGACGAGATGGCCCCCCAGGCGGTCGCCCACACGCAGGGCCCTCTCCAAGTTTACCCGCTCCCCCACCTTTTTCAACCCCAAAGTGGTGCGACTCAGGGTCTCCGGGGAGACCTCGGCCTGGAAAACGCCGCCGCTCACCGCGGTGACGGTGAGGCAGGCGCCGGCCACCGCCACGGACTCCCCCAGGGCAAGCTCCGCCGCGGGGAAGGGCGGGGCGATGGTGAGCCTCAGGCCCTCGGCCATGCGGGTCATGCCGGTGATCATCCCTATGCCTTCCACCAGTCCGGTAAACATCGCACCTACTCCCTTAGGGGCGCCCCGGGAGGGCGGGGCCGCCCGGGCGCTCCCCGGGTTTACCGCCTCAGGCGATGGTCACCTCCGGGGTCAGATAGACATCCTGGATGGCGTTCAGCAGCTCCACCCCCTCCGCCATGGGCCGCTGGAAGGCCTTGCGCCCGGAGATGAGCCCCATGCCGCCGGCCCGCTTGTTGATCACCGCGGTGCGCACCGCCTCCGCCAGGTCGCTGGCCCCGGCGGCGGCGCCCCCGGAGTTGATCAGCCCGATGCGGCCCATGTAGCAGTTGGCCACCTGGTAACGGGTCATGTCGATGGGATGGGTGCCCGCCAGGTCCGAATACACCCGGGCATGGGTCTTGCCGAAATTGAGCACCTGAAAGCCGCCGTTGAGGGTGGGCTGCTTCTGCTTGATGATGTCCGCCTTGATGGTGGCCCCCAGATGATTGGCCTGACCGGTGAGGTCGGCGGCATTGTGGTAATCCTTGGAGGCGGTCTTGAAGGCCGGGTTCCGGAGGTAGCACCACAGGATGGTGGCCATGCCCAGCTCGTGGGCCTGCTCAAAGGCCTCGCTCACCTCCAGGATCTGCCGGCGGCTCTCCGGGGCCCCGAAATAGATGGTGGCCCCGATGGCCACCGCCCCCAGGTCATAGGCCTGCTTGACGCTGGCAAACAGGGTCTGGTCATGGATGTTGGGGTAGGTCAGCAGCTCGTTGTGATTGATTTTCACAATGAAGGGGATCTTGTGGGCATATTTGCGCGCCACCGCGGCCAGCACCCCCAGGGTGGAGGCCACCGCGTTGCAGCCGCCCTCGATGGCCAGCTGCACGATGGTCTCGGGGTCGAAAAAGGCCGGGTTGGGGGCAAAGGAGGCCGCGGCGGAGTGCTCCACCCCCTGGTCCACCGGCAGGATGGAGAGATACCCGGTGCCTGCCAGCCGGCCATGATTGAACAGGGCCGCCAAAGACCGCAGGACCGGCACCGGCCGATCGCTTGGGGCCCACACCCGGTCGATGAAGTCCGGCCCCGGCAGGTGCAGACTCTCCTTGGGGATGCCGGTGCATTTGTAGGTGAGGAGATCCTCCGCCTCCGGCCCGAGCAGGGATTGGATTTTCTTGAGCATGAGCTGGTGCCTCCGCTGATCCGGCGGCCTGGGCTACCGGGCCCGCCGCCTCGTTATGGTGTCCCCGTTTCCTGCGGCAAGGACCGGGGAACCGGCGGCTCCTCCGCCTTCCCCACTCCACCCCCGGGGTGCGTGCGGGGGGTGCCACGCCCCGGCCCTCTCCCAGGAATCACCGCAGTGCCATTTTATCATGAGACGCCGCCTGAAGACTTATCGGCCCGGGAAAGGATTTCCCCAGCCACTTCGGCTGCCCGGGCCGCGGCCCCCGGCCCCCCCAGGGAGGCCACCACCCGGGTCACCCCCCGCCTGAGGCTCTCCAGGCGGGCCGGCTCCCGCAGCAGCCGCACCACCTCCGCCACAATGCGCTCCGCCTGGAACTCGTCCTGCAGCAGCTCCGGGAAGATCTCCTCCCCGGCCAGCAGATTGGCCATGCCGATATACCGCACCCGCACCAGCAGGCGCCCCAGAAGATAGGTCAGCCGGGACAGCCGGTAGACGATGATGGTGGGCGTCCCGGCCAGGGCCGCCTCCACCGTCACCGTGCCCGAGGCGGCGATGGCCAGGTGCGCCGCCGCCAGCGCCGGATAGGCCCCATGACTGAGTGTTTTGAAGGGAGGGCCGGGGGAGCAGTGGCTTCGCGGCCCTCCCCTCAAACTCCCATCCCCACCACCTATATGGGTTTGGGGGAGGGGGGGTGGGGGAGAGGGTAAGGGCCCTCGGCCCTTAGCCCCCTCCCCCAAAAACCCCGCCACCATCCCCTCCACCAGCTCCCGGGGGGCGGTGGAGGCCAGAGGCAGGAGGAACTGGGTTTCCGGGATGAGCCGGTGGAGATGGCCGGCGGCCTCCAGCAGGGTGGGGAGATGGCGGCGGATCTCCCCCTCCCGGGAGCCCGGCAGCAGGGCCACGGTGAAGGCCTCAGGGTGGAGGCCCAGGCTTTGGGCCAGCTCCCGGCGGGGCGGCAGGGAGGGCAGGGTGTCCCGCAGGGGGTGGCCCACAAAGTCGGCGGCCAGGCCGTGCTGGCGATAAAAATCGGCCTCAAAGGGGAAGATGACCGCCAGACGGTCCACATGGCGGGCCAGGGCCCTGACCCGGTAGCGGCGCCAGGCCCAGACCTGGGGGCTGATGTAGTACATCACCGGCACCCCCCGCCAGGTGGCCAGCCGCATCACCAGGAAGTTGAAATCCGGGAAGTCCACCAGGATGCACAGGTCCGGGGGCTCCTGCCGCAGGAGCCGGTGCAGGAGTTTCAGGGCCCGGAGAACCCGGGGCAGGTGCCGGGCCACCTCCACGAACCCCACCACCGCCAGCTCCCGGGCCGGGAGCAGGATCTCCACCCCCCGGGCCGCCAGCCGGTCCCCGCCGATCCCCACAAACCGGGCCCGGGGGAGCTTTTCTTTGATGGCCGCCACCAACCCCGCCGCATGCTCATCCCCCGAGGCCTCCCCCGCCACGATGAGGATGGTAGGCGTGATTGAAGGAGAGGGGCCAGGGGTCGTCGACCCCGGCCCCTCCCTCAAAGCCCTTTCCCTCTCCCTCATACCTTGGCCTTCCGCATGGCGTGGGTGATGTCCAGGGCGAGTTTCAGGGCCCTGGCGGCCTCCTCGCCGGAGCAGGGAGGCGGGGCGTCCTCCCGGATGCAGGTGACAAAGGCGGCGATTTCCTTCAAGAGCACGTCTTCCTTCTCGTAGCGGCGGATGTCCAGGGCCACACCCGGGATGAGGCCGGTGGCGCCGGGTTGCCGGCGGGCGTGGGTGAGTTCCCCGGCCTCAAAGTCCACCGCCAGGTAGGCCTCGGGCTGGAAGAGGCGGAAGCGGCGCATGCTTTTCAGGGACATGCGGGAGGCGGTGAGGTTGGCGATGGCGCCGTCGGCGAATTCCAGGCGGGCGTTGGCCAGATCCACCCGGTCGGTGAGCACCGAGACCCCGGCCGCCCGGATTTCCGTCACCGGGGCCGGGATGAGGCTGAGGGTGTGGTCCAGGTCGTGGATCATCAGGTCCAGAATGACGTCCACATCCGTGCCCCGCTCCTTGAAGAAGGCGAGGCGGTGGCTCTCGATGAACCGGGGGGTGGTGGCCAGGTTTTTGAGCTCCTGCATGGCCGGGTGGAAGCGCTCCAGGTGGCCCACCATGAGGATGCGGTGCTGCCGGCGGGCCAGCTCCACCAGCTCCTGGGCCTCCTCCAGGGAGGCACAGATGGGCTTTTCCACCAGCACATGCAACCCGGCCGCCAGGCAATCCCTGACGATGCGGTAGTGCTCGCTGGTGGTGGCGGCCACGCTCACCGCCTCCACCCGGGGCAGAAGCTCCCGGTAGTCGGTGTAGGCCCGGCACTCCAGGGCGGCGGCCACCCGGCCGCTGCGCTCGGGCCGGACATCCGCCACCCCCACCAGCTCCACCCCCGGCAGGGCGGCGAATTTCTCCGCATGGAACCGTCCCAGATACCCGACCCCGATGACCCCGGCCCGGAGTGTGTCCGCCATCGCCCCTCCCCCGGAAAAATTTGCTTATTGTACCGGAAAACCGTCCTCCCGGGCAACGCCTGCGGCCGAGGTTTGACAAGCCGCCGTGTCTGCGATAAAAAAGACAATTTATAATGCAGGCCGCTGCCTGAAAATGGGGCGTTGGCCCTGTCCTCGACCCCCGAGAAAGCCCGAAGGAGACGGTGATGGTGGAAAAGGCAGACTGGATCTGGCTGGACGGCGAGTTCATCCCCTGGGACCAGGCCCGGGTGCACATCCTCACCCACACCCTGCATTACGGCCTCGGGGTCTTTGAAGGCATCCGGGCCTACCACTGCGCCGACGGCCGGACCGCCATCTTCCGCCTCCCGGAGCACATTCGGCGCCTGTTTGACTCGGCCCACATCCTGCAGATGGCCATCCCCTACTCCCCGGAGGAGATCTGCGAGGTCTGCCGGGAGCTCTTGCGCCGCAACGGCCAGAAGGAGGCCTATCTCCGCCCCCTGGTGTTCCTGGGGGAAGGCGTGATGGGGCTCAATCCCCAGGGCAGTCCCGTCCGGGTGGCGGTGGTCAGCTGGGTCTGGGGGGCCTATCTGGGGGAGGAGGGCCTGAAAAACGGTATCCGGGTGAAGACCTCCTCCTTCACCCGCCACCACGTCAATGTCATGATGACCAAGGCCAAGGCGGTGGGCAACTATGTCAACTCCATCCTGGCCAAACGGGAGGCCATCCAGGCGGGCTATGACGAAGCCCTGCTTTTGGATACCGAAGGTTACCTGGCGGAGGGCACCGGGGAGAACATCTTCCTGGTGAAAGACGGGGTGCTCAAGACCCCGCCGTTGGGGGCCATTCTTCCCGGCATCACCCGGGCCTCGGTCCTCACCCTGGCCGCCGACCTGGGCCTCCCCACCCAGGAGGTGCGTTTCACCCGGGATGAGTTCTATCTGGCGGATGAGGCCTTCCTCACCGGCACCGCGGCGGAGATCACCCCCGTCCGGGAGGCGGACCACCGCACCATCGGCGCCGGCCGCCCCGGGCCCCTCACCCGCAAGCTGCAGGAGGCCTTCTTCGCGGTGGTCAAAGGCCGGGACCCCCGCTACCAGCACTGGCTGAGCTACATCTGAGGCTGCCCCCCCCAATCCCTCCCGGAGCCCGCCCGATATCCTCACCGGGCCGGGTCCGGGAGGATGACCGATCTGCCTGCACACCGCCCCGGTGGAATTCCCACGCCTGATTCCTGACTTAGAACTCCCCTCAAGGGATAATCCTGGGCAGCCGATAAGGTAAGGTGAGAACATTTCAGGATACGGGACAAGATGATGCGGATGGAATCCCCGTCTCTCCCACTTCCCCGGAGAATACTGGACGGAGACCTGCGGGTCCGCAGGCGGCCGGTAGAGGAGGACCGGGCCTTTATCCCCCTCCCCCTGGAGGCTTTGCTGCCGGGGGAGCGTCTCACCTTCCCCCTGTTCATCAAAGTCATCCAAGGGTCGGATTCCCAGGTCACCTATTCCCCTTGTCTGGGAGACGGAGATGAGCTCTGCCAGGCCTGGCGGGAGAAGCTCCTGGCCCTGGGGGTGGACCGGGTGTATGTCCCGGAAGGGTATCTTCCCCAAGTGGTGGCCTATCTCAACAACCACCTTCTCGTCCGGGCCACCGCTGAGGAGCTGTCTCACCAGGACATCATCGTCCTCCGGGAACACCTGCATTTCTCCCTGCGTCTGGCCCTCCAGACGCCGCAGCTGGCCCAGGCGGTGGCGCCGGCCAAACAGACTCTTCATTTCCTCATCACCAGCCTGAAACGGGATGCCGCGCCCTGGAAGCTGATCTGGGACCTCCTCTACCAGGACTACACCCTCTATACCCATTCGGTGAACGTGGCGGTCCTGGCTGTGGCTTTCATGACGTTCCTCAAATTCCCCCGCCCTGACTGCCTCACCCTGGGCCTGGCCGGTCTCCTCCATGATGTGGGCCTCACCCGCATCTGCCAGGAACTCCTCACCAAGCCGGAGCCCCTCTCCCCCGAGGAATGGGAGCTGCTCAGGAAGCATCCATGTTTAGGCTTTCGCCTGCTCAAAGGCAATGCCTCCCTGCCCCTGGGGACCCTGCGGCTGGTCCTGGAGCACCACGAGCTGGCGGACGGCTCCGGCTATCCCCAGGGCCTGCCCCTGCCCCGGCAGCACCCCTTAACCCGTTATCTCAGCCTCCTGGAGGCCTATGACGGCATGACCCTTTTCCGCCCCTACCGCCCCCGGCTGACTCCTTTTGCCGCCCTCAATGCCCTGCGGGAGCAGCGGGGGAAGCAGGGGCCGGCCTATGACCCCCAGGTGCTGAAGAAATTCATTGAGCTTCTGTCCCTGAACTGACCGGGAGTCCCGCCGGGACCCGGGACGGACGGGCGGCGGGACTGGCGAACGGGGGAAGGGACTGATTTGCGTCGATTTTGTCAAGCTGTGCAGGAGGGCAGGACGGGCTAAGGGGGAAAGGCGCCGGCGGAGGGGAAGGAATAAAGAGAGGAGGGCACTGGTGGGGCAGGACGGGTTCCTCCTCCAGGACGTAGGGGGGAGGAAGGGGAGGGGGCAAAGAGGGGAAAGCGCTGGCGGGAGAGGAAGGACTCCGAGACGGCGGCTGCCCGGGCACCCCGGGGGGCTGGCGTGGCCGGGGCCGCCGCTGATACGCCGGGAAGCCCGGCCGGCCGCCGGTCCAGGCACTCCGGGGCGGAAAGGGAGGGAAGTTTGATGCCCCAGGGGCTCTGAGGCCACCGGGGTGGCGGGCCGAAGCGATCCCCGCGCGTCGGCTCAGCCACCGGCAGGGCGTCGAGCGCCACGGGGGCCTCGGGGGAGGGGCCGCAGCGACGGGCGCCGGGAGGGGAAGAGGATCACCGGCCCATGACCGTCGCCGGGGGGCGAAAGCGACGGGCGCCGGAAGGAGGATGCCGCCCCGGCCGGTGAGGCAGCCCCCGGCTCCTGGCAGTATTGCCGGACCGCCAACGGCCCCGCCGCCGCCTCCGGTTTAGCAGCCCCCCAGCTCCTTGCAGTATTGCAGGAGGATGTCCGTCTCCGTCACCAGCCCGATGAGGCGGTCCCCTTCCACCACCGGCAGGCAGCCGATCTTATGGTCCACCATCATCTTCACCGCGGTCTTCAGGTCCGTATCGGGGCTCACAGTGATGACCCGGCTGACCATGACGTCCTTGATGCGCAGGCTCTTCATGAGCTCCCGGGTGGCCTTGGTCTCATAGCCCAGGGCCTGGGCCAGGGAGGAGCGGAACAGGTCCCTCTCCGAGATGATGCCCACCAGGCGGGCGCCGTCCACCACCGGGAGGTGGCGGATGCGCCCCAGGCGCATGATGTCGTTGGCCAGGCTCAGCTCATCGTTGACGTCGAGGGTGGCCACTTCCTTCACCATGATGTCCCGCACCTTCATCCGACCCTCCCGGTGCCTGAAGTCCGTCCCCGGCTTGGATTTGCCTCCGCCCTCCCAAATGCACGCCGCCCCCTGCCGCCCCGCCAGGCTTCCGGATCTCCGCCTGACGGCATGTCGGGGGTGTGGGGCTCAGGCCCCGGCCCGCTCCAGGGAGGCGTGCCACTCCCGGGCCCGTGTGCTCAGCTCCTTCAGATAATCCAGGGCGGTGACCGCCGCCTCCGGGCTGAGATACCCCAGGCCGCACGACGGCGTCACCAGGGCCTGGGAGAGAACCCGGGCCGGTTCCAGGCCCAGGTCCGCCAGCCGCTTAACCTGCCCGGTGAAACGCTCCCAGAGGCCGGCGGCGTTCTCCCGGGCCAGCTCCTCGCCGGTGGGCACCGCCCCCCAGGCCAGCCAGCCGCCCCGCTCCAGAAACTGGCGCAGGGCCTTGTCATACAGCGCCAGGCTGTCGAAATACCCGTAAGCGTCGAAGCTGACAATGTCGAAGGGCAGGGCAAGGATCAGGGACCAGTCGGTGTTGCCACAGCAATGCACCCCCAACAGCGCCGGCCCGGACTGCCGGGTGGCCTCCAGGGTGTCGCTGAGGAGGCGGGCCACCTCCTCCCGGGACACCGGGAAGAAGGCCGAGCCGAAGCCGGTGAGGATGGGCTCATCAAAAAAGACCACCGCTTCGGCCCCCAGGGAGCGAAAGTGCTTTGCCTGCCAGGCGGCCTTTTTCGCCAGCCCCAGGGCCACCGCCTGGGTGAATTCGGCATCATACAGGATGGGCTTGTCCTGCTCGTCCTTCACCATGCCGGCAAAGGTCACCGGCCCCACCACCTGGCCTTTGAGCCCCCGGGGCGGGGAGGGCAATGCCGCCACCCCCCGGCAGAGGGCATAAAAGCCGGCGGCCTCCTCCGGCGCCAGGGCAAAGGGCTCCAGGGTGTCCTGCCAGACCAGTTCGTAGAATTCCGCCAGGGCCATCTCCCGGGAGACGCCGGGGTCCAGGCGCACCTGCCGGGCGTCGGGGTCCGCCACCAACCCGGGGAGGCCCCGGGCCCCCTGGGGGACCATGTCCTCGGCATAGCCCCGGCGCACCATCTGGGGCCAGAAGGGCACCTCCGGGAGATGCTCCAGAATCAGGGCGGCGGTGGCCTCCGGGTCAGTAAAGGGCACCGAGCCGATGCCGGTGGCCGCCAAAGGGGGCACGAAAGTCATCATCCGCCTCCTTCCGAAAAGGGTACGGGCCTCAGATATCCAGAGGCCCCGGCGCCGGATAGATAAAAAATTATAATATACCTTCCCCCGGGAGAAAAGCCGAAAGCCGCCGGGGCCCTGCCCGCTGAAGGCAAGGGGGGCTCCCCCAAAATTCTAGTTGCAGCTGCGGCGGTTTTTGGGCAGAATGCGAAGGAACGAGGGGGAAGGTCATGCCGACGGAGGCCGCACCCGGGGGAGGCCTGAACGGCTGGGGAGGTTACAAAGGGCTGGCGGTGGGGGCCGTCCTCTGCCTGCTGGCCGTCATCGGGGTGGCCGTCTTCAGCCGCCAGGGCGTGTGGGAAATCAGCCGCCTGCGGCAGGAGCTGCAGCGCCTGGAATGGGAAAACGCCCGGCTGGCCCAGGAGAACCGCCGCCTGGCCCTCACCATCGAACGCCTGCAGCACGATCCGGTCCTGATTCAGGACCAGATCCGGCGGGAGCTGAACTTCCTCCGCAAAAATGAGCTGATCCTGCACCTGCCGGAGGACCAGCCCTCGGTGGCCCTGCCGGCGGAGCGGCTCAAACCCCCTCCCCCTCCCAGGCCGCAGGCACGGAGCCACTCCCGGTCCGGCCACCCCCCGGCCTCTTCCCCACCCTGATCTGCCTCCGGCCGTGGCCTTGGCTGTGGCCGGCCGGCGACCCCCAGCCGCGGTGCTGACCCGGCCGGGGTCAGGGACGGCCTCCCCCGGGGGGCGCCGGAGCCGTCAGAGGGGCGAGCATTTTGAGATTATCGGGGTTTTTTCCATGTATTCCACCGCGGACTTCAAAAAGGGCCTGAAGATCGAGCTGGACGGCCAGCCCTATGTCATCATCGACTTTCTCCACGTCAAGCCGGGCAAGGGCGGCGCCTTTGTGCGCACCAAGCTGAAGAACCTGGTGACCGGGCGGGTGCTGGATCAGACCTTCCGCTCCGGGGAGCGGGTGAAGAAGCCGGACCTGGAGGAGCGGGAGATGCAGTTCCTCTACCGGGACGGCGACGATTTTGTCATGATGGACAACGACACCTACGAGCAGCTCAGCCTCACCCCGGAGCAGATGGGGGAGGCGGCCCTGTTCCTGCCGGAGAACCTCACCGTCAAGGTGCTCTTCTTCAACAAGCAGCCGGTGGCGGTGGAGCTGCCCCTGGCCGTGGAGCTCACCGTCACCGAGACGGAGCCCGGGGTGAGGGGGGATACCGCCAGCGGCGGCAGCAAGCCCGCCACCCTGGAGACCGGCGCGGTCATCCAGGTGCCCCTGTTCATCAACGTGGGGGATCGGGTGCGGGTGGACACCCGCACCGGCACCTATCTGGAGCGGGCCAAGTAACCCTTCCGCCTCACACCAGCTTGACCAGGACCACCTGCCGCTTCACCCCGAAACGGCGGGCCTTCCGGTCGCTGTTCAGGAAGACATCCACCTTCTTGCGCATGCGGGAGGCCATGCGGTCCTGGTATTCATAGACCCCCAGCCCGTGGAGCAGCACCCGGTCGCCGAAGGCCAGATTGAGGGTGCGCTCCACATCCCGGCTCACCGCCACCATGCCCTCTTTCACCCTTTTGCCGGAGGCCGTGATCCCGTGAGGGGAGGCGCCGCCGTTGTAGGAGTAGGCGGTGACCGTGACAATGGCCATACTGACGCTGAGGGTGGGGCGGGGGAAGAAGAACATCCCCACAGACACCAGGCACAGGATCGCCGTTTTTTTCATGATCGCCTCTCTTGTCGCTGCTGGATGTCGGCAGGATGGGGGACGCGGCGGGCGTGACTGCCGGGGAGCCCCGGGCCTCCTTGCCCTGGTTGGCAGCCGGGTTTTGGGCTCCCCCAAAGTGCAGCCCGGGTCCCCTCCCGGTACGTATCTGGGTTCGGGAGAAGAGGAGAGGTGGGGACCCAGCCTCAACCGGCTGTCACCGCCATCCCGTGGGAGTTGAGGTTCGAATGTCTGTCGGTGGCTGTCTGATGGCTCTGATTAGTAAACCACGGCGGAGAGGCTGTCAAGAAATTTTTTTCAAAAAATTTATAATTACTTGAAATATTTGGTAAATTCTTTATAATTGCTATTGTGCCCAAATTAACAAGAAGGGGAAAGCTTGGGGAAGAGGGGAAAATCACCGATAAAGTGGATTAAAAAAGAGAAATACCAGGAAAAAAATCGGATAAAGTGGGATAAAAAAAAGCCATAAAACCTTTTTCACTGACAAAACCCCTGGGAATGTATAAAATCTAATAATTTCATTATCTTAATAGATTATATAAAGAAAAACCTCCCTCCTTTTTGAAGGAAGTGGGACAAATTAACCATTTTCATGCTGATTTCAAGCTGAATAAGGCGCCTAAGTGGAAAAATCTGCCGGAGTTGGCCGCAGGAGTGGGGTAAGGATCAGAGAGGCGGCCCGCCCTGCCCCCCGCCCCCGGCCCGGGAAAAATTAAACGCAATTCTCATGGATTAGCCATCCAAACCGCCCGGCGGTGGCAAGGACGAGGCGCCGTGGGGGGCCCGAAATGAAAAAAGTGGGAGATTTTTCACCCGGGACCGGTGCCGGGGAGGCCTGAGCCCAAGACAGCAAAAAGGGGCGGGACCCGCCGCTGCCGGCCGGCCCCGCCCCCACCGAGCCCGCTCCCAGGGGGCCCTCCTTACACCCCTCAGGTGCCCCCGAAGCCGATGCTCACCTGGCCGCCCTCCACCAGGACCGGCACCTTGCGCACCCCCCGGCTGAGGCGCAGCATCTCCTCCAGATATTTGGGCTCCTCCTTGACGTCCCGATAATCCACCTGATAGCCCGCCTGCGTCTTGGCCTCCCGGGCCCGCAGGGTGAAGGGTCAACTGGCCTTGCCGTAGATCACGATCTCCTTCGCCATCTCATCCTCCTCAGCCGCCCACGTAATAGGTCCTCAGGTAGAGAAAGTCCACCAGGTTGAGGATGAGGAGCGGCTCTTCGCTGATGGTATATTGCACCCCCTCAAACCGAAGGCTCACCTTGGCCTTGATGTGGTTCATGACGGTCTCCGGCGCCCTGGGATCCCGGGGCACCACCTGGCGGACAAACTCCTGGATGAGGGGGGCGTAGCGCAGCGCCAGGCTCTGGCACTCTTTCCGGAGGTCCACCCGCAGGGGCTTGAGGGCGTCGTCGAAGAAATCCCCGATGTCCTCAAACTGCTGCCGGATTTTGGCGAAGCTCCAGGTGCGCATCTCCCGGTACTTCACCGCCGGGGCGCTGGTAAGCCGGTTGAAGGACAGATCCAGCAAGGTGATGTTGGGGGTGCCGGCGGCAGTCCCCGGCAGATGCACCACATTCACCTCCACCTCGGGGTAGGAGGGGTGAGTGAGGGTGAAGGCCCGGCTGGCCCGCACCCCGGGGCGGTCATAATCCTTGACGCTGCTCACCCGCCAGCCGCTCCTCTCCAGGTACTGCCAGACCCCCTGCCCCTGGGGCGCCAGGCGGCGCAGTTCGGCAAAATCCCCCCGGGCCCGCTCCCGGGGGCTCCCGGGATAAGCGGAGGGCGGTGGCGCCTGCCATTCCCGGCCCGCGGGGGGTTCCTCCTCCAGCTCCTCCGGCTCCTCCGGCAGCGGCGCCATCTGGGCCCGGTGCGGCGCCGGGGGCGGGGGCGGCACCAGGGGCGCCGGGCGGGCGGTGGGCGGGGCCGGGGTTGCCCCGGCCGGGCGCAGGCCCACCACGAACAGGGCCTGCTGGCCGCTCCCGGGCCGGGACTGGCGCCACCAGGTGTAGGGCCGGTCCGGCACCAGCTCCAGGGTGATGGTCACCCCGCTGCCGCCAGGCCCCACCCGGGTCAGGACCCTCGAGACCAAAACCTCATCCCCCGCCAGAGTGCCTGGCAGGCGCCTGGCCCGGGCCTGGGGGAATTCCACCACCAGCCGGGGCTGGCCACCCCGGTCCTCCGGGGTGATGCGGGGGGCGGCCGGACGGGTCAACACCACGGTGAGGAGGGTCTGGCCGCCCACCCGGCTGAGCCCCACCTGGCGCACCTCCACCGCCTGCCGGGTCGGCGCCGCCTGTCCCGGGACGGGCTGGCCGAGGAGCCCCGTCAGGGCCACGGCCACCAGGCCCAGACGCCACTGAGGCCTCATCGGGCACCTCCCGTCACTCGCTGAAAAGTAAGGCAGTGCTCCACCGGGCAGCTGGGGTGCCAGGAGCCGCTCATGTCCAGGTTGAGGCGGCGGCCCTCGTCACTGGGGGTGGCGATGATGATCCCCCCCTCCCGGGTATAGAGCCAGATCTGCCCCTTGTCCACCCGCCACTTGAACCTCAGGGAGACCTCCTCCCATTTCCACAGCCCCTCGCCGTCTTCCTTCAGGGTCAGCTCCACATGCCCCCTGCCGCCGTAAGGCAGCTCGGAGCGATAGGTGCCGGCAAAGGGGGCCCGGGCCTCCCCGCATCCCAGGCCGGCCGCAAAGACCAACGCCCAGAGCGCCAGAGCCCAGGGCACCGTCCGGTAAGTCATATCTCCCGTTCCCGCCAGATGAAGCCGCCCCGGTCCAGGACCAGGAAACGGTCATAGAGATAAATCTGTCCGGCCATGAGGAGCATGGCGGCGTTTTTGGTCACCTTCCACCAGTTGACGGGCTCCCCCACCTCCCCCACGCAGCCGCAGTTGATGGGGAGGCCCATGAGCAGGGCGTTCACCAGGCCGATGATGAAAATCAGGTTCATCCCGCCGATGAGGGTGGCCGCCGCCCGGGTGCGGATGCCCAGAATGAGAAAGAGCCCGCAGACCAGCTCCGCCCAGGGCAGAAACAGGGCCCACAGATTCACCCCCCAGGGCGGCATGAGGCCGTACTCCACCACGTTGAGGGCAAAGACCCCGGGGCGCATGATCTTGCTCAGGGCGAACTGGATGAAGATCACCCCCAGGACCAGGCGGCCGGCCATGGCCAGGTGGGGGCTGCGCCGGACCGGCGGAATGAGCAGCAGGACCAGAAAGCCCACCGGCAGCCACTCGATGAGCCCCGGAATCCCCAGGGGCATGGCCGGGGGCGGCGCCGCCGCCTTCTCCGTCACCGGGAAGAGCTTCTCCCAGGCGGCGTAGTGCCCCCCCAGCACCAGGACCTGGCCATGGTCCTTTTCCTGGAGCAGGTTTGCCAGCTCGTGGTCGAAGCGGCGGCTGAAGCCCCCCCCGTAGACGATGAGGGGTTTGTCCTGCCAGCCCATCTGCTCCAGAATGAAGCGGAACATGGGGTACTGGAGGTCAAAATAGAGGCGCGGCAGATTCACGGCCCCCTGAATGTGGCGCTGGTCAAAGAAGTTGGCCTTGCGGGCGTCCACAAAGACCGCCGCCTGGCGGCGGTGCAGCTCCAGGGCCCGGGTGGGGCTGATCTCCGTGATCTGAAGCTTCTCCCCCCAGCCGTGCACCAGGGGGATCTGGTTGTCGTTGTAGGTATTGAAGACCAGCGCCAGCACCAGGCTCAGGCCCAGCAGGAGGAGGTAGTCGAACCAGGAGATCTGCCTCAGCTTGGCCTGATGCACCACCTCCCGCTCCAGGCGGCCGTCGCCCTGCACCAGCCAATGGCTGAGCTGCTGGATGATGTGCCGGGCCAGCCGGGGGTTGTGGTCCAGGACGTGGTCGAACTCGTCCTTGGTGATCTCCAGGAGCACCGCGTCCTCCCGGGCGGCCACCGAGGCGGTGCGGGGCTGACCGGTGACCAGGGCCACCTCCCCGAAATAATCCCCCGGCCCCAGGTCGGTGAGGTGGGTGCGGATGCCCTCGGCGGTCTCCCGGAAGACCTCCAGGCGGCCGCTGACCACCACGTAGAAGCACTGGGGCGGCTCCCCCTGTTTGACCACCAGGGTCCCCGCCGGCACGCGCACTTCGCGGCCCACGTTTTCCAGCTTGAGCCCGTCGGCCCAGGTCAGGGGCCGGGAATCCACCGCCTCGCTCATGCACGCCTCAGGGGTCCAAGGGGGAGGGCGACCTCCTCCCCGGCATCACCTCCCCTCTTTCATACCACACCGGTGTCCGGAAGGGAATCGTTCCCCGCCCCGGGACCTGAAGGGGAGCGGGGAAAGAAAAAACTGGCAGACGACAGAGCGTTTTTTCTCAAAATGAGAACAAAATTCCTCTCCGGTAGACCTTTCTCTCAGGAGGAGAAAACCGGGGATCCACCCCGGGGGAGGTGCAGGACGGCTGATTAAATAGGTAATAATTTCAAATACTTATTCTCAAGACGGAGCAATGGAATTGGCAAGCCCTTTGCATACCTTAAGGGACGGCTGACACCATTGCGAGCGAGGAATCGAGGGTACTGACGCCATGCGAGAGCACAGCACCACCCTGACCTGGGTGCCGGGAAAGTGGCGCACTCCGGAGGAGCGTTTGCAAGCCCTGGATCAGATCCTGAAGATTCTGGTGCCGGGGTTTTTATTGGCCTGCTTCCTGGCCGCCCTGAAGCTGGGCTCTTTTGACGGCTACCTGACGCTGCTGAGCCGCCAGTCCTTTGCCTCGCCCCTGCTGATCCTGGGGGCGGTGTTCACCTTTCTCGTCCTGGGCTTCCAGGTGGTGCGCACCTGGTTCTGGTGGCGCTACCGGCCCTATCCGCTGCCGGAGGGGGAGCTGCCGCCGGTGACGGTCATCATCCCGGCCTACAATGAAGGGGCCATGGTGGAGAAGGCCATCTACTCCGCCGCGGCCTCGGATTACCCCGCCGGCAGGCTGGAAATCATCGTGGTGGACGACGGCTCCAAGGATGACACCTGGTTTTACATCGACCGGGCCCAGCGGCGCTATCCGGACCTCATCCGGGCGGTGCGCTTCGCCCGGAACCGGGGCAAGAAAGAGGGGCTGGCCGCCGGCTTCACCCTGGGCAGGGGGGAGTTCTTCGTCACCATCGACTCCGACAGCGTCATCGAGCCGGACACGGTGAAGCAGATCATCGCCCCCATGCTGGCCGACCCCCGGGTGGGGGCGGTGGCGGGCAACGTCAAGGTCTACAACCGCTTCCGGAGTCTCCTGGCCCGCATGCTGGCGGTGCGCTTTGTCCTGGCTTTCGATTTCCTCCGGGCCTCCCAGTCCATGTACGGCTTTGTGGCCTGCACTCCCGGAGCCTTGTCTGCCTATCGGAAAAGCGCCGTCCTGCCCATCCTGGAGGCCTGGCGGCGGCAGACCTTCCTGGGGGAGCCGGCCATCATCGGCGAGGACCGGGCCCTCACCAACTTCATCCTGCGCCAGGGGTTCACCTCGGTCTACCAGCGCAGCGCCGTGGTCCACACGGTGGTGCCCGAGACCTACCGGGGCCTGTGCAGGATGTTCCTGCGCTGGGACCGCTCCAACTTCCGGGAGTCCTGGGTGCAGCTCACCTACATGTTCACCCGCTACCGGGAGCGGGACCGCTTCTGGCCCATCGTGGACTTCTTCATCACCCAGATTGAGTTTCCTTTGACTTACCTCTTTCTGGGACTGCTGTTGATGTCCTTCTATCTCTATCCCATTGTCATGGTGAAGTTTTTCGCCGGCCTGGGGGTGATGACCCTCATCTACATGTATTTCTATTACGCCCAGGAGCGGGACTGGGAATTCATCTACGGCATCCTCTATTCCTACTTCGCCTTCTTCGCCCTCAACTGGGTGCAGCCTTACGCCTTCCTCACCCTCCGCAATTCCCGCTGGCTCACCCGCTAGCGAGATGACCATATAGCATGTGGGGGAGGGGGCTAAGGGTCGCGGACCCTTACCCCTTCCCTCACGCTCCCACCCCCAATCCCTTAACAAAGGGGGCGGGGAGGGGAGGGTCAGGGGAGGGCGGGGGAGCCACTGCTCCCCTGCGGCCCTCCCCTCACTCAAAATCTCCCACCCAAAGGTCCGGCGTAGCCGGTGAGTTCCACATAGCCCCGGCCCCTGACCGGGGCGTCCTGGTGGCGCCCTGCCACCCTGACTTGGCCCTCCCAGTAGGTGATGCGGGTGCTGCCGGTGGTGCGGAGCTCCTGGTCCGGCAGGGTGGGGGTGAGAGTGAGCTCATATCCCAAAGCAGGCAGGCGGATCTCCCAGGCCGCCGGATAGCGAGCGCCGCTCATGGCCGAGCGCCAGTGGCCGGTGACCGTGATCTGGAACTCCTCCCGGGTGAGGTGCCGGGTGCGGCCCTGGGGGTCAACATAGGTGCCCGAGGAGGCGGCGTCCACCCCCCCGTCCGCAAGGCGCAGGTGGTAGAGCATGAGCTCGGCGCCGTCTTCCAGCTGCAGGGCGAACCAGTCCCAGCCGGCCTGGTGGGGGGCGAGCTGGCTGCTGGAAAACTCCCGGTCCATCCAGCTCTCGCCCGCCACCGGCAGGCGCCGGCCGTTGACGGTGACAGTCCCCTGGGTGCGCAGGCGAGTGAGGGAGTAGTACAAGGAGGCGTGCTCCGTGCCCGCGGCCTTGCGGCTGAAGCCGCCGTCGCCGTGAAAGACCGGGGGCTTTAAGGGGGTGAGGGTCAGGTCCAGGGCCAGCCCGTCATCCTGGGCGGCGAGACGGATGTCCTCCCCGCTGGCCTCGGCCTGCCAGTCGTCCACCCAGACGTGCAGGCGGTCGGGGGCGGCCCCGGCCAGCCCCAGGGCGCCCCGCTGGGCCCGCTCCCGGTAGTGAAATCGCCGGCCGGGTCCGTCCGTGAGGGCGAAGTGGGCGAAATAGACCGTGTCCGCGGCCCAGGCCGAGGCGCGGCGGGAAGGGGTGGGGGTGAGGGCCACCCGGAAGAAAGTGAGCTGGTAGCCGAAAAGCTCCCCTTGGTCGCCCACGAGATGTCCGGTAAAATACCACCACTCGGTGCGATACCCCGGGTGGGCGCCGTGATCCCGGGGGAACTGCCAGGGGTAGCCGGGCCGGGCCGGGAGGAAGCCTTCCGGCTTCGCCTCGGCCCCGGCGAGTCCGGCCGGCAGGGAGAGCATCACCAACAGGAGGAGGCCGGGGAGCCGACGGCACCCCGGGCGGGGCAGCGGGGGAAGCATGCCTTCATCCTAACCCGTAGTCCCCGGATTTGCCAAGGAGGAGGAGATGGCGGAGATCAAAGTGGAGCGCCGGCCCAGTGAGGCGCGGCTTCAGGAGCTGGGAGTGCGAACCTGGCCCATCTGGACCAAGGAGGTGTCAGAATTCCCCTGGACCTATGACACCCGGGAGATCTGCTACTTTCTGGAGGGGGAGGTGGAGGTCATCCCCCAGGGGGGCGAGCCGGTGCGGGTGGGGGAGGGCGACCTGGTCACCTTTCCCGCCGGGATGTCCTGCACCTGGAGGGTGAAAAAGCCGGTGCGCAAGCACTACCATCTGGAGTGAGGGCGTCCCGGTCCTGTCGCCGTCTCATGCCACGACGCCCTCGTAGATGTAGGCCCAGATGGCCTGCCCCGCCACGGTCACCGGGATGAGGAGGCGCCGGTAGTCTTCGCCCTCAAAGTCGTCCAGGTCAGGGAATTTGTCGGGCAGGGCGGGCGAGACGAAGAGCCAGGCCTGGTACTCCTGGCCCCGGGGATCATACCGGAAGGATTTGAAGCCCTTGACGATGCGCATGTGGCCGAAAATGGTGCAGCGATACCAGAACCCGCCCAGCCGGGCCAGGATGAAATTGTTGGCGCCGCCGGGGGCCAGGCTGCCATAGACGATGAGGCGCTCTTCAGGACGGTCGCCGAGGTAGGGGAGAAGGTCAGCGGTCATAGGGATGGCGGAGCGGGCCACTTGTTCTCTCCTTCACAAACCCCGTAGCATGAATCCCGCCTGCCTGCCATCGGGAGGAACCTGATTTTCCGCCCGGGAAACCACCATAAACGGAGTCTGGATCTCTGAAAACACCTCTGCATCCCTGGGCCCCCGAGGGGCGGTGGTGCCAGGCCACAGAATATCCCCGCTTTGAGGTGATTCTTCCCATAATGATGGCTCCGGAGGGGGCCTTGAGCCCGCCGTCACGCTCACTCTGTGTGGGAGGGGGGAGGGGGAAGAGGGGAAAGGGCTGGCGCCCTCCGGCCCCCTCCCGGATATCCCCCCTCCTTTACCCCTGACAGGACGCCCTGCGGGCGGCGCCCCCCAGCCTTTTTGCTTGGCTGTGCGGTTATTTTCCCAGATAGCGGGCCAGTCCGGCGGCCAGGGGGACCGGCTCCAGGCCGAAGTCATGGTAAAAGGCCGTGGGGTCGCAGGTGCTGCCCTCGAGGAGCATACGCAGCTGGCCCGGCGTCAGGGGGAACCAGGCGAAGCGGCCGCACACCCGGGCCGCGGCCCGCATGCACCACACCGGCTGGTGCACCTTGATGACCCGCCGGCCCAGCACCCGGGCGATGGTGTCGATGAGATCCCGGAAGGCGATGGGCTCGGGGCCCCCCACCTCGTAGGTCTTATTCTCTGTGTGAGGGAGCTCCAGGGCCAGGGCAAAGGCCTGGGCCACCTGCCACACCGGCACCGGCTGGAGTTTGTACAGGCCGTCGCCGATGATGGGGAAGAAGTGCAGCCGCTGGATGTGGCGGGCAAAGAGGTTGAGGGACTGATCCCCGGGGCCGTAGATCACCGACGGCCGGAAGATGGTGTAAGTGAGGCCCGAGGCCTTGACGATCTCCTCGGCCTGCCAGTTGGTGACGTGGTAGGGGTCCGCCGGCTCCGGCCGGGCCCCCAGGGCGCTCATGTGCAGGAAGCGGCGCACCCCGGCCTTCTTTGCCGCCTCCACCACGTTGCGGGTGGCCTCCACGTGCAGCCGCTCGAAGGTCACCCCCCGGCCGGGAAATTCCCGGATGATGCCGATGAGGTGGATGGCGGCCTCGCAGCCCGCCAGGCCCCGCTCCAGGACCTCGGGGTGGAGGCAGTCGCCGCTGACCACCTCCACCCGCTCCCGCTCCCGGAGCTTCTTCTCCGAGCCCGGCCGAATGAGGGCGCGCACCGCATGGCCCCGCTTGAGCAGTTCCGCCACCACCTCATTGCCCACAAAGCCGCTGGCACCGGTGACAAAGACCCGCATGGGTTCTCCTGGGAATCCTGGGGAGGGGAAGGGGCCGCCGCCCCGGAGGGCCCATCCCCGGCAGGACTACTTTTCCAGCACCACCATGGCCACTGCGTGGTTGTCCTCGTCCGTGAGGCTCACATGCATCCGGGTGATGCCGTGTGCCCGGCAGAGCTCCGCCGCCCGGCCGCTGACATGGAGTTCCGGTTTGCCCAGGGAATCCGGGAGCACCTCCACCTCCCGCCAGCGGATGCCCCCGGCCCTCAGGCCCACGCCCAGGGCCTTGGAGAAGGCCTCCTTGGCGGCGAAGCGCTGGGCCAGCTGGTAGACGCCCTGGCGGTGGCGAGTACGGCAGTAGGCAATCTCCCGCTCGGTGAAGACGCGCTGCAAAAACCGCTCGCCGAAACGCTCCACCACCCGGGCCAGGCGCGCCACCCGGATAAGATCCACGCCGATGCCGTAAATCATCAAAGTCGTGAGCCCGGCCACGGGCCAGGGGATGGCTGTCCTCCCTCTCGCAGGGGAGGCGGCGGCCCCGGGCACCGGTCAGCGGCTCACTTCCCCTTTCCCTTGGGGTTGTCCGCTTTGGCCATGGAGCCGACTTCGGCGCACTGGGGGCATTTTTTGGGCTTGCAGCGGGTCTCCACCTGGGCGCCGCATTTCTCACAGACAAACACCGCCATCGCCTGCCTCCGTGATAGGGTGAAAGAGCGGGGGCCTGCCTCCGTCCTCAGGCCCCCGTCCCCCGGCGCGGCGGGGGAAAGGCCGCAGGGAGAGGGCAGGAGCGGCTGCGCCCCGGTCCCTTCCCCCCGAGGCTGCCCGCCCGGGGTCGGCAAGCCCCGCCGTCTCCCCTGTTTGTACCACATCCAGCCGCCGGGTCAATTGACCGGCAGGAAGAATGTGGGGGAGGAAGGGAAGATGGGGCCACCGGGATGGGGCCCCTTGGCCCTCTACCCCTGTTCCTGGGGCGGAAAGGCGATCTCCAGGGCCTGGTCCATCTTCTCCACCGGGTGGAAGATAAGGTCTTTGCGCACCGTCTCCGGGATCTCCTCCAGGTCCACGGCATTCTGAGCCGGCAGGATGATCTCCCGGATGCCGGCCCGGTGCGCCGCCAGCACCTTGTTCTTGATGCCGCCCACGGGGAGCACGTCCCCCCGCAGGGTAATCTCCCCGGTCATGGCCAGGCCCTTTTTCACCGGCCGGTGGGCCAGCCGGGAGACCAGGGCGGCCAGCAGGGCCAGCCCGGCGGAGGGCCCGTCCTTGGGGATGGCCCCCGCGGGCACATGGATGTGCAGGTCCGAGCCCTCAAAGAAGTCCTCCTCCACCCCTAAAAAGGGGGCCCGGGCCCGCACGTAGCTTAGGGCCGCCTCGGCGGACTCCTTCATCACCTCCCCCAGCTGGCCGGTGAGCTTGAGGGCCCCCTTGCCGGGCATGCGCAGCACCTCGATGAAGAGGATGTCGCCGCCGGTGGGGGTCCAGGCCAGGCCGGTGGCCACTCCGGGTTCGGGCCGGTCCAGGGCCGCCTCCCGGAAGAAGCGGGGCGGCCCCAGGTAGGTGGCCAGGTCCTGGACATCGACCTCCACCCGCTCCTTTAAGCCCTCCACAATCTCCCGCCCGGCGGCCCGGCAGAGCGCCGCAATCTCCCGCTCCAGGTTGCGCAGGCCCGCCTCCCGGGTGTAGCGGGCGATGAGTTGGCGGGCCGCCTCCTCGGTGAGGCGGAACTGCTCCGGGGTGAGGCCGTGGGCCTCCAGCTGCCGGGGAATGAGATATTTGAAGGTGATCTCGATTTTTTCCTCTTCGGTATAGCCCGGCAGCTCCAGCACCTCCATGCGGTCCCGCAGGGCCGGCGGGATGGGATCCAGGAGGTTGGCGGTGGTGATGAACATCACCCGGGAGAGGTCGAAGCCCACATCCAGGTAGTGGTCGGAAAAGGAGTGGTTCTGCTCCGGATCCAGGACCTCCAGGAGGGCCGCGGCCGGGTCGCCCCGGAAATCCGCCCCGATCTTGTCCACCTCATCCAGGATGAAGACCGGGTTGTTGGAGCCGGCCCGGCGCATGGACTGGATGATGCGGCCGGGCAGGGCCCCTACGTAGGTGCGGCGGTGACCCCGGATCTCCGCTTCGTCCCTGACGCCGCCCAAAGACAGGCGCACAAACTTGCGCCCCAGGGCCCGGGCGATGGAGCGGCCCAGCGAGGTCTTGCCGGTTCCCGGCGGCCCCACAAAGCACAGGATGGGGCCCTTCATATCCGGCTTGAGCTTGCGCACCGCCAGATACTCCAGGATGCGCTTTTTCACCTTTTCCAGGTTGTAGTGGTCCTCGTCCAGGATCTTCCGGGCCTGGGCCAGGTCCAGGTTGTCCTCGGTGCTCACACTCCAGGGGAGCTCGATCATCCACTCCAGGTAGTTGCGGATGACCTGGTGGTCCGGCGAGGTGGGTGGGGTGCGCCTGAGGCGGGCCAGCTCCCGCTCCGCCTCCTTCAGGGCATGCGGCGGCAGGTGGGCCTCCTCCAGCCGGAATTTCAGCTCCTCATATTCCCGGGTGCGCTCATCGGTGCCGCCCAGCTCCTTTTCCAGCACCTTGATCTGCTCCCGCAGGAAATACTCCCGCTGGGCCTTGTCCATCTCGCTTTTGACCTGGGCCTGGATCTTTTTCCCCAGCTCCAGGATCTCCAGCTCCCGGTTGACGTGGGCCAGCACCTGGTGCAGCCGGGCCTTGACGTCGATGGTCTCCAGCAGGGCCTGCTTGTCGGCCTTGCTGATGTTGAGGCTGCCGGCGGCGATGTCCGCCAGCACCCGGGGGTCGCTCAGCTCCCGCACCAGCGGCCCCAGCTCCGAGGGCAGATACGGCGAGAGCTCCAGCATCTTGAGAAAGAGGCCCTTGAGGTTGGAGACCAGGGCCTCGATCTCCAGGTCCGGCTCATAGTCTTCGCTCAGGCCCTCCACCTCGGCGGTGAGGTAAGGCTCGTAGCCCACAAAGTGAATCAGACGGAAGCGGTACAGCCCCTGGATGAGGAGGCGCACCGAGCCGTCGTCGGGTTTGCGCATCTTCAGGATGACCGCAGCGGTACCGGTGGTGAAGAGGTTGTCGGGGCCATAGCCGGCGGCGGCCTCCTGCCGGGAGGAGAGGACCCCGAAGATCTTGTCGTGCATCAGCACGTCGTCCACCAGCTTCTGCCCGGCCTCGTCCCACACCGCCAGGGGCATGATGATGCGGGGAAACAGGACGATGTCCGAGGTGGGCAGAATGGGGAGAACCAGTCTGCCGGAGGGCGGTCCACCCCCCGGGGCGCGATGGTTGTTGTTGCCGTGATTGGTCTCAGAAGCCATATATCGTTACCTTTCCTGGTCGTCGTCAGCAGTGGAGACGGTGACCTGGATGCGCCGGGCGGCGGGCCGGGGAAGTTCCACTTCCAGCACCCCGTGGAGACAGCGGGCCTGAACCGCCTGGGGGTCCACCGGGAGGGGGAGGAAGAAGCGGCGCTCAAAGACGCCGGTCACCATCTCGTGCTGCAGGATGCGGGCGGTGCCGGGAGGGGGGCTCAGGCGCCGGCGCCCCTGGATCAGCAGTTCCTGACCCTCCAGGGAGACTCTCAGGTCCTCCGGGGAGATGCCCGCCACCTCCAGGCGCAGCACCAGGCCGGCGGCGGTCTCAAAGAGGTCGGCCGCAGGCCGGAAAGAAGGGGCCGTCGCCCAGCCGGGCCAGAGCTGCCTTAAGGAGCGGGCCCGCTCCTCCAGGCTCTCCAGATCCCGCAGGATGCGGATCTTGATGAAGTGGTGCATGAAGGCCTCGGTTCAGAAGTCACTGCATCATTTTTAAAATAATCCCCTCCCGGCCGCACACAAGGGGCATAGCCGTGGTTTTTCGCCGGATCGGCCAGGCAGGGGAGAAAGAGACCCAGACAGAGGGGGGAAGCCGCCGGTCGTCGGCCGTCACACCTCAGAGGGGCACTCTTGCCCTCGCCGGGGCTGCCCGGGGCCTTAGGGCGCCGCGGCCCAGGACCAGGTGTGGGGTGCCGCCAACAGGCCCAGCCGGGAGGGGGTCAGGCCCCGGAGGTTCTGGTGAGCCAGATAGAGGCCGTCGAGGTGATAGAGAAAGACTCCGGGGGGATCCTCCTGCATCGCCTCCTGGATCTGCTGACAGAGGGCTCGACGCCTCTCCACCTCCACCGTCCGCCGGGCCCTCTCCAGGAGGTCGTCCACCACCGGATGGTGGTAGGAGAGAAAATTCCATTCCCCCTCCCCGGTCTTGGAGGAGTGCCAGACATTGTAGAGGTCCGGGTCCGGGAGATAATGGCGGTGCAGGAGCACCAGATCGAAATCCTTCCGGGCGATGGCCCGGTAGCGGAAAGTGAGCCACTCATAGGTCTCAATCTTCACCGGAAGGCCCAGCCGCTGGAGGTGGGACTGGATGAGCTGGGCGGTGAGAAGATTTTCCCGGCTCTCCATATGGGTCAGCAGACGCAGGGGCGGCTGGCCGGCTGGATTCCACCCCAGGGCGGTGAGTTCCTGCCGGGCGGCCTCGGGGTCATACTCCGGCATGGCAGGCTCCGGAGGAGAGAACCAGGCGCCGGGAGGGTAGGGGCCGGCGGCGGGCCGGGCCCAGCCCTGCCACACCGTCCTGATGATGGCCTGCCGGTCGATGGCCCGGGAGAGCGCCCGGCGGACCCGGGGGTCCCGCAAGCGGGGTTCCCGGCAGTTGAAGCCCAGAAGCCCGTAGCGCTCCGCAGGAGAGCGGTGGAGGCGCAGCGGCCCCATGCCCCGGCGGGCCCGGCTCAGAGTGAGAAATTGCTGCGGGGTCACCTCCAGGAGGTCCAGGCGGCCGGCCCGAAGCTCCATAAGCGCCGTCACCGGGTCGGGATGAATGCTTAACACCACCCTGTGAATGGCCGGAGGGCCGCCATAATACCCGGGGAAGGCCTCCAGCACCAGGCGCTGGCCCGCCAGCCATTCCCGCACCTGGTAGGGTCCGGTGCCCACCGGGGTGCGGGAGCGGGCCGTCTCCTCCCTCTCCTCCGGGGTCCGGGGCCGGGGGAGCAGCCCGAAGGTCCAGCTCTCCAGCGCCGAGGAATACACCTCTGCATAATGCACCGCCACCGTTTGCGGGTCCAGGGCCTGCACCTCCCGGACCGGCCCGAAGTGGCTGAGGTGCGGGGTGGGGAGGGCGCCGGAGGTGAGGATCTCATAGGTGAAGACCACATCCTCCGCCCGGAATTCCCGGCCGTCATGCCAGCGCACCCCCGGCCTGAGGCGGAAGCGGATCTCCCGGCCCCCGTGGCGGATCTCCCAGGCCTCCGCCAGGTCCGGGGCGGGTTTCAGCTCCGGGGTCAGCCGCACCAGCCCGGGGTTGGTCCAGGCGCTGACGGTATAGGACACCTGGTCGGTGAGAAAAAGCGGGTTGAGGGTGGCGGGCTCGGCCATGAGACCGATGACCACCGTATCACCCTTCCGGGCCGCCGGAGGTGAGGCGCACCCCACCCCCACGGCCAGAAGGACCGCCACCGCAGAAAGCCAGATTTTCCGGCGCAGGCCAGGGTGACGGCTTCGATTTTCCCCCGCCTGAGGTGCGTCTGCCATGCTCAATATTTCAACTTGAGGCCGCCGCCGACGGTGAAGGGTGCGGCCCGGTAGCCGAAGCGTTCCTGATAGCGCGCATCCGTCAGGTTATGCAAAAAGCCATAGAGTTCCAGGTGTTCCCGCCCCCGCCAGCGGATGGGGACCGAGCCTTCCAGGTCCAGGGTGACGTAAGCCGGCTGTCGCCGCACCCGCAGGTCGGTGTTGAACAGAGTGTTGTTGTTATAGATGACCTTCTGATCGGAGACAAAGCTGAGGTAGAGGGCGATCTTCTCCTTATACTTGCCCTTGTACTGAATGCCGGCGTTGATTTTATGGGCCGGCAACGCCGGGATTTCTTTGAAACCCCGGTCCTGGGGGGCCACCAACCGGTCAACCAGCGGGTCGCCAGACGTCCGGCTCTTCTGGAAGGTGTAATTGGCGAAAACGGTGAACCCCCAGGGCAGTTTGTGGGCCGCCTCCAGTTCAATGCCGTAAAGGACGGCCCGGTCAATATTGTAGGAAACAAAATTGATCAGATCGAAATGAATAAAATCATTGATGTAATAGAAATAGGGGGACACGCCCAGCATGGTCTTCCCCCGCCAGTTGTACTTCACTCCCCCCTGCAGGAGCAGACCGTCCTCTTTTTTGAGGGGCAGGCGGCTGAAGACCTCGGCGAAGTCACTGTCCTGGGTGAAGTGCCAGAAGTACTCCGGCGGGGTGGCCAGGCGGAGGGCCCGGGCCACGCTGAGGTAGGCCAGGCTGTCCTCCCCCAGGAGATAGGTCAGCTTCAGGGACGGGGAGACCCCCTCCTGGGTCAGGTCCCGTTGGATGAGGTCGGGGGCCGCCCGCCCTGCCGGCCCGGGGCTGGCCTCCATGCGGGAATACCTCAGCCCCGGGGTGAGGATCAGCCTGTCCGTGAGCTTTAAGTCATCCATGAGATAGACGCCCAGGACCCGGGAATTGACATAGTTGGCGTTCTGGCGGGGGAATCCCGGCCGGGAATACCGGAAGTCATCGGGGAAGAGCTTGTCCCCCCGATCCAGAAAGCGGCAGTAGTCCACCCCCAGGGTGAGGGTGTGGCGACCCCAGGGGTGGCGGTAACGGCCGTCAAAGCCGTGGGAGTCGTCGTCGAAGAATTTCTTGTGGAACACCCGGCTAAGGGCGGCCCTGGTGTTGAAGGCCTCCCTTTGGCCGTAGTTCTTCCAGAAGCGGGCCTGAAAGAGGCCCTCGAGGAGCTTCTGCTCATAGCCCACATCGAAAATCACCCGCTCCCGGGTCCAGAAGCTTCCGGGTTC
The DNA here is from genome assembly GCA_937943575.1 of uncultured bacterium. Taxonomy (GTDB): domain Bacteria; phylum Desulfobacterota; class Desulfobaccia; order Desulfobaccales; family 0-14-0-80-60-11; genus JAILZL01. The sequence continues at coordinate 43,806 of CALEAV010000002.1, read as the reverse complement.
CGGGTACGCTCCCATGCCGCCATACATGATGTCCCCGTCGGAGGCCGGGAACTGGGGGTTGCGGGGGCTGTCATACAGGGGCGAGTCATAATCCTTGCTCAGGCGGTTGTTCACCAAAAAGCCCCTGGTGAGGGAGAGGAGCTGGACGTTTCCGAAGAGCTTCCCCTGCCAAGGCACATGCAACCCGGCGTAGAGATTGAGGTTTTTGATGCGGAAGCGGCCGTTGTCCAGGTAGCCGTCGCTGGAGGCGTAGCCGCCGCTCACGGAGTACTCCAGGGGCCCGGCTCCCGGCCGCCAGCCATGGAAGAAGTTGACGGAGGCGGTATCGAAGCGGGCCAGCCCGGTTTGCACCTCCACCTGGGGCCGTGGGGTGGGTTTTTTGGTCACCAGGTTGATCACTCCCCCCAGGGTGTTGCCGTAGCGGGGGTCGCTCACTCCCTTGATGAGCTCGATGCGCTCAATGTTGTTTAAAGGGATGGTGGTCCAGTCGATGAAGTGGCCTCCGGCGGTGCCCGGGGTGTTCAGGGGCCGGCCGTCAATGGTCACCAGAATCCGCCGGGCCCCGAAGCCCCGGATGCGGATGGAGTCGTCATCCAGGGCGCCCCCCACCTCCTGGAGCCGCTGCACGTCCACCCCCGGGAGGCGTTTCAGGGCGCCGTCCAGGGTGGTGCCCAGCCCCTGGAGGAGGACCTCCGGCTTGATCACCGTCATATTGGGGGTGTCGATATTGCTCTGCAATTCCCTCTCGGTGATCTCCAGCTCCTGCAGCAAAAAGAGTTCCGGGATCCTTTTCTCCGATCCTTCCCCGGCGGCGGCCGCCATGCCGCTGACAAGGATGAGTGCCGATATCAGTAAGCCCAGTCTCGTCATGCCAAACCTCCTTGGGGGTTCCGGATATCCTCTCTCTCCCACCAGAAGATCCCCACCCGGGCCACCTCCGGCAGCCACCAGCGGCCCTGATGAAAAACCAGACGCCGCCTCAGGTCCGCCGCCTCCTCCGGGGTGGGCGGGCGTCTCAGCCGATGGCGCAGATGCGCCACCGCTTCCCTGGGATGGCGGTAGGCGTAAGAACTCCCGGGGCGGTAAAGACAAAGACAGTCCAGGCGGTAGCCCGGGGTCCCCCCCGGCCGGAGAAGCCGCTCCCAGCCCACTTCGCTGATGACGCACACATGCCGGGGGGCGCCGGCAAAGAGTTTCCGGAAGGCCGCGTCAAAGCCGCCGGCGCAGACCTGCAGGCTGTTGCAGGCCAGGATGAGGTCGTAGCCGGCCGCCTCCGAAAGGGGCAGGTCCTCCCAGGGGCGGGGTTCCAAACGCTGGGGCGCCAGGCCCCGGCGCCGGCATTCCTCCCCGAGCAGGCCCTGCATCCCCCGGCAGGGTTCCAGGGCCGTCACCCGGCAGCCCTGGGCCTCCAGAGGCAGGGCCAGCACGCCGTTTCCCGCCCCCACCTCCAACACCCGCCAGCCCGGGCGCACCCGGGGCGAAAGAAAGGCGAGCACAGGCCGGTGGTAGTCATTGTGGCTCAGCCACAGCCGGTGCCAGGGGACCTGGGCCTCCCAATAGGCCAGGTCCCGGATATGGGCCGGGAGCGATTCCACCCGTCGGACTTCGGACCGGGGACTGAGAGCGCCGGGTGCAGCGAGCACGTGCAAAGGACCAGAGCCTGCCATAAATGAAAAAAGCCATGAAAGCCGCGTGCGTCGCAGCAGCCTTCATGGCTCGGGTGATTTTGCCCCTTCTCAGCCGGCCAGGCTGAGGAGGTCGCTCACATCAGAGACGCGGCCGGGCAGGGCCGCGGGGCGCGGCGGCGCTTCAGGCCGGGCGCCGGGGTTCATCCCTCGTTGCCGGTCACCATAGCGAAAGCTGACCCCGCTGTCAACCAAAAGTGGAGAGGGAGCCGCAACCGGAAGCCCCTCCTGGCCAGGGTCACGGAGTGCTGCGGCGGGCCAGGCGGTAGAAGATCAGGGGCACCACCACCAGAGAGAAGGCGGTGGAGGCAAAGAGGCCGAAGATGAAGGACCAGGCCAGGCCGGAGAAGATGGGGTCCAGGGTGATGACCCAGGAGCCGAACATGGCGGCCCCGGCAGTCAGCAAAATGGGCCGGAAGCGCACCGCCCCGGAATTGAGCACCGCCTCCTTCAGGGGCAGGCCTCGCTCCAGGTGGTGGTGAATAAAGTCAATGAGGATGATGGAATTGCGCACCACGATGCCCGCCAGGGCGATGAGGCCGATCATGGCGGTGGCGGTGAAATAGATGGGGTCGGCATAGCCCGCCACCTTCCCGGCAAAGAGGAGGTTTAAGAGGGCAAAGCCGGGCATCACCCCGATGAGGGTGAGGGGGATGGCCACCATGATGACCAGGGGCAGGCCGTAGGACTGGGTCTGGAGGACCAAAAGGAGGTAAATGCCCACCAAAGCCCCGGCAAAGGCCAGCCCCAGGTCCCGGAAGACCTCCACGGTGATCTTCCACTCCCCCTCCCCGGCCCAGTTCACCCGGAAGCCGGGGGGCAGAGGGCGGCGCCGGGCCTCGCCCATGAGGTGCAGGATGGCATTCACCGGGCTGGCGCCGGCGGTGTCGCCGGTGACGAAGACCACCCGCTCCAGGTTCTTGCGCATGATGGGCTGAGGCGCGGTGTCCAGGACAAACTCCCCCAGCTCCGTGAGCGGCACCAGGCTTCCGGTGGGGCTCTTAAGGCGCAGCTGGCCCAGGGTTTCCGGGGTCGAGCGCTCCGCCCGGGGCCACCGCAGGACGATCTCCAGGGGCAGGCGTTCGGTCTCCTCGTGGAGCCGGCCCACGGGCTCCCCCCCCTGGGCAAGGGCCAGGCTGCGGGCGATCTGCGCCGGGGTGAGGCCACTCAAAGCCGCCTTCTCCCGGTCGATGAGGAAGCGCCAGCGGGGGCGGTCGGCCTCCACGGAAGTGTCCACGTCCACCACCCCCGGGGTCTCCCGGAATAGGGCCTCCAGGGGCCGGGCGGCGGCGATGAGCTCCTCGTAGGCGGCACCGGGGGGCCCGTACACCTCCCCCACCAGGGTCTGCAGGACCGGCGGCCCCGGGGGCACCTCCACGATTTTCAGGCGCACCCCGTGCCTGGCCGCCAGGCGGGTGAGCTCCGGCCGCAGGCGCAGGGCGATGGCGTGGCTGGCGGCGGCCCGGTGGTGCTTGTCCGCCAGCTTCACCCGAATCTCCCCCACCGAGGGGCCGCGCTTGAGATAGTAGTGGCGCACCAGGCCGTTGAAGTCCATGGGGGAGGTCACCCCGGCGAAGGTGACGGCGTGGTCCACCTCGTTGACCCGGGAGAGATAGGCGGCCAGGTCGGTGAGGGCCCGCTGGGTGCCCTCCAGGGGGGTGTCCTCCGGCAGGTCCGCCACCACCAGGAGCTCATCCTTGTTGTCAAAGGGGAGCATCTTCAGGGGCACCAGGCCCACCACCGGCAAAAGCAGGGCGACGCAGAAAAGCAGCACCATCCCCGCCAGAAACAGCCGGGCCAGGCGGTCCCGGGTGAGGAGGGGGGTCATGAGGCGGCTGTAGAGACGATAGACCCGGGTCTCCTCCAGCACGAAGGGCCTGGCCTCCCGGCCGTATTCTCCTTTCAGCAGGTGGTAGGTGGCCCAGGGGGTGACGGTGAAGGCCACCACCAGGCTCATGAGCATGGCCAGGGGCACGTTCACCGGCATGGGCCGCATGTAAGGGCCCATCATGCCGGTGACGAAGAACAGGGGGAGAAAGCTGATGATCACCGTAAAGGTGGCCAAAATGGTGGGGGCCCGCACCTCATCCACCGCCACCAAGGTGGCCTCCAGGGGCGGGTGGAGGCGCAACTGGAAGTGGCGGTGGATGTTCTCCACATCGATGATGGGGTCGTCCACCAGGAGGCCCAGGGAGAGGATGAGGGCAAAGAGGGTCACCCGGTTGATGGTGTAGCCGAAGAGCATATTGCCGGTGAGGGTGATGGCCAGGGTCAGGGGCACCGCCAGGGCCACGATGAGGGCCTCCCGCCAGCCCAGGGCCAGGGTGAGGAGCAGGGTGATGGAGAGCACCGCAATCAAAAGCTCCCTCAGGAGCTTGTTCACCTTGTCGTTGGCGGTGCGGCCGTAGTTGCGGGTCACCTCGGCGTAGATATCCGGGGGCAGGATCTGCCCTTTCAGCTCCCCGATGCGGGCCAGCAGCCCCTCGGCCACCGCCACGGCGTTGGTCCCGGGGCGTTTGGCGAAGGCCAGGGTCACCGCGGGGTAGAAGCGGCCGGGCTCCACCCCCGGGGGTAGAGTGCCATGGGCCGGGCCGAAGACGAGGCGGCTCAGCTCCACCGGCTCCTCGGGGCCGTCGGTGACTTCGGCTACTTCTTCCAGAAAGACCGGTTTGCCCTGATGCACCCCCACCACCAGGCGGGCCACCTCCCGGGCGCTGCGGAAGAAGGGCCCGGCCTCCAGGAGATACTCCCGGTCCTGGCGCGAGAAGTGCCCCGCCGGCAGGTTGACATTGCCGGCCTCCAGGGCCCGCACCAGGTCCAGGAGGTCCAGGTGCCGGGCTGCCAGCCGTGGGGGGTCCGGGATGACCCGGAGCTGGCGCCGGGTGCCGGCCACCACGAAGGTGCGGGCGGTGTCGGGGATGTTCTGCAGCCGGTGCAGCAGTTCGTCCGCCACCCTCCGGAGCTCATGGTCGTCCGCCCGGGGGCTCCACAGGGTGAGGGTCAGGATGGGCACGTCATCGATGCCCATGGGCTTCACCACCCAGCCCGCCACCCCGGAGGGCACCTGGTCGAGGTTGGAGAAGACCTGGTTGTAGGTCTTCACCAGGGCGTCCTCCATGCGCTCCCCCACCCGGAACTTGGCGGTCACCACCGCGAAGCCGGGCCGGGCCAGGGAGTAGAGGTCCTCCAGGCCGTCCATCTCCCAGAGCTTCTTCTCCAGATTGATGACCACCAGGTTTTCCACCTCCTGGGGCTGGGCCCCGGGGAGGCGGATGAGGACATCCACCATGGGCACCCGGATCTGCGGGTCCTCCTCCCGGGGAGTGGCCAGAAGCGCCGCCGCCCCGGCCAACAGGCTGATGAGGATGAAGATGGTGGGGAGCTTGGAGGTGAGGAAGACCTCCACCAGGCGGGCGGTGAGGCCCAGTTGGGGTTTGTCGGGGGCGTTGTCCATGCTCCGGTCAGCTCTGCCGAGCGCTTGTCAGGGGCGGAAGCCGGGGAGCCACCCTGGACCCTCGTCCCTGGACCTCGACGACAGGGAGAGGGGGTGCGAACCGGGTGGGGTGTCCCTGCCGTCCCGCCCTCCCTTACGGCACGATGATCTGCTCTCCCGGCCTCAGGCCGGAGAGGATCTCCACCAGCTCCCCCACCTCGGCGCCCGGCTGCACCGGCCGGGGGACCGGGCCGGCGTCGGTGGCCACCTCCACCAGGGTGAGCTGCCCCACCCGTTTCAGGGCCGCCCGGGGGACGGCCACCACCCGGGCCTCCGGCAGGGGCAGGCGCAGGTGGGCGTACATGCCCGGGGTCAGGCCCTCCGCGGCGAGGCGGGCGGTGCGCACCGTGAAGGTCCGGCTGTCGCTCTGGCTCAAGGGAAAGACTTCGGCCAGAGGGAGGCGGCCCTCATAGCCGACCGCGGGCACCGCGACCTCCACCTGCGTCCCGGGGGCCAGGAGCCGGCGCTGGTCTTCGCTGACATCCGCCTCCACCTGCAGCTCGGCCGGATCATACAGGGTAAGCAGGGGCAGGCCGGGTTGGGCCAGGTCGCCCACCGCCGCCGGCCGGGCCGCCACCACCCCGGCCACCGGCGCAGTGAGGAGGGTGTAGCCCCTGAACACCGCCGCCTCCCGCTCCTGGGCCTGGGCCTGGCTGAGGGCGGCCCGGGCGGCCCGGAAGCGTGCCTCCATGGCCTCGAACTCCCGGGGGCTTACGGCGCCTTCGCGCAGGAGCCGGCGGTAGCGCTCGTAGTCCGCCGTAACCCGGGTGAGCTCCGCCTGCGCCTGGGCCGCCGCTGCCCGGGCCTGGCTCACCCGGGCCTCATATTCCGCCGCCCTCAGACGCACCAGGGGCTGCCCGGCCTTCACCCGGTCGCCCACCTGCACGGAAATCTGCTCCACCCGCCCCGGCACCTGGGCGGCCACCCGGGTGAGGCTCTGGGAGATCACCCGCCCGGGGACGGCGAGTGCCCGGGGCAGGGGCTGTTCCTTTACTGTCAGCACCCTGCCAGGCGGGGGCGGGGCCGGTGGCCTCGCAGTCCCCGGTGCGATCCTGCCGAATTCCAGCAAGCCGGCCAGCCAGGCCATCACCAGGACCACTGCCACCGTGAGGGTCGCCTGACCGAAGAGGCGTCTGCGGGAGCCCGGTTCCTGGGTCATGGTGCCGCCCCCGTGTCTGAGGCCTCAGAGCCACCGGGGGAGGGGCCTGCCGGCGGACCGGTCAGCGTCCCCAGGGCCAGCTCCAGTCCGGCGTGGGCCAGATGGGTGTCGAAGAGGGCCTCCAGGCGCCGGAGCTCCGCCTCCTTGGCGGCATCCTCGGCGCTGAGCAGGTCCAGGAGCAGGGTGAGGCCCTCCTGATACCGGAGGCGGATGAGGCGCAGGCTCTCCTGGGCCTCGGCCACCACCGCGTTGGCCACCTGGTAGCGCTCCCGGGCCGTTTTGAGGTGCAGGGCCGCCTCCGTCACCTGATGCCGGATGTGGTCCATCAGTTCCCGCTCCAGCTCCCGGACCTTGGCCTCCCGGGCGGCGGCCTGCCGCTGCCGGGCCAGGTCCGCCAGGCCGTTGAACAGGTTAAAGTGCACCAGGGCCATGACGGTGAAGCTGTCCCCGGAGGGGCCGAAGAGGCGGCGCTGGTCCACCTCGTATTCCGCCACCAGCTTCGCCCGGGGGAGGTGATTCAGCCGGGCCTTGGTGGTCTCTTTGTGGGCTGATTGGGCGGCCAGCCGGATCTCCCGGAGGTCCGGCCGCCTGGCGTGGGCGGTCTTCAGGAGCTCCTCCACTGCCCCCGGCAGCGGCGCCGGCTCCTGGGGGGCGGGGGCCAGGGGGCGCAGGGCGGTGTCGGGCTTCCCCACCGCGGTGTCCAGGGCGCTTTGGCCCACCCCCACTTGGGCCGCGGCGCTCATCTCCTCCTGTTTCATCTTGGCCAGGTGCACCTCGGCGGAGAGCACATCGGCACGGATCACCGCCCCGGCGTCATAGCGCTGCTGCACCAATTGCCGGTGCCGCCGGGCGGTCTCCAGGGCCTGGCGGATGACCCGGTGGCGTTCCCGGGCCAGGTGCAGGCCGAAGTAGGCCCGGATGACCTGGAAGATGACCTCCTGGCGCCTTGTGAGGGCCTGGGCCTGGGCCATCTCCCGGCCCAGCCTGGCCTGCTGGTAGCCCAGGGCGGCCTCCCCGGCCTGGAACAGCGGCTGGCTTAAGGTGAGGGCGCTCCGGAAATTGCCGTAGGGGGAGGGATGATTGAGATTGTCCAGCAGGAAATCCTCCCCGGCAAAGCGCCGCTGATTCAGCTTGCTCATGAACACCTGGGAGGGGCTGTTGGAGTAGGTGTAGGTCTCAGCGAAATCCAGGCGGGGGAGGAAGCGGGCCCGGGCCTTGGCCACCTCCGCCTGGGCGGCGGTGACCTCCAGGCCGGCGGCCTTGAGCCCCGGATGGTGCCGCAAAGCGGTAAGGACGGCCTCCTCCAGGGTGAGGGGAGGGGCAGCCGCCGCCGGAGCCAGGGGTCCCAGGCACAGGAGAAACATGCCGCTGAGGAGAAAAAGGCGCACCACAGTTCAGATTCCCCCGCCGGCATTGTAGCAGCTTCGCCGCAGAAGTGTAAACCCGCCCAGGGGGGCGGTGACGCACTTCGGGCGGAGCCATATTTTTCACATCGTTTCCTTAAATTGTCCGCCAAAAATCAGCATAGAAAAAACCTTTCGCCAATGTCCGGGAAATCTGGTTCCTGTAGCTACAGGAGGCAAAGGAGAAAGGCTGCGGGGGGAAGGGGGCTGACCGCCGGGCTCCCGGGTCGGCTCCGCTCCTGCCCATGGTCGGGGAAACCAGAGAGACAGGAGGGGGAAAGATGGAAGAGTTCAGCCTCAATGTGGAACGCCTCCGGGATATCCTGCAGTACGCCAAACCGTTCGGCCACCATGAGCACGCCAAGACCCTGAACCTGGGGTTCGGCTTCCTCTATTATGGGGTGGCCCGCGCCATCCGGCCCAAGCACGTCCTGGTCATCGGCTCGGGCTACGGCTTCAGCGTCGTCTGCCTGGCCCTGGGGCTCAAGGACAACGGCCACGGCCGCCTGACCTTCGTGGACCCCTCCTACTCCCTGGTGAAAGACGGGCCGCTGGCCACCATCGGCGGCCGGGGCTACTGGTCCGATGAGGAGCAGGTGCGGCGGCACTTTGAGCGCTTCGGGGTGGGGCAGATCGTCCGCCACCACAAGCTCCGGAGCGATGAATTCTTTCCCCGCTACGCCGAGCTGGGGCTGCCGCCCATCGATCTGGCCTTCATCGACGGCAGCCACGCCTTCAAGGATGTCAAGTACGACTTCCTCCAGGTCTTGGAGCACTCCCGGAAAAACACCTTTATCTTTCTGCATGACACCAACATCTACATCCGGGAGCTGCTGCGGCACGCCGGCGTCAAAAGGTGGCTTCGGCTCCTCAAGCAGCAGGAGCAGGCCTTTGAGGTGGTGAACTTCCCCTTTTCCTCCGGGGTGGCCCTGGTGCGGGTATTGTCGCCCGCGGCCGGAAAGGAGCTGAATTGAACCCGGCTTGGCTGGCCGTGCCCGCCGCCCTGGGGGCAGGCTATCTCTACTGGCGCTACGTCTGGTTTTTCCGCAACCCGCCCCGGTGCATCCCCCCGGGGGAGAACCTCGTCAGCCCGGCGGACGGCACCGTGGTCTACGCCCGGGTGGTGGCGGCGGCGGAAGACGTCATCCTGGTCAAGGCGGGGCGCCGGGCGACGCTGACGGACATCACCCGTTATGACTCAAGCGTCCCCCGGGTGCACATCGGGGTCTTCATGAGCCCCTGGGATGTGCACTACAACCGGGCGCCCCTCTCCGGGGAGGTGACGGCCATCACCTATTTCCCGCCCCGCGGCCGCAACTTCCCCATGACGCCCATGCAGTGGCGCACGCTGCTCAGGCGGCCGCCCCTCTACCGCAATTCCCGGCATCTGCTGCACAACGAGCGCCTGGTCACCACCTTGCGGGGCACCTTTGCGGGGGAGGAGGTGCACTGCCAGGTGGTGCAGATCGCCGGCTGGCGGGTGCGGGGCATCGACAGCTACGCCCAGGTGGGCGCCCGGCTGGAGAAGGGCGCCATCTTCGGCATGATCCGGATCGGCTCCCAGGTGGATGTGGTGCTGCCCTATCACCCTGGGATGGAGCTTCAGGTCCGGCCCGGGGACAAGGTGCGGGCCGGGGAAACCGTTCTCATTGCCGCAAAGCGAGGGGGAGCATGAAGATCGATCTGCATGTGCATTCCCGTTATTCCACCCGGCCGTCCCAATGGGTGCTCCAGAAACTGGGGTGCCAGGAATGCTACACCGAGCCCGGGGTGGTTTACCGCACCGCCAAGGCCAGGGGCATGCACCAGGTGACCATCACCGACCACAATGTCATTGACGGCTGCCTGGAGCTGGCCCACCTGCCGGACACCTTCATCAGCGAGGAGATCACCACCTACTTCCCGGAGGACGGCTGCAAGCTGCATGTGCTGGCCTACGACCTCTCGGAGGAGCACCACCGGGAGATCCAGCGCCTGCGGGGGAACATCTTCGAGCTGGTGGCCTACCTCCAGGAGCAGGGGATCTGCCACACCCTGGCCCACCCCTTCTGGTCGGTGAACGGCAAGCTCACCCCGGCGCACTTTGAGAAGCTCCTTCTCCTGTTTGAGAATTTCGAGCTCAACGGCGGCCGGGACCATCGCCTCAATGAGGGGTTGAAGCTCCTGTTCTCCCTCATCACCCCGGCGGATCTGGAGGAGCTGGCCCAGCGCCACCGCCTGCCGGTCATGGCCCGCCGCCTGTGGCCCAAGCGCTTCACCGGCGGCTCCGACGACCACAGCTCCCTGCACATCGGCCGCATGTTCACCGAAGTGCCCGGGGCTGCTGCCCGGGGCGACTTCTTCCAGGGGCTGGCCCAGGGCCAGGGGCTGGTGGGCGGCCAAGCCTCCACGCCCCTCACCCTGGGACACAACATCTACAGCATCGCCTACCAGTTCTACCGGCAGAAATACCGCCTGGGAGAGGGGGTGCACAAGGACCTGCTCCTCTTTTTCCTGGAGAAATACCTGCATCGCCCGGAGGCCACCCTCCCGGGCGGGACCCGGATCTTCCATTATTACCTGGAACGCTTCCGGACCTGGATGAAGTCCGCCCCACCCGAGGAGAATGTGGTGCAGCTCATCAAAAAGGAGGCGGCCCGGATCTCCTGCCCCGAGGACAACTCGGAGACCCAGTGGTACACCATGGTCTCCCAGATGGCGGAGGCGGTCCTGAAGCACTGTCACTGGCATTTTCGCCAGGCCCTGCACCAGGCCGACCTCATCAAGGTCTTGAATGTCCTCTCCTCCCAGGGGCTGATCTACGCCGGGCTGGCCCCCTATTTCGCCGCCTACTCCTCCTTTGCGGCGGACCGGAAGCTGGCGGCGGAGATCGTCGGGGCCTGGCGGCGGCGTCAACTCAGGAATCCGGAGGATCACCGGCAACTGAAGCTGGTCCACTTCACGGACACCTTCTACGAGATCAACGGCGTCAGCCTCACCCTGAACCGGCAGGTGGAGGCGGCCCGGCGCTTCGGCAAGCCCTACACCATCATCACCTGCGAGACCGGCTCCCAGCCCTCCCGACCGGGGGTGCGCAATTTTGTGCCCCTGGGCGTCTTTCATCTCCCGGGCTACCCGGAGATGAAGCTCTTTCACCCGCCGGTACTGCAGATTCTCCGCTATTGCAACGACCACGACGTCACCCACCTCAAGGCCGCCACCCCCGGCCCCATGGGCCTCACCGCCCTGGCGGTGGGCCGCCTTCTCAAGCTGCCGGTGTGGGGCACCTACCACACCGCCCTGCCCCAGTATGCCCTGCACATCACCGAGGACCCCACCCTGGTCGCCTGGATGTGGAGGTATCTGTTGTGGTTCTATCAGCAGCTGGAGGTGGTGCTGGTGCCTTCCGCGGCCACGGCCCGGGAGCTCACCCAGGCGGGACTGCCGGCGGAGAAGATCCGCCTCTATCCCCGGGGGGTGGATGCCGGCCAGTTCACCCCGGAGAAGCGGAACGGCTTTTTCGAGCGCCGCTTCGGCCTCCGGGACCGGGTCATCCTCCTCTATGTGGGGCGGGTCTCCCGGGAGAAGAACCTGGAGCTGTTGGGCCAGGTGTTCCGGGAGCTTTCCCCCCGGCACCCGGAGCTCCACCTGGTGGTGGTGGGGGATGGCCCGTATCTCGCCGAGATGCAAAGCACTTTAGCCGGGGCGCCGGTCACCTTCACCGGCTATCTCCAGGGGGAGAGCCTGGCGGAGGCCTACGCCTCCAGCGATGTCTTTGTCTTTCCCAGCACCACCGACACCTTTGGCAACGTGGTCCTGGAGGCCCAGGCCAGCGGGCTCCCCGTCATCGTCACCGACTCCGGTGGCCCCCGGGAAAACGTGCTCCCCGGCGAGACGGGGATCGTGGTGCCGGCCAATGACCCCGCCGGCCTGGCGGAGGCCATCCTGCACCTGGCCCGCTCCCCGGAGCGCCGCCGGGAGATGGGCCGGGCGGCCCGGGTGTATGCCGAGTCCCGCTCCTTTGAGCAGGCCTTTCTGGCAGCCTGGAAGATGTATGAGGATCTGGCCTTCCCGGAGCGGGCGTAAGACGGCAAAGGAGGGGAGGGCCGGGGGGTCAGGGGGCCTCTGTCTCCCCTCCCGTCTGCCTCCCGGGCCGGTGTCCGGGGCGGCGCCCGACGCCCCCTGAGCCTCCCTCCCCCTGCCAGCCGGCGGCGCTCTCCTCCCCTCGCCGAGCCCTCCTGAGCCGGCCCTCCCAGGTGATTGACGGGGAAAGCGGAACCGGACCCTAAGCCGGCCCTTCCGGGTGACTCATTCTGCCCCCGGGCTGAAGGGCCGCATTTTTTCCTTGACAAGGGGCCACACTCCAGATATTGTGGTGTCACATCGTTCGGGTGCCCACATAGGGCATAATAGGGAAGCCGGTGCAAGTCCGGCACGGTCCCGCCGCTGTGACCGGGGACGAACCCTGCAGCATGCCACTGTCCACCTTCAGGGGATGGGAAGGCGCAGGGGGAGGAGGATCCGGGAGTCAGAAGACCTGCCCGAACACCGGCCGGCGTCGCTACGCGGTATAGTGGACGCCCGGCATGAATTTAAGGACCAAGAAGCTGGGTGCAATCCTTAAGTCATTTGCTGGCTTAAGGATTTTTTTATTTCCGGTTAAGGGGGACAGGATGGGGCAGAAAAGCAGGACCCGGCATCTGGTGCAGGCGGCGGCCGTGCTGGCGCTTTTGGCGGCCGCCCAGGTGGACGCGGCGGACAGACCCGTCATCGTGCTCACCGCCTTCGGGACCACCACCGAGGCCTTCGCCACCTATGACCATTTCGAGAAGAAGGTGCGGGAGCGCTTCCCCGGGTATGAGGTGCGCTGGGCCTTCACCTCTCACAAGGTGCGCCACAAGGTGGCCAAGGAGCAGGGCCGGGAGCTCAAGGATCTGGGCACCGTGCTCCGGGACCTCAAAGCCCAGGGGCACAGCAGGGTGGCCATCCAGTCCCTGCACATCGTGCCCGGGGAGGAGTGGGAGAAGAAGGTGGTCTCCGTCGTCCGGGAAATACCGGGGCTGAAGGCGGCCCTGGGCAAGCCGCTGCTTAGCAGTGAGCAGGACAAAGAACGCGCCCTGAAGGCAGTGGCCGCCACCTTCCCGCCTCAGGACGGCAAGACGGCGGTGCTCCTCATGGCCCATGGCAGCCCGGTCCCCCCGGGGGAGAAGGCCTATGTGAGCTTCGCCCGGCTCCTGCACTCCCGCTACCCCCATGCCTTTCTGGCCTCGGTGGAGGGCAAACCCGAAGCCAAGGAGGCCTTCGTGGCGGTGAAGAAGGCCAACCCCCAAAAGATCGTGCTCATGCCCTTCATGTTTGTGGCCGGGGACCACGTCCAGAACGACCTTCTGGGGGAGGAGCCCGACAGCTGGAAGAACCAGCTCCTCAAGCACAAGGCTTACCAGATTGAGGGAGTGACCACCGGTTTGGGTTATGTCGACGGCATTGTGGACCTCTTCCTGGACCATCTGGCCCAGGCGCTCAGGGAGGTGGAGGGGAAAAAATGAAAAGCGGAGTCATTGTCTATCTGGTGGGCGGGGCGGACGTGCCCCCGGGTTTGGATGTGGCGGCCCGCTGCCGGGAGCTGGGGCTGGCGGCCGACCGGGTGGAGGTGGTGGGCGGCGGCGAGGGGTTTTATGACGTCCAGGAGGCCTGGCATTTCCTCCTCACCCAGGGTTTCGGCCGCATCCAGCTCCTGGTGGCCAAACCCACCGAGGGGGAGCTCACCCCGGTGCATCCGCCGGTGCGGCTCTACGGCTGAGTGGGAAAAGACCTGGGCGGGCCGGGGCATTGACCCGCCTGCGGGAGCCTGACCCGCCAAGCCAAAAGGAAAATTTTCGGGGAGGGGAGGGGGGTCATGGCCCTTCAGCCCTCCGGGCCCCTCCCCCGCACCTGTGGCTGAGTCCTTATCCGTGGTTGGTGGGCGGCGGGACCGGGTCCTGACCCCGGTTCCGCCATTTTTTCAGGCGGGCAGGTGCAGGTGCTCCCGAAGGAATTCCTTGATGTACCAGTCCACGATGCCGTCGGAAAAGAGGGCCATGTCCAGCTGCTTGGTGTAGACCGTGAGCTTCCCCAGCAGGGTGAGGCGCTCGCACATCTTTTCCAGAGGATACTTGGCCAGACGGGCCTCGATGAAATCGCCCTGCCGGGTGTGCTGCAGGTCCATGCGGTCGATGATGGTCTCGATGAGGCGGGTGCGGCGCTCCCGACGCTCCGGGGTGGAGCCGCCCCCCCGGAAGCTGAAGGTGAGGTAGTTGTCATTCAGCACCTCGGAGACATAGGCCTCCACATTGGACAGGTGGTAACCCAGGCGGATGCTGAAGTTCATGTAATTTCGGGAGAGCACCACATAGCTCTGGTCCCGCCAGGGGTCGGCGCCTTGGGCCACCTCCGCCTCATCCTTGACAAAGACGGAGGACAGGCTCTTGACCCCCGGGGCCGGCTTGGGCCAGGGCATGCTCCTTAAGCCCTGCCAGAAGGCCCTGAAGGGGATGGAGTCGATATCCGTCGGCCTCACCCGCCGGCGCCGGCGCCTGAGGCCGCCCCCCAGATCCAGGAGGCGCAGTTTCAGGGGGATGTCCGCCTCCAGCTCCTGCACCTCCCCGGCCTCGCTGAGCTCCAGCTCGGTCATGCGGAAGAGCTCCCGCATGGCGTATTCATGGCCGTAGCGCACGAGGTCGTGGATGGTCTGGCAGGCCTCGGGGGTGAAATTCTCCCCCCGGGGGTTGATGAGGTTGAGGGGGATGACCTTCTGCAACACCGCCCGGAGGACCTGGAAGACGGGGCTCTCCGTCAGATCGCCCTCCCGGCGCCCTCGGTCCTCCAGCAGTTCCGGGATGATGCCGTCATAGACGTTGTTGTAGTCCGCGTCCACGGTGACGAGCTGGCCGGGGGAGAGCACCCGGGTGGCCTTGCCGGTGTCCAGGATAGTGGGCACCTGGAATTCCCGGGCCAGAAGCGCCATGTGCCCGGTGACGCTGCCGGAGTCGGTGATGATGGCCGCGGCCTGGCGCATGACGGTGACGAATTTGGGGGAGGTGAAGCGGGAGACCAGCACCCCCCCGGCAGGGAAGTTTTTCAGATCGTCGTCGCCCTTCACCAGGACCACGGGCCCGGCGCCCACCCCCCGGCAGGCCACCTTGCCGGTGTCCAGGAGGACCGGATATTCCTGCTTCAGACGGGGGCGGGCCGAGGGGGCCTTGCGGGTCTGGACCCTCAGGGGCCGGGTCTGCAGAAGCCAGAGGCGGCCGTCCTCCCCCAGGGCCCACTCCACATCCTGGGGCTTGCGGAAATACTCCTCCAGGCGGCGGGCCCAGTCCACCAGCTGGGCCAGATGCTCCCGCGTCAGGCAGGGCGCCGTCGCCTCCTCCGGCGGCACCTCTTCCTGGATCTCTCCGCCTTCGGGCCGCCACCCCAGCCGCATGGGTTTGGGGGGAATGACCTGCTCCAGGATCTCCCCCGGGGGCTCGTAGGCGGCCAGGTAATGATCGGGCTGCACCTTGCCGCCCACTGCATACTTCCCCAAGCCCCAGACGGCGTTCACCAGGATGGCGTCCCGCTCCGGCGCCTCCGGCTGGCGGGTGAAGAGCACCCCGCTGGCCTTGGCCCGGATCAGCGGCATGACCACCACCCCCATGGCCAGCTCCTCTTCGTTGAAGCCCTTGTCCTTGTAGTAAAACAGGGCCCGGGGGGTGAAGAGGCTGGCAAGGATGTCCTTGTAGCGGGCCGCCAGGTCCCCGGGAGGAACATTGAGAAAGCTGACATACTGGCCGGCAAAGGTGAAGGCCAGGTCCTCCCCCACGGCGCTGGAGCGCACCGCCAGGAAGGGGCGCTCCCCCAGCCGGCGGCAGAGGTCCTCAAAGGCCGCGGCCAGGGCCTCCTCCAGCTCCGGAGGCACCCGGGCCGCCAGGATGATGGCCTTGAGCTCCTCGCTCACCCGGGCCAGGCTGTCCAGGTCCTCCAGACTCCAGCCTTTAAGGAGCTCGGCGAGGCGCTGGGAGAGCTGGTTGTGGTCCAGGAATTTTTTGTAGGCCGCAGTGGTGATGGCGAAACCCGGCGGCACCGGCAGCCCCAGTTTCTGAATCACCTCGCCCAGGTTGGCGGCCTTGCCCCCCACCAGCGGCGCCTGGGACAGGTCCACCACCGCCAGGTCCAGGACCAGGGGCCCGGCCGGGATCTCCCGGCGATGTTCCACCAGGGCCTCCACCTCCCGGCCGATGCGGGCCGCCGCCTCCTTCAGGCTGCCGTAGCGCCCCTCCCCCAAGCCGTCCAGGGCCTCCACCAGGGCCTGGGTCTCCTGGAGCAGCTCCCCCACTGAAGCCCGGATGTAGGCCATATCAAAGAGATAGTCCCCCGAGAGCTTCTCCTCCATGTCGGCCATGAGGGCCAGGGTGCGGTTGTTGGCCTTGAGCAGCCGCTGGAAATGGGCATAGCGGGAGGCCAGGCGGCCCGACGGCGGGGAGGCGGGGGCGGCGCCGGTGAGACGCTTGAGGGAGCGCTTGATGACTTTCATCAGAAAACGGGGCACTGACCGGCTTCCAGAGTCCGGGGACTGCTCACCAGGTGCGGTCCAGAACCTCCACCTGCCCGTTGCTGAGATAGTATTTGCTCACCACCAGGTGCAGGCGGCCGGCGGCCAGGGCCTCCCGGATGATGGCACTCTCCTGGCTCAGCTTCGCCTGCAGCCGCATAAGATGGGTCTCGGTGGCCGCCTCCACCAGCTCCGGGCCGGCCAGTCCCCGGGCCCGGGCCTGGGCCGCGGCCGGGGCGATCTCCCGCACCACCGCGGTGATGTGCCCTTCCTCCAGGTCCGGGTGCTGCACCGCCGCGGTCACCGCGCCGCAGCCCTCATGGCCCTTGATGACCAGCAAGGGCACGTGGAGGTGGGCCACCGCATACTCCAGGCTCCCTACGCCGGCGGGCTCCAGCACCAGGCCGGCGGTGCGCACCACGAAGAGGTCCCCCAGGCTCTGGTCGAAGATGATCTCCGCCGGCACCCGGGAATCCGAGCAGCAGAGCACCGCGGCCATGGGGCTCTGTCCCCGGGTGAGGGAGCGGCGCAGATCCAGGAGGTCCCGCCCTTTGAAGAGACCCTGGACAAAGCGCATGTTGCCTTCCAGCAGCCGCTGCCAGACTTCCTGGGCGCTGCGAGTCGGTCGTGTGGTTGCCATGCCTCACCTGTCCCGATCCAGTCAGCCCTCCAGGCCGGGAAGTGGGATCCTCCCGGCCTCTTTTTGCTTTCGCCGGGGGGCGCAAGACCTGCCCCTCCGGCGGCGCCCCTAAGGGGTACCCCCCTCCAGCTGGCGGCGCAGGGCCTTGTTCTGCTCCACCAGCTCCCGCCAGCGGATGGCCTTGTCAATGGCCAGCAGCAGCTGCTCCTTGCGGAAGGGCTTGGTGATGTAGTCGAAGGCGCCTTTGGCCATGGCCTCCTCGGCGGTCTCCAGGGAGCCGAAGGCGGTGATCACCAAAACCAGGAGGTCCGGGTCCCGCCGGCGGGCGAATTCCAGCAGCTCCATGCCGTCCATGCCCGGCATCTTGAGGTCGGTGAGCACCAGGTCGAAGCGCTCCTTCTCCAGGAGGTCCTTGGCTTCCAGGGGGTTGTTGGTGACCACCACCTGGTGGTCGGTATAGCCTTCCACCATCATCTTGAGCAGGGAGAGCATGTCCAGTTCGTCGTCCACTGCCAGAATGCGTCCCATGAGAGCCTCCTCCCTGCCTCAGGCGGCGGGCAGGGTGACGTAGAAAGTGGTGCCGGTGGGGCCGCCGCCCGGGTCCCGGGCGGTTCTGGTCTCAAAGCGGATCCTGCCGCCGTACTTTTCCACGATGGCGTGGGCCACCGACAGGCCCAGCCCGGTGCCCTCCCCCTGCTGCTTGGTGGTGAAGAAGGGGTCGAAGATGCGGTCCACATACTCCCGGGGGATGCCGGTGCCGGTGTCCGCCACCACTGCCTCCACCTGGCCGTTGGGGTGCATCCGGGTGCGGAGGGTGAGGCGGCCGCCCTCCGGCATGGCGGCGATGGCGTTGGTGATAAGGTTCAGAAACACCTGCTGCAGCTCCCCGGCATCCCCCCGCACCCGGGGCAGGCCCGGGGCGAAGTGGGTCTCCAGCTCCACTTTCTTCACCAGCAAGGTATTTTGCACCAGTTTCAGGAGATTTTCCAGTTCCCGGTTGAGGTCGCAGGATTCCTCGGGCTTGGCCGGGGTGCGGGCGAAGCTCATGAGATTTTCCACGATGCGCTTGCAGTTGAGGCCCTGGCGCTCGATGGTTTTCAGCATCTCATACTGCTTGCTGTCCTTGGGCGTCATATCCAGGAGCATCTCGGTGAAGCCCAGGATGATCCCCAGGGGGTTGTTGATCTCGTGGGCCACCCCCGAGGCCAGGGTGCCGATGGAGGCGAGCTTCTCGGTGCGGGCCATCTGCTCCTCCATGAGGTGCCGGTCGGTGATGTCCCGGGCGAAGATGAGGACCCGCTCCACGGTGCGGCCGTCTTCCCCGTACAGGGGCACGAAGTGGCTGGAGAGCCAATACTGGCGGCCCCGGATGGTCATCTGGCCCTTGTGCTCCACATTGCGGCCGGTGGTGAAGACATAGTGCACCTCATCCAGAATGACCGCGGCATCCTCGGGGGCAAAGAACTCATTGAGGGAGCGGCCCTGCAACCCGATGGCCGGCATGCTGAAGGCCCGGGCGGTGGCGGTGTTGGCCGCCCGGATGAACCCCTGGCTGTCCACCATGAAGATGAAATCCGGGGAGCGCTCCACCACCGAGCGGTAGCGCTCCTCGCTCTTCTTCAGGCGGATGGTGGCCCGCTCCACCTCTTCCTGGAGGCTCTTGGTCCAGCGGCGCTCGTGATAGAAAATCACCAGGGCCACCCCCAAAAGGGAAAAGATGAGAATGCCCTGGATGAGGAACTGGCGGATGTAGAGGGAGGAGATGGTGCCGGCCACCTCCTCGATGGGGGCGGTGACCGCCACCGCCCAGATGCGGGTGCCCACCGGGTCCACATGGGGGTAGAAGCGGGGGCCTTCGGTGTCCACGTGGGCGTGGGTGAAGGCCACAAACTTCTCCATGCGCTGGATGACGCCCCGGTGCCAGCCGGAGATGTAGCGGGCGGTGCCGTCCTCGCCCTTGAGCATCCGGGCCTTCTGGATTTCGTTGATCTCGTCGAAGCTGATGGCGGGATTGCGCCGCCCCCGGGCGGTGAAGGCGTCATCCCCGATGAAATCCCGCTCCGGATGGTAGAGAAAGAGCCCCTGCTGGTCGATGACCCAGGCATAGCCGGTGCGGCCGGAGCGGATGGTGCCGCAGGAGCCGGCCAGAAAGGCGCTGATGTCGATCTTGAACACCAGCACCCCCCCCAGCCCCCCCGGAGCCTTGGGGTGGGCCTCATCCACGCTCTCCAGGTAGATGGGGGTGGCCATGATCATCACCGGCACCCGGAAGGGCTCCCTGGTCTCCACCTCCACCGGGCCGTGGTAGATGCGGCCCTTGTTCACCGGCTCCTGGGCCCACCGGTAGTGGGGGGCGGCGGTGAAATCCTCCCGGATCACCCGGCTGCCCTGGGCGTCCAGCATGTGGGCCCGCTGGCCATCCAGGCTGAGACGCAGGATGGCCGTCACCCCCAGGCGGGCCAGCTCGTCGAAGCTGATCTGCATGCGGTTGGCCCAGGCGGGGCTCTCCAGATACTGGATGGCGGGGGAATAGGCCAGGATGCGCAGCTCCCGGCGCAAAAAGGCCAGATCGTCCTCGATCTTTCGCGCCGCGGCCCGGGCCAGGATGAGCTGCTGCTCCTGGAAGTCGTCGGCAATGATCTCCTGGGTCCGCCTCAGGGAGAGCAGCCCCAGGATGAAGGCCACCGCCAGAAGGGCCACCACCAGGAGGCCCAGGAGTTTGAGCAGGCGGGGGAAGCCGATTTTTTCCACCAGATGGGCCATGCGGGGCCTGAATTATTGGGCTGTTTCCATAAAATTTTAGAATAGTTATGCCTTCAGGTCAAGAAGCCTCGCTCCCCAAAGCAGGCAGGGGCCCCCAGCCTCCGGGCAGGGTCGGGAGCGGGGCGACCCCCGCCACGCGGGGAAGTCCTCTCCCGTTCCTGGAACGCCCCTCAGGCAGGTGCGGACCCCGGGCCCGGCCCCCCGCCGTCCGGAAAATGTCAGGAACTGCAGGATGGCACCCGGGGCCCTCCCCTTGCTCGCCCTGCGGCACCACTCATGGCGGCCGCAACATCTTTACGAAATCTTAACAGGCCCTCCTTTCCTTTTAACCCCTTTTTTACACCCCCTTTGCTATTCCCTAGCCAGGTGTCCGCCGGGCCGGCGGGAGCCCAGGCCGGAGGCGGGTGCCGGCCACACCGACTCAGGAGGCTGCCATGCCGCAAGAGAAGAAGGTCAAGGATTTCATGATCCCCCTGGAGGATTACCCTCACATCCCCTATTGGTTCACCCTGCGCCAGGCCATGGCCATCGTGCGGGAGGCCAGCATCAAGTTCGAGGGCTCCTTCGAGCCCCGGGCGGTGCTGGTGTTTGATGAAAAGTATCAGCTGATGGGGATGTTGACCTTGCGGGACATCATCCGGGGTCTGGAGCCCCGCTTTCTCAAGGATTCCGGGCTCATCAAGGCCGATCCCAGCCTGACGGTGCTCCTCAGGGACCTCTTCGGGCCGGGCCTCAAGGAGGCTTCCCAGAAGCAGGTGAGCGAGGTCATGAGCCCCATCCGGGTGACGGTGAACGCCGAGGACCCCATCGCCAAGGCCCTGGCCCTGATGATCCTGGAGAATGTGGGCATGATGCCGGTGATGCAGAACCAGAAGGTTGTCGGCATGGTGCGCATGAACGAACTCTTCCAGGAAATCTCCAAGATCGTCCTGGGCGACTGAGCCCCGTTATTCCGAAGGAGAGACAGCCATGGCGGAAGAAACCAAAAAAGCCCCGATAAGCACCGGCGTGCCGGAGATGCCGGAAGAGATCGTCCTGGCGCCCCCCAAGAAGGTCATCGACTGGAAGCGCATCTTCTTCATCTGTCTGGGATTGGGCTTCTTTTTCCTCTTTTATGCCATTCCCCAGCTGCCGGATGCCGTGGACCCCATGGGCAAGGTCTTCAAACTGCCCTGGGAGGGCAAGATGGCCCTGGGCCTCTTTCTCATGGCCAGCATCTGGTGGGTCTTTGAGGTGATGCCCATCGGCGCCACCGCCATCGCCATCGGGCTCTTCCAAGTGCTCTTTTACATCCGCAGCTCCAGCGAGGCTCTGAAGGACTTCCTGGACCCCTCGGTGTGGTTTATCTTCGGCTCGGTGGTCATCGGCACGGCCTTCACCGCCAGCGGCCTCACCAAGCGCATGGCCTACAAGATGCTGGACCTGGTGGGGGAGAACACCAACTTCATCCTGTTGGGGACCTTTGTGGTGGTGGCCGTCATGACCCTGCTCATGGCCCACACTGCGGTGGCCGCCGCCGTCTTCCCGCTGCTTTTGGCCATCAACGCCCTGTACAGCGAATCGGACCAGCCCACCCGCTTCGGCAAGGGGCTGTTCATCGGCATGGCCTGGTCGGCGGGGGCCGGCTCCATCATCACCTATCTGGGCGCCGCCCGGGGCGTGGCCGCGGCGGGCATGTTCAAGGAGTTCACCGGCACCGACATCGGCTTCTTTGAGCTCACCTGGTACATGTTCCCCATCGGCATGCTCATGGTCTTTCTCATCTGGCTCATCATCATCGTGTGCTTCAAGCCGGAGCGGCCCAGAATCGAGGGACTGCGGGAAAAGGCCCGGGAGCTCACCCGGGAGCTGGGGCCCATGAACAACAAGGAAAAATTCGTCATCTTCACCATGGCGGTCATCATCGCCCTCTTCATGCTCAAATCCTTCGCGCCCTGGAAGATCTTCCGGGATCTGGACCGGGCCGGCATCATGCTCATCGCCACGGTGGCCTTCTTCCTCACCCGGGTGCTGACGGTGGAGGATCTGGAGACCATCCCCTGGAACATCATCCTGCTCTTCGGCGGCGCCATGTCCATCGGTTTCTGCCTGTGGAAGACCGGCGCGGCCCAGTGGCTGGCGGTGCACTGGCTCAGCATGTTCCTCAGGGCCCATCCCCTGGTCTTCATCCTGGGGATCGCCTTCTTCGTGCTGGCGATGACCAACTTCATCATGAACGTGGCGGCCATCGCCATTTCCCTCCCGGTGTCCCTGGTCATCGCCAAGTATCTGGGGGTGGCCCCCCACGTGATCCTCTTTGCCTCCCTGGTGACCGCCGGCATGCCCTTCAACCTCCTCATCGGCGCGGCGCCCAACGCCATCGCCTATGAGAGCAAGCAGTTCACCACCGGGGAGTTCTTTGTCTACGGCCTCATCCCCAGCGTGGTGCTCATGGTGGTCCTGGCGGTCTTCGTCTGGTACATCTGGCCCCTGCAGGGCATGCCGGTGCTGGTGAAGTGAGGCGGCGGGAGGCCTCGGAAGGAGATGCCGATGAGAACGATGTGGCGTCTGTGGCTGATCATGATGGCGCTCCTGAGCCTGGCCGGGGCGGGCCGCGGCCTGGCGGCGGAGACGGCGGGCCCCGGCGATCGCCTCACCCTCTCCGGGGTGGTGAAAAACCCCCAGGGCAAGGGTGTCAAGGAAGTGGACATTGAAGTAAGGGTGAACGGCCAGATGGTCCACCCCCTGGGCAAGGAGGAGGAGATCATCACCGGCAGCAACGGCGGCTTTGTGGCGGAATTCCTCCTGCCTTTGGGGACGCTCCCCGGAGCCCGGGTGGAGGTGAGCGGCAAAAAACCCAGCTGGCGCCCCCTCCCCCCCACCGCCGTGCAGGTGGTGGAGACCGGGGTGGATGAGAAGGGCAACCGCCTCTTCACCGCCAACCATACCTTCACCCTGAACCGGGCCGTGACCCCGGCCTTCTGGATCGCCACCCTGGTGCTTTTGGGGGTCTACGTGCTCATCGCCGCCGAGGTGATGCACCGCACCCTGGCGGCCCTTTTGGGCGCTGCCCTGGTGCTCTTCATCTCCTACACCGCCGGCACCTTCGACAAGAGCTACTTCATCATCTCCTTCGAGGACGCCATGCGGGCCATCGACATGAACGTCATCTTCCTCCTCATGGGGATGATGATCATCGTGGGGGTGCTCAAGAAGACCGGCCTCTTCCAGTGGCTGGCCTACAAGTCCTATGCCCTGGCCCGGGGCAACATCTTCGTCCTGAGCTTCATCCTGCAGATCGTCACCGCGGTGACCTCGGCCTTCCTGGACAATGTCACCACCATGCTGCTCCTCATTCCGGTGACCATCGAGATTGCGGTGACCCTGAAGGTGAACCCGGCCTACCTGCTCATCCCGGAGGTCTTTGCCAGCAACGTGGGGGGCACCGCCACCCTCATCGGCGACCCCCCCAACATCCTCATCGGCTCGTATGCCAAGCTCACCTTCGCCCAGTTTGTGGTCAACCTTGCCCTGGTGTGCCTGGTCTGTCTGGTGCTGACGGCCTTGTGGTATCTCTGGTGGTACCGCAAGGGCTATCTCATGGCCGAGGTCAAGGATGTGGAGCGCACCATCTCCTACCTGAAGGAAGAGTACCGCATCACCGACCGGAAGCTCACGGCCATGGGGCTGGGGGTGCTGGCCTTCGTCATCTTCCTCTTCATCGTCCACGGGGTGCTGCACATGGAGCCCTCGGTGGCCGCCCTCATCGGCTCCATGCTCCTTTTGGTCATCTCCCGGGTGGATATTGTGGAGATGCTGGAGCACGAGGTGGAGTGGCCCACCCTGGTCTTCTTCATTGCTCTCTTCATGGTCATCGCCGGGGCCGAGGAAACGGGCCTCATCCAGATGATCGCCGAGTGGGTGCTCGACGTCTCGAAGGGCAACCTCACCATCGCCATCATCATGATCCTGTGGGTGAGCGCCATTGCCAGCGCCTTCATCGACAACATCCCCTTCACCGCCACCATGCTCCCCATTGTGCTCTTTTTGAATGAGAGCATGGGGGTGACCAACAATGTCCTGTGGTGGTCCCTGGCCCTGGGGGCCTGCCTGGGGGGCAACGGCACCATGATCGGCGCCTCCGCCAACGTGGTGACCGTGGGGCTGATGGAGAAGGCGGGCTACCATGTGTCTTTTTTGGGGTACATGCGGGCCTGCTGGTGGCCCATGATGCTGACGGTGGCCATCTCCATGGGGTATCTCCTGCTCTTTTATTGAGACCGGGGGAAGGTTTTGCCGGAAGATATGGAATTGTGGTAGGATAGCCCTGCGGTGGGGGCGGGAGGTGCCCGCCGGGAGGGGGAGCGGCATTCGCCCCCGCCCCTGAACATCCGGCCGCACGTGGAGGGCCTGCCAGGCGGAGTCTGTCACCCTGGCAGGCCTTTCCATCCAGGGCAAGGAGGGGCTGCAGATGCGGAGATCTGGCTGGATTGGGGGTATTCTGGGCCCCCTGGCGCTCCTGGTGGCGTGGTTTCCGGCACTCCTCCCCGCCGCCGCGGCGCAGCCGGGGGACCGGCTGACGGTCTTCGGGGTGGCCTCGGACGCCCAGGGGAAGGGGATTAAAGAGGTGGCGGTGGAGCTCCTGGTGAACGGGCAGCCGGTGCCGGCGATGGAGAAGGACCCCCCGGAGACCGGCCGCAGCGGCAGCTTCGTGGCCCATTACCTCCTGCCACCCGGCACCCTGCCGGCGGCGGCCCTCACCCTCCGGGTCTCCAAACCCAGTTGGGAGGCCCGGGAGATGCCTCTCAGCGTCGTGTTCGCAGGCACGGACGCCCAGGGCCGGCGTCTCTTCGAGGCCGAAGCCGACCTCACCCTGGCCCGCCGCACCACCCCGGCCTTCTGGCTGGCCACCCTGGTCTTGCTGCTGGTCTATGTGCTCATCGCCGCCGAAGTGATGCACCGCACCCTGGCCGCCTTCCTGGGGGCCTCTCTGGTGCTCTTCATCTCCTATACCCTGGGCACCTTCGACACACGATATTTCATCGTCTCCTTTGAAGATGCCATGCACGCCATCGACCTGAACGTCATCTTTCTGCTTTTGGGGATGATGATCATCGTGGGGGTGCTGAAGAAGACCGGCCTCTTTCAATGGCTGGCCTATAAGGCCTATGCCCTGGCCCGGGGGAACATTTTCCTTCTCTCCCTGATTCTGCAGTGCATCACCGCGGTGGCCTCCGCCTTCCTGGACAACGTCACCACCATGCTTCTCCTGCTGCCGGTGACCATTGAGATCGCCGTCACCCTGAAGGTCAATCCCCTCACCCTCGTCATTCCGGAGGTCTTCGCCTCCAATGTGGGGGGCACCGCCACCCTCATCGGCGACCCCCCCAACATCCTCATCGGCTCCTATGCCAAGCTCACCTTCGTCCAGTTTGTCCTTAACCTGGGGCTGGCGGTCCTGGCCTGTCTGGTGGTCAGTTCCCTGTGGTATCTCTGGTGGTACAAAAAAGGCTATCTGGAGGCGGAGGTCAGGGACGTGGAGCGCACCATTGCCTTCCTCCGCCATGAGTACCAGATCACCGACCGCCGGTTGGCGGCCCTGGGGCTGGGGGTGCTGGCTTTTGTCATCGCCCTCTTCCTTCTCCACGGGCTGCTGCACATGGAGCCCTCCATCGCCGCCATGCTGGGGGCCATGCTCCTGCTCACCCTGAGCCGCACCGACATTGTGGAGATGCTGGAGCACGAGGTGGAGTGGCCCACCCTCATCTTCTTCATGGGGCTGTTTATCGTCATCGCCGGCGCCGAGGAGACCGGGCTCATCCAGCTTTTGGCCGAGGGGGTGCGGGACCTGTCCCGGGGGAATCTGGCCCTGGCGGTGGTGTTGATCCTCTGGGTGTCGGCCGTTGCCAGCGCCATCATTGACAACATCCCCTTCACCGCCACCATGCTCCCCATCGTGGCCTTTCTCAACGTGGCCATCCCCGGGGCGGAAAGCGGCGTGCTGTGGTGGGCCCTGGCCCTGGGGGCCTGCCTGGGGGGCAATGCCACCATGATCGGCGCCTCCGCCAATGTGGTGACCGTGGGGCTGATGGAGAAGGCGGGCTACCATATCTCCTTTCTGGGCTACATCCGGGCCTGCTGGCTGCCCACGCTCTTCACCATCATCATCTCCATGGCCTATCTCCTCCTGTTTTATTGAGCCCCTGGGAGGGGGCCGGGTGATGGCAGACCTGGCCCCTCCTTAAGGTGCGAGGCTGCCGGTGAAGGGAAGGCCGGGAGAATTGGTCCCTTTGACTTTCCCGAGCCCTCATCTCCTCAGCATCACGAAAATGAGGGGGGAGGGTCAGGGAAGGAGGGCGGCGGGCCATGATCCCTGCCTGGGCCTCTGCCCGTGCCGCAGGCAGGGTGAAAAGGGCAGGGGTCACCTCCGAAACCTTCGTGGCGGCACCCCCCCCATCCCTCCCGTCCTTGACCCCTCCGAGGTTTGGGGGTATCTTTCCTGTAGGAAATTCCTGAAGGAAATGGAAGGGATATGCCGGAAGGGGTCCAGGCGCCGCCCAAGGAGACCGCCGCCGGGACGGAGGGGAGGCCGCGGCTGGTGGTCTGCCTGCCGCCCTCGGAGGGCGCCCTGGAGCTGGTGCGCCTCGCCCACCGTCGGGCTGCGGCCCTGGGAGCCGACTGGTTTGCGCTGACGGTGGAGACCCCGGGGCAGGCAGACCTTCTCCCTCAGAAGCAGGAGGCCCTCCGCCAGGCCCTGCAGTGGGCGGCCCAGCTGGGGGGGCAGGTGGTGCGGGCCTCCGGGGTCCGGGTGGGGCCGGAGATCCTCCGGTTTGCCCGGGAGAACCGGGCCACCTGCATCCTGGTGGGGAAGGCCGGGGGCCGCCGGAGGCCGAGGCTGTGGGGCCGCTCCCTGGCGGATTGCCTCCTTAGGCACAGCGGGGTGGAGGTATGGATCGTGCCCCTGCCGGAGGGGGAGCCTGAAGGTGCCGCCCCCCGGGGGACCCGCCCCCGTTTCCGGAGGTGGCTCTGGGAATACGGGTTGGCCGTCGCCGGGGTGGGTCTCACGAGCACGGTGGCCGGGCTCCTCTCCCCCTGGCTCTCCTTCACGGGGCTGGCGCTCCTCTATCTTTTGGCCGTGGCCCTGATCTCCGCCACGGTGAGCCGGGGGCCCGCCCTTCTGGCGGCGGCGGCGGGGGTGGCGGCGGCGGACTTTCTCTTTGTGCCGGAATACTGGTCGTTCCGCCTCGCCTACCCGGATTATGCCCTGACATTGGTGGTCATGCTGGCCGTGAGCATCATCATCAGCGGGCTCACGGCCCGCAGCCGCTTCCAGGCCCGGGTGGCAAGGCTCAGGGAGCGCCAGGCTGCGGCCATGTCGGAGTTGGGACAAAAACTCAGCTTGGCCGCAAACCGGGAGACCCTGCTGGCCACCGCCGTGGCCCATCTGGGGGAGGTCTTGGAGGCCCGGGTGTCGGTGCTGCTGCCGGGGCCGGAGGGGGAGCTGACACTGGCAGCGGGGCCGCCGCTCCCCGAGGACGTGCGGGAGTCCATGGTGGCCCGCTGGGTCTACCGCCACCGTCACCCCGCCGGGGCCGGTACGGACACCCTGCCGGCGGTCAGGGCCCTGTATGTGCCTTTAGGCCCGCCGCAGGACCCCGTGGGGGTATTGCGGGTGGAGTTGCCGGACCAGGGTCTCGTCGTCTCGGAAATGCTCCCCCTCCTCCAGGGATTGGCCCGGCAGGTGGGCCTGGCCCTGGAGCGGGAGGAGCTCTCCCGTCAGGCCCGGGCGGCCCAGGTGGAGATCGAGGCGGAGCGCCTGCGCAATATTCTCCTGAGCTCGGTGTCCCATGATCTCAGGACTCCCCTCACCGTCATCGCCGGCTCCGCCAGCACCCTGCTGGAGAACCCCGGGCTGGACAAAGCCACCCGGGCGGAGCTGGCCCACAACATCTATGAGGAAGCCCGCCGTCTGGACCGGCTGGTGCACAACCTCCTGGAGATGAGCCGCCTTGAGTCCGGGCGGGTGGAGCTGCACCCGGACTGGCATGACCTGGAGGAGGTGCTGGGAAGCGCCCTCCACCAGCTGGAAACCCGGCTGCAAGGACGGCCCCTGGTCCTGGAGCTGGACCCCGACCTGCCGCTGGTGCAGGTGGATGCCATCCTCCTGGAGCGGGTCTTGATCAACCTGTTGGACAACGCCCTCAAATACAGCCCCGGGGATCGGCCCATCACCCTCAAGGCCCATCGGAGCAAGGGGGAGGTGGTGGTGGAGGTGGCGGATCATGGGCCGGGTCTGCCCCCCGGAGCCGAGGCCAGGGTCTTTGACAAGTTTTACCAGGCGGCGCCGGGGACCCACCGGGGGGTGGGGCTGGGATTGAGCATCTGCCGCAGCATCGTGGAGATGCACGGCGGCCGCATGGAGGCGGCCAACCGGCCCGAAGGCGGGGCGGTCTTCCGCTTCACCCTGCCCCTGGGGAAGGATGCCCCCGCCGACAACGGGGAGATGCCCCACCCGCAAGGGCAAGCACCCCATGAAACCCCGCATTCTCCTTATTGAGGACGACGTCCATATCCGGCGGTTTTTGCGGGCCAGCCTGCCCACCCAGGGGTATGAGCTTCTGGAGGCGGCCGACGGCCGGGAGGGCCTCAGCCTGGCCGCCTCCCAGCCGGTGGAGGTCATCCTCCTGGATCTGGGCCTGCCGGACCTGGAGGGCCTGGAGATCATCCGGCAGGTGCGCCAATGGTCCCGGGTACCCATCATCGTGCTCTCCGCCCGGGATCAGGAGCGGGAGAAGGTGATCACCCTGGATGCCGGCGCCGACGACTACCTCACCAAACCCTTCGGGGTGGGGGAGCTCCTGGCCCGCATCCGGGTGGCCCTGCGCCGCTCCATGCAGGACCGGGAGGGCCGGGAGGAGACGGTCTTCGAGGTGGGGAACATCCGGGTGGATCTGGAGAAGCGCCGGGTCTTCCGGGGCGGCGAGGAGGTGCATCTCACCCCCACGGAATACAAGCTCCTCACCGTGCTCATCCGCCACGCCGGCAAGGTGGTCACCCACCGGCAGCTCCTCAAGGAGGTCTGGGGCCCCTCCTTTGTGGACCAGGGGGCGTATCTGCGCATCTTTGTGCGCCACCTGAGGCGCAAGCTGGAGGACAATCCCGCCCGCCCGGCCTTTCTCCTCACCGACCCCGGGGTGGGCTACCGCCTGCGGGCCCCGGAGGAGTGAGGCCGGCCGCCGCCGGCGGAGTTCTTCGGGGAGGAGGGTGAGCCCCGGTCGCCTGAAACCGCTGACTCCGGCCCGGGGTTTTTCCCTGAAGAACCCTGCCGCCCGCCTTTTTGCTCCCACATCTCCCTGACACATGGGGTTCCTGACAAGGGAAACTTCCGCCCTTCAGGAGCAACAAAACTGGCAAGATGAGGGAGGGATTGCGAGAGCAATGCTCTGGGGATACATCCCCGGCGCCGGTCGGCAGCCCAGGGAGGCAAGAGGCGGTCTCAGCGCTTAGGCTTTTCAGAGTCTGGCTGGGCAGGGGGGGCATCCGGGCACTGGCAGAGCCCGTGTTTGTGCACCAGCTGCCCCAATCTGGCGCAATAGAGGGCCATAAAGGTGCGGCAGGAGCCGGCCCCGTCCACCGCCTCGGCGGGCGGAAAGGAGGCCTCCGGACAGCTAAGGTCACACCAGCGGGGCATATCTACCCTCCGGTTCGGCCGGTCCCGGCCGGTTGTGTGGGGGGCAGGGCAAAAGGGCGGTGCCCCGGCCCACCCTGGCGGTACCTCCTCGCCCACCCCCCTGGGAAGGGGGGAGAAGGCGCAGACGGGGGGACCGGCCCCGCCGATGTTCGGCGCCCTCTCCCGGCATGTCGTTGCTGACGCCGCCTCTTCCCCCGGCCGGCCCGGCCACCGTTTCGTTTATTTCACCAGCCACAGGGGCTGGGTGCGCCGCCTGCAGACCTGATACAGCCTCCTCAGGGGCTGCCGGGGGCTCCGGGTGAGTCTCTGATAGCCGTAATGATCGGGAATTTTCCGGAAAAAATACTCTTCCATGTCCTGCCCGTCAAGGGAGGAGGGCAGCCACCAGCGGTCCATGAGGAGGAAGATCTCCCGGGGCGGGATCTCCTCCAGTTTGCGGATGCCCGCCGGACGCTCCACTACGGGGGGAGTGCCCGCCAGCCGCGCCACCCTGCCTTCGGGTCGCCGCTGCCCCAGCTCATCCTCCAGGACGATCTCGCCGTTCCGGACCAGTCGTCCCAAAGCCGCCTCCACATTTTCCCTGGCGGCCCGTCCCAGGCGTCCCAGACCGGGGCAGCCGGCCAGGTAGAGCCGGAGCATCAGGGGCAGGGTGAGGGGGCCGCCGCCGGGGATGCCGGTTCTTCATCTCCAGGTTCTTTTGGGCCCAGGAATTCGTCCCCCGGGCGGCGATAAGGGTCAAAACCTCTGCCAGGCGTTTTCCATTTCCTCTGTTGTTACGGCGCCAGGCGGATGCAGCCGGGGCCGGCGGCGGTGACCTCGCCGATCAGGGCGGCGTGGGGGAAGCCCTCCCGGTGGAGGGCGGTGAGGAGGGCGTCGGCCGCCTCCGGGGCCGCGGCGAGGAGGAGGCCGCCGTTGGTCTGGGCGTCGGCCAGAAGATCCAGGAGCACCGGGTCCACCCCGGGGTCCACCATGAGACTTTTGGCGCAGAAATTGCGGTTGGCAAAGCTCCCGGCCGGCACCAGCCCCATGGCGGCGTAATCGTAGGCCCCGGGGAGGAGCGGCACCCGGCCGGCAAAAAGGGTCAGCTCCACCCGGCTGGCCACCGCCATCTCCAGGGCATGACCCAGAAGCCCGAAGCCGGTGATATCCGTGAGGCCGTGGACCGCGCCGGGGGCCAGGGCCTCCTCGGGGAGGCGGTTGAGGGCGGTCATCACCGCCACCGCCCCGGCCTCGGCCTCGGGGGAGGCCAGGCGGCCTTTCATGGCCGTGGCGATGATGCCCGTGCCCACCGGCTTGGTAAGCAGCAGCACATCCCCGGGGCGGGCCCCGGCGTTGGTGAGGACCCGCTCCGGGTGCACCACTCCCGTCACCGCCAGCCCGTACTTGAGCTCGGTGTCATCCACGCTGTGGCCGCCCACCAGAAGCGCCCCGGCCTCGTGGATCTTGTCCAGCCCCCCGGCCAGGATGTCTTTCAGCACCTCCT
Organism: uncultured bacterium; assembly: GCA_937943575.1. Classification (GTDB taxonomy): domain Bacteria; phylum Desulfobacterota; class Desulfobaccia; order Desulfobaccales; family 0-14-0-80-60-11; genus JAILZL01. The sequence goes on along the minus strand of CALEAV010000002.1, from coordinate 12,962 downwards.
TGGGCACCGTGGCGCTGGGGTAGCAGACGATGTTCATGGCCGTCAGCGGCCGCCCGCCCATGGCGAAGACGTCGCTTAAGGCATTGGCCGCAGCGATCTGCCCGAAGGTGAAGGGGTCGTTCACCACCGGGGTGAAAAAATCCACCGTCTGGATGAGGGCGATCTCCGGCGTCAGCCGGTAGACCCCCGCATCATCCGCGGTCTCCAGCCCCACGAGCAGATCCGGGTGGGCCCGGCGGGGCAGGCTTGCCAGGATTTCCTCCAACAACCCGGGAGGAAGCTTGGCAGCTCACCCCGCCGCCCGCACCTGCTCCATCAGCGGCTTGTATGCCTGTTCCGTCATGGCGTTTCCCCGCATTTATATGGGAGAGGGGGCCAGGAGTCGTTGACCCCTGCCCCCTCTCCTACACCCACTCCCCCAACCCCGTATCGGGGGGTGGGGAGGGGAGATTGAGGGGAGGGCGGGGAAGCCAGGCTCCCCCGGCCCTCCCTCAAGTAATCATTATTAATTTTATCCGAGTTTGACCTTGCTGGCAAGTAAGGTCAGGGTTTGGCTGGTTTTGGAGGGATGGTTGTGGTAAGGATGGGAAAGATGCTGCACAAACTCTCCCGGGAGTCGGTCATGCTCTCGCCCGCCCTCCTCATTGCCGGGGTGGCCCGCCGCCTGGCGGAAGCCCGCGGTGCTCCGGATCCGGCCGCCGCCCTGCTGGCCGTCACCCGGGAGGCTCATCTCCTGTGGGAATGGGCCGTGCGCCACTTTGAGGCGGCCCACCCGCTCCCTGAGCCCGTCGTCTGCCGGTCGGGCTGCAGTTACTGCTGCTACAACCAGGTGGAGCTGACCCCGCCGGAGGCCTTTCTCATCGCCGATTTTCTGACCCAACGGGTGGCCCCGGAGCGCCTGCCGGGACTGGCGGCGGCTCTTGAGGAGGAGGCGAAGGGGCGCCGGAGGCTCAGCCCCTCGGAACTGGCCAGGCGGCGCCGGGAGTTCCCCTGCCCCTTCCTCTCCGGGGACCACTGCGCCATCTATCCGGTGCGGCCCCTCATGTGCCGGGCCATGCACTCCCTGGATCCAGAGCACTGCCGGCGTTCCCTGGAGGCGGAGGCCCTCCTGCCGGACCGCTATTATGAACACCGCCACGACTTTGCCCGGACCGTAAGCCAGGGGCTTACCGAGGGGGCCCAAACACTCGGCGTTCAGGCGGGGCCCCTGGAACTCCTTGCGGCGATGACGCAGATCCTGGCCGACCCGCAGGCCCTGCCCCGCTGGCTGCAGGGGAGGGAGGTCTTCGGGGCAGGGAAGGGGTGAGGGAGGAGGGGAGGGCGGCCGGAGGTGGGCCTGCGCCCTCGGGGGGATTCTCAGGCGACGGGGCGCTCCTCCAGCCGGTGGATCTTCTCCAGCCGCCGGCGGTGGCGCGCCGCGCCCTGGAAGCGGGCCGCGAGGAAAGTCTTCACCAGCTCCCAGGCCAGGGCAAAGCAGGTGACCCGCCCCCCCAGGCAAAGCACGTTCATGTCGTCGTGCTCCACCCCCTGGCGGGCGGAGTAGATTTCGGTGATGAGGGCGGCTCTGACCCCGGGCACCTTGTTGGCGGCGATGGAGGCCCCGACCCCGCTGCCGCAGATGGCAATCCCCCGCTCCACCCGGCCCTCGGCCACCGCTTGCGCCAAGGGGATGACAAAATCGGGGAAGTCGTCGGCGGGGTTGTATTCCAGGGCCCCGAAATCCACCACCTCGTGGCCCAGGGCTTGGATCTCCTCTTTCAGCTGCTCCTTCAGCTCAAAGCCGCCGTGATCGGCGGCCAGCCCGACGCGCATGGCTCCGCCTCCTCAGCCCCCCAGGATGGCCTTCACCTGGCGGATGATGGCTCCGGCGGAGATCCCCTCCAGCTCCAGGAGCTCCCGGGGACTGCCGCTTTGGGGTTTTTGGCGCACCGCCAGGGAATAGACCGGCGTGGGCACGGTGGCGAGAGCGCTCATAACCGCCTCCCCCAGACCGCCCTCGGGGAAGTGATCCTCCACCGTGACGATGGCCCGGGTCTCCGCCGCGGCCTGCCTCAGGGTGACGGCGTCCACCGGCTTCACCGAATAAAGATCGATGACCCGGATGAAAATCCCTTCTTTGGCCAGCTCCTCCTGGGCGGTGAGGGCCTCGAAGAGGGTGATGCCGGCGGTGACCACCGTCACCTGGTCCTGGGGACTGCGGCGCAGCACCTTGGCCCCCCCGATGGGGAAGTTCTCCGCCGGGTCATAGATCACCGGGGTGGCCTCCCGGGTGGTGCGCAGGTAGGCGATGCCGGGATAGCGGGCCATCTCTTCCACCAGCTTTTCCGTGGCCACCGCGTCCGCGGGATAGAGCACCACGCTGTTCAGCAGGGTGCGGAACATGGCCAGGTCCTCCAGGCCCATCTGGGAGGGGCCGTCGGCGCCGATGGAGACCCCGGCATGGGAGCCCACAAACTTGAGGTTGGGCTCGGCGTACTGGGCCATGCGGATCTGGTCGAAGGCCCGGGTGAGGAAGGCGGCGAAGGAGGAGACGAAGGGGAGCTTGCCCCGGCGGGCCAGCCCCAGGCCCACCCCCACCATGTTCTGCTCCGCCACAAACATCTCAAAGAAGCGGCCGGGCTGCGCCTCCCGGAAGATCTCCGCCATGGTGGAGTTGCTCACCTCCCCGTCCAGGCTCACCATCTGGGGGAACTGGGGGAAGAGGCGGGCCAGGGCGGTGCCGAAGGCCTTGCGGGTGGCCACCTTCTCACCGGCCTCATAGGCCGGCGGCCGGGCCGGCTGACTGACGGGGGTGGGGGGGAGGAGATGGGCCGGGCGGGTGATCTCCCCCCGCACGGTGTGGTCCACCGGCCCCAGCTCGCCCAGGGCCCGCTCCAGCTCCAGGCGGCTGAGGGCCTTGCCGTGCCAGCCGTTCACATCCTCGAGAAAGGAGACGCCCTTGCCCTTGACGGTGCGGGCGATGACGGCCACCGGGCGGCCGGAGACCCGGGCGGCCTCCCGGTAGGCGGCCAGGATGGCCGGGTAGGAATGCCCGTCGATGGTATAGGTCTCCCAGCCGAAGGCCCCCAGGCGGCGCTCATAGGCGGCCAGATCATGGCCGTACATGGTTTCGCCCCGCTGCCCCAGGCGGTTGACGTCGATGACGGCCACCAGGTTGTCCAGGCGGTAATGGGCGGCGATGGCCGCCGCCTCCCACACCGCGCCCTCCGCCATCTCGCTGTCCCCCAAAAGCACATAGGTGCGGTATGGCAGGCGGTCCAGGTATTTGGCATTCAGGGCCATGCCCACCCCGATGGACAGGCCCTGGCCCAAGGAGCCGGTGGCCGCCTCCACGTGGGGGAAGGCCACGCTGGGATGGCCCTCCAGCGGCGAGCCCAATTTGCGGTAGCGGCGGATGAGCTCCTCCTCGGAGAGCTGCCCGGCCGCCACCCACAGGGCGTAAAAGAGGGGGGAGGCGTGGCCCTTGGAGAAGATGAGGCGGTCGTTGTTGGGATGCTGCGGCTCCTCGGGGCGATAGCGGAAGGTGCCGCCGAAGAGCAGACCGGCCATGAGCTCCACCGCCGACAAGGAGGAGGTGGGGTGGCCGGAGCCGGCCTCCGTGGTACAGGCCAGAATCAGGTAGCGGAGATAGGTGGACAGGCGGGCCAGGTGCTCCAGATCCGCAGGCATGGCGGCTCTCCTTGCGGCACAGATGGGCGGTCCCGGGCCGGGAACCGGCGTCCGGGACAGTCGGGATGCGGCCTCATTATACCGCGGCCCCTTAGGGAATCAACCGCCTGCTTCCCGGCAGCCCCCTTCCTGAGCCCCGCCGGGCACCTGACAGGTGGCGGTGGAGTAATCCAGGGAGCAGCAGTGGTCCAGGTGATACAGCACCACCGTCAGCACCAGGGCGCCCAGAAACATCCACAACGGGCCGAAGAGCCACAGGGCCACCGGCACCGCCAGGTAGTAGGCCCGCATCCCCAAGGTGTAGTGCAGCATGCCCAGGTCCAGGGTGTGGGCGATGAAGCCGGGGGTGAGGACCGGGTCGCAGGCGGCCGGCACATTGATGAGAAAATTCACCTGGTTGAGATAACGGATGGAGAGGGTGAAGCTGAAAAAGGCAAAGAAAAAATGCAGGCTCAGGAGCATGAGCTTGGCCAGGAACAGGGTCTGCACCCGGGTGAAGATGGCGGTGAGCTCAAAGTTGAGCTCAGCCAGCAGCTCGGCCCGGAAGAGAAAGCTCAGCAGCCCCAGCCCGATGAGCATGGCGGTGGAGGCGAGGAAGCTGGCGGCCATGACCCAGTTGCGCAGGGTCTGCACCGACAGGATGTCCCGGCGCTCCCGTATGACGGACTCCACCCACATGAAGCGCAGGTGGCGGGTGACCCCGAGATAGGTGATGAGCGGCGCCCGGCGCACCTGCCAGGCCCAGTAGAGATGATAGCCGGTCAGCAGCACAAAGGTGAGGGCCGGATAGACGATCTCCGTCCACGGCAGGCCGGTCATGGTGCCTCCTGAAAGCTTCCCGGACCCGGAGGGAAATGGCCGGGGAAGCCGGGTTGTGTTCCCCTCCCTCCCTGCCCGCTAAGGGGCTGAGGTCGAGGCTCCCTCAGGGCAGGTTATGCCCCTGGGCGCGGCTGATTCCCTCTCACTTTATCACAGCCGGGAGGGCTTCGGCAGGCGCCCGGCGGCGCAGGGTGCGGGCCGGAAGCCCCTGGGCCGGGCGCGAGAAACCAGGCTCAGGCGGGCTGGTTTCGGGTATAATGAAGGGGCAGGGGAGGGGCCGGCGCAGTCGGCAATTTCCCGGGAGAGTCCAGATGGCGCGACATTCCTTGGACGCCCTCTTCAAACCCGAGGCGGTGGCGGTGGTGGGGGCCAGCCCCACCCCGGAGAGCTTCGGCCGCCGGCTGCTGGACCACCTGGTGGACTACGGCTTTCTGGGCCGGATTTACCCGGTGAACCCCAAGTACGAGGAGATTCTGGGGCTGGACTGCTACCCCGCCGTGAGCGCCATCGAAGCCCCGGTGGATCTGGCGGTCATTGCGGTGCCCATCGCCCAGGTGCCGGCGGTCATCGGGGAGTGCGGCACCGCCGGCATCCCTGCCGCGGTGATTCTCTCCACCGGTGGCCGGGAGGTGGGGCCGGAGGGGGAGAGGCTGGAGGCGGACATCCGGGCGGCCGCCGCCAAAACCGGCCTCCGGTTTCTGGGGCCCGGCTCCTGGGGGCTGATGTGTCCCCCCTCCCGTCTGGCGGTGACCTTCTCTTCCCTGTGCGCCAAGCCGGGACACCTGGCCTTCATCTCCCAAAGCGGCGCCATGTGCAGCTCCATTCTGGGCTGGGCCACCCAGAAGAACATCGGCTTCAGCCATTTCATCAGCCTCGGGTCCAAGGCGGACCTGGACTTCGCCGATCTCATCGATTACCTGGGCAACCAGGAGTCCGCCCGCAGCATCATCATCTATATGGAGAATCTGACCCGGCACCGGAAGTTCATGAGCGCCTGCCGCTCGGTGTCCCGGGTCAAGCCCATCATCGTGGTCAAGGCCGGACGCCGGCCGGCCGCCGGGGAAGGGGAGGGGGGCCCGGATGAGGATGCCGCCTATGACGCCGCCTTCCGCCGGGCCGGCATCATCCGGGTGGACACGGTGGGGCAGCTGTTCCGCTGCGCCGAGGCCCTGGGGAAGATGGCGCCGCCGGTCCGGGGCGACCTGGGCATCATCACCAACGCCCGGGCCCCGGGGCTCATGGCGGTGGACGCCCTGGCCCGCTGGGGGCAGGCCCCCGCACCCCTCCGCCCGGAGACCCAGGCGGCCCTGGCGGCGGTGCTGCCGCCCCATTGGACCCCCGGCAACCCCATGGACATCCTGGGGGACGCAGGGCCCGAGCGCTATGCCCGGGTGCTGCAGGTGGCCCTCAAGGCGCCGGAGTTTGCCGGGCTGGTGATCATCCTCAGCCCTCTGGCAAAGACCGACCCGGTGGCGACGGCCAGGGAGGTGGCCGCCCGGGTGCCGCCGGGGCGGCCGGTTTTCGCCGTGTGGATGGGCGGCGATGAGGTGGCCGGGGCCGTGAAGATCCTCAACGATGCCGGCATCCCGACTCTGGAGACCCCCGAGCAGGCGGTGGACACCTTCATGGAGATGTTCTCCTATTCCCGGCGCCTGAAGGTGCTCCAGGAGACGCCGCCCCGCCTGCCCCGGGAGATCACCGTGAACACCCGCCAGGCCCGGGCCTATCTGGACCACTGCCTGTGGGAGGGCCGCACCTCCCTCACGGAGCTGGAATCCAAGGCCGTCCTGGCGGCCTACGGCATCCCCACCAACCTGACGGTGGCTGCGGCCAGCGCCGCCGATGCGGTGCGGGAGGCCCGGAATCTGGGCTACCCGGTGGTCCTGAAGATTCATTCCCCGGACATCCCCCACAAATCCGAGGTCCGGGGGGTGCGCTTCTATCTGCGCAACGATGAGGAGGTGCGGGCCGCCTACGAGGACATCATCGCTGAGGCCCGGGGGCGCCACCCGGAGGCCGCCGTCTGGGGGGTGACGGTGCAGACCCAGGAGCCGGAGGCGGACTGCGAGCTGCTTTTGGGCTGCCGCCAGCACCCGGACTTCGGGCCCCTCATCCGCTTCGGGCTGGGGGGCGTCATGGCCGAGGTCCTCCAGGACTGGGCCGTGGACCTGCCGCCCCTGAACCTGCACCTGGCCCACAGCCTTATCCGCAAGACCCGGGTGCACCGGGTGCTCCTGGGCTACCGGGAGATACCCCCCGCCAACCTGGACCTGCTGGCGGAGATCCTGGTGCGCCTCTCCCACCTGGTCGCCGATTTCCCGGAGATCGCCGATCTGCTCATCAACCCCCTTATGGTGGTGGGGGGGCGGTTCGTGGCGGTGGACGCCCATCTGGAGATCCGGGCGGCCACGGTGCCGGCGCCCCGGCACCTCATCATCGCCCCCTACCCCAACCAGTATGAGACCGCCTGGATGCTCCGGGACGGCACCCCCGTGCTTCTCCGGCCCATGAAGCCGGAAGATGAGCCCCTGGTCTTCGACTTTTTGCAGAAATGCTCCGACGACACCCTGTATTTCCGCTATTTCCGGCGCATCAAGCACTGGACCCACGAGATGCTGGTGCGCTTCACCCAGAATGATTACGACCGGGAGATCGGCCTCATGGCGGTGGGCCAGCCGCCGGGGCCGGAGGTGATGATGGGGGTGAGCCGCCTGGTGATGGATGCCGACCACCGGACGGCGGAATTCGCCATCATCGTGGCCGACCCCTGGCAGGGCAAGGGTCTGGGGCCCCGCCTGGTGCAGGGGGCCATCGACATCGCCCGGGACCAGGGGGTGAAGAAGCTCTACGGCGATGTGCTGCCCCAGAACCAGCCCATGCTGGACCTGGCCCGCCGCCTGGGCTTCACCCTGAAGCGCCGGGATGACATGATGCGCCTGGAGATGGACCTGGAAGCCACTCCCGGCGGCTGAGACCGGCGTGCCGGAGGTGCCGATGCCGGAGGAAAAATCGCCAAGGCCACCGGAGACCCCGCTGACGGAATCCCAGGCCCGGGCCCTGGCCCACTGGTGGGGCGGCTGCTACCGGCGAGAGAACGGACGCCACGTCGTCCTGCTTCCCGGTCTGCCAGAGGAGATCTGGACTAGGGAACAGGCCTCCCTGGCGGAGCACCGGCGGCCGGAGATCAACCCCCAGGCGGTGGACTGGGTGGGGTGATGAAGGCCCCGCCGGCCCGGTGGGCCGGGAAAGAGCAGACATCCGACCCGGAGGCCACCCGGGGGAAGCCCGGGGGAAGAAAGGTGCCTCCCTTGCTGTCACCACGAAAACAAACCCATGCGGCTGGATTGGCGCTATAAGCTGACGCTGGTCCTGGTGGCCGTCTCTCTGGCCATCTACGGGGTCAACTACCTCATCTTCAGGGATTGGGGCTACATGATGCGCCTGTTTTTCGGGCAGCTGGGTTTCCTGCCCCTCTCCATCATCGTGGTGACCCTGGTGATCAACCAGCTCCTGGCCACCCGGGCCCAGCAGGCCCGCCTCCACAAGATGAACATCGTCATCGGCGCCTTTTTCAGCGAGGTGGGGGTGGCCCTGCTGCGGCGCTGCCTGGCCTTCGATGCCCACCGGGAGGAGCTCCAGCGAAGCATCGGCGCTCTTTCCCGCTGGTCGCCGGCGGATTTCCAGGAGGCCCACCTGGTGCTGGCCCGCCACCCTTACGCCGTGGACCCCGAGGTGGGGGACTTGGCGGAGCTCAAGGAGTTTCTTCTCAGCAGGCGGGATTTTCTCCTGCGCCTCCTGGAAAACCCCACTCTTCTGGAACATGAGGCCTTCACCAACCTCCTCTGGGCGGTCTGTCACCTGGGGGAGGAGCTGGGCTACCGGCGGGACCTGGGCCGCCTGTCCCGGCCGGACAGGGAGCATCTGGCCGGCGATCTCCAGCGCGCCTATCGCCTGCTGGCGGCACAGTGGCTCACTTACCTGGCGTACCTCAAGCGGGCCTACCCCTATCTCTTCTCCCTGGCGGCCCGCATCAACCCCCTTCAGCCCCGGGCCGCGGCGGAGATCGACCTCCCGGGGTCTGAGGCCTGAGGGGCCCGGGGACGGGAAAGGAGTTCCTATGTATCATATGGCGGTGCGGCGGGATTTTGTGGCCCAGCACTACCTGGTGGGGGGCGACTGGGGCCCGGAGAATCTGCGCCACTCCCACCACTACCAGGTGGAGGTGGAGCTCTGTGGCCGGCGGCTGGACGATCACGGGTACCTGGTGGACATCGTGGACCTGGAGGCCCATCTGTCGGAGGTGATTGCCCGTTTCCGGGACCGCACCCTGAACGAGCTCCCGGAATTCGCCGGCCTCAACCCCAGCATTGAGCACTTCGCCCGCATCTTCTGCCACGCCCTCAAGGGCAGGCTGGCTGCGCCCCATCTGAGCAGCATCCGGGTGAAGATCTGGGAGACGGGCATCGCCTGGGCCGCCTACCAGGAAGACTTCTGATGCACCTGACCCTGGTCCTCTATGGGGACCTGCATTTCCAAAGCGGCGGCTTCCTCTATGACCGCCGCCTGGTGGACTACCTCCGGCGGCGGGGGGCGCGGGTGGAGGTGGTGTCCCTGACGTGGCGGGCCTATGCCCTCGGTCTGCTGGACAATCTCTCCCCGGCCCTGCATCGCCGCCTCACTGGGCTGGCGCCGGATATCCTCCTCCAGGATGAGCTGGCCCACCCCTCCCTCTTCTGGCTGAACCGCCGCCTGCGCAGGGGCAAAAAGCTGGCGGCGGTGGTGCACCATCTGCGCTGCGCCGAGCCCCGGAGCTCCTTTATGAACCGCCTCTATGCCCACGTGGAGCGCCGCTATCTCGACACCCTGGACGCCTGCCTCACCAACAGCCGGGCCACTTTGGCCAGCGTGCACCGCCTCCTGGGCCGCCAGCTCCCCGGGGTGATTGCGCCCCCGGGCATCCAGGACTTTCCCCGCCTGCCCACGGCGGCGGAGATTGCCGCCCGGGTGCAGGCACCGGGCCCCCGCCGCCTCCTCTTTGTGGGCAATGTCATCCCCCGAAAGGGCCTGCATGTCCTGGTCCGCGCCCTGGAAGGCCTGCGGGGCCAGGAGTGGCACCTCACGGTGGCAGGCAATCTCCGTCTGGCGCCGCGCTACGTGCGCCGGATTCAGCGGCGCCTGGCCGCCGCCGGTTTGAGCCCCCGGGTGGAGTTCACCGGGCCCCTGCCGGCCCCGGAACTGGCCGAGCATCTGGCCTGCAGTCACATTCTGGCGGTCCCCTCCCTGCATGAGGGCTTCGGCATCTGCTACCTGGAGGGCATGGCCTTCGGGCTGCCGGCCATCGGCAGTCTGTCCGGGGGCGCGGCGGAGCTCATCACCCCCGGGAAGGACGGCTTCCTGGTGCCCCCTGGGGATGCCGCCGGGCTGGCGGCCTGCCTGGAGCCCCTCCTCACCGACGACCGCCTGCTGCTGGAGATGAGCCTGGCGGCCCGGGAGCGCTTCCGGGCCCACCCCACCTGGGAGGAGAGCCTGGAGGGCGCCTGGCGCTTTCTTATCTCCCTGGCGGAGCAGACATGACCACCTTTGATTTTCTCCGGTATTTGCGGGCCAAGGTGACGGTGGACGACCGCAGCCTGAACCGCCCCGTCTATGAGACCCTGGCCCGGCTGCTCCTGCCGGGGCAGGAGAGCCGCAGCCTCACGGTCCTGGAGGTGGGCTCCGGGCTGGGGAGCATGGCCGCCCGCCTCGCTGACTGGGGGCTCTTTCGGCGGGTGCGGTATCTGGGAGTGGATGTGGATCCGGCCTGCGTGGCCGGCGCCCGGGAGGAGCTCGCCCGGTGGGCCGGGGGGCGGGGCTTCACTGTCAGCCACACCGACCGGGGCGACCTGGTCCTCAGCGGCCCGGGCCGCCACCTGGAGCTGGCCTTCCGGGTGGGGGACGCCCCGGAGTTCTTGCAGAACCCCGCCCTGGCCGGAGCCTGCGACCTGGTCCTGGCCCACGCCTTCCTGGATCTGGTGCCCCTGGAGGAGACCGTGCGGCTTCTGTTGGCCTGCCTGGCGCCGGCAGGAGCCTTCTATTTCACCCTCAATTTTGACGGCACGACTCTCTTCTGGCCCCCCCTGGACCCGGAGCTGGAGGAGCGGATAACCATGCTCTATCACCAGAGCATGGACCAGCGCCGGCTGGCGGGCCGGCCCACCGGCGGCAGCTGGACCGGCCGCCGGCTCTTTGGACTCCTCCCCGCCCAGGGTGGCCGGATTCTGGCCGCAGGCGGCTCCGAGTGGGTGGTCTTCCCCGGCCCTGAGGGCTACCCGGCGGATGAGGCCTACTTCCTGGAGTGCCTTCTGGCCATGGTGGAGGAGTCCGTCACCGGCCGTCTGCCCGCCGCCGACCTGCAGGGGTGGCTGGCCGAGCGCCGGCGCCAGGCGGAGGCGGGGGAGTTGGTGTTTCTGGCCCGCCACCTGGATTTCTGCGGGGTAAAGGACTGATGGCGCAGCTCAGGGAGCGGCTCCGGCATCTCACGGTCATCATCTATGACTGCGACGGGGTGCTCATAGACTCCACCCGGGCCAATCAGGCCTTTTACAACCACATCCTGGCCCGCTTTGGCCTGCCCCCCCTCAGCCCGGAGCAGTGGGAGGTGGTGAAGCCCCTCACCGCCGCGGCGGCCCTGGACCATCTCTTCCGGGGTCACCCTGCAAGGGAGGCGGCCCAGGCCTATCAGAGGACCGTGGACAACACCCCCTTCCTGCCCCTCCTGAGGCCGGAGCCCCACCTGAAAGAGGTTTTGGCGCAACTCCAGGGGCGCTGCCACCTGGCCATCGCCACCAACCGGGGGAAAAGCCTGCCGGTGGTGCTGGAGCGCCTGGGGCTCGCCCCCTTTTTCGAGTTCACGGTCACCAGCCTGGAGGTGCGCCACCCCAAGCCCCATCCCGAGTGCCTCGAGCGGGTCCTGGCCCATTTCCGGGTGCCGCCGACTGCCGCCTGCTACCTCGGCGACAGCCCCGTGGATCAGGAGACCGCCGCCCGGGCCGGGGTCCTCTTCGGGGCCTACCGCGCCCCGGAGCTGGCGGCGGACTTCCACCTGGCCGACCATCGGGAGCTTGTGGCCCTGCTGGAGGTCTGAAACGCCCCGGCCGGCGCCGCGGCGCGTTTTTCCCCTGCGCGGCCCCCCTTTCCGGGGCCGAAAGGTCTTGGCGCCGGCCGCGGAATTGATACAATAGGGCGTTTTTGGATTTCCGGCAGGAGATGAGAACATGCACGCAAGCACAAATGGGGAGAAAGTGACAGTGGCCGGCGGTGCCGCAGTGGCGGTGCCGGAGCGCCCGGTGATTCTGTTCATCGAGGGGGACGGCACCGGCCCGGACATCTGGCGGGCGGCCCGGCCGGTGTTGGACGCGGCGGTGGCCAAGGCCTATGGTGATACCCGGGCCATCCTCTGGCAGGAGGTGCTGGCCGGGGAGAAGGCCTTTCAGGTCACGGGGAGCTATCTGCCGGAGGAGAGCCTGGCCGCCCTGAGGGAATACCGGGTGGCCATCAAAGGCCCCCTCACCACCCCGGTGGGGGGCGGCTTCCGCTCCCTCAATGTCACCCTGCGCCAGGTGTTGGACCTTTACGCCTGCATCCGGCCGGTGCGCTACTATGAGGGCATCCCCAGCCCCTTAAAGGAGCCCTGGAAGGTGGACATGGTGGTCTTCCGGGAGAACACCGAGGACGTCTACGCCGGGCTGGAGTGGCCGGCTCACTCCCCGGAGGCCCAGCGGCTCATCCGCTTCCTCAACGAGGAGCTGGGTTGCGGGCTGGACCCCGGCGCCGCCATCGGCCTCAAGCCCATAACCGAGCGCTGTAGCAAGCGCCTGGTGCGCATGGCCCTGCGCTACGCCCTGGAGCGGGGCCGCGCCAGTGTCACCCTCATGCACAAAGGCAACATTATGAAATACACTGAGGGCGCCTTCCAGAACTGGGGCTATGAGGTGGCCCTGGAGGAGTTTGAGGAGAGGGTCGTCTCCGAGGCTGAGGTGGCCAGCCGCTACCACTGGGAGGTGCCCCCGGGCCGGGTGGTCATCAAGGACCGGCTGGCGGACAACCTCTTCCAGCAGGTGCTGCTGCGGCCGGAGGAGTACGACATCATCGCCACCCCCAACCTGAACGGCGACTACCTCTCCGATGCCCTGGCGGCCCAGGTGGGGGGGCTGGGGATGGCCCCCGGCGCCAACATCGGCGATGAGTGCGCCATCTTCGAGGCCACCCACGGCAGCGCCCCCAAATATGCCGGCCAGGACAAGGTGAACCCCAGCTCGGTCATCCTCTCCGGGGCCATGCTGCTGGAGTTTCTGGGCTGGCACGAGGCCGCCCGCCTCATCCACGAGGCCATCCCCAGGGCGCTGAAGGACGGGGTGGCCACCTACGACCTGGCCCGGCAGCTCAAAGGCGCCCGGGAGGTCTCCTGCTCCGCCTTCGGCCGGGCCCTGATTGAG
>CALEAV010000001.1:87500-104895 GCA_937943575.1 uncultured bacterium | reverse complement strand
TCCCTGGCGGAAGATGCCCTGCGATTTCTGGCGCACCTGGACCGGTGGCAGTTCTGGGCCATCTTCTGGCCGTTTCTGGTGTTCGACTGCGGCCGCTACCTCATGGCGGACCTGGCGGTGCTGTGCCGCAGCCTCCTGGTCCGTGAGGACCCGGGGGAGGAGGCCTGTCTGGAGAGGTTTATGGCCGCAGGGACCCCGGTCTCGGTCATCATCCCGGCTCACAACGAAGCCGCCAACCTGGGACGCACCCTGGCCTCGGTGCTGGAGCAGAGCTACCCCCACCTGGAGGTCTTGGTGGTGGATGACGGCTCCACCGACGACACCCTGGCGGTGGCCCGCCGCTGGCAGGAGCAGGATTCCCGGGTCCGGGTCTTCCGCAATGAGCAGCGCACCGGCAAGGCCTCGGCCCAGAACCTGGCCCTTAACTTTGCCAAGGGGGAGTTCGTGGTGATCCTGGACGCCGACAGCTCCCTGAGCCGCACCTCGGTGGCCGAGGCCCTGAAAAAGTTCGCCGATCCCCGGGTGGGGGCGGTGTCCTGCAATCTGAGGGCCCAAAACCCTCATGCCACGGTGCTCACCGCCCTCCAGGACCTGGAATACCTCATCTCCATTTCCGTGGGGCGCATCGCCCAGGCCTGGTGGGGGACGCTGTTCATCGTCTCCGGCGGCTTCGGGGTCATGCGCCGGGCAGCGCTGGCGCAGGTGGGCGGCTTTGACGTGCATACCTGCGAGGATCTGGACATCACCATCAAGCTGCGGGAAAAAGGCTGGCGCATCGCCTTTGCCCCCCGGACCCTCTGCCTCACGGAGGTGCCGGCCACCCTGCGGGGCCTCATCCGCCAGCGGCTGCGCTGGGACAACTCCCTCATCAGCCTGGTGCTGCGCAAATACCGCAACCTCTATGATCTCAGCGCCGCCAACTTCTCCTTGAAGAGCCTCATGGGCGCCATAGACATGATCCTCTTCCAGCTGGTGCAGAATCTGGCTTTCGTGCTCTACCCCTTCTACCTCTATTACCTCTTCCGGGAGGCCACCCTGGTGGTGCTGGCGGCGGTGTATATGGTCTATGTGCTCTTTTCCCTGACCCAGTTCGCCACCGCCTGGGCGCTGTCCGAGCGCAGGCGTCTGGATCTCCCGCTCCTTCTCTACGTGCCGTTATTCCCCCTATACAGCAATTTCCTGCTGCGCCCGGTGCGTCTGGCGGCCCACGTGGGGGAGTGGCTGTTCACCTACACCTATCGGGTGCGCTACATTCCCCCCTGGGTGGGGAAGAGGACGATTCACTGGTAAGGACGGGCTTATGGGCATCCTCGTATGCGTGATCGTCATGGTGGGCTACTGGGTGACGGCCGGACCGGCCGGGGCCGCCCCGCCGCCGGCGGCCGGGGTGCTCTCCCTGCGGGATCTGGAGGGCCTGGCGCAAAACCGCCATCCCCTCGTCCGGGAGGCGCAATCCCGCGGCCGGGCCCTGGCCAGCCGGCGGGAGGAGGCCCGCCACCGGTTCGGCCCAGAGTTGCAGGCCGGCTACAATTACAACACCAATCCCGTCTTCAATGAGACGGACCGGAGTTTCAGCAGCGTGCAGCACCATGCGGAGGCCGGGGTGGTGCTGCCGGTGCTGAAGCGCCTGGGGGCGGGGCCGGGGGAGGTGGAACGGGCCGCCTGCCAGCTCAAGGTGGCCGAGGCGGAGGGCCGGCGGGCGGTCCAGCAGGCGCGCCACGAGGTGCGGCAGCTCTATCTGGAATACTGGGAGGCGGAGCGGCAGGAGAAGCATTACCTAAGCGCCGCCGGGCTCCTGGAGGAGGCCCTCCGCCTGGCCCGGCAGGGGGAAAAACACGGGGAGGTCCTCCCGGCCGAGGTCCTGGCCCTGGAGCAGCAGTGGCTGGAGGCCCGGGAGCAGGCGGGACTGGCGGCCCAGGCGCAGGAGAGCCGGCGCCGGCGTCTGGCGGCGTTGCTGGGCCTCGAGGCCGCCACCCTGCGTCTGGCCCCCCATACCCCGGAAAAACCCCGGCTCCCCGGCTTCCCTGAGCTGGTGCGCCTGGCCCGGGCCTCCCGGCCGGAGTTGGCAGCCATTCCCTGGCGCATCCGGGAAGCCAGGATCAACGGCGAGCGGGCCATAGCCCAGGTCTTCGACCTCAACCTGGAAGCCCGCTACTATGTGGACCAATATAAGGAGATCGGCACCCGCAGCGGCGCCTTCCTCATGGCCCGCTTCAGCGCCCCCCTGGAGGCCGTGCCGCTGGTGCGGCATCGCCGGGAGAGCTCCAGCAGCGAGGCCGCGGCCCAGGAGGCCCGGGGCGAGGCCTTGGCGCTGCAGGTGGAGCGGGAGGTGGCCGCAGCCTGGGAAAGCTACCTGACCGCGGAGGCGCGCCTCAAGGTGGCCCAGAAGCTGCGCCAGCTGGCGGAAGAGAAGCTGCGCACCCGGGCGGTCATGGCGGCCAGGCCTTCCCTCTTGGCCTCCGCCTCGGGCCTGGAACTCCTGTTGGCCCGTGTCCAGGTGGAGGCCGCGGCCCGGGAGGAGGCGGCCCGGGAGGCGGAGCGGGAGCGGGCGTATGCCGCCCTGCTCTTTGCCTTGGGCACCGATGATCTGCCGGCGGCACCCCCCGCGGAGACCCCGGCTTCTCCGGCCCCGGGGGCCGCCCCTCCCCTGCCCCTGGCGGTCTGGCTCTATTACCCCGACCGTCTCATCGCTGCCGGGGAACTGGCAGGGATCCCCGCCCTGGCCCGGAGCAAGGGGGTGAGGGCCGTCTATCTCTGTCTCAACCGACCCCTCATCGCCCCCGGAGACCGGTTCGTTCCAAAGCTGCGGCAATTTCTGGCGGAGGCGCACCGACAGGGGATTGCGGTGCATGCCCTGTTGGATGAGACCACCTGGCTCCTGCCGGAGCGCCGGGAGGACCTGCTGGCTTATCTCCGCTGGCTGAAAGATTTCCAGGCCGGAGGAGGGCTGGACAGCCGCTTCGCGGCCATCCACCTGGACCTGGAGATCCACCAGCTCCCACAGTGGCAGCAAAGGAAGGCCCTCTACAGCACCTACCTCCTGGACACCCTCAGGCTGGTGAAATCCCAGGCGGCAGGGCTGCCGGTGTGGCTGGATTTGCCCGTCTGGCTGGATGAGGAAGGGGTGACCCTCTGGCCGGAGCTCCTTCGGCAGAGCGATGGAGTGGTGTTCATGGCCTATGACCAGAAAGACCCCCAGCGTCTGGCGGCCTCCCTGGCGGCGGAAACCGCCCTCCTGGGCCGCCTGGGGAAACCCTACTGGGTGGGGGTGCAGGTGCGGGACTTCCCCGGCGAGTCGGCCGTCAGAACCTTTCTGGCCCGGGTCCGGGAGCAGCTGACGCCCCGGCCTGCCGGCTTTGCCCTGTTTCAATACGAAGAAGTGAAGAAGTGGCTGAAGGGAGGTGGCTCATGAAAGCCCCCGCCATGCCGCCCCTGTATAAACGGGAGCCGGAGCCCCCCCGGCGCTCCTGGGGGAAAATCCTTTATCTCGCCTTCCTGGCCTGCCTGGTCCTGGCCGCCGGCTGGTGGCTGAGCCGCCGGGCCTTGTATCTGGACCTCCCGGCCCTGGTGGACGGCCGGGAGTTTTTGGTGCAGTGTGCCGAGCCCGGGCGAGTGGAGCAGGTCCTGGTGGAGGTGGGGGACCTGCTCCCGGCCGGCACGGTGGTGGCCCGGGTGGATGTCACCCGCCGACTCGCGGATACCTGGCCGCCGGAGATGATCTTCCGCATCGAGGAGGCCCTGAGCCGCCTGGCCGGAGAGGCGGAGGTGACGGCCACGGAGGCCCGCCTCAAAGGCGGCGTGGCCGCCGCCCTGGCCCAGGAGCGGCGCCGTTCTCAGGAGCTTTTGGAGCAGAAAATTCTGAAATACAGCGACGTGAAAAAACTGGACCTGGAGTGTCGTCAGGCCGAGGCCGAGGTGGGCAGGCTGAACCGGCGTCTGGCGGTCCTCAAGCAGGAGCGGCAGCTTCTGGCCGACCTCTACCGGCGCTTCCAGCAGCCCGAGGTCCGGGTGGTGACGGAATTGCGCCTGCCCCGGGAGGGTCTGGTCATCAGCCGCAACCGTCAGCCCGGGGAGGTGGTGCAGGCGGGCCAGCCGGTGCTCACCCTGGTGGACCCCCATGATCTCTACGTCAAGGCCTTTGTGGCGGAAAAGCATCAGGAGCGCGTCTTTCCCGGCCAGGCGACCACCATCCTCTTTGCCGACGGCCGCCGCACCCCGGGCATGGTCAAAAAGGTCTACCCGGCCTCCGAACCCCTGCCGCCGGAATACCAGGATTATTATCTGCGCCGGCAACGGGCCCTGGTGGCGGAAATCGCCGCGGAGCAGGCCAACCCACACCGGCTGGTCTACGGCATGCGGGTGAGGGTGCGCCTTCCCCGTTCCTGGTGGTGAAAAGCAGGGCGAGGGGCGGCGGGAGGTGAGGCCCCGGGAGGCCAGGGGGGAGAGGTGGCCGGGAACCCTGGGTTGGCGGGCCCGGTGGAAGAGATGTGTTTTTCCTTGGGGGGGGGGAAAGAGGGCCCCATCCGCTTTGATGCTCCGCAACAAGGCCTTGGCCGCGGCGGGTTTCCCAGGGGCGGGGGAGAAAAGGGCCCCTTCCCTACCCGCGACCACGGGATTTTTCAGGAACTTCTGCGCCACGTTGGGGGAGCGGGTCGGTGCAAAGACCGGGGGGGGCAAGGTCCCAGAGCATGTCAAGAGGGCCGGCTAGAAGGCCTTGAGCCAGGGACCGGCGAGCCCGCAGGGCGCGTGGGGAACCGGAGACCGGGCGTGAAGGGGGCTCCTGCAAAAACGGCCATGTCCGGCCATCACGGTTTCTTCAGGATCAGGGTGGCCTTGAGGCCCTCCTTCAGCGCCAGGTCGGGGTTGGGGAGGAGGAACTCCGCCTCAAAATAGGCCGGCTCCTCCATGGCGGCCGGGGCGGACCAGGGGAGACGGGAGAGCCGGGCGGTGAAGGTGCGCTGGGGGAAGGTGTCCACCGCCACCCGGGCCTCCACCCCGGGGCTGAGGGCCGGCAGGTCCCGTTCGTGCACCCGGGCCCTGAGAAGCATGGGGTCCAGGACCCCGAGATGCAGGACCGGCTCCCCGCCCTTCAGTTCCGCCCCCACCCGCAGCTCCGAGTGCAGCCACAGGACATGGCCGGAGATGGGGGCGAGGAGGCGGCCCTCCCTGGGGATCCCGGCAGCCGGGAGGGCCACCCCCAGCTGCTGGGCGACGAGCCGGCGTTCCTCCTGGACCAGACGGCGCTCTTCCCCCAGGCTGTGGGCCAGGGCGCTGCGGCTGCGCCTGAGGGACTGGACCGCCCGCTCCGTCTCGGCCAGCTCCCTGGGGGAGGCCAGCTTTTCCTGGGCCAGGGTCCGGATGGTATGCCAGCGGGCCTCAGCTGCGGTCAGGTCCTTGTCCAGCTGCGCCAACTGGGCCTCCAGCTCCGGCACCCGGGGGGGCGCCAGGCGGCGGCGCAGGGCCTGGACCGCCTCCGGGGTGAGGCGAAAGCGGCCCAACTCCTGCCCGGCCTGCACGGCCTGCCCGGGGGTGACGGCAAGCGCCGTGATTTCCGCCGCATACGGCAACAATACCACTCGCTTCAGGGAACAGGAGAGCTTCCCGATGATCTGCAGCTCCCCCGGCTCCCGGGCCGGGGTGTCAGCCTCCCCGGCGGCCAGAGCGGCGGCCGCGGGAAGGCAGACGACCAGCAGCAGCCAGGCGGCCCGATGGGCAAGGGAATGCAGGCGTCTCCTCCAGGTGGGAGCAGGCTGATCAGCGTGGCGGGCCATCATGGGGGCACCTGTGATTGTGGAGGTGATTAAGGAAGCCAGTCTCTCTCGGAGACATAAGCTCTCACCAGCTCGCCGGAGAGGGCCCGCACCTCCAGCATGGCCAGGTCATGCTCCACCTCCCGGGCGATGAGCTGGGCTTCCCTCTCCAGCCGGCTGCGTTGGGCGGCCAGGGCCTGGGGGAGGGGCTCGCCGCCCTGAAACCGGAGCTCCGCCTGGCGCTCCTTCAGGCGGGCCAGCTCCACCTGGGAGCGGGCCAGGTCCCGGGCCGCCGCCGCCGCCTGGAGCTTGTCCACCGCCTCCCGCCAGCGGAAGCGGACATCGCTCTCCTTGGCCGCCCCCTCCGCCTCCACCTGGGTCAGGAGGGTCTTTTGGCGGGTGACGTCCCTCAGGCGCTTGAAGCCGTCAAAGACCGGCCAGGTGAGGCCCACGGAGAAGAAATAGCCCCTGACCCCGGTCACGGCCACGGGGTCCGGAGTCTGCACCGCCGCGGTCAGTGCCGGCAGGAGCCGCAGCTTCGCCAGGGTGATGTTCCAGGACTGCAGCTCCCTTTTGATGGCTTCCATGCGGGCCTCGTAGGAGTGGGGTTCCTGCTGGGTCCAGTCCCGGGGCTCTCCCAGGCCCAGCACCTGCTGCCGCCCCCGGGGCAGATCGAGGTCCAGGGGCTCCTCCCCCTTCAGGCCGGCGACATCCCGCAGCCGCTCCTTCAGGCGGGCTTGGGCGGCCTGCAGCCGGGCCTTCTCGCCCCGGAGCACCTCGCTCTCCTGGGCTGCGACCTGCACCTCCAGGGGGGTGGCCTCCCCCAGCTCCACCAGGCGCCGGACATACGTCTCCTGGCGGCGGCTCACTTCCAGCAGGCGGTCCTGCACCCCCGCCAGCCGGGACAGGGCCTCCAGCTCCAGGAAGGCATGCCCCATCTGCCGCAGGCCCTCGGAGATGACCTGGAGATGGGAGAGCACGGCCATGCGGGTGAGAAGCCGGCGGATCTTGAGGCTGTAGTGGGCCACCAGGGGGTTGTAAGACTCAATGGCCACGTCCACCGAATAATCCCGCTGATTGACCGAGCCGGCCCGCTCCGGCTGGTGGGGGTAAAATTTGGTTCTCAGGGTGATGGTGGGCAGGAAATCGGACTTGCTGTCCTTTTCATCCAGGCGCCGGACCTCGATTTCCAGGGCGCTGCGGGCGAACGCGGGGGAATGCCGCAGGGCCAAACCGACCAGGGTGGAAAAGTCAGTTTTGGAAGGGGTGTTGCCGGCGGCGCCGGGGGCGGCGGCCGCGGGGGTGACCAGGGAAAGGAGGGCCAGCAGCACCATCAAGCCCCGCAGATAATGCCGGATTGTCCGGCACCAGAGGCCCCGAGCACAAGTCTCAGCCATCCGCCGCCCATCCTTGCGCCTGAGGCGAGGCTGCCACCAGCCGGCCGTCTTTCAAGGGGCAGACCCGGTGGCAGCGGGCCGCAATGTCGGGATCATGGGTGACCACAATGACCGCAGTGCCCCCGGCGGCCACCGCCTCAAAGTGATCCATCACCAGGTGCCCCTGCCGGTGGTCCAGCTGCCCGGTGGGCTCGTCCGCCAGAATAACCAGGGGCCGGTTCACCAGGGCCCGGGCCACCGCCACCCGCTGGCGCTCCCCTCCCGAAAGCCGGTTGGCGGCATGCCGGAGGCGATGCCCCAGGTTGACCTGCTCCAGGGCGGCCAGGATCCGCTCCCGGCGCTCCCGGGGGGCCACCCCGGCATAGATAAGGGGAAATTCGAGATTTTCGTAGACCGTGGAATTTTCCAAAAGATCGCAGGTCTGAAAGACAAACCCCAGGCGCTCCCGGCGGCAGAGGGCCTGGCCGGCCCGGTCCAGGGCCAGGACGTCCTGGCCCGCCAGCCAGTAGGACCCCCCGGTGGGCCGCAGCAGCAGGCCGAGGATGTAGAGCAGGGTGGATTTGCCGGACCCCGAAGGCCCCATGATGGCCAGCATCTCCCCGGGATAAAGGCTGAGGCTCACCCCCTTGAGCACCTCGATCTCCCCGGCGCCGTTGGCATACGTCATGGTGAGCTGCCGGGCCTGAATGAGGGAGCCGTCGGGGTTCCGGCGGGGGCTATTCATAGCGGGTCGCCGCCACCACTTCCATGCGGCTGGCCTTGAGGGAGGGATAGAGCCCCGCCCCCAGCCCCATGGCGAAGGCCACCGCCAGGCTGAGGCCCAGGCAGCCGATGAAGACTTCCTCCTGGGGGCGCTGCCCCAGCCAGGAGCTGGCCAGGGCCACCACCAGGCGCCCGGCGGCCAGCCCCAAAAGCGCTGCCCCCACACTTAGCACCAGGGCTTCGGTGAGAAACTGGGCCAGAATATCCCGATCCTCGGCGCCCATGGCTTTTTTCAGGCCGATCTCCCGGGTGCGGGACTGGACCGCCGCGGACATCACATTCCAGATCCCCACCCCTCCCAGAAGCAGGGTCACACTGCTGGCCAGGTAGAAGAAAAATTCAATCCACCAGGCCACCCGCTGCACCCGGCGCAGGGCTTCCCAGACCACCCAGACATTGAGGCCGCTGGCGGACTGGCTGGCCGCCACCACCCGGGGGATGGCCGCCGCCACCCCTTCCACGTCGTCCCAGGTGGCGCAGCGCACCAGGAGACGGTCCGGCCGCACCTCCCCCTTGAGCCGGTCCCGGGCGGTGCTCAGGGGGATGAACAGGGAGTTGGAAACGCTGTAGTCGTCCAGGCGGACCACCCCCACCACCTGGTAGAGGTCGGCGTCCAGGTCCACCGTCTGGCCGGTGGGGTTGCGGTCGCCGAAGAGCTTGGCCGCCAGGGCAGCGCCCAAAACGACCTCCTTGCGGCGGTCGCTGATACTGTCCGCTCCCAGCAGCCGGCCCATGGCGGGCTGATACTGCCGGAGATGCCAGAAATGGTGGTCCACGGCCCAGACCGTGATCTCCAGGCGCATCCCTCCGGCGGCCACCACGGCCGGGCGCAGGGTGTATTCGCTCACCGCCGCCACCTGGGGGGTCCGGCGCAGGGCGCTCACCGTCTCCGGCCGGAACCACGCCGGGCTCTGGCCGGGGCGATGATCCCAATAGAGGCGGATGAGGTTGGCGCTGCCGATGAGCTCAATATCCTGGTTGAAATTCTTCTTCACGTCCCGGCCGATGGTGATGATGGTGGTGAACCCGGCCACCCCCAGGG
Source organism: uncultured bacterium (assembly GCA_937943575.1). GTDB lineage: Bacteria > Desulfobacterota > Desulfobaccia > Desulfobaccales > 0-14-0-80-60-11 > JAILZL01. Next base: position 95,944 of record CALEAV010000001.1, on the reverse strand, counting down.
CGATGGCCAGGATCACCCCCCAGTAGCGGCGGCGGTGGCGATACACCTGGCGCACGCTGATGCGCAAAAGGTCATCCAGACGCATCGGTGGCGGATCGTCTCCTTTCCTCCCATGGCGGCGGCAAGGGGATTCCGTCCGGTGTCGCCGCAGCGCCTTCGGCAACCAGGGGGAGGGGGTGAGGCCTCAGAGGGGGGCCTGCTGCCGGGCCATTACCGGCCCGTTTCCCTGTTCGGCCAGGTCAGCGGCCCGAATGCGGTGGCGGTCGGCGATGCCGGCCAGCACCTCCAGCACGAAATCCACCTGCCGCTCCTCGTGCGTGCTCATGAAGGCGGTGCGGATCACCGCCCGGCCCCGGGGCACCGCCGGGAAGACCGCCGGCAGGGCAAAGACACCATGGTCGAAGAGGTCGGCGGCCACCCGCGCCGCCTTTTCCTCTTCACCGATGACGATGGGAATCACCGGGGTGCGGCCCGCCCCGGTCACGAGGCCGATCTCCTGGTAGCCGGCATGGGCCCGCCGGGTGAGGGCCCAGAGCCGCGCGATGCGCTCCGGCTCCTCCTCGATGAGATCCAGGCAGGCCAGCACGGCGGCGGCGCAGGAGGCCGGCAGGCCGGCGGAAAAGATCAGGGTCTTGGAGTGATGTTTCAAATACATGAAAGTCTCATCGTCATCCCCGGCGATGAAGCCCCCCACCGAGGCCAGGGCCTTGCTGAAGGTCCCCATGATGAAATCCACCCGGTCGGTGACCCCGAAGTGCATGGCCGTGCCCCGCCCCCCGGGACCCAGGACCCCCAGGCCGTGGGCGTCATCCAGGTAGAGGAGCAAATCCGGGTAGTCCTTCTTGAGGCGCACCAGCTCCGGCAGCGGCGCCAGATCTCCGGACATGCTGAACACACCCTCGGTCAGGAGCATCATCAGGCTGCCCGGTGCTCTCCTGGCCTGGGCGCCGGCGAGCTTGCGGGCCGCATCCTCCACATCATTGTGGAGAAAGGGGATCAGTCGGCCCCGGGAGGCATGGCAACCCTCAAAAATGCTGGCGTGGTTCTCCCGATCGCAGAAAATCAGGTCCTTGGGGGTGAGGAGGGAAGCGATGGCCCCCAGATTGGTGCTGAAGCCGGTGGCATGCACCAGGGCGTGCTTCTTCCCCACAAAGGCGGCCAGACGGGCCTCCAGCTCTTCGTGCAGGGTGAGGTTGCCGCACAGGAAGCGGGAGCCGCCAGGGCCGGTGCCCCAGCGGCGCAGGGCCGCCGCCGCCGCCTCCTGCACCCGGGGGTCATGGCTGAACCCCAGGTAATCGTTGGAACCGATCATCACCAGACGCCGGCCATTGATTTCCACCTCCGGGCCGAAGGAGCGGCTGAGTGGCCGGAAATAGGGATAGAGCCCCAAGGCTTTGACCAGGTTGAGGTATTGTGCAAAAGGACGGCAGCGGTCGGTGAGAACGGGATGACTCATAACCGGATCGTCACAGCTGGATCTGCATGTCAGCGTATGTGCAAGGTAACAAAATTATCGACCCGGGGCAATAATTAGCTTGAGAATTTACAGATAACCGCGGGACAGGGAGAAACGGCCCCGGGGATCTGGCAGATTTTATCCTTTTCAGGCCTCTGCACGCCGTGCCTGAGCCTCTCCGTCCCGCCATGGCACCAGGGGGTGGGATCATGATATAGGCCCGTGGCGGCAAAGGCAAGGGGGGAGACGTTGGCCTGAATTTCATCAAGCTTAAGGGAAGGGGCGAAGGGGATTTGCAAGGAGGGGTCCGCTGACCCCGCCTTTCCCGGCAAGACTCACTGTCCCAACGGCCTTGACCTGATCAGCGCCGAGGGTCCAGCGCCACCTTGACGCTGTGGTGGCGGCGTTTGTCGAAGGCGGCCTCAAAGGCCGGGACATAATCCCGCAACGGAAAGGTGTGGGTCAACAGGCCGCTCCGGGGATAAGAGGGCCGGGCGAGGAGCTCCACGGCCAGCTCATAGGTGCGCCGGGGCTGTGCCCGGAGAATACCCTGGCCATACATGGCGGAGCCGCACAGGCGCAGCTCCCGGAACCACAGGCTGGAGAGGTCCACCGGGCCCACCCGGCCGGCGGTGCCCACCAGGACGTAGGTGCCCCGGGCCCTCAGGGCCACCACGCCCTCCTGCAGGGACGCCCTGCTGCCCACGCAGTCAAAGAACCGGTGGGCGCCGCCCTCCAGGTTGCCGCCCCCCAGGGTGGTGGGGAGATATCTCGCCCCCAGGGCCTCCCCCAGCTCTCTCCGGGAGGGGGAGAGGAGGACGATGTCGGCGCCCCCGGCCCGGGCCAGCTCCGCCTGGAAGGGGTGGCGGGCCACCATCACCAGCCGGGCCGAACTCCCCAGGGTCCGAAGCGCCCTGAGCACCTGCTGGCCGATGATCCCGGCGCCATAGATGACCACAGTGTCGGAGTCCGCCGGGAAGTGGTCCAGCACCGGCTGCAGGGCGCTGGCCAGGGAGTCCCCCAGCACTGCGGCCTCATCGGAGAGCTCCTCCGGCAGGCGCACCAGGGATTCCGGTGGCGCCGCCAGGTACTCCGCCATGCCCCCGCCCGCCTGCCGGTGAAAGCCCAGAAGCGGCCCCGGCGCCAGGTCTCCTTGGGTGAAGTTCTCGCAGAGGTTCTCCTGTCCCTCCCGGCAGGCCTCACAGGGCGGCAGTCCCCGGGCCCGGCAGGGCAACAGGGGGTTGACGGCCACCCGCTCCCCGGGCCGAAAACCGCTTCCTGGGGGAGCCTCCGCCACCTCCGCCACCACCTCATGCCCCAGGATGCAGGGGAAGGAGGCATAGGGCTCCAGGAGATAGGACTCCGCCCCTTTCAGCAGATTGAGATCCGAGCCGCAGATGCCGCAGAGCCGGCTTTTGAGGATGACCCAGCGGGGGGAGGGGGGCCGGAAGGGCACCTCCTCCAGCCTTAAGGGGGCCAGCCGCCGGAAAAAGTGCCGCGGTCTCAGCCAGGACCCCAGTCGGCCCAGCAGGTAGCGGGGGACGGAATAATGATAACGCAGCGCCAGCAACGGATGCCCTCTCCCTTGCACTCAGGGGGGGCCGCCTCTTCCCCCCGGCGGCCATAAGGGTATAATAAATCACACCCGGCGAAAGCTCACGGGTTTTTCCATGAGGCCCCGGTCCGGAAAGGAAGACCCATGCCCGCCCGCAGCCATGTCTCTGTGGGGACGATTTTCAAGCATTTCCGGCGGGTGGCCCGCCACCCCTGGATCGCCCGGCGGCTGGCGGCCCTGGAGACGGAGAAGTGGCTCTTCCCCCTCTTCCACCCCCGGGCCCGGGAGGGTGAGGGGGGGCGCCTCCGCCAGGTCAGCATCCGCATCACCGATCTGTGTAACCTGCGCTGCCATACCTGCGGCCAATGGGGCGAAAGTGGGTATCTCCGGGGAAAGAACCTGGCGGACCTTAAGGGGCAAGAAGTCAGCCCGGAGCGCTACCGGGAGATCCTCGCCGACCTGGTGCGCCACGGCCAGCGGCCCATGGTGTATTTCTGGGGCGGTGAGCCCATGCTTTACGACGGCCTCATGGAGCTGATGGAGGAGGCGGCCCGGCTCCGACTGCCGGTGTCCATCGCCACCAACGGCACCCGGGTGGCGCAGCTGGCCCCGCGCCTGGTGGCCGCCCCCCTCTTTCTGGTGCAGGTCTCCATCGACGGCCCCACCGCCGAGGTCCACAACCGGCTGCGGCCCGGGGCCGGCGGGGGGAACAATTTCGCCGACCTCCAGGCGGCCCTGGCGGCCCTGCAGCAGGCCCGCCGGGAGCAGGGCCGGGATCTGCCCCTTCTGGCCTCCCTCACCGTCATCTCCCGGGACAATGCCGACCTCCTGGTGGACATCTATGAAACCTTCGCCCCCCAGGTGGACCTCCTGGTCTTTTACCTCTCCTGGTGGATTGACGAAGAGGCGGCGAGGGCCCATGACCGGGATTTCACTGCCCGCTTCGGTTTCCCCCCCAAACTGCACTGGGGCTGGCTGGGAAGCTGGCGCCCCGAGGACTATGAGGCCCTCTCCCGGGAGCTCACCACCTTGCTGGACCGCTCCCGGCCCTGGCACCGGCCGCCGGTGGTCCTCATTCCCCCCCTCACCCGGCCGGAGGATCTGCGCCGGTATTTCACGGATCATGGCGCCCGCTTCGGCTATGACCAGTGCGTCTCCATCTTCCAGGTGACGGAGGTGGACAGCAACGGCGATGTCTCCCCCTGCCGGGACTATCACGACTATGTGGTGGGCAACCTCAAGGACCACACCCTGACGGAGCTGTGGAATTCCCCCGCCTACCGGCGCTTCCGCCGGAGTCTGGCCCGGGAGGGCCTCATGCCGGTGTGCTCCCGCTGCTGCGGCCTGATGGGGTATTGAGAGGGGGGCGCAGGAGAATCTTGAGGGAGGGACATGGGATCCAATGCCTCGTGCCCTCCCCTGCATTCTCCCTTCAACCGCATTTGGAAGCGGGAAGGGCGTATGGGAGAGGGGTGAGAGCCCACCCTCTCCTTTCCGTAATGAGGCTTAAAGTGAAAAGGAGCGGCTATGCCACGCATCGATGATTACAAAGCGGCCATCGCCTTGTCGGTGGCGGCCCTGAAATCGCGCAACCCCAAATTTGTGGCGGCCAAAAGCCGGGCGGAATATGTGCTGGCAGGCGACCGGGAGGTCCTGGTACTGCCCTATTTCGGCCAGCCCCGGCGCATCGTCTGGCCGGAGGTGACGGTGAGCGCCCCGGGCCAGACCCGGGAGCTGCCCCTCACCGAGCAGATCCTCATCCTGCACTATCTGGAGCGCACCGACGGCGAGGGCTTAAGCGGCCACACCATTGACTTCCGGGCCGTGCCCGACGGCGGCAGCTTCTATTGGTCCGCCTTTGTCTCCCGGGCCAAAAAGCCGCTGCTGGAGACCTTCGGCCAGGATCTGGACCTCTATCTCAAGGTGGCCCTGGCCGCCGGCGGGGAGGCCCAGCCCCTGGGGGATGTGGCGGTGCGCTTCTTCGCCTTTCCCCTGGTGCCCATCACCCACGTGTTCTGGCGGGGGGATGACGAGTTTCCGCCGGACGCCAACCTCCTTTTCGACGACACCATCAGCCACCATCTCTCCACCGAGGACATCGCCGCCCTGGCCGGGGCCTCGGTCTACCGGCTCATCGCCGCCGCCCGGGAACTCCGCCAGAAGAAATAAGATGGGGAGGCGACGGGGGCCCCCATGCCCCCTCCTTCCCCTTCCCCAGCGTCGTGTGCGATTAATGGCAGACTATGGTGATGGGGGCGATGGGTTTTCAGCCCCTCCATAAAAAACCCGGAGGTGTCACTTTGGGCTGGTGGGGGGATTAAATTCCGGCGGCGACCTACGTTACCACGCAGGATGTGCGCCTTAGCCTCTGCGCGGCCAGGCTTGCTCAACGAGTTCACCGATGCGACCGGGGGTGGCCCCGGCGCTATTCCCCTTGTTTCAGCAAGCAATCAGGTTGGGGGATCTCAATAACGGCCATCAGAGCCCCATCTTCAAACAGAACCTCGCTGGTCAAAAATCCTCGGCCTCCCGCACGTCCACCTCATTCCGCCATTTTATTTTTTAGGGAAAGAAATGGGCTTCATCAAAAATTTATGTGAGTCAATATACGTGATACCAAATGTGGTAAATCCGTGGGGGGAATAAAATGCAAAAATGGAAGGACGGCCCGCAGCAATGTATTTTGCCTTTCGTAGCGGGTCATTGCCGCGATCCGGAGATCCTAGGTCCACTCCTTTCATGCCGTATTCTCTTACATTTATTATAAGATATTTGGTTTGATCTTCTCTTTCTTTTACTTCAATATATATTTTTTCTTTGTTCTGGTCAATGATTGCAATATCAATAGGAAGAGAAACTTGATTAATATATTCACTAAATTCAAACCATATGTATTCCAATGGCCAATTATACTCAAATATCAAATCATAATATGCGGCAACTTGTACAAAATACTCATGATTCGTATAGATCTTTTGATACATTGGTGAATAAGTAAACCAATGATATGGGCCACCCCTTTTTGCATCTTGCAACAGAAAAGAGGCCGGCGAGTATCCGGAATAGCAGAACCCTTTTTGCCATAGGTAAAAAACCTTCTGCCTGACCTCCGGAGGGATGCGCTCATATCTGGGTTTCTCTGCTTGGAAGGGGGCTGCTTTGCAGGCCTGCTCCGCCCATAGATGAAAAAGCACTTCAAAAGAAGTGATCGGGATGTTGGGGGAAAGATCAGCCATTATCTTGGCCTCTGTAATTTCTTTGCGAAAAAGGCCGGTGTCTTCAGGTGTTGAAGGGTATCCCCTTTCCCCTTCTATTTTTTTGGGGGAAAACCTCAAGCCGAAGCCGTATTTCGCCTCCTCCGGGGTCAGAATCCTGGCACCGCTGCGCGGGTGTTCCACCACCCACACCATCACATTGGAAATCGGCTGCTGAGATTGAAGATTATATTTCTTAATTATTAACTTGGCTGTGTCTCTTAAAACCTCGGCCTCGTGGCGCGACGGCAAGGGAAATCTCCATGCTTGTTGTTCTTGTGTCTCTTGCACTTGCTTGGCCAAGCGGATAATTTCCCTTTCAAGGTCCTGGGTGACCGGCACCGGTCCGGATTCGACTCTATTGACCTTGGTTGGCGGATGCAAGCTTCTGCCCCGGGATTTCACTGGCGAAAACCTCAATCCGAAGCCATACGTGGCTTCCCCGGAGGTCATGATTCTGGCTCTGCTCCGTGGGTGTTCACATATCCAGACAGAGACATCATCAAAACCATGGCTGAGAAGGACCGCCCTGGCCTGATTGCGCAATCTCTCAGCTTCAGGACGCGAGCGGATGGGCAAGGGCCAGGCCTGCTGTTGACGTGTCTCCCGTACTCGCTTGGCCAACGTGTGGATTTCTTTCTCAAGCTCCTTATCCTTCATGGCTTCGCCCCTCAATCTGCACGCCCAGCCTCGGTCCAGGCCCCGCAGTGGCGACTCCATAAACCACCCGGCAGGAGAAGATCAGAACCCTGCCAGTGACCGCCATCTGCTCTGTATTTTGGCTCCAAAGAACAAAAAATAAAAAGCCCGAGCTGGATCGGCTCGGGCTTTGTGGAAAATCAATTCCGGCGGCGACCTACTTTCCCACGCAGGACGTGCGCAGTATCATCGGCGTGGCCGGGCTTAACTTCCGAGTTCGGGATGGGATCGGGTGTTTCCCCGGCGCTATGGCCACCGGAAATCTGGTGTCGGGCCTGTGCGATGCGTGCGGCTGTCGCTTGGGAGCCGCGGACAAGTGAATCAGAGAGAAGTCGCTTGGAAGTTTCCGAAGGCAAGGGCAAGTGGTCAAGCCGCCCGGCCGATTAGTACCCGTCGGCTGAACGCATTGCTGCGCTTACACCTCGGGCCTATCAACCTCGTCGTCTACGAGGGGCCTTTGGGGGCATGACGCCCGGGAGATCTGATCTTGGGGGGGGCTTCCCGCTTAGATGCTTTCAGCGGTTATCCCGGCCGAACATAGCTACCCGGCGCTGCGCCTGGCGGCACAACCGGAACACTAGAGGTTCGTCCATCCCGGTCCTCTCGTACTAGGGACAGCTCCCCGCAAATCTCCTACGCCCGCAACAGATAGGGACCAAACTGTCTCACGACGTTTTAAACCCAGCTCACGTACCGCTTTAATTGGCGAACAGCCAAACCCTTGGGACCTTCTTCAGCCCCAGGATGCGATGAGCCGACATCGAGGTGCCAAACCTCCCCGTCGATGTGAACTCTTGGGGGAGATCAGCCTGTTATCCCCGGCGTACCTTTTATCCGATGAGCGACGGCCCTTCCATACGGGACCGCCGGATCACTAAGGCCTGCTTTCGCACCTGCTCGACTTGTGGGTCTCGCAGTCAAGCTCCCTTATGCCTTTACACTCGACGGCTGGTTTCCAATCAGCCTGAGGGAACCTTCGCGCGCCTCCGTTACCTTTTAGGAGGCGACCGCCCCAGTCAAACTACCCGCCAGGCAATGTCCCCGCCCCGGATGACGGGGCTGGGTTAGGACTCTAGAATAACCAGGGTGGTATTTCAAGGGTGCCTCCCCCCCAACTGGCGTCAGGGGTTCGCCGGCTCCCACCTATCCTACACAAGTTATCCCAAAATCCAATGCCAAGCTGTAGTAAAGGTGCACGGGGTCTTTCCGTCTAGTTGCGGGTACACGGCATCTTCACCGTGGCTACAATTTCACCGAGTCCCTGGTCGAGACAGCGGGCCAGTCGTTACGCCATTCGTGCAGGTCGGAACTTACCCGACAAGGAATTTCGCTACCTTAGGACCGTTATAGTTACGGCCGCCGTTTACCGGCGCTTCGGTTCAGGGCTTCTCCGGGGCCGAAGCCCCAGATGACCCCTCCCCTTAACGTTCCGGCACCGGGCAGGCGTCAGACCCTATACGTCGCCTTGCGGCTTGGCAGA
>CALEAV010000001.1:0-82500 GCA_937943575.1 uncultured bacterium | reverse complement strand
TGAAGGAATACCTCCACAGCCGCGGCCTGCCGGTGATTTTCTAGGCCTGGAGGGGAGGGCCGGAGGACCGCAGGCCCCTGCCCCTGTCCTCCCCGCAAGCCCCCCCTGATGGGAGATGGCGGAGCAGCCGGCCGCCCCCCGGATCCTTCCCCCACGGAGCCCGCCCAGGTGGTCGCCGGCTATCCCCCGGCCCCTCCCGCAGCTTACAACCTGAGGGCCGAGACCCACACCCGGTGAAGGCAGAGGCCGGCAAAGAGGCCGTAGCCGCTCAGGCTCAGGGCAGCCAGCCGGGCCTGCAGGCGGGGGAGTGTTGCCGCCAGGCTCTCCCGGTGCCGGAAGGGCATGAGCACCCCCACCCCCACCCCCGCCACCACCCCCGTCAGAAGGGCCAGGAACAAAGGATAGCCCACATAGCCGTATTCCCCCTGGAGGACACAGAAGGGGCAGTGGTGGGTGGGGAGCTCATAAAAATAGAGGGAGAGGAAGGAAATGAAGGCGGCCAGGGACACCGGGAAGGCCCCCAGGGCCGCGGCGGCAAAGAGATATCCGCCCCGCCCCCGGCGGATCAGGGACAGGCCGCTCCCCAGAAGCACCAGCAGCGCCGCCCCCCAGGCCAGCCCCAGGGGCCTCCGGGGCAGGGCGGCAAGGGAGGCGGCCACCGTGGGCGCGCCGGCGGAGAAGAGGGCACCGCAGCAGGAGGTGATGACCTCCGGGGCAAGCCCGAGGTGGTAGCGGGCCTGGGCGAAGGCCGCAGCCAGCGACAGGCCGGCCATCGGCAGCAGGAGGGCGTACTTCAGTTTCAGGAGGGGATAGTCATACCCCTGGCAGTCGGTGTAATGGACGATCAGCCAGACCCCGGCCAGGATGGAGACGGCCAGCCGCGCCAGCAAGGCGGGATACCCCCAGGGATGGGCGTTCAGGGTGCCGGCGGCGCACATGGCCCCCACAAAGAAGGGGTGGAGGCGGTCGGCGGTGGAGAGAAAGAGAAAGAGGCCCACCAGTTCAAAGGCGGCGCCATGGGCCACCAGGGTGGAGATGAGGGAGGTGCGGCGCTCGAGCCTGAGCTGGCGCTCGCTGCCGTCGGCGAGGTCAAAATGCCTGAGGAGGGGCACGCCGGCGGCGGCCGCAGTGCAAAGGAGCCCGGCGGTGAGCCCCCCGCCCCCCAGGAGGGCCAGGATGGCGGGGGACATCAGCATATCCGGGACTCCGGGGAGACCAGCCGGCCGTCCCTAAGGTCCACCACCCGGTCCACCGCCACGGCCTCATGCACCAAAGGGTCGTGGCTGGCGATGAGGATGGTGGTGCCCGCGGTCTTGAAGTCCGCCATCAGGGCCATGAACTCCTGGGAGAGGTGGCTGTCCAGGTGGGCGGTGGGTTCATCGGCGATGAGCACCTGCGGCCCGTTGATGAGGGCCCGGGCGATGGCCACCCGCTGGGCCTCGCCGCCCGAGAGCCACTCCACCTTGGCCGCGGCCTTGGCGGCCAGGCCCAGGCGCTCCAGCCACGACAGGGCCCGGCTCTTCAGGGCGGAGTAGCTCTCCCCCAGGGGGTAGGCCGGGAGCATGACGTTCTCCAGCACGCTCACCTTGGCCAGGAGATGGAACTGCTGGAAGATGAAGCCGAAGGTGCGGCGGCGGAGATCCGTGAGGAAGGGCAGGGGCAGACTGGTGATCTCCCGGCCCTGAAGGAAGATGCGGCCGGAGGTGGGCCGGGTCATGCAGCCGATGAGGCTCAAGAGAGTGGTCTTGCCCGAGCCGCTGGGCCCCCGGAAGACGGTGAGCCTGCCCGCCTCCAGGGTGAGGCTCACCCCCGCCACCGCCACGTGCTCATTGGGCCGGCCGGCATGGAAGACTTTGCGCACCTGGGAAAGCTCGATCATGGCGCGTCAGCTCCGCATCACCTGGTCCGGCTCCAAACCGGCCGCCCGCCAGGTGGGCACGATGGTGGCCGCGGTATAGGGGACCACCGTGAAAAAGAACAGGATGGCCACCTCAAAGAGACCGATGAAGGGGGTCAGCCGAAACCGGGGATAGAGGACGGACCAGCCCTGGAGGACCGGGGCCAAAAGAGGCGCGGCGGCCACAAACACATGGAGGTAAGCGGCCAAGGTCCCCATGAAAAAGGCGGTCAGCGACACCACCGCGCCCTCCCAGAACTTGAGCTGCAGGACTTCGCCGGTCTCCCAGCCCATGGCCTTGAGGATGCCGATCTCCCGGCGCTCCTCGGCGCTTAAGCCCGCGGCCTTGTCCCAGGCGAAGATGAGGAAAGCCAGGAGCGCCCCGCTGAACACCGACAGGAGGATGCCGGCCCGCCAGTCAAAGGCCGCCTCATAGGTGCGTCGGATCTCGTCCCGGAGGATGGGCCGGGTGTCCGGGAGGAGCTCCTGGATCTTGGCGGCCACGGTGGCGACCTCCCGGGGGTTGTTGACCGCCACCGTCAGGTCGGTGTAGAGCCCCTCGGCCAGCCCGAAGAGGCGGCGGACATCGGCGGCGGCCATGAGCACCAGGTCGGCGGTGAGCAGCTCCGATTCCGGACTCAAAACCCCCCGCACCTGAAAAGCCCGGGGGGTGCCGTCATACCCCTGAAAGGTGAGGGTGCTCCCTCGGGAGAGGTGGCGCCCCCGGGCGATCCCGGCCCCCACCAGCACCGCCTGCTCCGGAACCGCCACCTCCTCGGGGGCCATGACCGTGTAGTTGGCCCGCACCCGGGCGTCGTAGTAATACCCCCACAGGCGGCCGCTCACCCGGCTCACCCCTCGGATCTCCCGGAGACGCTCGGCATAGGCGGCGGGGATCAGGTCATGGCGGCCGGCCGCCAGCTTCTGCACAATGAGCTCGGGGGAGGCCGCCAGCACCAGGGCGGCTTCCCGCTTCAGGGCCTGGGTGAAGAAAAGGACGGAGGCCAGGACAAATACCAGCAGGGAATACACCCCCAGCAGGGCAAGATTTTTGCCTTTGCGCCGCCACAGGGAGGACAGGGCGAAATCCAGGAGATAGCGCTGCTTATGGAGCCTGCGGGCCATAACCTCTGCGAACGTTCTCCGGAGGCGGGATGATGGAGCCGGAGGGGAAGTGGTCCAGCGCCGCCGGGTGGCTCTGGAAGGCGCTATGCCAGTCCGCCTGGGAGGGATGGCGGGTGTGCCGGGCCTCGGTGGCCAGGCAGAGATCGGTGAGCTGAAGCGTCTTCACCACCATGACCTCCTGGCGCAGATAGGGAAGCTCGCCCCGGACCCGCAGGCGGGCCTCCCCCAGCGCCAGGCCCAAGGCCAGGACGACGGTCGTCAGGAAGGCGAAAAAGAGGGTCGATTTTCTCACCATGGCGTCCCCCGGGGAGTTGCGGCCAACCGCCCGACCTCTTATGGCCGGAAGGGGGCCTGATCACCGGCTCCCCTCCGGTGCCTCAGTCCAAGGTGGCGAGGAGGGCCGGGGTGAGGTCGCCGAAGCGCAGGATGGCCTGGCCCCGGTGGTCCCGCATAAACTCCCGGGCCGCCTCTTCACTGCCCAGGGGGATGAGCTCCCGGCCCATGGGCCCCAGGACCTCGCTCCCCACCACATAGAAGGCCTCCCGCCCGTCGATCTGCTTCAGGGTGTAGTACTCCGTGACCACCACCCCGGCGATATCCTTCGGGGTGCGCCCGGGCTGATAGGCGGCGGGGCGGAAGTAAAACTTCATCAGGTCCTTCACCCCGTCGAACCAGGCCCGGGAGCCGTCCTGGAAGACCACCCCGGCCACGAACTCCGGGTATTTGGCCACAAACATGCCGCACACCGGGCACTTGTCGCCGGGCCCGGGCCGACCTGCCGCCGGTTCCTCGCCCGGTCCCGGTGAACTGAGGAGGAGCAGGAGCGCAGCCAGGAGAACCAGGGGGCCGCCCCGGCGCCACCCGCCCCGCCGGCGGTCCCGTCCCGGAGGCCCCGGAAGGTCCCGGCCCCCACCGACTCTTGTCCGAGGCATGTCAGTGCTTCTTCTCCGGAGGGCCCTCGTGCATCCTGGCCCGCCTGGCCCTGATCATCCTGACGTCCTCATACATGTCCTCAAAGGTGGCCCGCATGGCGTCGTCGAAGGTGGCCAGCTTCCCCTGGTGCTCCTTGATGAAGGCCAGGGCGTCCGCCTCCTTCTCAAAACCCCATTTGGCCACCCTGGTCATCACCCCGGGCTTGGCGCCGCCGATGACCCAGGCGGCCTTCTCGGCGTCGATGAGCTTTTTAGAATTGTAATCCCCCACCTGGAGAGAGGCGGGCGTCTTGTCCAGGCGCACAGCCAGCTCCAGGGCGGCGCAGTGCAGACTGCAGGTGCCGGATTCGGAGCCGTCGGTGTAAGTGATGAGCATGCGGCTGTAGGCGAATTTCTCCCGGTCCATGCCGCAGTGCGGGCAGGCGGGATGCCTGGAGATGTCCGGGGGCCTGGCGGCCGTCTGGGCCGCCCCCGGGCCTGCCCCCAGGCCAAGTCCGAAAAGGAGAACGACACCCATCACGATCGCTTTCCTGCTCATGGTCATACCTCCGGTTTTTTAATGCCGCGCTTACCGTCTCCCCCCGCCACGTCCCTGTGGATCAGGAAGAAGGGGGCCGATTGCGGCCCCGGGCTCATTCACCCCCTGCCTTTTTGAGCTCCCCATGCCACTTCCAGAGTTCGTAGAGGGGGGGATAGACCAGAAGTTCCAACAGGAAGGAGGTGACCACCCCGCCGATGATGGGCGCGGCGATGCGCTTCATCATCCCGGCGCCGGTACCGCCGGCCCACATGACGGGGATGAGCCCCACCAGCAGGGTGGCCGCGGTCATGAACTTGGGCCGGAGACGCCGGGCGGCGCCCTCCAGGATGACCTCCCGGAGCTGGAGGCGGCCGGTGAGGCGCCCCTCCTTTTTGGCCTGGGCGTAGGCCAGATCCAGATAGAGGAGCATGAAGATGCCGGTTTCGGCGTCCACCCCCAGAAGGGCGATGAGGCCCACCCACACCGCCACGCTCAGGTTGTAGCCCAGGAGGTAGAGGAGCCAGACGGCGCCGATGGCGGAAAAGGGCACCGCCAGCAGGACGATCATGGTCTTGGTGATGGAGCGGGTGTTGAGATAGAGCAGCAACAGGATGAGGAGCAGGGTCAGGGGCAGAACGAGGAACAGGCGCTCCTTCGCCCGCCTGGCCGCCTCGTACTCACCGCTCCAGGAGATGGCATAGCCCGGCGGGAGCCGGAGGTGCTGTCGCAGAAGCGGCGCCGCCTCCGCCACGAAGCCTTCCGGATCCCGGCCGGCGAGGTCAATATAGACATAGCCGGTGAGCAGGCCGTTCTCATTGCGGATCATGGCCGGGCCGCTCACCGTCCGGAGGCGGGCCAGCTCCCCCAGGGGGATCTGCCGCCGGCCGTCGCCCACGGCCACCGGCAGGCGCTCCAGGTCGCTCAGCTCGGTGCGGAAATCCCGCTGCAGGCGGACGTTGACGCCGTAGCGCTCCCGCCCCTGAACCGCGGTGGTCACCGTCTCCCCCCCGATGGCGTTCTGAACGAGGTCCTGGGCCTCATCCAGGCTGAGGCCGTACCTGGCCAGGGCCTCCCGGTCCCACTCACAGTCCAGGAAATAGCCGGTGCCGGCCCGCTCCGCAAAGACGCTGCGGGTGCCTCTGACCTTGGGCAGCAGGGCCTCGATCTGAGCCCCGAGGCCTTCGATGACCGCCAGGTCGGCGCCGGAGATCTTGATCCCCAAAGGGGTGCGCAGGCCCGTGGTGAGCATTTCGATGCGCCCCTTGATGGGCATGGTCCAGGCGTTGGCCAGTCCCGGGATCCTGAGGGCCTCGTTCATCTGACGGATGAGCTCCTCCTGGGTGAGACCGGGCCGCCAGGTGGAGGGGGGCTTCAGGACCACCAGCGTCTCCAGCATGGAGACCGGGGCCGGGTCGGTGGCGGTCTCGGCGCGGCCCGCTTTGCCCAGGACGGTCTCCACCTCGGGGAACTGCCTCAGGATGCGGTTGGTCACCTGGAGGACCTTCTGGGCCTCAGTGATGGAAATCCCCGGCATGGTGGAGGGCATGTAGAGGAGGGAACCCTCCTCCAGGGGCGGCAGGAATTCCGAGCCCAGGCGAAAGTACACCGGCAGGGTCAGGAGCATAAGGGCCAGCGCGCCCCCCAGAACCCAGCCCTTGCGCCGGAGGCTCCAGGAGACCACCGGCTCATAGAGGCGGATGAGGCGCCGGCTCAGGGGGTGGTGGTCCTCGGAGTGGATGGGGCCCACCCAAGCGGCGTTGGCGAGCCGCGTCAGCCAGGCGGCCCGAAAGCTGAAGGGCGCAGTCCGGGTGAACCAAAGACGCAGGGCCGGATCCAGGGTGACGGCGAGCACCGCCGCCACCAGCATGGCCAGAGTCTTGGTGTAGGCCAGGGGCCTGAACATGCGCCCTGCCACCGATTCCAGGGCGAGGATGGGGAGGAAGGACACCGCGATGACCAGGAGGGCAAAGAAGCTGGGGCCCGCCACCTCCTTCACCCCGGCCAGCACCACCTCCCGGAAGTCCCCCAGCCCGCCTTCCCTCCGCCAGTTCTCCAGTTTTTTGTGCACCTGCTCCACCACCACGATGGCCGCGTCCACCATGGCGCCGGCGGCAATGACCAGGCCCCCCAGGGACATGATGTTGGCCGTCACCCCCAGGAGGCGGAAAGGGAGAAAGGAGATGAGAATGGCCACCGGGATGGTGATCACCGGGATGAGGGCGCTGGGAAGATGCCACAGGAAGAGAAAGATGACCAAGGAGACGGTGATGACGACCTCAAGGAGGGTGCGGGTGCTGGTGTCGATGGCCCTGCGGATGAGCTCGGCCCGGTCGTAGATGGGCACAATGCGCACCCCGGCGGGGAGGCCCGGCTCGATCTCCCTGATCTTTTCTTTCACCGCATCGATAACCGTCAGGGCATTCTGGCCCTGGCGCATCACCACGATGCCGGAGACCACCTCGCCTTCGCCGTTAAGGTCGGTGACCCCCCGGCGGTAGTCCGGCCCCAGGCTCACCTGACCGAGGTCCCGGATGCGGATGGGACTGCCGTCGTCGCTGGCGGTGAGGACGATATTCTCAAAATCCTCCAGGGTGCGGGCATAGCCCCGGCCCCGCACCATGTACTCGGTGCCGCCGAACTCCAGCAGGCGGCCGCCCACCTCCCGGTTGCCACCCTGCACCGCCTGCACCACCTGGCGGAGGGAGAGGCCGTAGGCCTGGAGGCGCAAGGGGTCCACCTGCACCTGGAACTGGCGCACAAAGCCCCCCACCGAGGCCACCTCCGCCACCCCGGGCACACTTTTCAGGTAATAGCGCAGGTACCAGTCCTGATAGGCCCTCACCTCCTCCAGGCTTCTGGTGCCGGTGTCGTCCACCAGGGCATATTGAAAAACCCAGCCCAAGCCGGTGGCGTCCGCCCCCAGTTCGGTGCGCACCCCCTCCGGCAGCCGGGGCAGCACCCCGGAGAGGTACTCCAGGGTGCGGGAGCGGGCCCAGTAGATATCGGTGCCGTCCTCGAAGATGACATAGACGAAGGAGGAGCCGAAATCGGAAAAGCCCCGGACGGTCTTGACCTGGGGCGCCCCCAGCATGGCCGTCACCAGGGGATAGGTGACCTGGTCTTCGATGAGGTCGGGGCTGCGATCCCAGCGGGAGTAGATGATGACCTGGGTGTCGGTGAGGTCAGGGACGGCGTCCAGGGGCATGGAGCGCATCGCCCACCAGCCCAGAAGACAGGCCGACAGGGTCAGCAGCAAGACGATGCCCCGGTGCTGGACGCAAAGATCGATGAGGCGGTTAATCATGGCCGTGGGACCCCAGGGGCACGGGCGCGGGTTCTGGGGGGGCGACCGGGGGAGGGACCGGCTGGGTCATCCCCGGCCGGGGCACCCGGGCCCGGAGCCGCCCCGGGGGCCGGCCCGCCTCCGGCGCACCACCTCTCTCCCCAACCCCATGCGGAGGCGGGTTCGGAGCCGGCTCACCCGCCGCCGGTCCGGGAGCCGGGGCTGCCGGCGGGCTCATGGCCGGGGCGGCCTCCTTCAGATAGCGCTGCGGGTCCAGGTCGAACTGTTCCTTGCAGCGGTCGCTGCAGAAATAATACACCTTGCCCTCATGCAGGGTGGAAAGCACCTCCTTCCCGGTGGTGTCCGCCGGCATCCCGCAGACCGGGTCGACGGCCTGGGCGCCGGGTGGGGACTCCGGCAGGGCCGGGGGAGCCGCCGGAGCGGCGGCGGGAACTGGACCGGGCGGCTCCGGTGCCGGGGTCGCCGGCGGACCCGGGGCCGGCGCATACCTCTCCGGCGCCTCATCAAAGCGCCGGGCACACCAGTCCCGGCAGAAATGGTATTCCTGGCCCCGGTAAGTGCGCTTGAGCCACCGGGCCCGGGCCTCTTCCGGGTTCACCTCCAGGCCGCACACCGGATCCCGGACGATGAGGGGCCCCTCCTTTGCCGAAGCGGCGGCGGGGACGCGCCCGGGGTCCCCTCTCTGTACATAGCGTTCCGGATGGCGGTCGAATTCCCGGTTGCAGGGGTAGCGGCAAAAATAGTAGGTGCGGCCCTGATGCTCACTGACCCAGCCCCGGGCCTGCGCCTGGGTGTGGTCCACCGCCTGGCCGCAGACCGGGCAGGGGGAGGTGGCGGAGACGACCGGCGGGGAGGCCGCCGCCGTGTCGGGGAGGTGCGCCGGCCCCTCCCCATAACGTTCGGGATAGCGCTCAAAGAGGCGCCTGGCCTCCTCGGAGTGGAAATAAAAGGTTCGCCCCCGGTGGTGGCTCACCAGACCTGCAGCCCTGGCCTTGCCCTCATCCACATAAACGCCGCTCACCGGATCCCGGGCCACCCCCCCGGCAAAGCCTGCCGCCGCCAGCTTCATGCGGCTCTCGGAGTCCACCAGGAAATTCCCGGAGACCACGATGCGCTCCCCGGGGGCGAGCCCGTGGGTGATCTCCACCCGGTCGCCGAAGCGCCAGCCGGTGGCCACCCGCCGGGGCTCAAAATAGCCGTGGCCCCGGTCCACAAAGACCCGCTTGGTGCGGCCGGTGTCCAGGACGGCGTCCACGGGCACGCTGACGGTCTCCGGGAGATCCAGGGGGAGCTCCACCTCCAGGAACATGCCGGGACGCAAGGAGTAGCCGGGGTTGTCGGACTCCAGGCGGGCCCGGAAGGTACGACTGCCGGCGTCGAACTCCGGCGGCACCTCGGTCACCGCCGCCTCCAACGCCAGATTGCCCCGGAAAGTCCGGGCCGACGCCTTCTTTCCCGGCCGCACAAAGGGGATCTCCTGTTCGGTGAGATCGGTGACCAGCCACACCCGGCTCAAGTCCGCCAGGCGGTAGAGTTCATCCCCCCGGGAGACCCGCTGCCCGGGGGAGAGGTTCCGGGACAGGACGAAGCTGGTGGCCGGCGCCGCCAGCTCCACTTCCTGGGCGTAGCGCCGGGTGGCGGCCAGCTCCCTGATCTGCCGGGGGCTCATCCCCAGGTTGAGGAGGGCCTCCTCCGCCTTGCGCACCCGCACCTGGTAGTTGACAAAAAGCTGCCGGTCGTCTGCGGGGGAGCGGTCGATCTGGCCCAGGGTGGAGAGGTAGATCTGCACTTCGTTGATGATCTCCCGGCTCCCCAGGGTGGCCAGAGGCTCATCCTTCACCACCAGGCTCCCGGTGGTGTAGGGGTGCACCGTCTTCACCCAGCCCTCCAGAAAGGAGGTGAGACGATAGAGGCGGGACTCATCCGCCGCCACCCGGGCCAGGGTGCGCACCTTATGGGTGAAGGGGGCCTTTTCCACCACCCCCAGGCGCACTCCCAGCAGCTGCTGCTTCTCCGGCGTGATGCGCACCGCGCCCGGGGCCAAAAAAGGCGGCGGCCCCTCGTCCGGGCCCTCGGCATACACCGGCTCCAGGGGCATGCCGCAGGGCGCCAGGCCCGGCTCCGGCGAGGTGTGGGCCGGGTTCATGGGATCCACATAGTAAAGGATGCGCCGGGGCGTCGGAGGGGCCGGCCGCGCCCGGAAAGAACCATAAAAGGTGCCGGTCAGGAAGGCAGCCAGCAGGATCAACACCAGCAGGAGGGAGTGCTTGCCGGAAAACAGCCGCCGGAGCCGGCCAGGGAGGCTGTCCCCGGCGGGCGGCGGCTCGGTGGGTTTTCCCGGATGAGGGTTTTCCATGGATTGTGGATCTCAAAAAGGGGGCTGCTGTTTATTGCATGGTCGCCGGGGGAGGAGCACCCCCGGTCTCCTCCCGGCGCCGTCTGGCACCCGTTTCAGCCGCCCTGGGAGGGGGCTGGGAGGATATGGCCCCTTGGCCCCCTCTCCTTTCAGGCACGGGCTCAGGCGCCCCCCGGGGCAGAGGCGGCGTTCGCCCTGACTTCCCCCTGTGCCCCTATCTGACCGCCACCGGGAAGGGACCGAAGTCCCCCTGGCCCGTGATGACCCGCACATAGGCGGGAATGGCCGTCCCCGGCAGGCGGCCGCTGAACCGGCCCCGCCGGTCCAGGAGGAAGTCGCCGCCGATCCGGCTGTGGTCCGCCGCAAAGACCCGCAGGGTGGCAGCGGGCTGGGCCGGATTGGTCGCCACATTCAGTCTCCGGTTGCGGCGATTGAACGAGGCGCTGACCGTGAAGGGCGCCGGCTGGGGTCCCGGGCCGCCGGCGATGCTGATGGGGATCTGGATCTCGGCCAGAAGCCCCGCCGAGGTCACCCCCTTGATCCAGTCATACAGGCGCAGGGTGGCCACCCCCTGAAAGGCAGACATCCCCCGGGTATCAATAATGAGATCCGGGCGCCGGGCGCTGGTGGTGCGGATGGGGGTGTTAGCCGGCACCACATAGGGGCTGCCGAATTCGTGATAGCCGGGCAGTCCCAGGGGATGGCCGTCCCAGGCGATGACCCTGGCCGGCACCGGCAGCCTGAGCTCCTGGATGGTGTAGCTGGCGTTGATATAGCGCAGCAGCACCAGCTCCCCGGCAGTGGCACTGATGGCAATGTCCGGGTGGTCAATGACCCCGGTGAAGGGCGGTCCGGAGCCGGCGTTCAGGACCACCCCGCTCACCGTGAAGACATCCGGCCGGAAGTCATTGAGATCGAAGTCCCCGGTGCCGATGCGGTAAAAGGTCTCCGCCCCGGCCGGATCGTCCGGGCGGCACTCCTGCATGTTGAGGTTGTGGTTGGGGTTGGCCAGGTGCCAGCGGGAATCCAGGGAATCCACCGCCCAGAGGCGCTCCCGGTGGTAGGGGATGGCGTTCCCGGGGGAAAGCCCGAAGGAACTGCGCAGCCCGGCGGCATACCCCGGTCCCAGGGTGGCGTAGGGCGGCGTCAGGGCGGTGAAGGTCAGCCCCAGGTTGTTGTCCCCGGCGATATTGGGGTTGGGGGGATCCACAATGAGCCCGCCCCACAGCCCCATCTGGAAGTGCAGGGTGGTATTTTTGTGGCAGTGATAAAAATAGGTGCCGGCCTCATTGGCCTGGAACTGATAGGTGAAATTGCCGGAGATCTCAAAGGAGTGCTTGCCCACCCCGTCGCTGGTGGGCACGGGCTCAATCCCGTGCCAGTGGACGGTGTGGGTGCCCGACTTGCCTCCCACCCGGGCGTGCACCACCTGCCCCCGGACCAGACGGATGAGGGGGGAGGGGTAGGTCCTCCGGGGTGCCGACCCCGGGGCGTCCGGATCATCGTTTTCGATGATCCACATCCGCAGTTTGTCCCTCCCCAGCCTGGCGGCCACCGCCGGGGGCAGGTCCAGATCGTGGCTCACCAGCAGGTCCCGGCGCAGTTCCCGGTCTGCAGGGACCGGGTCCAGGGGCCCGCCGCCGAAGGTGGGCGGGCAGACATGCTTCAGAAGATTTTCCGGCATGCCGGTGAAAAAGGTGTCCCGGGCGGTGCCGAAGCGCTGTGACGATGCCATGGTCGGATCTCCTTAGCCGCTGAGCCCGGGGACCTCCCCCGGGAACCCGCTCAGCCGGTGCTGAAAAACAGTTGTCCGAACTCACCGATGAATTCGATCTGGGTCACCGCGCCTTGGGGGTAGTTCCCCCCGGCGGCGGTCTGGTCTATCTCCATGTGGCTGTGCATGGGCCAGGTCAAAGGATTCTGGGGCACCAGGAGCACCAGGTTGAGCTCCTCCGGCAGGAGCTGACCCAGGGGCAGAAGACGGGCCCCGGGCGGCACGGGTTCTCCCGGCCGGTGGATGGAGCCGTCGGTGAGCACCCGGGGGATGTCCGGCGGCCGAAGCATGGGCACCAGCCAGTCCACCCGGTCCTCGGGCCCCATGGTCATGGTGTCCAGAAAGACCAGATTATCCTGGCCCTCCGGCAGTCCCATATAGACCCCCCGGCTCCCCACCTGGTTGTTCACCGCGGTGACGTAGAAGTGGTTGGCATGCAGATGGGGGGAGTGGGTGGCCAGCCCGGCGTTCACCTGGCGGATGAGGTGGGGCTCCCCCACCGTGCCCACGATGGTGACGTCCGGGGAGTGGGCCGCAAAGCCCCCCTGGCGGCCGTTGAGGCTGAAATACTGGGGACGGAAATTGCTGCGCACCGTTTGCGGGTCCGGGCTGACGCCCTGGGTGATGACCGCCCGGTTGAGCTCCGGGTCGATGGAATGGTGCACCCACAGGCGGGTGCGGTAGAGAAAGCGCTCAAAGACCGGGGACTGGGGCCCGGTGGGATTGACCACGAAGACCTCATGGTGCTCAAAGTCCGAGTCGGTGCCGTTTTCCGGATCGTAGGCCGGATTGGCGTCGGTGGTGGCAAACCAGGGCTGGCCCGGAAAGACGGCTTCCGGATCATAGGGGGTGCCCACGCCCAGGGCGTTGAAGAGGGCCGTCACCCGGGAGGTGGAGAAGCTGCCGTAGGGGTTGGTGGCCGTCAGGGAGGGGAGGATGACCAGCATCCCATGCAGCCCCAGCACCCGGCTCACCGGGTCCTGGGTGGGATCTTTATAAAGATACGTCCCCGGGGCCAGCTCCCCGGCATTGATGGTCACCCATTGCGTCTGCCCGAAAGTGATGTTTTGCGACTGCTTGATGAGGGCATAGGGGTTGCCGCCTGAGTTCCCCACGATGGCGAAGCGCCGGGTGCGGCCGTCATTGATATGGTTGGTCACCGCGATGGTGAAGGTCTCAGTGGCCAGGGCAAAGATGGCCGGCCCCGGAAGGCTGGGCACCCCGTCCAGGGCGTAAAGCCAGTGGGGGACCGGGAGGGTGTCCACCATCTCCACGCTGTCCACCACCATGGCGAGGCTGATGACGTTGCTCTGGGCCTGGGCCTGGCTCTGAAACAGGGGGGACAGGGGCAGACGGGAGCCCACCGCCACCCCTACCAGCCCCCCCAGGCTGTACTTCACGAACTCCCGTCGCTTCAGACGCTTCATGGGGTCCTCCTTGTCTCCGGACCGGACGCCTGAAAGCTCCGCCCCGGGGTGGCTGGCCCGGATGATCCTCAGGGCCCAGGCTCGTAACGCTCATCCGACGAGGCGGCCGCAGGGTCCAGCCTCCTCATCTGCCGCCGGCTGCCGGTCCCCCCGGTCATGGCAGCTTTAGCTTAAACATGAGATATGTGGGGCAGCTTGTATATAGGCAAAAATTACCATTTTTGAGTACGCAATATTTCCCACCTTGATGATCCCCGGGGAGGGTGGGGCGCCGCGGCTCCTGTGCCCCCTTCATGCAGGAGCATCCGGGGGCGACATGCCGCCCCCCGCCGGCACCCTTTCGGGGCGGTCAATTTGGAGAGCAAATGCCGGCAGACCTTCTCCACGTCGTCTCCTGACGCTCCCGAATTCTTTGGGCACCCCGCCGGGCCGGAGGACTCAGAGGGAGAGGAGGCGCCTTTTCCGGCGGCCGGGGTCAGACCGCCGCAGCCCAAACCGTGATCAGGTCGGCGATGGGAAGGCCCCGGGAAGAATGGCCCAGGCCGGCCGCAGGATAAATTGACCCGGGATGGAAACAGTCCGTGATAAACTGCCATTCACTTTAAAGAGATTGCGGTCGAATTTCCCTTCAGCCTGATTCATTAAATGACAACAGTTAACTACAAAAACAGAAGAATCGCTTCCGGGAAAAAATTGAAAAATGTTCCGAAAAGATCCGGCCGATCTCTTGAGGAGAGCAATCGGCAGGGAACCCATGGCAGCAGTCTCCCGTCCTGTCATAAGGGTCCTGTCTCCCCGCCTTTCAGTCTCTCCTGGCGGGGCGAAATGACCTGAGGCTCCCGGCCCCCCTTGGGGCACCGGTGGCGTGCTGAAAAGGGGGAGCCAAGGTGAGGGGGATCGACGGGGGGGCATGCCGGAAGAAGCCATGGCACCTCTGGAAAGAACGGGGGCGCTTTGGCCGGGAAGGGGGACACAGCGGGGGCGTGGCTCCATCCGTGGCTTAACAGGCTCTTCCCCAGGGGTCTTAGGGCAGCCACCCGGAAGGCTGCATCCTTTGGAATGAGGCCCTCGATCCGGCGATGAATCATGGCCCACGCAATCTGATGGCGCGGCTGGAATAAAATATCCTGGGTTTTTCAACACGTTCCCGCGTGGGCTTCCCCGGGGAAGGAAGGCGGACGTGGGCTGCGAGCCTTAGGGAGAACCGATGCCGGACGAAAGGAAACAGGGAAAAAATCAGAGAAACTGGAATCTTTCGACAAAGGAATAGGCAGAAATTCCGCCCCCGCAGCTGGTCCAGTCGGGGGTGACGGGGGAATCCGGGGAGACGCCGCTGCGGCCGGGTTACGGAAGGGCGGTGGGGGGAGATGCAGCCCTCCGTAAGTCTGTGGCTTTTGGGGGTGTCGGCGGGGGTGAGGCCGGGTCTGTGAAGCTGAGAGGCGACGGCGGGAGGGCTGGCAAACGCGTCCCGCCATCTTTGTCGCTTCCGGGCTCCTCCCACGGAGCGCCCAGGGGGTGGGGAGACCCTGGGGGCTTGCAGAAGACGGCCCGGCACGCTGAGGTTCAGGTGAGGCTCATTTCAGGCTGCCCCGGGGGGCCTGCGGTGGCCCTGCACAATGCTGACCCCCGATTTTTGCGGTGTAGGGGCCCGGTGGGCAACCGGTTGAAATCCTCGGCGCCTGGCAGGATTCGAACCTGCGGCCCCCGGATTCGACGTGCGTAGAGGCAAATCAACAGAAGTCATGCCAAGTTGCTTTTGTGGCAGTCGTGCAACATAGTAGCATTGGTGATATTGAGCTCCTCAACGTCACTGATACCACCGACGACTTCAACCTGAATCGGGAAAAGCGGCGAAAGCCCCCGGGACAGTGGGAACAGATTTTTCCCGGCGTGGCCGGCTGGTTCGGCGGCAGTTCGGCTCAGGGGCGGTGCTCCAAGGCCAGGGCCGGCTCGCTGCCTGACGCGGATGCAGGTCCCCCCCCGAGGATGGGGATCAATTGCTGGGGGAGGATAAGGGGTGCGGTGCCCTTAATTTAGCCGTTGAAGCGACTGTCTGTTCCAATTCAGAAGGGGAGTATCCAAGCGTCTGTGAAGATTTATAAGATAATTTAGCTTATCTTCATGTTCTGAGAAACTTGTGCTTAATTCTTTTATGGTCCTCATTCCTAGGCGGTAAGCATAACTACTTATATGGTTTTCCAAGATATTTAACCACATTTTTCCGATATGCAGTCGCCTTTGGAAGCTGTTTTGCATTCTCTTTACAGCGATTTGCCTATTTTCCCATCGTAATTCCTCTATCTTTAGCAACTCCTGATATATTTCAGGATGACCCAAGAGCAACCGGTGTGATAATGCAGTTGCCCAAGGCTTTTGCTGCAGAGATTGATGGAGAAGGTTAATGACAAGCTGAAGCCTGTTGCTGATTATTTCGTAATCCTGTATTATTTGTTGAATGCGGAAAGTATATTCCTTTATCAGATTTTGAAGTGACTCCGGAGGGCTCCCTTTTTTTCCCGGACTGAGGATAGCGAAGGCCTGACTGATCGCCTGGTACTTTTGGATGAGGGTCCGGTCATAGGATTTTTGAATTTCATGTTTCGCCTGCTTCAGGAGGCCAACCTCTTCCGGCTGCGGCACCCCGGCTGCCCGAGCCGCCATACTGGCCTCGGCCAATCTGTCCTCCAGGGCTTGCCGGCTGTTGACCAACTCCCTCACCCGCTCCTGCCACTCCCGAGAATCCCTGTGCAAGGTCCGCCGGTCTGGGAACAATCTCCCCCCCGAAGCCAGACTGGACCACCATTCCTTGAGGCGCAGAACGGAGGTCTGGAGGCTTTTGACCAGGCTTCTCATCAATGACCTGGCTGTTTTAATTCCAGAGCCGGCAGAAAGCGCAATTTTTCCACATCCACTTTGATGACCAGGTTGATGGTGCGATACTGCTGGTAATGCGGCTCCGGGTCCACCCCCGGAGGGGCTTCTTCCCCGATAACCCCCAAGCCCACAATCCGCAGATATTTGCCCAGCCCAAGGGCGGCCTTTTCCAGGGTGTCGGCCACGGTGGCCGAACGCAGGGCGGACAGTTCAACATTGTTGTGGGGAGGGAAACCCCGGTCCGGCAGAAATCTGGGGTCCGCCGTCCCATTGATGAGAACATAAAGCGGCTTCCCCTGAACTGTGTCCAGGATGATGGGGGCCAGGGATCTTAAACGCTCCTGGTCCTGTTTGCTTAACTGGTAATCCCCGGTTTTGAAATAAATGGGGGGGTCACCTTTTATCTGGATCTCGATGGCCTCCTCATCCATCACTATTCTATAATCCATTGGCAGTTTGACTTTAATGATTTCATAAATATTTTTAAGTTCCTTTAATCCTTTCCCTCCGATGATATCTTTGAGTTTGCCGAATTCCTTTTCCAATTGATCTTTTTCCACTTTGAGGTGCGAGTTATCTTCTTCTAATTTCTTTATTTTTTCGTTTATTTTTTCTTTTTCGCCCTTCAGATCGCTGCCAAACCACAGAAGCAAAACGAAAACCAGGGTGAAGGCAAACAGATCCACCAGACCCGGCCAGGCCGGATTCTCTCCTTCATCTCTTCTGCGCCACCGCATCTTTTATTTCTTTACCAGTACCACCCAGAGCTGCCATCCGCGGGGCCCCGGGTGTTTGCCATCGCCTTTTCCAGACCCTTGAGGGATCCCAGAATATCCCGCAGGTATCCGTCGCCCGTTTCCGCCCAGAGGGTCCGCAGACTCTGTGCCACTCTCTCCCCTATGCCGTTGACCTGATTTTCCATGAAGGAGACCAGCCGGCCGGTCAGTCTGTCCAGTTCCTTCACCTGGTTCTGCTGTTCCTCCAGCAGGGACCGCAGGAAATGGGTGATTTCCGCCTCCGGCGCCCAAACCTGCTGCCATTCCTGGCGAAGGGCCCGGGATACTGCCGATGAGAGGCTTGTGGCTGCCCCGCGCAGGCT
Source organism: uncultured bacterium (assembly GCA_937943575.1). Classification (GTDB taxonomy): domain Bacteria; phylum Desulfobacterota; class Desulfobaccia; order Desulfobaccales; family 0-14-0-80-60-11; genus JAILZL01. The sequence continues at coordinate 65,192 of CALEAV010000001.1, read as the reverse complement.
TTCCTGGACGCTCTCCGCCAAGATATCGGGAAGCTGGGTTAACGGGGTCGTCCTTTCAACGAATCCCCTCAGCTGAGAGGCCAATTCGCCATTCATCTGCAAAAGCGGCTGGCAGCCGGCGGCCACCCCCTGGCCGACGGACTGGGGCAGTTGGTCCAGAATGTGGCGGAGGGCCTGCTGGAATTCCCTGAGGGTGCTCAAGGACTCGGCCAGAAAAGCGAGCCCCGGCTGCATGGTTTCCTGCCAGACGGTCCTGGTGGTCTCGGCCAGGCTCATGGCCGCCTTGGAGGGCAGATCGTTTACTGCTTCCCCCAGGGCCTGCTGTAGCTTTTCCAGTTCGGCCAACCGGGCATGGAGGGCTTGAAGGGTCGGCACCAGGAAGTCATTCAGGCCTTGGCGCAAGGCCTGGCCGAGACCGGCGGCAAGCTCCTTTCTGGCGCCCCGGAACTCCTCCCGGGCCGCTTGGGGCAACTCGGAGGAGGCGGTGCCCAGAGCCGAGGCGGCCTGAGCCAGGGCGGCGGTTTTGCCCTCCAGGTCGGCCCGGCGCATGTCCTCCACTGCCTGCTTCAGCTCCTCGGTGCGTTGGCGCCAGGACTCCAGGATGGGCAGAGCCTGCAGTAAGGGTCTGGCCAGGTCCTGAAACCGTTCATCCAGCCGTAGGCTCAGCAACTCTATTTTTTCATCCTGACTCCTGAGCAACGGGATGATGCCCTCCATTTCGGTCCTCTGGGCGGCTACCATGCTTTGGACCATCTGCCGGATGGCCTCCCCCAATCCCTGCATTTCCTGGACCAGTCTTTCGGACTCCTGTCTATGCCTGGCGTAGATGTCCTCCCCCCATTGGCTGAACTTGCTGCCCACGCCTTCCAGGGCCGCCACCAGCTGGGGATCGACCCCTTCAGGCACTTCCGACTGCAGCCGCCCCAGGGTCCGGGAGGCGGCAAGGAGGAGTCGGTCAGCTGAACGGCGGTAATGGGTATATAATCCATAAAAGCATAATGCAAGAAAGACGGCCACCGAATTGACTAAATATATATGGCCAAGCAGACCGGGATTAATATGACGGATATCCTGGACTCCCCAAAATGTTATAGCCAAAACCAGCACTGTTCCCAATAAACCGAAGAGGACGGATAGATAGCTCAGGGAGCGAAGGGCACGCAAAGGCGCGTCCAGTGCCGCCCCCAAATGGTCCAGGGCGGCCGGAATGCCCTGCACTTTTGCTTTGCCCGGGCTGTCCGTCAAAATACTGCCCAGAACAAAATTACTGGGTTCCGGAATCCCGTGAATGTGATCCAGAGTAAGTTCGCCTGCATTTGGACCTAGTCTTTCCCATATTTTTCTCTGTTTCAATAAATGCCGAATTTCTATTGTATTGTATATAAATAAAATGAAAACCGCCAATATAATAATGACGAAAACATAAATATTTTTATCTGATATGCCGATGTCAACGGGGAGCATGAACAGAGGCCTCCGGGCTTTATAAACTGATGTGTTCCAAGGGGACAGCTTCGCTGGCACCCACCAACAATGGCCGCCAGCCCGGGTAAAAGGACAAGGTGGCGCAGGGAACTTTGTGTGTCTGATAAGGGATCTGCTCCCCCAAATTGAGGGAGGTGACCACGGCCTGCGGGGAGACCGTGAGCCCCCCGATCAAAGGGGCACTGAAGCGCAGGAGGTTTCCCTCGTCCAACGCCCTGGCCACCTCCCGCACGCGCTCATCCTTAAGATCCCAGTGGAGAAGGGCATGGAAAAAATTCTCCTGGAGGTAGCGCTCCATCTTTATTTTCAAGTGGTTTTTGAGCTCACTTCGTCCCCACCCTTCTTGGAGGCCCCGTCGGACGAAAACATTTATCTCATCTGCCCAATCCTTGATGAAATCATCGGGTAGGGAGACTGTGTTGGGCTCCGCTTGCACCTCCGAGGTTACTTCCTTGATCACTTCAATGGTGCGGGTAAACCTCTTGACCAGGTAATCCCTCTGGACCCGGTCCGGCAGGTCCCTGTCCGCAGGCTGATTCCGGCCGAAAAAGGCCAGAATTCTTCGCCACAGTCTGGTCCACCATGAGTCGGGTGGAGCAATCATGATTGCGTCCTGGCGGAGGCGGAGGGTCTGCCGGTGCAGGATTTCCGGAACCTCACGCAAGATCGCCGAGGTCGACAGATTTGGAAACGCACGCAACCTGAAAAAGTGATCCTCCACCTGCGTGGCGGTTCGCTCCCCTCTCAGAAACTCCCCCACCAGCCCTGCCAGCTGCTTTTCCAATGCCTGAATGGCAGGCCGGGTCTCCTCATAGGGCCGCTGATAGGCACGCTGCAACATGGCCTGAGCCAAAAAGGCTGCCATCTCTGTGAGCAGGTGCCCCAGAGAAAGCCGGGGAAACCCCGCCAACCGGACATGACGAGGCTGGGGTTGGGACTGAAAGAAAGAGTGCACTAGATATCCCGGGGCCCTTCCCCCGTCTCTTTCCGCCAACAACAAGACGTCCAGAAGCTGGGAGAAGTGGTGGGAAAATTCCCCCTCCCCCAAGGTGAAGCCCCCGCTGACCACCCGGGTGAGGAGCCAGGGGAGCACCCGCAGGGTGTCAAGACCGGAAAAAACCACATCTCTCTGCACCGAAGCGGCCCCGATAGGGGGCAGGGTAGGATGCAGGAGCACCCGGTAATGCTCCAGGGAGATAACCCCGCTCAGGGAATGCAATTTTTCTTCTGCCTCGGCCCAGGCAGTCCGGCCCTCAGCGGGGAGGGAGCCCACTACCACTACATTGACCCGCCGCCCCTGCAGTTGGGGCTCCAGACTGAGACCGGCCTGAAGCAGCGTTTCATCGAACTCCTGTTTCCGATAATGGTCAATGATCTCAATGAACTCGTTCCAGCTGGAGGCCGCGGCAAAGACCCCACTGGCATTTGGGGGCAGGGTGACCAACCAATTCTTCACATAATTATATGCCGGTTCATCGAGGGCCCAGACAATTCCCGGTAGAACCCTGAGGTTCATAGGATCACAATCCTCCTGGCATATTCCCGGGCAAGGCGATAAAAGGTGGACAGTCTCTTCTTCTCATCGGCGGTTATCTGGCCGCCCTCGAAGGCTCCCAGCAGGGCTGCCTCCCGGTGGGCCAGCCCCTCCTCTAAGCGGCTTTTGAAGAGACCCCTGTCCCTCTCCAGTTCGCGGCGAACATAGGTTTTGTAGGCATGGGCCAAGCCCTGCTGACGAAAAAGCTGGTAGGCTTTTTCCAGGCAGTCCCCCAGAGCCGGCGCCTCAATGGGAATCAGGCCCGGGAAAGGCGCTGGCTTAAAATGGATTTCCCCCACCCCGAAGTCAATATCCCGCAGGGCCAGCGCAATGCCGAACCACGTCTGGGCGTCGCTCTCCTCCAGGGGCCTGATCTGGTGCTCCCGGCTGGCCGGAATCTGCCTCCCCAAAATAAAGGAATTATGGTAACGCTTAATATCATCTTTCTTCGTCTGCTCCAGCAGAGTTTCCCCCGAACGCACCTCATCCACCAGCCATAAAGGCCAGCCGCAGGTAATATACAAAATATCATCCCGCAGAAATTCGTCATTGGCAAATATCTGGTAGGTATTTCCTTTCCCTTTTTGATTTTCCTCTAAGGCCCATTTTCTCAAGTCATCCTGATCCTGATTGTCCCCACCGGTGAGGACAATCTTGAGATCTGTAGGATGATGATTTCTCATGATTTCGTTAAATTCAGGGCCTCTATCGATAAAATAGCACATAGGCTCACATTGGGTCATGCGGTGACAAATGCGCTTCACTCTGTCTCTGGGCGGTTGTATTCGGGTTTCGATGGCCTTTTCCAGGGCGGATTCTATCCAGTAGCGGAGATTATTCTCCAAAAACCCCGTGTCCTGGGCTCTCAACAAGGTCAAAGTGAGCTCCCCGGCCACCCGCTCGGCGATCTCATCGGCCCCCAGCCGGGCCACTTCCTCCGGAGCCTCATCCAGCATGGTTTGCATATCGTTGGGGTTCAGAAGGTAGGTTTCCGGGGGGATGGTATCCCCGGTTGCTTGCAAGGTGCGCATGTGCCGGGTGAGGTCCCGGATCTTCTCCTGCAGGCGCTGCAGGCCGTTGGCGCATTCCTCCATCTTGGTGGCCAGGGCATCAAAACGTAGCCCCATCTCATTGCGGAGAATCTGTCTGGCGGTCTGGAATGTCTTGGCCTTGGCCCATTCCAACGCCGGCCCGGGGTCTCTCACTCTTCCAAAAAAGCCTGTAGATTGTCTGACGACTTCTTTCACAGAAGAGAGGGACAGCTCGGACACACTGGTCAGGCTTCGGATGTAGCGGGCCGCTTCTTGCAGAACCCTTCTGGCTCCCCCCAGGCGGAAGCCTCGATCCCGGCAGAGGGTTTGTATGGCCTCCAGCAGCCAGGCATCCTCAAAGGAGGGGTCCCCGGCCAGGGCCACTTCTCGCCGGAGGATTTTTGTCAGCAGCGGGGGCAGCTCACTCTCAAAATCGTGGAGGGCAGCCATCAGCTGCGTTTTGTTCTGCGCTCCCTGAATGGCCTCCAGTTTGGGGGCCAGAGCACCCATCCCTGGAGCGGCCAAGATCCCCTGGGGGCCTGATTCCAAGATCGCCAGCGACTGGCGATAGCCATGCAGCTTGGGAGGAATGAGTTCCTTAAATTTGCGCAGGAGGTTTTCCTTGGGTTCCCTCGTCCAGTCGATTTCCACTGCCAGGTTCCCCAACAGATCGGCATGCTTCTGGCACCAGGCTGCCAGGAGATTTTTTTTGGGAACTTCCAGCCACTCCACCCCAAAGGAGGCATAGATGGCCTTGAGGCCGCCGCTGACGGTACTTTCATTGGGATTGAAATAGCTCCCCACATTATCCATGATGGCCCGCGCCTCCTGCCCGGTTTTGGAGGCGATCTGGCCAAAGATGAAGTGGGCGACCCGACTGAGGATGTCCCACTGATTTTGGTAAAAAAATCCCCCCATTCTGCGGGAGGTAAATAAATAAACTTGATTGAATAGGGGACGGACCGGCTCAATGCGCGAGAGGGGCTGGGGATAATTTATGGTGAAATTTTCCTGTCCTCCCTGGAGAAAGTCGATTTCCCGCAAGGCGGCGTTCACATTGAGACGACGCCGTCTGGCAATCTGGTCGTTGCCACTTTGCGTCGCCACGTTGATCACTGACTCCAGACCCAGCAGAGCGGTGATGTTGATGCTGCCGCTTTCATACCCCAACTTGACGAGCAGCCAGCGCACCAGAATGGCCATGTCTATCAGCATGCCGGAGCAGGTCCCCCCGGCCAGGGACCCGACGATATAGACGAGGGGGTGACGACTCACCTGTCCCAACCCTACCTTAATCAATTGCGTCTGGAGATCATCGGCCAAGGGCGCTTTGAAATCATCCAGCAGCACCTGATGGATTTGATCGAGGTTGCGGAAAAACACCAGGCGCCCCACGGGACGTTCTGACTTCGCCCCTTCCCCTATAAAGCCGATGGTGTATTGATAATCCCACCAATCCTGGATTTCCGGATAGACATGCAGGTGCTGAATGACCTGGTCTCCATCGAATTGGCCCAGGCGGGTGAAACGCCGAAATTTGGACACCGGAATCTCAACGTCATCACGCTTATAGGATTCCATCATCGCGGTGTCGAAGGACCGGATGCGGATGGTGGGGGGGACCACCCGCCAGCGGGAATTCTCAAACCGCTCCGCCAGAAGGAAGGTGACTTTCTGACCGATACCCCCCAAACCGATGACAAAGGTGGGTGTGGTTAAATACTCCTTCATGGGGACTGCCCTCCTGAAAATCCAGGATTATGAACTACGGGGACTCAACCTGTATTCTGCCTGGATGTCTCCCGAAGCACACCTCCAAGTGGTCGGGCCGTGCAGGAGAAAACCACGCCCCTTGCGGGGAGGCCTCCTCCCAGGAAAATGTGGCTGGCACCAGGGCGCCGGTTCATAGAGGATACCACGACCCCACATCCCGGAGCGGGCCCGGAAGGTGCCCGGCTCATTGAAGGGGTGAGGCAGGTCAGAGGCCTCCACGCGTCCGTCGCGCTTCACCCGCAGAACCCGGACGATATTCTGCCCAGGCTCCTCCACCGTGACGGTGAGGGGCAGGCCCTGAGGGGAACGGCGGGGAAAGATGAAAGTAAGACCACCCAGGCCAAGGACACCGAGGATGGCCACAATCGGCAGCCACCAGGGCCAGACACGGAATTCCCCTTCCCATACCGGTTCTCCCTGCCAAGACAGCCGCAAAATCGCCCGTCCGACTGCACCGGCCTTCATCTCACCTGGCAAAACGAGGCTAATATCTTGGGATTCACCGCCCCTCCAGGTTGCAGTCTGGGAGAATTTCTCCCGGCTATCATATACGAGGACGAGTTCCCCGGTCAAAGCAATGTCGGTGAGATTGAGAATTTTCCAGTGGAGCCTCCCGGTCAGAGGCGCCCGGATGAACTGGGAAAATAGCCCCGGGGCTTCCACGGACACGGGCCTCGCCAGGGCCTCCACCTGTCCCGACGCCGACAGGGTCGGGCAGTGGGGCGTCCGGGCGGTGAGGAGAAAGTGCCAGCGGCCCTCCCCTATCCCCGGCACAAAGCCGCCGAATCTGCCGTCCCCCGCCCGGCCGTCCTCATGCTGGCCGTCATCATAAAGGGGCAGGACCATCTCCGGCTGGCCGTCCTGACGCAGCCTCAGCGTCAGGACGCTGTGGGCCAGAAAGAGGGGGCGGCCCAGTTCACCACCCCGGGCCGGGGTGAGGTGGGCCTGAAAAGGGAAAGGCAGGCGCCTCGGGACCTTCTTCCCCGTCAGGGCCTGGAGGATCAGGGTCTCCTCTGCATCCACCAAAAGGGTCCCGGGGGCGGGAAGGGCGAGTTCCAGGGAATTTGAGGGAAGATCATCAAATGTCAGGATCTGATAGGCGGGGGTGATGATTTCCCGGGTTATGGGGGCGGAAGCTCGTGCCCGTTCGGAGGTGGGGCCTGAGGGGAGGTAGCAGACCACCACTCGGCGGGACCATGCAGGCAGGGCAATCCTGGCCGTCCCCCGGTCCATGGACTGCTCCAGAAGAGGCCAGCGGTTCCCCATGACCCGGGAAAGCCCGAAAAAGCCCCGCAACAGGTCACCGGCCTGATGAATCACCCATAAGTCCCCCCCGGTCAGGGTGGCGGCCTTCTTTAGGATTTTCATATCCGCCGTGCCGGAAAAGCCCACGGTGTGGACCTTCACTCCCAAAGCGGCCAGCTCGTGAATTGTTGCCTCGATGAGGGGACTTCGATCACCCTGCCCCGGCATATCATCCTTGCCGTCCGTCAGGAGGATGACATGGGGGGCAAAGGACTGGCGGGCCTCGGGAGGCAGCGCTCTGATCAGCTCAAGGGCATGGTGGCAGGCGCCCAGGATGTCGGTGTGTTTATCTGCAGAGGAGAGTTTATCGAGGGCCGCAAAGAGATCTGCCTGGGTCTCGGGGGTCAGGGTTACGGCTCCCTGGGGGATCCCCCTGACGCCTGTGCCAAATTCCGCCAGGACCACCCGATCCCCCGAGCGCAGCAGACTGATGAGAAGCCTGGCGGCCTTGCGGCGCAAAAATTGAGGATCGGATTGCTTCATGCTGCCGGAGGCATCCAGGAGAATGACCACATAATTATGCCCCGGGGTCAGACCCCAGGCAATCCCCGTCCGGCCACAGAACAAAATAGTGAAAAAAATAAACGCTCGGATAAAATACATATTATTCCTCTTTAACCAGAGAGTTGCTCTTCTGAATTATTTCTGTCTTGCATCCAATTTTCTGAAAACAATTTTTTTTTCAGCCATCCGGGTCGGTGTTGTGATTGGCAAACAATATGGCCGAAGCAGCCAGTGGTTTGCCGGCACAGGGGAGGTTCAGGAGGCGGGGAGGCTCCCGGTGCCTGCCGGAATGCAGGGCGGAATCTGCTAGGCCGGATGCCGCTGCGGCTTCTGTCCCGGCTGGTGATGACGACAGGTGCGCGAATCTCCATCTGGCTGGGACAGGAGGCGGGGGTGGGCGCCAAAGAAATTGTCAGCCGGCAGCCTTTGACTCCCCAGGCGGTGGCTTGCCGGCCTCTGGGCCCCGTCAGGTTCCCTGGGATGACATTCAGGGGTTTGGGAAGGTCGGGGTGATGGGGATGGTGGGGGGAAGCCGGGGCGTCCTGAGGTGTATCCCGGTCCCGGCCACGGCCAGCCCGGGGACGGGGCCGAAGGCCCGGCAGCCGCGCCGCCGGAAAGGGGAAGCGCCACTGGGAGGAATGGTGACGGCTTGGGCCGCCTAGGCGAACCACTACCGGCAAAACCGGACCCCGGGCCGAGGCCGGAATGACCCGGGCCCTTCGTGCCTGCCGTGGCCCGGAAGTGCCCGCCCCGGACCACATAGTCAAGGTTTCTTCCTGCCTGGCGTCACCACGCGCCGCACTCTCAGCCCTTTTCCATGGGTCAACTCACGGAAGAGAGTATAGCGCATTTTGGTGAGGCGTCATATAGTCTGGGGCGAGCTGCTTGGCCCCGGCCGGCCAGGGGCTGAGTTCGTCGGCTTTTTGCGGCCCGCCCCTGCCGGTTGCCGGTGTCCTTGTTAAGAGCGCCACCGTTTTCCGCTCCTGCACCTCCTGCCGATTTTTGAACTCAGGTTGCCCGGGCCGCTTTTGGGCAATTTCGGTCATTGGATTCAGCGCCGGGCCGGCTTCCTGGAAGGGGATGGGGGCGGCGCGTGGGCTGGGGCGAGGAAACGGGCACCCCCCTCCCGGCAGCAGGCCGCCCGTCCGGGGGGAATGAGGGGATGGGCGGCGCCCCGGGTGCTCGGTCCTGAGCCCCTGGCAGACGCCGGGCCTGGGGAAAGGCTGAGGAAAGTGTGCCGGAAGGGCGGGTCCCAGATGCCGGACCCGACCCTCCATCAGCCCGGGCGCAAAAAAAGCCGCGACCATGCAACGGGCGGCCTTCCTGGCTTTTGACGGGGGTGGTGGAGATGAGGGGATTTGAACCCCTGACCTCCTGCATGCGAAGCAGGCGCTCTTCCAGCTGAGCTACATCCCCACAACTCTTTATTATGCCGGGAAAACCGCCGCTGTCAAGGGATTTCCCGGCCCCGGGCGGACTCCCGCCGCCCCTCACAGGTCAACGAAGCGCACAAAGGTGTCCAGGGGCTCCCGGCTGGTGCGGAAGGCGTTGGCCGGGGCATGGGGGTCGGCGTAGCCCAAAGCGATGCCCACCACCAGGCGATGGGAGGGGTCCAGCCCCAGGTGCTGCCGCACCAGGTCGGGGTAGTGGGCCAGCTGGGCCTCGATGCAGGTCCCCAGCCCCCGGGCGTGGGCCGCCAGGGTGATGGCATGGGTGATGGCCCCCAGGTCAAACATGGTGTAAGGCACCGGGAGGTCCTCCCGGAAAAGGACATATATCACCACCGGGGCGCCGTAGGCCCGGGTCATGTTGAGCAGGTGGGCCCAGCGCCTCTCCCTGTCCTCCCGGGCGATGCCCATGGTGCCGAAGAGCCCGGCGGCGCAGGCCAGGTAGCGGGAACGGTACTCATCCGGGAAGGTCTCGGGCATGGGCACATCGGGGGCGGGCGGAACTTTGCGGGCGAAGCGCTCCACCAGGGCGGCGGCCAGGCGGCGCCAGGTCTCCCCGCCCACCACCGCCAGCTCCCAGGGCTGGGTGTTGCCCCAGGAAGGACTCCAGCGGGCCGCCTCGAGGATCTCACATATCACCTCCCTGGGCACCGGGGTGTCCAGAAAGGCCCGGATGCTGCGCCGGGTGGTAAGGGCTTCCCGCACCTCCATGTCGTGTCCTCCTTGGACTGGGTTCTGAGGGGAGGGCCAAGAGGCCGGCGGCCCCCACCTCCCCTCAAACTCCGCTCCCTCCCCGCCTTCTTGATGGGAGGGGGGACGATGTGGGAAAAGGGGCAGGGGGCTGCGTCCGCTGACCCTCAAATACCCTCATGTCGGCAGCGACAACCACGGGCCCACCATGGGAACGGCGGCTGTGCGCGACCCTGACCCCCTCTCCCGCCACAAGGGTCTCACGGGTAAAACAGCAGGCGGAAATAGAGCACCACCGGCCCGGCAAAGACCAGGCTGTCCAGGCGGTCCAGGAGACCGCCATGGCCGGGCAAAAGCCCGGAGGCGTCCTTCACCTGGGCGAGACGCTTGAGCATGGACTCAAACAGGTCCCCCAGCACCCCCACCCACCCCAAAATCAGGGACAGGAGCAAAAGCCGGCCGAAGGCCACCTGGGGCAGGAACGTGGCCCCCAGGACCAGGCCCGCCGCCACGCTGGCCGCCACCCCCCCCAGGGTGCCCTCCCAGGTCTTGCCGGGGCTCACCCGGGGGGCCAGCTTGTGCCGGCCCAGGGTGCGGCCGGTGTAGAAGGCGGCGGTATCCCCGGCGAAGATGACCAGCAGCAGCCACAGCAGCCACCACTCCCCCTGGGGGAGGAAGCGCAGCCACACCAGATGCCCCAGCAGGAAGGGGACATACAGCAGGGCCAGGGCAGTGGCGCCCATGTCGCTGAGGGCGGCCGGCGAGCGGCCGTAGGTGAGGAGATACCCCGACAGAAGCAGGAAGAGGCAGCCCGCCAGGGCCATGAGGGGCCACACGTGACCCGCCAGGGACCCGCCGGGGGCCAGGGCGAAGCCCGCTAACAGGAGCAGGCCCAGGGCCGCCGCCCCCAGCCGCGGCCCCACCCCGGAGGCAGGGAGGAGCAGGGCCCCGAGCTCCCAGAGCCCCAGGGAGCAGACCACGGCCGCCAGCAAAAGAAACAGCCACGGCCCCCCCTTGAGCAGAATGAGCAGCAGCAGCGGCAGGGCCACCAGGGCCGTCAGCCAGCGGTGTAGGTGCAGAGGTCACCTCCGGAATTTCGGTTGCCACCCCTCCCCTTTGCCCGGGTGGCGGGGAAAGCCGGGGCCGCGGGGGATTACTTCACCTTGATGAAGGGGTATTTTTCCCGCATCTCCCGGGTGATGAGGGTGAGGCCGCACTGGTTGTGGAGGAGCTCCACCAGCAGGACGGCCTCCGGCTCCTTGAAGTCGATGCGGCCGGGGGTGCCCCGGGCGGCCAGAGCCTCCAGGAGATGGCGGTCCAGGTCCTGCTCCACCTCCTGGCTGTGGATTTCCCCCTTATGGCCCCGGCGCTTGACCCGGACATAGAAGGCCCTGCCTGCCAGCTCCGGCACCAAGGCCAACGCCTCCTGATGCAGGCGCTCTCTGAGATTTTCCAGGGTGAAAGGGAAGATTTTCCGCACCGGCGTGGCGGTGCTGAGGAGCCGGGAGAAGAAGGGCTGGTCCTGCCAGCGCTGCCGCAGTGTCTCCAGGAATCCGTCCGGGTCCGGCACCCGGCCGATGAGCACCTCCCTGAAGCCACTGGGGTGAAACTCCCCCAGGTCGGCCAGTTCCCGGAGCAGCCGCATCTCCTCACCCATCTGGCTGGTGACCACCACGTTCCAGTCCTTCATGTGCCACCTTGCGACCTTGCTCCCGGAGGGGGTTTGCTGATATAGTAACACTAACTCATCCCGCCACCAAGAGGTCAGCCATGTTCGGCTACAATTGGGGTCCTATCCTCATCATTCTGCTCATCGTGCTCATCCTCTTCGGGCCCCGGCGTCTGCCGGAGCTGGGGGAGAGCATCGGCCGGGCCATCAAGAGCTTCAAAAAGGCCCACGATGACGCCGACCAGCTCACCAAGGCGGAGGAAGCCCCCCCCGCCGCCCAGCCCCAGGCGCCCCTCTGCCCCGGCTGCCAGAAGCCGGTGAGCGGGGATTTTGCCTTCTGCCCCCATTGCGGCCACAAGCTCAAGGCCTGAGGGTGCGCCCCGGTCATGTTCGGCATCAGCTTTGAGGAACTCCTGGTCCTGGCGGTCCTCACCCTCATCCTCTTCGGGCCGGAGAAGATGATGGAATACGCCGCCAAGGCCGGCCGCCTGGTGGCCAAGGCCCGGCGGCTGAGCGAGGAGCTGGTGCAGCAGGTGCGCCAGGCCGGCTCCGAGTATGTGGAGCCCATAAAGGAGCTGCGCCAGGACCTCATCGCCCCCCTCACTTCGCCGGAGAGCCGGCCGTCCCCCCCCGCCTCCCCCTACCCTGACCTTCAGTTCTGCCCCCAGTGCGGCAGCAGGCAGGAGGCGGCCTTCACCTTCTGCCCCCAGTGTGGCGCCCGCCTGAAATGAGACCATGACCGGGGGGGAGGCGGTTCACCCCATCCCCAGCCGCTGGCCGGCACATCAGGGAAGCCTCCCTCCCATCAGGAGGTGCAGGGGAACCAAGACCGCTGACACCCGCCTGCCAGGAGGCCCCCCGGGAGATGGTCAACCTCGGGCCCCAGGCGCATCGCGGCGTCATGCCGGCCGATTGTCGGCATGCCCCCTACTTGAGCCGGGCGGCAGTGGCCCGGGAGATGGCGGCAGGCCTCAAGTTCCGGGGGCTGACAGCGGGTGGCGATCCTGTGGCGGTCATGGGCCGCCAGGGGAGGTGGTTCTTATCCGCCAGGCTCATGTAAGGCCCGCGGGCGGCGCCAGGGGCCGGAGTCCCCGCTGCGCCCCCGCCATCCCCCGGCGGGGCCGGTCCGGGTGGGCAGCGGCCGGGCCGCCGCCCGGGCCACACCTTCCCTGGGGGGCATGGCTTCCGGCCGGCGAGGGAGCCGGGAAGGCCAGTCAGCGGCAGCTGGAACCTCAGCCCCCGCCGGGTTCAGGCCTCGGTGGTCCTGGGTTACCATCGCCAGCCGACGGGCCGCCGGCTACAGCTCCACCACTTCCGCCGCCACCGGCTCCCCCATGAACAGGCCCGCCAGCCGGGCAAAGCGGGGGGTGAGGTCGGTGGTGAGGTAGCGGCGGGAGCCCCCGCGGCTGAGGCGGGCCTCGATCTCGGGGTGGCGCCGGAGATAATCCACCAGCTTCACCGCCGACACCTGCCCGGAGCACACCAGCTGCACCCCCGGCCCCATCTCCGCCTGGATGGTCTCCTTGAGGATGGAGTAGTGGGTGCAGCCCAGAATCAGGGTGTCCACCAGAGCGGCCCGGAGGGGGGCCAGGTAACGCCGAAGGATGAGGCGGGTGCCCTCCCAGTCCTGCTCCCCCTCCTCAATGAGGGGCACAAGCAGGGGGCAGGCCTGCTGATACACCTGGACGTGCGGGTCCAGCTTGTGGAGCTCCAGCTCAAAGGAGCGGGAGGTGACGGTGCCTTCGGTGGCGATGACCCCGATACGCCGCCGGCGGGAGAGGGCCAGGGCCTCCTCCACCGTGGGGATGAGGACCCCCAGGACCCGGCGCTGGGGGTGGCGGGCCGGGAGATAGCGCTGCTGGATGGTGCGCAGGGCCTTGGCCGAGGCGGTGTGGCAGGCCAGGATGATGAGCTCGCAGCCCTGGGCGAAAAGGAAGTCCACCGCCTGCTCGGTGAAGCGGTAGACCACCCGGTCGGAGCGGGTGCCGTAGGGGATGCGGGCGTTGTCCCCCAGGTAGAGGTAATCATACCGGGGCAGGAGCCGCAGGAATTCCCGCAGCACCACCAACCCCCCGAAGCCGGAATCGAAGACGCCGATCATCGCCGGATCATCCCGGAATGCTCCACTGTGCCATAAATTCCGGGGAATGACAAGGATAAGGAGGGAGAGGGTCCGGGGAGGGGAAGGGGTGACCCCTTTGCCCCCTTCCCGGATTTTTTCACGAGGACAGCTTCAGCAAGGTGCCCCGGGAGCGGGCCCGATGGAGCACCAGCCCAAGCCCCAGATAACTTAAAGCCAGATAAAGCAGGCTCTGGCTGAAGCCGTAGAGCAGCGGGTGCGCCGAAGAGGCGGGAAAGCCGTAAAACTGGCGGAAATAGTCCAGAAAATGGGTGAGCGGCAGCAGCCAGGCCACCTGTTGCACCCCCTGAGGGAGCACGGTGACCGGGTAGTACAGCCCGCAGATGAGAAAGACGAGGTAGGAGAAGGCCCAGGCCGCCACCTCGGCCCGGTGCCCGAAGCGCAGCACCAAAAGGAGCACCAGCATGCCGATGATGGCGGCGTTGAGAAAGAGCCCGGCAAGGAAAAGCACCAGGCCCGTCACCCCCGGTCGCCCCAGCTCCATGCCGAAGAGGATCTGGCTCACCACCCCCATGACCACAAAGATGAAAAACCCCCGCATCAGGCCCACCAGGCCGGCCCCCAGGATCAGATGCGCCAGGCGCACCGGGGCGATGAAGGCGTGTTTCAGACTGCGGGACCAGACGTCGTAGAGGAGGGAGTAGGACAGGTCCAGCTGGGCGATCTGGATGGTGTTCATGGACACCGCACCGATGAGGATGAAGCTCACCGTATCGGCGTCCAGGTGGAGGAAGCGGGTGAGCAGCCCCACCGACAGGATGGCCACGGCGGGCCAGAAGAGCATCTCAAAGACGGCGAAGACGTTGCGCCGGTTGACGATGAGGCTGCGGGCCGCAAAGGCCCAGAGCCGGTGCCATTCAGTGGGCAATCTCATGGTAGAGGTCTTCCAGGTCCGCCTCCTTGAGGCGCACCGACGCCGGGGGGGACCCGTTCTGCTGCAGAAGCGCCAGCAGCGGCGCCAGCCGCAGGTCGGCCCGGTCCACCACCAAAGTGACCTGGGAGTCGGAGACCTCCGCGGACACCACTCCCGGGAGGGCCCGGTAATCCATGGGCGGGGGCGGCCCGGCAAAGGCCAGGCGCACCCGGTCCCCCAACCCCAGGCGGGCCTGCAGCTCCGGGATGCTGCCGTGGACCGCCAGCACCCCCTCCCGGAGGAAGGCCACTTCGTGGCAGAGGAGCTCCGCCTCCCGCAGGTTGTGGGTGGTGAGGAGGATGGTGAGGCCGGTCTCCCGGTTGAGGCGGGCGATCTCCTCCCTCAAGTGCCGGGCCATCTCCGGGTCCAGGCCGCTGGTGGGCTCATCCAAAAAAAGAAGCTCCGGGTCGTTGATGAGGGTCTTGGCCAGGGCCAGCCGCTGTTTCAGGCCGGTGGACAGGTTGTCGAAGGTCACCCGGCGGTGCTCCGTGAGCTCAAAGAGCTCCAGCAGCTCCGCCACCTTCTGCCGGAGGCGCCTGCCCCCCAACCCGTAGAGGCGGCCGCAGAAGGCCAGGTTCTCCTCCACGCTGAGGCACCAGAGGAACTGGGCCCCGGCCGCGGCCAGATTGATGCGCTGCCGCAGGAGATGGGCCTGGCGCACCGCATCCAGCCCCAGGACCTCCACCCGGCCGGCGTCGGGGAGAAGCAGGGTGGCCAGAATGGAGATCAGGGTGGTCTTGCCGGCGGCGTTGGGGCCCAGGATGCCGAAAATCCCGCCCCGGGGCACCTCCAGATCCACGCCCTTCAACACCGCCTGCGGCGGCTTGAACCAGCCGGTGCGAAAGGACTTGCAGACTCCCTGGGCGACGATGGCCGCTGGCATGACGGGTGCAGGCGAGGAGGCCGCAGGCCTGGCGCCCTCCGGCAAGCGATGGTTTCCGGAAGAAAGGGTCAAGGGTGCAGACTCTATGCCCCCTCTCCCGGACCTTCACCCCCTGCCCCTCCATCTCTCCTTGAGGCCAAGGCCTCAATTCCCTCGTGATTGAGGGGGGAAGGGGGGGTGGGAGGCGGGCGGGGGAGCCGCTGCTCCCCGGCGCCCTTCCCCCTTGCAAATCTATCATATCCCCTCCCGGTTGCAAAGTTGGCGGCCCTGCGATAATCTGGGGGCATGCGGGAGGAAGAGCGCCTCGTCACCCCCCGGCGGCTGTCCGAGGACCAGGGCCTGGAGGCGGGCCTGCGCCCCCGGACGCTGGCCGAGTTTGTGGGGCAGGAGGAGGTGCGCCGCAACCTGGAGATCGCCATCGCCGCCGCCCGAGGCCGGGGGGAGGCCCTGGACCACGTATTGGTGCACGGCCCCCCGGGGCTGGGGAAGACCACCCTGGCCGCCATCATCGCCCAGGAACTGGGGGTGGGCTTCAAGGCCACCAGTGGCCCGGTCATCGAGCGGCCCGGGGACTTGGCGGCCCTCCTCACCAACCTCGCCCCCGGGGATGTGCTCTTCATCGACGAGGTGCACCGGCTGCCCACGGTGGTGGAGGAGATCCTCTACCCCGCCATGGAGGACTTCCGCCTGGACCTGCTCATCGGCCAGGGGCCCGGGGCCCGCACCGTCAAGCTGGAGCTGCCCCGCTTCACCCTGGTGGGGGCCACCACCCGGGCGGGGCTGCTCAGCCCGGCCCTCCGGGACCGCTTCGGGCTGCTGCTCCGGGTGGATTTCTACCAACCGGCGGAGCTTTTCGCCATCACCCGCCGGGCCGCCCAGGTGCTGGGGGTGGCCATCGAGGAGGCCGGCGCCTGGGAGATCGCCCGGCGCTCCCGGGGCACCCCCCGCATCGCCAACCGGCTGCTGAGAAGGGTGCGGGACTACGCCCAGGTGCATGGCGACGGCCGCATCACCAAGGAGATGGCCGATGCGGCCTTAAGCCTCCTCGAGATCGACCAGCTGGGCCTGGACCGCATGGACCGCCAGATTTTGAGCACCATCCTGGAGAACTACGGCGGCGGGCCCGTGGGCCTGGGCACCCTGGCGGCAGCCCTGTGCGAGGAAGAGGACACCCTGGAGGAGGTCTACGAGCCCTTCCTCATCCAGGCGGGGTTTTTGCAGCGCACCCCCCGGGGCCGGGTGGTGACCGCCCGCACCCTGGAATACCTGCAGCGCCCCGGGATCAAAAAAGGCCAGGCCACTTTGTTTTAGCGGGTAAGGGGCCGGGGGGCGGTGGACCCTCACCCCCTCCGCCGCCCCACATCCCCAAAGGGGGCACTGGTGAAAGGCGACGGCGCCTCCGCGTCCTGAGCCCTCCCCCCAGGAGAGTCACCCATGAGCGGCTGCCGTTATTGCGGCTCCTCCGAGCGGCTCTTCTCCCGGCGCCTGGGGTTTTGCGCCCACTGCATCCGGCGGCACTTCGACGAGGTCTGGCCCGAGATTGAGGCCTACCACCACGAGAGCCGCCGGGCCTTCCGCCTCCCCCTTACGCCCCCCCGGGACCCGGCAGGCAAGGAATGCACCCTGTGCTTCCATGCCTGCCGCATCCCCGAGGGCGGGGTGGGCTACTGCGGCGCCCGGCGGGTCCAGGACGGGCACCTCCGGGGCGGCGGGCCGGCCGGGGCCGGGGTGAGCTGGTATGAGGACCCTCTGCCCACCAACTGTGTGGCCGACTGGTTCTGCCCCGGCGGCACCGGCCGGGGCTATCCCGACTATGCCCTGACAGACGGCCCGGAGCGGGGCTACGTCAACTTGGCGGTCTTCTACCACGCCTGCAACTTCAACTGCCTCTACTGCCAGAACTGGACCTTCAAGCGCCGCACCTTCGCCGGGGACCGGCACCGCGCCCGGGAGCTGGCCCGGGCCGTCACCCCCCGCACCGCCTGCATCTGTTACTTTGGCGGGGATCCCACCCCGCAGCTGCCCCACGCCCTGGCCGCCGCCCGCCTGGCCAAGGAGAGGGCCGCCCGCCTGGGGCACCGGGTGCGCATCTGCTGGGAGACCAACGGCGCCATGCAGAGCCGCTGGCTGACCCCGGTGCTGGAGAGCTCCCTTCCCGAAGGCGGCATCATCAAAATCGACCTCAAGGCCTTCAGTGAGGAGATCCACCGGGCCCTGACGGGGGTGAGCAACGAGCAGACCCTCAGCAATTTTGCCGCCCTGGCCCGGCACTTCCATGAGCGGCCCCAGGTGCCCCTCCTCACCGCCAGCACCCTCATGGTGCCGGGCTATGTGGACCTGGAGGAGATCCACGGGCTGGCCCGCTTTATCGCCGCCCTGAACCCCGACATCCCCTACAGCCTCCTGGCATTTTATCCCCAGTTCTACCTGCCGGATCTGCCCGTCACGCCCCGGGACTTCGCCTTCCGGGCCCGGGACGCGGCCCTGGCCGCGGGCCTGCGCCACGTCAACCTCGGCAACGTGCACCTGCTGAAATAAAAGTGCGGGTGGGGGGCCGGGGGGCGTGGACGCCTGCCCCCTCTCCCGCACCCTTTCCCCCAACCCCATCAAGGGGGCAGAGCCGCTCAGGGGGTTTCAGTCTCTTCCGGCGCCAGGGCCAGCTCCAGGATAAGGGCGTCCTCGCCGGTGTCCTCGTAATAGCCGGGCCGGCGCCCCACCGGCACGAAGCCCAGGCTCTCATACAGGGCCAGGGCCGGCCGGTTGGAGGGGCGGACCTCCAGCCAGGCGGTGCGGGCCCCCTGCCCCCGGGCCCGGCCAAGCCCGGCGGTGAGGAGGAGCCTCGCCACCCCCCGGCGGCGCCAGTGGGGGTGCACCGCCAGGTTGAGGATGTGCATCTCCCCCGCCGCCACCCAGTAGACCAGGTAGCCCACCACCCGGGAGGGGTCGCCCGCCGGGGTGGCCACCAGGGTGGTGCTCAGGGGGTTTAAGAGCTCGGAATAAAAGCTCCAGCGTGACCAGCGGGTGAGGAAGGAGAGGGTCTCGATGCGGTGAATGGCCTTCACATCCGCAAACCCGGCGGGGCGGATGCGGAACTCCCCGGTCATTTCCTGGCGAGGAGCTCACTGGCCACGGTGATGCCGCTCTGGCCGGACTGTTTGAGGAGGCGGGCCACCTCGGCGAGGTCGTTTCTCTCCCGCAGGCTGGCCAACTTGAGGAGCATGGGCAGGTTGACCCCGGTGACCACCTCCACCTTGCCCTCCTGGAGGAAGGAGAGGCTGAGGTTGGAGGGGGTGCCGCCCAGCATGTCGGTGAGGATGACGGCGCCGTCGCCATTGAGCTGCTGCAGGGCCCGCTGGATCTGCTCCCGCAGGGTCTCGGGCGGGGCCCCCGGGTCCAGGGAGACGGCGGCGACGTTTTCCTGGCGACCCAAAATGAGGTCGCACACCGCCAGAAGCGCCTCCGCCAGGTCCTTGTGCGTGACGATGAGTACTCCGATCATGCTTGAGACTCCCCCTCTTCAGGTCAGCTCCCGATGGTGCAGGGTGAACTGGTAACCCTGCCCGGCCAGGTGGCGGCTTAAGGCCTGGACGATGGCCACCGAGCGATGCAGGCCGCCGGTGCAGCCGATGGCCAGGTTCAGGTGAGTTTTACCTTCCTTTTGATACAGGGGCAACAGAAAATCCAGAAAACCCGTGAGCCGGGAGAGGAACTCCCGGGTCACCTCCTGGCCCAGGACAAAGTCCTGCACCGCCGGCTCCAGGCCGGTGGCCTCCCGGAGCTCCTCCACGAAATAGGGGTTGGGGAGAAAGCGCACGTCCACCACCAGGTCGGCATCGGGCGGCACCCCCCGCTGGTAGGAGAAGGAAGAGAGGTGCAAAACCATGCGCTCCCGGTCGCTCAGCCGGGAATACTGGCTCATGATGAGCTGCCGGAGCTGGTGGGGGTTGAGATGGGAGGTGTCGATGATGCGGTGCGCCAGGGCCCGCAGGCCCGCCAGGGACTGCCGCTCCTGGCGGAGGGCGGCGCTGATGGTGGCATGGTCCGCCAACGGGTGCTGCCGCCGGGTCTGGCTGAAGCGGCGGATGAGCACCGGCTCCTCCGCCTCCAGAAACACCAGGTGCACCCGGTAGCCCTGGCGCTCCAGGCGCTTGAAGACCCGGGGGTAATTCTGGAGGAAGCCCTCGGTGCGCACATCCATGACCAGGGCCACCTTGCGGCCGTCGCCCCCGGGGGGGGCCACCTTCTGCAGGAGAGGCCCCAGGAGGCTTAAGGGCAGATTGTCGATGCAGAAATAGCCGGCGTCTTCCAGGGCCCGGAGCGCCGTGCTCTTGCCGGAGCCCGACAGCCCGGTGAGGATGAGCACCGGCACCGGTGGCGGAGGCGAGGCGGTGGAGCCGGAATCAAAAGTGGGCTCGGCGGCGGCCCGCTTCGGGGTCATGGCAGTGGGTGAGGAGAGAGCCCGGCCCAGGCCCGGGCGGCTTGGCCCCGGCAGCCCCGGGGATTCATAGCTCCCGGTCCTTCTCCAGCAGCAGGCGGTAAAGGTCCTCCCGGGAGCGGGCCTGCATCAGGCTCTCCCGGAAGCTGGCGCTCATGAGCATGCGGGAAATCTTGGCCAGGACCTGGAGATGGAGGCCGGCGGAATTGCTGGGAGCCAACAAAAGAAAGAAGAGGTGCGACGGCTTGCCGTCCATGGCCTGGAAATCCACCCCCGCCCGGCTGCGGCCGAAGGCCAGCTTCAGGGTCTGGATCTCCGGCAGCTTGCCATGGGGGATGGCGATGTGGTCGCCGATGCCGGTGCTCCCCAGACGCTCCCGCTCCATGAGGACCTGAACCACGTCCTTCAGGGTCAGCCCCGGCAGGGAGGGCAGGAGGCAGGCGGCCAGCTCCTCCAGCACCTCCTGCTTGCCGGAGGCCTTCAGGTCGGGCAGGATGCAGTCTTTGTCCAGCAGGTCGATGATGTTCATGGAGGAGGGTTACTCCAACTGGGGCTCCAACAACAGGAGGCTGCCGTCCGGCCGGCGGGTGAGCACCGCCAGGGTGCCGGACGTCACCTCGGTGAACACCAGGGCCTCCTCCCCCTTGTCGGTGAGCAGCTGGATGGCGTCCTGCAGATCCAACAGCGGCACCTCCACCGGGCGGCGGCGGACCTGCGGCCGGGACGGGGTCTCTTCGGCCGCCGCGGCCGGCTGGACCCGGCTGCGGTCCCCCTTGTCCCGGGATTTCTCCCGGAGTTTGCGCAGCTGCTGGTCAATCTTGTCCATCACCAGGTCAATGGCCGCATACATGTCGGCATTCTCTTCCCGGCCCTTGATCAGGCGGCCGTTGCTGTTGATGGTGACATCCGCCAGGTGGCGGAACTTCTCCAGCCCCAGGACCACGTGGGCCTCCTGGGGCCCCTCCAGATAGCGCCGGAACTTGCTCAGGCGCTCAGTGACGTAATTCTTCAGGGCTTCCGACGGCTCCAGATTGCGGAAGGTCACGGAAATCTGCATGGACTCCTCCCAGCCTTCACGAAGGGGGCGTGGCCCGGTTCTTGCCGCGCAGGCCCGGGCGTCTGCGTTTGCTGGAGGGCAGGACCCCCAGCATGCCCCGGTACTTGGCCACGGTGCGGCGGGCGATGATCACGTCCTCTTTGCGCAACAGGTCGGCGATCTCCTGGTCGCTTAAGGGGTTCTCCGGATTTTCGGACTGCACCAGCTGGCGGATCTTCTCCTTGACGCTTTCGGAGGCGATCTGGTCCCCCACCCCCAGGTTGATGCCGCTGTTGAAGAAGTATTTCATGTCCAGCACCCCCTGGGGGGTGTGCATGTATTTGCCGGTGGTCACCCGGCTGATGGTGGATTCGTGCATCTGCACATCCTCGGCCACCTGCCTCAGGGTCAGGGGCCGGAGGTGGGAAAGCCCGTGGTCCAGAAAGTCCCGCTGGAAGCGGACAATGCTCTCCGCCACCCGCTGCAGGGTCTTCTGGCGCTGGTGGATGCTGCGGATGAACCACAGGGCGTTGTCCAGGTGCTTCTGGATATAGCTTTTGGCGCTGTCGGAGAGCTTCTCGGGATGGCGCAGGGACTCGAGGTAAAAGGAGTTGACCCGGAGCTTGGGGAGGCCGTCCTCATTGAGGACACAGACATACTCCTCCCCCACCTTGTAGACATAGACATCCGGGGTGATGTAGGCCGGGTCCTCGGCGTCGAAGCGGCGGCCGGGCTTGGGATCCAGCCGGGCGATGATCTCCGCCGCCTGCACCACCTCCTCCAGGCTTGCCTTCAGGTCCCGGGCCATGGCGTGGTAATTGCGGTTCCCCAGATTGGTGAGATGGTTCTCGATGATGGCGGCGACCAGGGGATGGTCCAGGTTCAGGGCGGCCAGCTGGAGGTGCAGGCATTCCTTGAGGTCCCGGGCCGCCACCCCGGGAGGGTCAAAGCCCTGCACCACCCTGAGGATCTCCTCCACCCGCCGGGCGGGAACGCCGGCTTCCTGGGCGATCTCCTCCACCGTGGCCCGGAGGTAGCCGTCGGCGTCCAGGTTGCCGACAATCAGGGTGCCCAGCATCTGGCCTTCCGGATCCAGGCCGGCCAGGGACAGCTGCCACATCAGATGGGATTTGAGGGTGGTCTTCTGGGCGTTGAGGTTTTCGTAGGACGGCAGCTCCCGCGCCTCATACTCCTCCAGGCGCGGGGAAAATTCCTGATCCTGCAGATACTTCTCCCAGTCCCAGTCATCCAGTGGCGAGCTGGCTTCGTCGGCGGCCGGAGTGGATGGGGAAGCCTCGGTCTCCGCCTCGGCGCTGGCCTGGGGCCGGGCCGCCTCCCAGGCTTCTTCCTCCGGACTGGCCGGGGCCCGCTCCTCGGTGAGCTGCTCCTCCAACACGGGGTTGGTTTCCAGGGCCTGATGGATCTCCGCCAGGAGCTCCATGCGGTTGAGCTGCAACAGCCGGATGGCCTGCTGCAGCTTCTGGGTCATGATGAGCTGCTGGGTGAGTCGGAGGTTTTGGCGGATTTCCAGAGCCATGGCTTCTGCCTTGCCGACGGGCTGCAGCCTCTCCGGCTGCCGTCGGCTTCATTATAACTTAAAGCCCTCCCCCAAGTAAAATCTTTTGGCCAGCTCGCTTTGCACCAAGTGTGCCGGGGTGCCCTCCTCCAGGATGACCCCCTCGTTGAGGATATAGGCCCGGTCGCAGATCTCCAGGGCCTCCCGGACATTGTGGTCGGAGAGGAGCACCCCCAGGCCCTGCTCCTTGAGCTGGCGGATGATGTTCTGCAGGTCGCCCACCGCCAAGGGGTCAATGCCGGCGAAGGGCTCATCCAGGATGATGAAGTGGGGCGAGGTGACCAGGGCCCGGGTGATCTCCACCCGGCGGCGTTCCCCGCCGGAGAGGGAGGAGGCCTTCTGGTGGGCCAGGTGGGTGAGCCGGAGCTCCCCCAGCAGGCGCCACAGGCGCTCCTCCCTGAGGGCCGGGTCGGGCTCCAGAGTCTCCAGGATGGCCAGGATGTTCTCCGCCACCGTGAGCTTGCGGAAGACCGAGGATTCCTGGGGGAGATACTGCAGGCCGCGGCGGGCCCGCTGGTAGATGGGGAGGGGGGAGATGTCCTCGCCGTCCAGGTAGATGGCCCCGGCGTCCGGGGTGATCAGGCCCAGGATCATATAGAAGGTGGTGGTCTTGCCGGCGCCGTTGGGGCCCAGCACCCCCACCACCTCGCCGCTTCTGACCGTGAGGGACACCTCATCCACCACCCGCCGGTGGCCGTAGCTTTTGACCAGCTTGTCCAGGGTGAGCTCGTGCATAACTCCTACCGCGGCGCCGGCCGGACGTCTTTGGCGGGGCGTCCCGGCGAGGCCGGCAGCAGCCCTGCGGCGCCCTCACCCCGGGGGTAGAGGAAGGCCTCCACCCGCTGGCTGGGGGAGCTCTCCACCCGCACCCGGTTCTCCCGGGTGTTGACGATGATGCGCTCGCCCTTCAGGGTGTTGTCCCCCTGCCAGACCTTGGGGTTGCCGGTGAGGAGGATCTCGCCCCGGTCCTGATAGTAGACGGCGGTCTCGCCGGTGGCCACCCGGTCCTCATAGACAAACCGCACCCGCCCCCGGGCCTCGATGCGGTCGATCCTCTCGCCGCCCCCCAGCCCCCCCGGCAAAGGCGCCCCCTCGGTGGAGGGAGCCTTGGCGCCGGCGGCCGGCGGCTGGAAGTAGACATAGAGCTGGTCGCAGTAGAGCACCGCCTCCCCCTTCTGGGCCTTCACCTGGCCGGAAAAGAGGATGAGGCGCTTCTCCTGATCCGCCTCCAGGCTGGCGGCGGTGATGCGCAGCGGCAGGTCGGCGTCCTGAGCCGGCGCCGGGCGGGCGCCCGGGGGAGCCGCAGGTTTTGCCGCGGCGGCCGGCCATGCCACCCCACCCAGCCAAGCGGCCAGCGCCACTGACAAGGCCCATATATATATTCGGCTCACAGACGCCAACCCTCCAGGCCCCGGATTTCGGTCAGCCGGTGCTCTTTCAGCACCAGGCGCCGGTTGGCCACAAAGATGCTCAGGTCCCGGCCCTGCACGGTGAGGCGCGGCGTGGTCACAGTCACCTCCTGGGGCGCCACAAGCTGCCGCTCCAGGGGGAGATACCGGACCAAGTCGGTGGTGACCGTCACTTCGCCATCGCTTACGGTGACCTCACCGGAGAGGGTCAAGGCCCGGGTCTGCATTTCCACCCGGCCTTCCCGGGAGCTCACCCGGATGACCCGGCCCCCCTCGCCGAAAAACTCCAGCCTGAGATCCGCGAGCTCAATCTCCCGGCGGTCCTGGAGGTAGCGGGCGCTTTTCGCCTCCAGGTTCCAACGCGTCACCCCGTCCTGGATCTCGTTCAAGGACAGGCCCTCCATGACGTGGGTGGGCGCGGCCGCCGGGGGCGGCGGCGGGGCCGGCGGCCGGCGAAGGAACAGGGCATAGCCGCCCCACCCCAGGCCCGTCATAACGGCCAAACCCAGCAGAAACATCAGCGGCGACAGCCGCCGCGGCGGTGGGGGGTATGGATGATTGGGCCTCATAGGACGTGTCCCCGCAGTTGGCCGGGCCTCACGGCACCTTTCCCCTGCCCCCCCTTCGGCCTTCACTCCCCCCTCTCAGGGGGTGGTTCCGCCGGCCACTTTCTCCCACCGGCCCTGGGCCTTGAGGAGGAGATCGCAGACCTCCCGCACCGCCCCCTGCCCCCCGGGAAGGCGGGTAACCCAGTGGGCTGCGGCCAGGACCTCCGGCACGGCGTCGGCCACCGCCACCGCCAGCCCCACCCGGCGCAGGTGGGCCAGGTCCACCAGATCGTCCCCCACGGCGGCCACCGCCGCCAAGGGCAGGTCCAGCTCCCGGCAGAGCTCGGCGAGCACCGCCACCTTGTCCCGGAGGCCCTCATGGAAGCGGCGGATGCCCAGCTCCCGGGCCCGGTGGTAGGCGGCGTCGGAGCGGCGGCCGGAGAGGATGGCCACCTCCAGCCCGGCGGCCATGAGCATCTTCAGGCCATGGCCGTCCCGGACGTGAAAGCTCTTCAGGGCCTCCCCCTGGGGGCCGAAGTAGAGGCGGCCGTCGGTGAGCACCCCGTCCACATCCAGGACCAAAAGTCGCACCCCCCGGGCCCGCTCCCAGACCTCCGGCGGGTAAGATATCTCAGCGCCCGGCGGCATGGGCCTCGCCACCTCCCTCAGCCTCTCTCTGACTGCGGCAGAAGCGGTGCAGATCCCGAAGCTCCCGCCACAGGGCCGGCACCATGGCCAGGGGCAGGGAGTTGGGGCCGTCACACAGGGCCCGCTCCGGCTCCGGGTGCACCTCCATGAAGATGCCGTCCACCCCGGCGGCCACCCCGGCCCGGGCCAGAAGCGGCACATACTCCCGCTGGCCCCCGGAGCAGCTTCCCTGGCCCCCCGGAAGCTGCACCGCGTGGGTGGCGTCCAGGACCACCGGCCAGCCCAGCCCCCGCATGATGGCCAGCCCCCGGAAATCCACCACCAGGTTGTTGTAGCCGAAGGAGCTGCCCCGCTCGGTCAAAAGCACCCCGGTGGCCCCCCCGGCGGTGGCCTTCTCCACCACCGGCCCCATATCCCAGGGCGCCAGGAACTGGCCCTTCTTGAGATTCAGGGGCCTGCCGCTTTGGGCCGCGGCCACGATGAGGTCCGTCTGGCGGCATAAAAACGCCGGGATCTGGAGCACATCCAGCACCCGGGCGGCCGGAGCCACCTCGCTCACCCGGTGCACATCGGAGATGACCGGGAGACCGGTCTCCTCCCGCACCCGGGCCAGGATCTCCAGACCCGCCTCAAGCCCCGGCCCCCGGAAGGAGCTCAGGGAGGTGCGGTTGGCCTTGTCATAGGAGGCCTTGAAGATGAGGGGCACCCCCACCTCCCGGGCCGCCTCCTTGAGGGCGTGGGCCACCTCCAGGGTCAGGGCGGCGGACTCAATGACACAGGGCCCGGCAATAAAGGCCAGTTGGCCGTCGCCCAGGGTCAGTTTTCCGATGCGCACCGGCTGGAACATGACTTTAGATTGTGAACCCGAACATGGCCTCGATTTTTTCAAAATTAAGGGGTTGGGGGAGAGGGACCGGGAGAGATGGCAGGGGGCACCGCTCCCTGGCCCCCTCTCCCGGAAGCCTTGCGCCAGTCTCACATGGGCGAAGGGGGCAAAGGGTCACAGACCCTTCCCCCCTCCCCTCTTCCCATCCCATACGGAAAGGGAGAATTTGAAGGGAGTCATACCCCGGTTCTCCCTTTACCCATGCTTCGCCATCCCCTTCTTGTACGCCAGGGCCGCGGCGATGTAGTCCCGGAACAGGGGGTGCGGCTTCATGGGCCGGGACTTGAACTCCGGGTGGAACTGGCACCCCAGAAACCAGGGATGGTCGGGCAGCTCCACGATCTCCACCAGCTCACCGTTGGGGGAGGTGCCGGTGACGGCCAGGCCGGCCTGAACCAGGCGCTCCCGATAGGCATTGTTGAACTCGTAGCGGTGCCGGTGGCGCTCCATGATCTCCAGCTCGCCGTAGGCCCTCGCCGCCAGGGAGCCTTCGGTGAGGACGCAGGGATAGGCCCCCAGGCGCATGGTGCCGCCCTTGTCCGCGGCCGCATCCCGGGTGACGATGGCGTTTTTGCGGTAGTCGAACCACTGGCGCATCAGATAGATGACCGGCTCGCAGGGTTCGATGCCGAACTCCTCGCTCTGGGCCAGCGGCAGACCCGCCACATGCCGGGCAAACTCCACCACCGCCAGCTGCATGCCGAAGCAGATGCCGAAATAGGGGATGCGGTGCTCCCGGGCATAGCGGATGGCCAGAATCTTGCCTTCCGCGCCCCGGACCCCGAAGCCGCCGGGCACCAGGATGCCGTGCAGTTTGGCCAGATGAGCCTCCGGTCCCTCCCGCTCCACCGCCTCGGCGTCGATGTAGTGCAGGGTCACCTGGGTGCGGTTGGCCAGGCCGCCGTGCACCAGGGCCTCATGCAGGCTCTTGTAGGATTCCTGCAGGTTGACGTATTTGCCGATGATGCCGATGTCCACCCGGTGGGCGGGGTGGCGCAGGCGCTGCACCAGCTCCTGCCAGGCCTCCAGGCGGGGCGCCCCGGTCCAGATGTTCAGCACCTCAATGATGCGCTCGTCCAGACCCTCGTCGTGGAAGAGGAGGGGGATTTCGTAGATGTGGTTGACGTCCTGGGCGGTGATGACGTTGGCCGGCTCCACGTTGGTAAAGAGGGCGATCTTGGCCTTGATCTCGGGGGAGAGGGGCTTTTCGCTGCGGCAGAGCAGGATGTCGGGCTGGATGCCGATGCTCCGGAGCTCCTTGACGCTGTGCTGGGTGGGCTTGGTCTTCACCTCGCCGGCGGTCTTGATGTAGGGCACCAGGGTGACGTGGATATAGCAGACGTTCTGCTTGCCCAGATCGCCCTTGAGCTGGCGGATGGCCTCCAGAAAGGGGAGGCTTTCGATGTCCCCCACGGTGCCGCCGATCTCGATGATGGCCACATCGGCCCTGGAGCCCATCTGCAGGATGGCGGCCTTGATCTCGTCGGTGATGTGGGGGATGACCTGGACCGTGCCCCCCAGATAGTCCCCCCGGCGCTCCTTGGTGATGACGTTGTAGTAGATGCGGCCGGAGGTGTAGTTGTTGGCCTGGCCCAGGGTGACGGAGGTGAAGCGCTCGTAGTGGCCCAGATCCAGGTCGGTTTCGGCGCCGTCCTCGGTGACGAAGACCTCCCCGTGCTGGAAGGGGTTCATGGTGCCGGGGTCCACGTTGATGTAGGGGTCCAGCTTCTGAAAGGTGACCCTGAGCCCCCGGGCCTCCAGCAAGGCCCCGATGGCGGCGGCGGCCACCCCCTTCCCCAGGGAGGACAGGACCCCGCCGGTGATGAAGATGAACTTGGTCCTCACGGGCTTTCCCTAGCCAGGGTTATACCTCAGCGGCTCCCATTGTCAAGCCGCCCGGCCGGTCTCCCGGGGCAGCCGGGAGGAATCCGGGACAGCCTTACCGGGGCCGTCCGGGGACAAGCTGATCTCCCCCCGGCCCGGGGAGATTAGGCTGGAAAATGGGCTGGTCCGGCTGACCCGGTTCAATGGGCCCCGGCCCGGATCCCGGCGGCTCCGGGGGTTTGGAGGGCTTGGGGAGGGGCGGCACAAAGAGGCCCTCGGGCAGCTGCGGCAGCTGCGGCGTCGGCGGAGTCTGCTCCAGAAGGAGAAGCTGGGCTGGGTCCAGGCTGAGGACCCAGGCGGGCACGCCCTTCCTGAGCCAGAGCTGCAGGAGGTCCAGCAGGGCGGGCGGGAAGCGCCTGGGCGCAGATGGCGGCTCTTTCAGGGGTACCGAGCTCATTTCGCCCCCCCGCACCAGGACCGTGCGGCTGATGTCCGGGAAGAGGGACCCCACCTCCAGGGTGCCGGCCTCCCCGTACACCGCGGTGTAGCGGGCCCCCAAGAGGGTGTACCAGCGGGTGCCCCTCACCCCCAGGACGGCGGTGTGGGTCTTGAGGAGGAAATCGGGGCGCTCCACCTTGAAGATCTTCTCCACCACGCCATGTACCAGCCCCCGGAGGACCTGCAGCACGGCCTGGCGGACCCCGGCCTGCGGCTCGTAGTGGAAGGTCTCGATGACCACCAGGGACCCCGGCGCCAGGGTGAGGACCGAGTCATCCGCGAACCGGATCCGGGCCCGTCCATCGGCCCCGGTGCGCACTGCGTCCCCCACCGCCACCGGTTCCTGCACCCGGGCGGGCACCGCCGGCGGCCGCCCCTGGCGGAGGAGGTCCACCCTGCCCTCCACCCGGATGAAAACCCCCGCGGCGGCCCAGACCCCGGAGGCGGCAAAGAGGAGAAAGAGGCCCATCCACGTCAGGACCAGCGGCCGAAGGCGCATGGTGTTCCCTCCTGACAAGGTCCGCAGGCCGGCATGACCGCCTGCCCCCGGGAGGCTCCCGGCTCCCGCTCTCGCCCGGTCCCCGGTCTTCCGGGGCAGCGGCGCCCATTGCCGGAGCATGCCTGAGGAGGGCGCCAAAGGGCGGCCCCTCTCCCTTGGGCCGGGCCGGATGCCTGCCCTATATTAAGATATCTTGCGGCCAGGTGCGAGAAAAAGGAGGGGCCGGGGCGGAGGGAAAAGCTCACGGCCCCGGTTCGGGCAGGCCCCGTCAGCCCGGGAAGAGGGGCAGGAGAGCGGAGTCTGCGCCCTCCCGGTTACGGGGGCCCCGTGGGGCATCCAAAGCCTCCGGATAAATTTCCTCCCTCCCACGTACAGCGGATGTCATGGTATAACCTGTTGAAAACCCTGATTCATTCACCGTGACGCCCCGCCGCCGGTGCAGCCGCCGTCACGGCCCTTCCTTGGCCGGGAGGGTGGGCATGGGTGGCACAAAGCCCGCGAGTGATGGCCATCATCGCCCATCTGGACATGGACGCCTTCTATGCCGCGGTGGAGGAGCGGGACCACCCGGAGCTGGCCGGGCTGCCCATCGCCGTGGGGGCCGACCCCCGGGGCGGCCGGGGCCGGGGGGTGCTCACCACCGCCAATTATGCCGCCCGGCGCTACGGCCTGCACTCCGCCATGCCGGTGTCCCGGGCCTGGCGGCTGGCGGAGGCGGCCCGGCGGCGGGGGGAGCCGCCGGTGGTCTTTCTCACCCCCAACTTTCGCCGCTATGAAGAGGTCTCGGGCCGCATCATGGCCCTGGTGCGGCAGCGGGTCCCCCTGGTGGAGGAGGCCGGCCTGGACGAGGCCTACCTGGACCTCAGCTTCACTGGCTCCTTTGAGGCGGCCCGGAACCTCTGCCTGGAGCTCAAGGACGCCATCCGGCACCAGGAGGGGCTCACCGCCTCGGTGGGGGTGGGCCCCAACAAGCTGGTGGCCAAGATCGCCTCGGATTTCCGCAAGCCCGACGGCCTGACAGTGGTGAGGCCCGAGGAGGTGGAGGCCTTCCTGGCACCGCTGCCGGTGCGAAAGATCCCCGGCATCGGCCTGAAAACGGATCGCTTCCTTCAGGCCCGGGGGATCCGGACGGTGGCGGACCTGAGGGCCGTTCCCCGGGAGACCCTCAAGGCCTGGCTGGGGAAATGGGGCGAGGACCTGTACGACCGGGTCCGGGGGCGGGGCCGGGAAGAGCTCACCCTGAGCTGGGAGCCCAAATCCGTGGGCGAACAGGAGACCTTCCCCGTTGACACCCTGGAGGCCGACTTTCTCTGCCGGCGGCTGTGGCACCTGTGCCACCAGGCCCGGCGCCGCCTGCTGGCCGAAGGCTTCCAGGGCTTCCGCACCGTGGTCCTCACCGTGAGGTTCCACGACTTCCACACCGTCAGCCGCTCTCATACCCTGCCCGGCCCCACCGCCTCGGGCCGGCGTCTCCGGGCTGAAGCCATGCGGCTGTTTCTGCCCTTCCTGGACCAGCGGGAAAACCCCCAGCGGAAACCCATCCGCCTCCTGGGGGTGCGCCTGGAGAAGCTGGTCAAGGCGGCACCAGGGGACTCAGAAAAATAAGACAGCCTTCCCCACCCACTCTTCCCTGGCTGCCCCTGGGGCGGCAGAATTTGCCGCGGCCCGGGAACCTGGAAATATTTTATAGAGATTTTCATCAGATATCCCCTGAACCGGCTGGCACTTTTTTTGCTTCCCGCCCGAGTGTCATGGAGGTGTGGCAGACCAACCGGCAGGCGGCAGGGGGAAGGCTGGGGGCTCTTCCTTTACCGGAGGAGCCCCCCGACCTGCAAAGAGTGCGGCTGATTCCGGGGCCGCCCCCCTTGCTGGCGGTCCCCGGTCCTGGGGGCGGTTACCTGGCGCTTCACGGCCGGCGGCCCTGGGAGGAGGCCGAAGCCCTGGCGGCCCGGGTCCCCCTCCGCCGGGCGGAGCCCCTGGTGGTTTTGGGGCTGGGGCTGGGGTATCATCTCCTGGCCCTCCTTCCGCGGCTGGCACCCGGACAGGCCCTGGTGGTGGTGGAGCCCGAGCCCGAGGTGGCGTATGCCGCCCTCATGGCCCTGGACCTGAGCCCGCTCCTCGGCCGTCCGGCGACGCACTGGGTGGTGGCGCCGGACCCGAAGGAGGCGGCCAGGGAGCTCAAGGGGGTTCTCGGGGGGCGCCGCCGCCCGCCCCTGGTCTTTGGCCATCCCGCCTCCCTGCGGGCCCGGCCTGACTATTTTCAGCCTCTCCTGCAGGCCCTGTGCCCCACCCCGGCGCCCCGGCGTGCCCCCGGCCTTAACCGGGAGCGCCTCCGGGTTTTAGTGGCCAATCCCGACTACTTCCTCATCCCCGAGGTGCTCCGGGCCTTCCGCCGCCTGGGCCATGAGGTGGGCCTCATCTCCTTTGACAAGCGCCGGGAGCCGGGGGAGGAGGTGCTGCGCCGCATCCTGGCGCACCTGACGGACTTCCGCCCGGATTTGCTCTTCACCATCAACCACCTGGGGGTGGACCGGGAGGGGGTGCTCCTCCATTGCCTGGAGCGCCTGCGGGTGCCCCTGGTCTCCTGGTTTGTGGACAGCCCCGCCCTCATTTTGGACCTCTACGCCGGTTCCGGCCGGGATTTCACCTTCATCTTCTCCTGGGACCCCACCTATATCCCCCGGGTGCGGGCCCTGGGCTTTGTCCATGTCCATCCTCTGCCTCTGGCCACTGATCCGGAGATCTTCCGGCCCGACGGCACCGGTGATGCCGGCGGCCATCGCTGCCCGGTCTCCTTTGTGGGCAATTCCCTCACCCGGCCGGTGGCCGAGAAGCTGGCCCGCCTGCCCCGGGATGACGAGTTTTTGGAGATCTTTCAGCAGCTCACCGCGGCCTATCGCCGGCGCCCCTACCGGGACCTGGTCACCGTGCTGCAGGAGGAGGGCCTGGCGGCTCATCCCCGGGTGGCCGCCCTGACGGACGGGGAGCGGGTGGATCTGGAGGCGGGCATGATCTGGGCCGCCACCCGGGACTACCGCCGGGAGTGCGTCCGG
Organism: uncultured bacterium; assembly: GCA_937943575.1. Classification (GTDB taxonomy): domain Bacteria; phylum Desulfobacterota; class Desulfobaccia; order Desulfobaccales; family 0-14-0-80-60-11; genus JAILZL01. Next base: position 33,405 of record CALEAV010000001.1, on the reverse strand, counting down.
CAGCTGGAGGCGTTTCAGCCCGTCATCTACGGCGATCCCGGCTGGGGGGAGCTGGTGGGGCCGCCCTTTCGCCTGCGGCCGGAGGTGGGCTACTATGACGGGCTCCCCCGGGTTTACCGGGAAAGCCAGATCAATTTCAACGCCACCAGCCTGCAAATGAAGGCGGCGGTGAACCAGCGGGTGTTCGATGTCCCCGCCGCCGGGGGCTTTCTCCTGACGGACTACCGGGAGCAGCTGGCCGAGGTGCTGGAGCCGGGCCGGGAGGTCATCTGCTACCGCCGGCCGGAGGAGATCCCGGAGCTGGTGCGCCATTACCTGAGGCATCCGGCGGCGCGCCGGCGCCTGGTTCAGGCGGCCCGGAAGCGGGTCCTGGCCGAACACACCTACCGCCACCGGGTTGAGACCATGCTGGCGCACCTTCGGGGGGCGCTATGACTCCCCGGCGAATCCTGGTGCTGCAGCTGGCCCGCCTGGGCGACCTGGTGCAGACCTGGCCGCTGCTGCGGCGGCTCAAGGCGGCGTGGCCGGAGGCCCGGCTGGAGTTTCTCTGCGAGGCGGCGCTGGCGCCCCTCTGCGATCTGGGCCCCCCCCTGGAGGAGAGGCACGGGCTGGAGCTGGCCCATCTGGCGGCGCTGGCCCGGCGGGATGCCGCCGCCGCTGTCCGCCGCCTGGCCGGCCGGCTCAAGGAGCTGCGCCGCTTTGGGTATGACCTGCTGGTCAACCTGAATCTCTCCCGCCTCACCCTGCTTTTGACCCACGGGCTGGGGGGGCCGGCCCTGGGCTACCGGCCCCTGGCGGGGGGGCGGGAGTTCGGCCGGCCGCCCTGGCTGGCCTACGTCTTTGCCCTGGCCCACGCCCGGCGCCTCAACCGGCTGCATGTGAGTGACGTCTTCCGGCATCTGGCCCCGGCAGCCCGGAAGGAACCCTTTCCCGCCGCCCACCCCGGGCCCCCGGCCGGGGAGCCGTGGGTGGGACTGGTGCCGGGGACCCGTCACCCCAAACGCACCTGGCCGGTGGCGGCCTTCGCCCGGCTCCTTGTCACCCTGGCGGACAAAACGGGGGCCCGGTTCCTCCTGCTGGGGACCGCGGCGGAACGACCCCTGGGAGAGGCCCTCGTCCAGGAGCTGCCGGGCCTTTACCGGGAGCGGGTCCGGAATCTCATGGGGACCACGGGGCTGACGGAGTTGGCAGACGAGCTCCAGGGGCTCGCCCTCCTCATCAGCGGCGACACCGGGTCCCTGCACCTGGCCGCGGCCCTGGGGGTGCCCTGTCTGGGGCTCTTTTTCGGGCCGGCCCAGGCTTGGGAGACCGGCCCGTACGGCGCAGGCCACCTGGTGCTGCAGGCGGAGCCGCCCTGCCATCCCTGCCGGGAGGCGGATCCCTGCCCGCACCCGTATTGCGCCCGGCTCCTCTCCCCGGAGCTGGTGGCCCGGGTGGCCGCAGCCCGCCTCGCCGGGGGGAGGCCCCGGGAAAACTCGCTGCCCCCGGAGGTGCGCCTCTATGAGACGGGGCGGGACGTTCTGGGGGCCAACCTGGTCCAGCTGGGAGGGCGGCCCCCGGAGCTGGCGGATTTGGCGGCCCTGGCCTACCGCCGCACCGCAAGCGGGCTGCTGGGGCTGGAAAACGGCGGGCCGGATCCGCCGGACCCCCCGCCCTCAGTCAAGGCCGCCCTCGCCCGGCTGGCACAGGCGGCGAAAGGGGGGAACCCGGCGCCGTCCCCGGCCGAGGCGCACTTCCTGGCCCCCCTGCAGGCCTTCCGGGCGGAGGCGCTGCGGCAGGGGGCTCTTCAGGGCCTGCCTGACCTCTGGGAGGAGCTGGCCGCCTCCCTGGAGAAGGATGTGGCTGGGCATCTGGAAGTTCTGGCAGGGTAAGGAGGAGACATGAGCCGTTGGGAGACCAATCTGGCCTGTCTGGGGCGGGTCAATCCCGAGCGGGCGGCGCGGCTGGCGGCCCTTGACCCGCAGGGCGACGCCGGGCTGCAGCCCTCCCGCCGCGGAGCCCCCACCCTGCTGGTCCAGGGGCGCCACCTGCACTCGGCTTATGACCCTGAGTCGGAGGGGCGGGATTGGGCCGCCATCCAGGAATTCCTCCCCGGGGAGCCGGTGGTGGTCTTCGGTTTGGGCTTGGGCTATCATGTCCTGGCGCTCCTGAACCGGGGGGCCGATGTCTGGGTGGTAGAACCCTCCGGGCGCACCGCCCGCCTGGCCCTGGAAACCATGGATCTCACCCCCCTGCTTGGCCGGGACCGGCTGCGGGTGGGGTGCGACTGGGAGGACCTCCCCCGCCCGGCCCGGCTGCTCCTGCACCTCCCCACCCGCAAGCTCTTCCCCGGGGAGTGCCGGCGACTGGCGGATTATCTGGCCGGTCAGGAACGGCCGGATTTCGGTTTCTTCCGCCTCCTGGTGGTGGGGCCCCTGTATGGCGGCTCCCACCCCATTGCCCGCTACTGCACCCGGGGGTTCCGGCGCCTGGGGCTGGCGGCGGAGTTTCTGGATTTTGCCCCCTTCCACCCCGCCTACCGCGCCCTCAAGGCGGTTGCGGCGCCGCCGGGGGGCCAACCGCCTCTCGTCGCCGCACTGTTGAAGCTTCTGGGGGAGGCCCTGCTGGCCACGGTGCGGCAATGGCGGCCCGACGTGGTCTTCTTGTTGGCCCAGGCCCCGGTGAACGCCTCCCTCCTGCGCACCCTCAAGGCGGAGGGGGTGGTGACGGCCTACTGGTTCGTGGAGGACTGGCAGGTCTTCCCCTACTGGCAGGAGCTGGCCCCGGAGGTGGACCTGTTTTTCACCCTGCAGCGGGAGCCCTTTCTGACGGAGCTGGCCCGACGGGGAGCCCGGGCCGCCTTCCTACCCCTGGCCGCCGATCCGGAGGTCTACCGGCCCCTCGCCTTGTCTCCCGAGGAATATCAGAGGTACCGCGCCAGCCTGAGCTTTGTGGGGGCCGGCTACCCCAACCGGCGGGAGTTCTTCCAGGGGCTGATGGATTTTGACTTCAAGATCTGGGGCTCGGACTGGGAGAACCCCGGCCCCCTGGCCCCCCTGATCCAGAAGGGCGGCGCCCGGGTCACCGACCAGGAGGCCGTCCGCATCTTTGCGGCCAGCAAGATCAACCTCAATCTGCACTCCTCCCCCTTTTATGCCGGCATCAATCCGGAAGGGGATTATCTCAACCCCCGGGTCTTTGATCTGGCGGCGGCGGGAGCCTTTCAGCTGGTGGACTGGCGCAGCCAGCTGGCGGAATTCTTTGCCCCGGACCGGGAGGTGGCGGTCTTCCGCACCCTTACCGAGGCCCGGGAGAAGATCACCTATTATCTGGCCCACCCTGAGGCCCGGGGGGAGATGGCGGCCCGGGCCTGGCAGCGCTGCCTGGCGGAGCACACCTACGAGAGGCGGCTGGCCCAGGCCCTCAGGCTCCTGGAGGAGCACCTTCCCGGGGGGCTGCCCCGGCGCCCCCGGCCGCCGGAGGCCCGGGAGGTGCTGCGGGAGCTTCTCCCGGCCGGCCACCCTCTGCGGGAGTATGCCGAGCAGGCCCCCCCCGGCCTGACCCTGGCGCAGGTGGTGGAGCGCCTCCGGGCCGGCACGGAGCCCCTGGGCGAGGCGGAAACCCTGCTGTGGCTGGTGCATGAATTCCAGCAGGGACTAACCCGGGAACAATTCTGAGGCAGGCAGGGGGGACCGGACTGCCGGAAATCCCCTCAGTCATGGCAATCGGCCGCAGGGCTGATGGTGACCCCCGTTCCCCCAGGGGCGGGGTGGTCGACAGGATGGGCGCCGCTCCATGGAGATTTTGGTCATCAACCTGATGCGTCTGGGGGACCTGGTGCAAAGCACCCCGGTGCTGCGGGGGGTGCGCCGCCGCCATCCGGAGGCCCGGATCACCCTCCTGGCCATGGACCTCTTTGAGGGGGCCGCCCGGCTGCTCCCCGGAGTGGACCGGCTGCTGCTGTTTCCCGGCACCGCCCTGGCCCCGGTCCTGGACCGGCAGGGGTGGCCGGCGGCCGTCCGGCAGCTCGCCCATTGGGTGAAGGGGCATCTTTGGCCTGCGCCGGACCTGGTCGTCAACCTCACCCCCACGGTGACCGCCGGGTTGCTGGCCCGGCTGTGCGGCGGAGCGGAAACCCGGGGTCTGTGGGTGAACGACGGCCGGGAGCTGGTTACCGCCCCGGCCTGGGCCAGTTATTCCCTGGTGGTCTCCAGGGCCCGGCAGGCCAACCCCTTCAACGTGGTGGACCTGTTTGTGCGCAGCGCCGGGCTGCTGCCCGACGGGGCGGGGCTGGCGGTGCAGGTGCCGCCGGGGCCGGCTTCCTGCAAAAACGGCGGGGTTTGGCAGGTGGGGCTCTGTCCCGGGGCCAGCCGGCCGGAGCGGCAGTGGCCCCCGGAGAATTTTGCCCGCACTGCCCGCCTGCTCCTGGCCAAGGCGCCCTGTCACTTTTTCATCTTCGGCAGCGCCGGCGAGCGCCCCCTGGGGGAGGCCCTGCTGCGGCTGCTGCCCCCGGGGAGCGCCAGCCTTCTTGTCGGGGAGACGGATCTTCCGGGCCTGGTGCAGCAGCTGGCCGGGCTGGATCTCCTCCTCACCAACGACACCGGGCCCATGCATCTGGCGGCGGCGGTGGGCACTCCGGTGGTGGCCCTGTTTCTGGCCAGCGCCCGGGCTCAGGACACCGGGCCGGCGGGGCCGGGGCACGCAGTCCTGGAGCCCCATCTCCCCTGCCACCCCTGCCTGAGGCCGTGCACCCGCCTCCGCTGCCATGGGGCCATCTCCCCGGAGGCCGTGGCCCAGGCGGCCCGGGAGATTCTCACCGGCGAGGGACCCGAGCTCCGGGAAGCCACCGGCCCCTATGGGACAACCCGGCTCTACCGCACCACTGCCGACCCGGAGGGCCATCAGGCCGTTTTGCCCGCCATCCGCCGCCCCCTGTCCCGGATGGACTTCTGGCTGAAGGTGCATCGGCTGGCCTGGGAGGAGTTCCTCTCCGGGGCTGCCTCCCCCCGGCTCGTGGAGTGGCTGGCGGCTGTGCTGCGGGAGCGCTTCCTCCCGCCGCCGGACGGCCTGAACCTGCCGGACAGCGCCGCGGCGCTGGCGGAGCTCACCTCCCTGGCCCGGCGGGGGGCGGAGACGGCCGCCAGACTGGCCCAGAGATCCCCGGCGCCGGTGGTGACTGCGGCCCTCTCCACCTTCAGCGCCGTGGATCAGGGCCTCCGGCGGCTGGCGGCGGCCTGCCCGGAGCTGGCGGCCCCGGTGGCCTTTTTCTTCCAGGACCAGCGGCTGGCGGCAGACCGGGAAGTGCCAGCCCTGGCCTGGGAACTGAGCCGGGCCTACGCCGGGGTGCTCCGCCTGGGGGAGCTCCTGCACGGGGCGGCGTGGCGCCTGGCGCCTCCAGGTCTGCCCCGCCCGCCGGACTTGGCACGCTCCCTGCATTACATACCGCCCAAGAGCAGCTTCATCGGCACAGGAGGCGAGGTGCGTCATGCAGGTCACCATCAATGAGCAGACCCTGCCGGCAGATTTTTCCCACCTGGGAAACCTGGAGGAGATCCTCACCGAGATCCACGCCAAATATCTCCCCCCCGGGGAACAGCTCTACCAGGTGCATCTGAACGGCCGCTTCTTCAGCGAGCGCTATCCCCGGGAGTCCCGCTATCTGGCCCGGGAGGAGATCGAGCGCCTGGAGGTGAAGACCCTGCCCGCCCGGGAGATGGCCCGGGTGATTCTCCGGGAAACTGCGGCGCAGGCGGAGATCCTGGGCCGGGCGATCCGGGAGTGCGCCCGCCTCTTCCGGGTGGCTCCGGAACAGGAGGCCCACCGGGTGCTGGCGGAGGTGCTGGAGGCCCTGCGCTGGCTGCTGCAGACCGGGGTCGGAGGAAGCCGGCTGCTCCAGGGCGGCTCTGCCGACCTCCCCGGGGAGATGACCCGCCTCTGCGGCCATCTCAAGGTTCTCCTCACCGATATGGAGGATCAGGGCCGGCAGGGGGATCTGATCATGCTGGCGGACCTGGTGGAATACGAACTCCTGCCCCTGGTGGAGCAATGGAGCCGGCTGCTCCTCACGATGGCGTGCGGCTGACCGCCTCCCGGCTGGCCCTGCTGTATGACCTCACCCGGGCGGTGGCGGAGGCGCTGACGGCCGGGGAGCTGGAGCGGGCGGACTGGCTGCTGCAGCAACGCCAGGCGGCCCTGGCCCGGCTGGACCTGGGCGGGGACCCGGAACCGGAGCTGTGGCGCGACCTGGCGGCTCTCCGGGAGCTGGAGCGCCAGCTGGTGGACTTCTGCCGGGCCTGGCAGGAGATTATCCGGGAGCGCCTGACGGGGCTGGCCGCCCGGGAGCAGGCCCAACGGGCCTACCAGAAGGCTTCGGCCCCGCCCTCCGAGGAGCCGGAGGCCTGAGTCAGCCCGGACGGGGCAGGGGTCAGGTGGCCCCAAAGACAGTGGGGGCCGCTGCCGAGGCAACCACATCATCCCCTTGCTGGGAAGCGAACGCGATCTGGTGCCCCCAAGGGCAGGGAGGCCGCTGCCGAGGGCCCTTTTCTGTGCATGGCATGGCCCTGGGCCTTTTGGAAGGAGAACCTCTATCAACCCGGCTGGCGACCCCTTTCCTGCGGGTGATTCCGCCCGCAGCCGGAGGGCGGCCGGATGAGAATCTCCGTCTTGCTCGCCCCTGAGGCCGGAGCGGGGCCCGGCAGGATACCCGCGACCGGGTTGATCCGAAGACCCTGCATGGCGGCAAGGGGCGGGCACCGCCCGGCGCCGGGCCCTCACCGGCAGCGGGAGCCCCTGCAGGTGGCGGCCGGAAAAAAGCGGGCGGTTGCAAGGATGCCGAGATCAATGGGGCGGCCGCCCCGCACCGCCTCAGGAGAATCCCCAGCCCGTCCCCTCCCGCCACCTCGGCCGCCACCCAAGCGGTGCCCCTGCCTCCCATGGCGGGGCCCCCATCCGGGCCTTCAGCGCCGGGCCCTCAAAGAGGCCGCCCCAGCCATGGCCGCCACCCGGCCTGCCCGCTGCAGGCTCTGCACGAGGCGGGGACTGCGGCCCTGCCCCCCCCGTGCAAAGAGTGGGGCGCCAGGGCCTCCGGGGTCTCCCATGGCCGCCCCCGCCTCAGGCTCAGCCCCGGGCCGATGGCCTGGCCGGTGGGGATCCGCTGGCCGGGGATCATCGCCGCGGCAATGCCGGCCCGGTGAAACTCCCGGAGGGTCCCGGCCGACCCTGGACGGAGGAGGTCGGGGCGGTTTTCACCGCGCCCACGGTCAGGCGGACCCGGCCATTTCGGAGGGAGGGGGGCGGCCATGGCGATGAGCCCGGCCGGATGAGGCCATCCTCCGCCGCCTCCCGGCCCCGGGGTCCGCAAGGCCTTGCCCGCCAGCCATCCATGGGCCGCCTCGATCCCGGCCCGATTCTCCCCGGGGTGGGGCTCTTCGTCCCCCGGCAAGGTTCCAGGGGAGTCCCGCACCTGCAGTGGGCCCCCTCCCGTCCCTCACGTCAGGTGCGGCCCCAGCCAGCTGGCCAAGGCCAGGGAATCCACCTCCGGGAAGAGATCCTGGAAGGCGCTCTTCAGCGCCCACAGGGAGCTCCAGGAACGCAGCCGCTCCCGGTCATATTCCACCCGCACCGTCCCCTCCACGGCATCAGCCCATACCGCCCGGATGCCGTCCACGGCCGAAAAACGCTCCCTCACGCGCCGGGCCAGCTCCTCATCCCCCTTAAGGCGGGCCACCCCCAGGGTCAGACAGCCCGGCTGCGCCTCCATCAGAGTAAAGCCCTCCATGCTCTCCTCGACGTCATGCTCAGATGTCCGGCCGCTTCCTGCGGCAAACCGCCGCAAAGGGAAAACGGCGGGCGGACAGTTTACAGGATTATCCGCCGCAGCCCACACTGGCCGCGGGGAACTGGTGGCAAATGACTGCCGGGGATCTCATGGCCCCGGCCGCCTGAATCAAAAATTAACCGAGCCTTAATTTTCATTGAATGACAACCCCTTAAAGTGATAGTTGATCGTTTCTGGAGAAGGAGTTGCCTGCATGTCCATAATGACCGAGTATCTCCATGCCCTGGAGGGGCGGCTGCGCATCAAGGTGCCGGAGGTCAAAGGCTCCCCCGCCGCGGCCGCCCGGGTGGAGCGGGAACTCAGAGCCGTTTACGGGGTTGAGGAGGTCTATGCCAACCCCACCACCGGCAATGTGCTCATCACCTACCAGCCCGAGAGCATCTCCCAGGACGAGATCATCCGTCTGTTGACGGAGGACCTGGGTTGCTTCCGGCAGGGCCTGAACACCGTGATCTCCCGCACCGGGCCACGGGACAGCATGGCGGCCACTGTCGGCCGGGCCCTCTTTGAATCCGCCCTCCAGACCCTGGTGATGGCGATTATCTGACCCGCTGGGGGCCGAAAGGAAGCCGGACATCCCCACCGTCCCTTCCGTGAAGGCTCGGACGGCCTCAGCGATTCCGTTTTCCTCCCTGATCAGTTTCCCCTTTCCTCGACGGGACTTCCTTCCTTCCGGGGCGGGCCTGCGCCCCCCGGCGTCTTTGCAGGCCCCTTCCACAGGCCGCAGTTCAGCATCACGAAGATGGAAAATCCGAACCAAAAGCATTTATACTAGGCGGGCCGAAGCCTGGAATTCACCGGCAGGGCTCTTCGCACCCCAGCGAGGAGGCTCAGGGCCGCCAGCACCTGGAGGTCCATAAGCCCCCCCGGCGGCGGCGCTCACCCGGGAGGTGAGCCGGATCCCCTAAGCCAGCGGGGAGGCGGGGCCGGAGCGCTCTCCCCCGAAGGGGAGGAGCCCCGGCAACTCCGTGGGCCCAAGGCCGGGGAGGGGCTCGGCCACCGCCTCCGGCGGAGCCGGGCGGGAGGCCGGGGAGGTGATGGTCTCAGGGTCATACAGCTCCAGCACGCTGCCGGTGAGGGGTGGCCGCCGCCTCCCTCAGGGCGGGATGCCTCCGGCGGCGCTCCTTAACCCGGCGGGCAACGGCCGCATGGCCCTTGAGCGGGGCACCGTCAGGCGCAGCCGACCCGGCAGGGCCTGCACCACCGCCACCTCATGGTCCGGCATCGCCAGCCGCCTCCCTCATCCCGCCTGAGCCTGGTCCCTTACAGGCTGGCCTCCTGCGCCTCCCGGCCTCACGGCTCCAGGAGAGGGGGCCTCATTCGGGGGAGCCGTAATGCTCGGCTTTGGCCTCGGCATAGAGGTCGCTCAGCTGTTCGCCGGTCTCCACCACCAGGCCCGCGGCGGCGTCATAGAGGGTGAGGCCCCCCTTGATGACCCCCTTGGCCAGAGGCCTGAGGACAGCCCCGGCGACCGGCAGAAGCAGCGGCATCACCAGGGCCACCCCCACCCCCACCACAATGTTGGGCACGGTCAGTTTGAAGAGATCTTTCCACATGATCTGGTCCTGCTCCCGGCATAAGGGAAGAACTGGCCATTCAGCCCCCAGAGCCCCGGTGGTTGCGGCCCCCTGGATCCGAGGGGAGGTCCGCCCGCCGTGACGGCTGAGCCCCACCCGCACCGGGGTATGGGAATTTACAACAAAGAATTTACCATTAAAATAAATCCCCTGCGGCACAGTTGCCAGGGGCAGGGGCCCTACCCGGGCGCCCGACTGCGCCCCGCCTGTTGTCAAGGCCCCCGATGAGAGGGAATCCCCCTTCCCCTCATCCCTTCTCCGGAGGCATAGCCGGCCATTATGAGACTCCCGTGAGCCTGGGATGTGAAAGTCGTGAGGTCTGCAAGGTGTTCATTACCACCTGGAAGAGCGCTCCCCTCTCCATGGGCGGCGCCGGCCTGGGCCCCCGCTCCACGTTGACGGAGGCAACCGGCCCTTCCCCGGCTCCGGCGGCGGATTCCCGGACAGTATCGGCCAGGGCCGGGTCGCCCTTGATCAGGATCTTGCCCGGGGGGCGATGGATGGCGGCCGCGCCCGGCAGGACAACGGCCGCGGCCGGCACCGGCAGGATGCGGGGAACCGGGCCTTCGGGGCCGCTCTCGACGGGTTTCACGCTCCGCCTCCTCAGGATACGGATACATTAAAGACAAAAAACATCGGCCACAACTATCCTCCCCGATGTATGTCGGCAATCAGACACGGAAGGTGAAACGCCGGGTCCTGCAGGCTGCCGGCAGGGGCTGGTGGGGGGCTCTCCTCCTCCGGGAGGCCCGCGGGGGAGCGGCCTGGGGAAGGCGGCGGAAAAGCTGGCGCCCGTGGCGATGCCATCCGCCCCTCCAGCCTGTGTCCTCTGCTCCCCCAGCCGGTGGCGGGCAGGGAATTGCGTCCCCACGGCCGGGCCCGCACGTCTGAGGAGCCCAGCCGACTGAGCCTGATTCAGGACCTCAAAGCCGCCTGGTCCCCCTGCCTGGGCGAGCGGACCGGGGAGACCGCCTCCGTCCCTTTTGAGGACTTCCTCACCCGGAGTGATCCTCCCCGGCAGACCCTGCTCTTTCTCCTTCCCGGCCCGGCTCGCCTTCCGGCCCTCCTCATGCCAGCCATGCCCCCCCGGGAGAGACTAGGAACCGCCAGCCGCCGCCAGCAAATGACGGAAAATCACCAGAGGGGGGGAGATTGCCGGAAGCTGAGCAGCTGGGGGCTGTGAGGCCTTAAGTTCCCCTCCCCGGTGCCCCGGCTTTTAAGGCGTGCCATCAGAGGCGGCGACGGCCGCGGCCAGGCAGTCCGCAAGGAAGCGGCCGGTGGCCTCGGACAGGGGCAGGGGCCGGCCGTCGACCGCCGCCACCGGCATCAGGCCCACAAGGGAGTTGATGAGCCACAGGCCCTCCGCCTCCCACAGATCCGCCGGCCTAAGCGGCACCGGGACCAGCTCCCGGCCCCGGGCGGCCAGCCCCCGGGCCAGGGCCGCCAGGGTGACGCCGGGGAGGGCGCTGGGGGCCTGCGGCGTCTCATACACCCCCCCCCGCAGGAGCACCAGGTTGGCAGTGGCGGCCTCGGAGAGGCGGCCGTCGGCCTCCAGGATGAGGGCCTCCTTGGCCCCCTGCTCCTGGGCATAATGGCGGGCGGCCAGGTAAAAGAGATAGTTCAGGCTCTTGTGGCGGCCCAGGAAGGTGGTGCGCCGGGCGGGGTAAACCACCGTCTGCCAGCCCCTGAGGTAGTCCTGGGCGGACGGCGGGGTGTAGGGCCGGGCGGTGAGGACCAGCGTTCCTTGGGGCACCTGCGGGAGCCCCAGCTCCGGGTGCTCCCCCCGGGTGAGGATGATCTTCACCGCGGCGAGCCCGCTCACCAGACGGTTCACCGCCAAAAGGCGGGTGAGGCGCTCCTCGAAGGGGTAGCCGTGAGGGAAGGGGAGGCGCAGCTCCCGGGCGGAGGCGGCCAGGCGCTCAAGGTGCGGGCCCAACAGCTCAAGGCGGCCGTTCACCGCCTTCAGGGTCTCAAAGAGGCCGTCGCCATAGAGAAAGCCCCGGTCCAGGACCGACACCCGGGCCTGGGAGAGGGGCACAAGCTCATCATTCAGCCAGACGAAGCCTTCCCGGGAACTCATGGTCATCCGGGCCCGCGGGCGGCCGCCCCTCCCCCCGCCGCCGAGGCCTCCCCGGCCAGCAGGCGAAACAGGGTGCGGCCTTTGTGCAGGGTCTCCTCGTATTCCGCCACCTCGTCGGAATCATACACCACCCCGCCGCCCACGGCAAAGTAGCCCCGCCCCCGGGTGAGAATGGCGGTGCGGATGGCCACGTTCAGGTCCAGGGTGCGGTTGAGCCCCAGGTAGCCGATGGCGCCGGTATAGACATGGCGCACATGGGGCTCCAGCTCGTCGATGATCTCCATGGCCCGGATCTTGGGGCAGCCGGTGATGGAGCCCCCGGGGAAGGCGGCCCGGAGCAGGTCCACGTGGCTGGTGCCCTCCCTCAGCCGGCCGGTGACGATGGACACCAGGTGATAGACGTTCTGGTAAGTCTCCAGGCGCTTGTGCTCCGCCACTGTGACCGTCCGGGGCCGGCAGACCTTCCCCAGGTCGTTGCGCAGCAGATCCACGATCATGGAGAGCTCGGCGTCGTCCTTGGGGCTTGCGGCCAGCTCCCGGCGGAAGGCCGCGTCCTCCTCCGGAGTCTGCCCCCGGGGCCGGGTGCCTTTAATGGGCCGGGTCTCCACCTCATCTTCCCGGCGCCACAGGAACCGCTCCATGGAGGTGGAGAGGAGCGTGAAATCCCCGCAGTGGAGGTAGGCGTAAAAAGGGGCCGGATTGAGGGCAAAGAGCTGGAGGAAGAGGGAGTAGGGGTCCCCCTGGCAGGGAAAGGTAAAGCGCTGGGAGAGATTCACCTGGTAGACATCGCCCTGGCGGATGTACTCCCGGATGCGGCGCACCGCGGCGAGATAGGCCTCCCGGCGGAAGTTGCTCTCCGGCGGGCCCACCCGGCAGGGGCCCGGCGCCTCGCCCCCAGGGGGCAGGGGGGCTCCCGGCGGCAGCCGCCGGCCGGCCCGGTCCTCCCAGACCACCTCCACCCGGGTGTAGCGGTCCTCCCACCGGTCATGGATGAGGAGACACCGGGGAAAGGCCAGGACCAGCTGGGGCAGGCAAAGGTCGTCCACCGCGGCGGCGGGCAGGCGCTCCAGGTGGTTTTTCAGGTCGTAGGCGAAAAACCCCAGGCCCCCGGCGGCCAGCGGCAGAACCGGGGGCGGGCCGGGAAGCTCCAGATGCCCCAGCAGGTCCGCCAGGACGGTGAAGGGGTTGGCCACCCACACCGCCGGCTCCGGCGGCAGGCCCACGAAGACCCGGGTGCCTTTGGCCGTGAGCACCAGAAAGGGGTCCCAGCCCATGAGGGAGTAGCGGGCGCAGTCGAGGCTGCCGCCGCTCAGCAGCAGCATGGCATAGGGCTGGCGGCGGAGTGGGATGAAAAGCTGCTCCAGGCCGGTGACCCCGGCGGGGGGGGTGAAGGGCCTGAGGCTGACCTCGCAGATGCGGCCGAACATGGCGTCTCCCGGGATCACCGGGCCAGCCGGAGGAAATTCGCCGCCAGGCGGTGACCGTGTTCAGTGAGGAAGGACTCGGGGTGGAACTGCACCCCGTGGAGGGGATATTCCGGGTGGCTCAGCCCCATGACCACCCCGTCCGCAGTCCAGGCGGTGACGGTGAGCTCCGGGGCCACCGGCTGGACCGCCAGGGAATGGTAGCGGGCTGCGGCAAAGGGGGAGGGCAGCCCCTGAAACAGCCCCTCGCCCCGGTGATACACCAGGTGGCGCTTGCCGTGCACCGGCTCCGGGGCCCGGGCGGTGGCGCCCCCGAAGACCTCGTTGATGGCCTGGTGCCCCAGGCAGACCCCCAAAATGGGGAGGTCCCGCCAATAGCGGGCGATGACCGCCTTGCTGATGCCGGCCTGGGCAGGCGCCTTGGGACCGGGGGAGATGCACAGCCAGCGGGGTCTGAGGCGTCCGATCTCCTCCACCGTCACCGCATCGTGACGGAAGACCCGGATGTCCAGGTCGAACTCCCAGAAAAGCTGCACCAGGTTGTAGGTGAAGGAGTCGTAATTGTCGATCATTACCAGACGCATGACCGGCTCCGGCGGGGGCAAAGGTCAGGGGCCCGCCGCCCCCAAAGAAAAAAGCCACCCAGGGGAGCCTGGGTGGCCGTGGACGGCCTGACATAACTCCACCGCGCCCTTTTACCAAAGGGAGAAGAGGATGTCAAGCCCTTTCCGGCAGCTGCAGAGGGGTTCAGCGCCGGGCAGTTTTGCGCCGCACAAAATAAAGGGAGCCGAAGGCCCGTTCCGCCACCCGGTGACGTTGGCCGTCGTAGTGGGTGAGCACCGCCTCGTCATAGTCCTCCCCGGGGGCCATCTCCAGGGCGGCGTCCCAGTCGCCGTCGCAGGCCTGCACCATGGCCTGGAGCATGACCGCGCCGCCGTTTCTCGCCGTGGGGTCATGGGCATAGTGAGCCCCGCAGGTGGGGCAGCGGCCGCCGTCGAATTCAAACCACAGGCCGTCCCTCAGGGGCTCGGGGCGGGGCACCGGCCCCCGGCAGAAGGGACAGAGCGCCGGTTGGGAGCGCTCCCGGGTGATATTGAGCACGATGGTTCTCCTCACGGAAAGGTCTGGGGGGCGCCGGGCTGGGGGCGGCGGCGGCTCGCAGACGGGGATTTTCTTTTAGTATCCCGCAATCTTCCCCGGGAAGCAATCCCCTTCTCGTCTATTGACAGTGGGCCCCCCCGTGAGTAAATTGGGAACAGCCTACCGTGAAAGGAGAGACGTCCCTATGGCGGTCACCATCACCTTCAGTGATGCCGATCAGCAGCGCATGGAAGCCATCATCATCGACAAAGACAAGGAGGAGGCCCTCAGGTTCTGCTCCGATCTGTTGGACAAAATCAAAGGGCACCCCGGCCACGCCTGCGGGCCCAAGGTCGTTTAACCTCCCCACCCCGGCAAGGAGGCAGCTATGGCGGAAAAGCAGGTGGTGTTTGAACCTCAGGACCAGCTCTATATTGAAGGCATCGTCATTGACAAAGACGGCGATGAGGCCCTGAAGTTCCTGCAGAAGCTGATGGAGCGCATCAAGGGCACCGAGGGCCACGTCTGCGGCTTTCGGCCCTTCAAATAGCCTGAGGTCCCGGTCAGACCCTCAGGACAACCGGGCCTGCGGGAGACTGGCCTTGGTGGCGGACACCCACACCTACACGGCCGGTCTCCCGACCCTCCTGGAATTTTTCGCCGCCCAGGGGATCACGGACTTGGCCTGCCTGGGGGACTGTCCCCCAGAGCCCTTCCGGGCCTGGCTGGCCGGCGGCCCGAGCCACCGTCTCTACTGGGTCTACGATTTCCACGGCCCCTCCATGCCGGAGGCCACCGCCTCCGGGATGGGGCTGGCGGTGCCCGGCCAGGTTTATCTGGCCCACACCCGGGCTCTGCTCTGGGCCCATTTCCGTCAGGAGCTGCACGCCTATCTGGTTGCTCCGCCCTCCGGCCGCCCGCCTCTTTTGTTCTGCCACGGCCACACCCACGTCCCCAGCGTCACCGACTACCGGCCGCCGGCGCCCCGGCTCCTGTACATCAACGACGCCCTGCGGCCCCAGGACTTCCGGCCCCGGCTGGCCTGCCTCACCCTGGAGCCCGACCACGTCTATCTCATCGTGCCCGGCGCCTTCACCCTGGAGGAGGGGCGCCATCCCGCCTTCAGCTTCGCGGTGCTGGACCGGGGAAGAGGGCGCCTGGCCATGGTCTCCCTCACCGACCTGGCGGCCCTGCAGCATCTGACTCTCTTTGGGGAGGATGGCTGAGGGACGGCGGAAGGCTGGTTCCCCTTAGGGCTGAACAATCTCGCTTTCTTCCGGGGATGGACCGGAGCCGGGGCTGGATTATCGCGCCTGCGGCCCCTGCCCGGGTTCATCGTTGAGGCCTTCGAGGCCCATCTGGGCCCGGAGACGGTGGGTCTGTGGCAAACCTTTGTTTCTTCCGGAACGGATGGGTGGTGGGGAGCCGGGCGGCGATTTCCCTGGCCTCCGGGGAGCACCCCGGGTGGCCCCGGCCGCCGGCTTTTATCCCCTGGGCGATATCGCGGACGAGGGTGTTATCCTGGCTGGGGCCGACACCCGCGGGCACATCATCCAGCTTGAGGGCCTGAGGCAGCTTCCAGGCAATGATGTGATCGGCGCAGGAACTGACGCCCTTAAGTCCGGACCGCCCACCGGCTCGCCTTGGGCGATATACAAAGGCGAGGGGGGGAGGCCAGGAAACGTCGGCTTTGGCCCCCTCACCCGAAAAGCTCACATTTAGGAGGCTGCCGGCCCGGGGTGCCAGGATCTTGACCCGTCCGGTCACCGGCTCCCCGGGCCCGTCCCGCTCTCTCTGCCGGTCACCCGATGGCCTGCCCCTGAAGCCGGCCCGTAGCCGAGCCTGCTCTCGGGCCGGCCTCACCTCCCCTGCCCCGCCATCCGCTTAGGGGCAGACAAAGAGGGTCACGGACACCGACCCGGGTTTGGCGTTTTTGCTCCTGTTGTTGGTAAGGTCGGTAATTTTGATGCTCTTGTAGGCCAGCATCGCCAGAACCTCCTCCTGCCCGCCCGGACAGCAGGGCTCCACCGGCGGCGGCTCAAGCACCAGGCATTGGCTGAGCTGGCCGTTTTGGCCGGAGGTGAAGGTGCCGCCGCCACTCACCGGCCCGCTCACCTTCCTCTTATTAACCGCCTGGGGGCAGTTGCCGCCATTGTTCACGCACCGGTAGGTGGCGGTAGACTCTGCCATGGCTTCGCAATCAACAGCTCCCGTTGTTTCCCAGCCCCGCCTCCTTGAAACAGGCCATGAGGCTGCCATCCTCTTGCACCGTAGCGGTCACATCCCCGACAAAGCGGGGATTTTTGAGCCCAGGCCGCGCCAACCACCTCCAGGGCCAGCCTCAGGCCCAGCATCGGGATGCTGAAGCGTGCCATCGTCTTTTCCTCCTCCAGCTGGGGACCTTCGACATGCCCTAAAAGGCCGAAGGAGCACGACACGAGGGGACACTGCCTCCATTCGGTAAGGTTGTTAAGTGAGCCAGGAATCCAAAGGGAGAAGGAGAGGAAAACGGAGAGGAGGACAAGGAAGCTGGGGAAGAGCGGAGATTGCTCACCTTGGGTGCCAGGCCGGCAGCCGGAGGGCGGCTGCAAGAGCCACCTCAGCCCCCGGCCTGTGAAATTGCCGGCTCCCACGGGGATGGCGGTCGGCACTCCGGCGGAAAACCCTTGACAGGGGGGGGAAAAGTCTGTAGATTAATCGAAAACTATTCTCTTGAAATAACTTTTATCTATTTTCCCCTGGATGGCTTCATAACCGACGTTTCCATTTCACCCTGAGGAAAGGAGGACTCTCCATGGGCCAAGGCAGCATGGGACGCGGCAAACCCTTCGGCCGCAAGGGCTATACCGTCCGGGACTGGTGGCCGGAGCGCCTGGATCTCACCCCCCTGCACCGCCGCTGCCCCCTGATGAATCCCCGGGGGCAGGATTTCAACTATGCCGAGGAGTTCAAGACCCTGGATTACTGGGCCCTCAAGAAGGATCTGCATGAGCTGATGACCCGCTCCCAGGAGTGGTGGCCGGCGGACTACGGCCATTACGGCGGCCTGTTCATCCGCATGGCCTGGCACCTGGCCGGCACCTACCGCATCGGCGACGGCCGCGGGGGCGCGGGCATGGACCTGCAGCGCTTCGCCCCCCAGAACAGCTGGCCGGACAACGTCAACCTGGACAAGGCCCGGCGCCTTTTGTGGCCCATCAAGAAGAAGTACGGCCGCAAAATCTCCTGGCCCGACCTCATGATCCTGGCCGGCAACGTGGCCCTGGAGTCCATGGGCTTCAAGACCTTCGGCTTCGGCGGCGGCCGGGAGGAGGTCTTCGAGCCCGAGGAGGTGTATTGGGGCCCGGAAACCGAGTGGCTGGGGGAGCAGCGCTACGGCGAGGCGGGGGACCTGGAGAACCCCCTGGCCGCAGTGCAGATGGGCCTGATCTACGTCAACCCCGAGGGCCCGGGGGGCATGCCCGACCCGGTGGCCGCCGCCAAGGACATCCGCACCATCTTCAAGCGCATGGCCATGAACGACGAGGAGACCGTGGCCCTCATCGCCGGGGGCCACACCTTCGGCAAATGCCACGGCGCCGGGCCCGCCACTCACGTGGGGCCGGAGCCCGAGGCCGCCCCCATTGAACAGCAGGGCCTGGGCTGGAAGAGCAGCTTCGGCAGCGGCAAGGGGGATGACACCATCACCAGCGGCCTGGAAGGTGCCTGGACCCCCACCCCCACAAAGTGGGACATGAGCTATTTCCACATGCTCTTCGACTATGAGTGGGAGCTGACCACCAGCCCCGCGGGCGCCAAGCAGTGGCGGCCCAAAAACGTGGCCGAAAAGGACCTGGCCCCGGCGGCCCATAACCCGGCCAAGCGGGTGCCCACCATGATGCTGACCACCGACCTGGCGCTCCGCTTTGACCCCATCTACGAGAAGATCTGCCGCCGCTTTATGGCCAACCCGGCGGAGTTTGCCGATGCCTTCGCCCGGGCCTGGTTCAAGCTCACCCACCGGGACATGGGACCCAAATCCCGCTATCTGGGCCCGGAGGTGCCGGCGGAGGACCTCATCTGGCAGGACCCCTTGCCGCCCCGGGACTATGAGCTCATCGACGAGGGGGATATCGCCGTCCTCAAAGAGAAACTCCTGACCTGTGGGCTCACCATCCCGGAGCTGGTCTACACCGCCTGGTCCGCGGCCGCCACCTTCCGGATTTCCGACAAGCGGGGCGGCGCCAACGGGGCCCGCATCCGCCTGGCCCCCCAAAAGGACTGGGAGGTCAACATGCCGGCGCAGCTGCAGAGGGTGCTCGCCACCCTGGAGGGGATCCAGGCGGAGTTCAACCGCGCCCAGACCGGGGGCAGGCAGGTGTCGCTGGCCGACCTCATCGTCCTGGGGGGCTGCGCCGCAGTGGAGGAGGCCGCCCGCCGGGCCGGCTTTGCGGTCGCCGTGCCTTTCATCCCGGGCCGCACCGATGCCACCCAGGAGCAGACCGACGTGGAGTCCTTCGCCGTCCTGGAGCCGGTGGCCGACGGCTTCCGCAATTACCAGAAGAAGCGCTACGCCGTCCCCGCCGAGGAGCTTTTGGTGGACAAGGCCTCCCTGCTCAATCTCACCGCCCCGGAGATGACGGTGCTCATCGGGGGGATGCGGGTGCTCAACGCCAATTATGGCCAGTCCCCCCATGGGGTCTTCACCGACCGGCCGGGGACGCTCACCAACGACTTCTTCGTCCACCTGCTGGATATGGGCACCGATTGGCGGCCCACCTCCGAGGAGCGGGAGCTCTTTGAGGGCTATGACCGGGCCACCGGGACACTGAAATGGACCGCCACCCGGGTGGACCTCATCTTCGGCCACCACTCGCAGCTGAGGGCCATCGCCGAGGTCTATGCCTGCGACGACGCCCGGGAGAAGTTCGTCCACGACTTTGTGGCCGCCTGGAGCAAGGTGATGCACCTGGACCGCTTCGATCTGGGCAAAGCTTAAGGACAGATTCACACCCCGGTATTCGGGACGGACGGCCCGAATTTCATTGCTGATTTCCTGCGGCGGCGCCTCCTGGCAAAGGAGACGCCGCCTGTCATTGGGAGGTTGTCATCGGGGAAGGCGCCAGTCGCGCCACAACCCGGAGGCAGCTCCCGAAGCCCTCCTTCGGGCACCTGGCGGGAGCGAGTGTGTGTCGCTGCCGGCCGGTCTGGGGACGAGCACCCGGGGCTGCGGGAAACCGCCCCCTGGCTGCCCCGCAACAATTCATTCCCGGGAATGCCGGGGACCCCTGCCGGC
Source organism: uncultured bacterium (assembly GCA_937943575.1). GTDB lineage: Bacteria > Desulfobacterota > Desulfobaccia > Desulfobaccales > 0-14-0-80-60-11 > JAILZL01. The sequence continues at coordinate 14,153 of CALEAV010000001.1, read as the reverse complement.
CTGAGGGTGATCCCCGCCAGCCCAGGTGGCTGGATGCTCTTGGCGGCTCAGGTCACAGGTGGGTGATTGGCGGCATGAGGGAAATTAAAGTAAAGGTGGTTACAACAAGCCCGACACAGGCACCGGGGGGATTTCAGGGCTGAGGCACATGGCACACCGATTTTTTCCCAAATGCTGCAACCTAAACCGAGACGTGTTCCTGGGCACAGTTTGGATGCCTCTGCCTGGCGGGGGCCCAAGCCCAGGTAAATCCCCTGCCGGCCCCCATTGCCTGGGATGTCGGAGATCCAGGTGACCGGCCCCGGGAAACGGCAGGAAATTCATTGGCCGGTTTCAGTTGTCCGCCATGTTGTCCCGACCCCCGGGTGGCCAGCGAGGTTTCCGGAGCGTGGTTTCCAGCCTCAGACGGCAAGGCCCCGCCAGACCAAGGCCCGCTCACCCCAGGGGCCGCCCACACCCAACGCCCGGAGGCAATCCGGAAGGCGACCCGTCACAGGCTGCCCAGAGGATATGCAGACATGGCCGGGCAACGGAACAGAAGCCCGGAAATCGTGATCACCTATTCCACCACCATTGATTACTGTGCGGGTCTTTGTTCGGGCAAGGGGAAGGTGGGAGACCCCTGACGCCTTGGACAACCAAACCGGCAATGCATAGGCGCCCATCCCTCAGCGGCTTGGGTCGACGCCTGAAGGAGATGGCCTCACCGGGGAAATTCCGCCAACCCGGCGACATCTCAGGGGTGGGAGGGGATTGCCGGGGTGCTGGATGTGAGTCCGCGGCGTCTTTCAGAGGTTCTGTGGATCAGACGGGAGGAGGCGGATGGCATGGAGATCGGCCTGGGCGTGAACACGGCGCTGCGGCATCAGGTTCCCGATGATCGCCGCCCCTGGGCCAGCCTCCTCCCCCAGCCGGAATTAGGCCGGGTCCTTCAGGGAACAGGCGGGGCGATGCCCCATCCGGGTGCCAGCGGACAGGCGCGGCCCTCTTCTTTCAGCTGAACCCGCCGGACTGGCCAGCCGCCAGCACCGGCCACAACACAAGAGGCGCAACCCCTGGGGATTACGCCTCTTCTTTTCTTATTGGTGCCGAAGGCGGGATTTGAACCCGCACGGGTCTCCCCACCACCCCCTCAAGATGGCGTGTCTACCAGGTTCCACCACTTCGGCATGGGTCGTCTCATCTGGCCGGCGCCGCCGGGGCGGACGGGGCCGGGGTCTCCGCCGGCGCTGCGGGCTTGGCTGGGGCCGGCTGGGACACCGGCGGCCGGGTCTCCTGCATGATGGTGCTCTTCACCTGCTGGCGCCCCAGCATGGTGAGAGCCAGGGAGGTGCACATGAACAGGATGGCCGCCACCGCCGTCAGCTTGGCCAAAAAGGGCGCCGCCCCGGTACTGCCGAAGACCGTCTGGCTGGAGCCCCCGAAGGCTGCGCCGATGCCCGCCCCCTTGCCGTGCTGCAGAAGCACGATGCTGATCAGGGCCAGGCACACCAGGATATGGAGAATCGTCAACACAGTGGACATAGCATCTATTAATATAAAAGATTTTGCCCGGACTGCAAGGATTTTTCCCGGGATCGCCGTCAGGCAAAAGCCAACTGGGCGGCAAGGGCTCCGGGGGAGGGGGCGGGAGCCGGCGGAGAGCATGGCGGAGGGGGGACCTCAGCACCAGGGGCCTGCCCCTTCCCCCCGCAGCCTCGGCGGAAGCGAGAGCCGCCCTGCCGCCAGCCCTGGGGCGCTCCCTCCCGCCGGGATCAGCCGGCGGCGGCGATGATGGCCAGAAAAGAGGCGGCCTTGAGCGACGCCCCGCCCACCAGGGCGCCGTCGATGTCCGGCTCGGCCAGCAGGGCGGCGGCGTTGTCCGGGGTGACGCTCCCGCCGTAGAGGATCCGCACCCGGGGGGTGCCCGCCAGCTCCGGCAGCAGGGTGCGGATGAAGGCGTGCACCTCCTGGGCCTGGGCCGGGGTGGCGGTCCGGCCGGTGCCGATGGCCCAGACCGGCTCATAGGCGATGACCAGGCGGCCGGCGGCGTCGGCGGGGAGCCCCGCCAAGCCTTCCTTCACCTGCCGCTCCACCACCTGCAGGGTGTGGCCCGCCTCCCGCTCCGCCAGGGTCTCCCCCACGCAGACAATAGGGCCAAGGCCCGCCTTCAGGGCCGCCTTCACCTTGCGGTTGACCGTGGCATCGGTCTCGCCGAAGTGCTGGCGCCTCTCCGAGTGGCCGATGATGACCTGGCTGCAGCCCACATCCACCAGCATCACAGGGGAGATGGCGCCGGTGAAGGCCCCTTTCTCCTCCCAGAAGACGTCCTGGGCCGCCAGATTGACCGGCGTGCCCGCCACGACCTCGGCCACCGCCGCCAGGGCGGTGTAGGGGGGCGCCACCGCGACCTCGGCCTGCGGATCCGCCCCCAGCCCCTGGACGATCCCCCGGGCCAATTCCCGAGCCTCCGCCAGGGTGGTGTGCATCTTCCAGTTGCCGGCAATAAGTTTCCTTACTTCAGACATTGGGGTGTCTCTTGGCCCAGTCCTCCAGGGCTTTGATGCCCGGGAGCTTTTTCCCCTCCAGAAGCTCGATGAAGGCGCCGCCGCCGGTGGAGACGTAGGAGAATTTCTGGAATTCCCCGGACTTGTGCAGGGCCACGTCGGTGTCGCCGCCGCCCACGATGGTGAGGGCGTAGGAGTCCGCCACCTTGCTCACCATGGCCATGGTGCCCCGGCTGAAGATGTCGATCTCAAAGGCACCCATGGGGCCGTTCCAGATGATGGTCTGGGCGGTCTGCAGGGCCTCGCCGAAGAGCGTTACCGTGGCCGGACCGATGTCGGCGATGGTCCAGTCCGGGGGCACCTCCTGCACCGGGGTGATCTTGGTCTGGGCCCGGCGGTCCAGTTTGTCGGCCACCACCACGTCCACCGGCAGGTAGAACTTCACCCCCCGCTTCATGGCCTCGTTCATCAGCTTTTTGGCAGTGTTCAGGAGGGCGTCGTCCACCAGGGACTGGCCCACCTCATAGCCCTTGGCCTTGAGGAAGGTGTTGGCCATGGCGCCGCCGATGATCATCTTGTCCACGTGCTTGAGAAGATTGATGAGGGCGCTCAGCTTGCTGGAGACCTTGGCGCCGCCGATGATGGCCACCAGCGGCCGGGCCGGATCCTCCAGGGCGCGGTGGAAGTAGAGCACCTCATCCCGCATGAGGAAGCCGGCCACGCACACCGGGGCGAAGTGCGTGACGGCGTCCACTGAGGCGTGAGCCCGGTGGGCCACGGCAAAGGCGTCATTGACATAGACGTCCACGCCCTTCATCAGCTCCCGGGCAAAATCCGGGTCATTTTTTTCCTCCCCGGGGTGGAAGCGGAGGTTTTCCAGGAGGAGCACATCCCCGGGCTGCATCTCGGCCTTGAGCTGGTCCACCTCGGGGCCCACCACGTCGGGGGCCAGCTTCACCTTCTTGTGCAGGCGGTAGGCCAGGCGCCGGGCCACCGGCACCATGTTGAGCTCCTCCACCGGCTTGCCTTTGGGCCGCCCCAGGTGGGAGGCCAGGATCACCTTGGCGTCGGCCTCCAGGGCGTAGTTGATGGTGGGGAGCACGGCCCGGATGCGGGTGTCGTCGGTGATGTTGCGGTTGCGGTCCAGGGGGACGTTGAAATCCACCCGGATGAACAGGGTCTTGCCCGAAATATCCACCTCATCGATATAGCGGATGGTGATCTCTTTGCTTTTCTTGGGCATCACGCGCTCCCTACCAGGACGGCCAGATCCAGCATGCGATGGGAGAACCCCATTTCGTTGTCATACCACGCCATCACCTTCACCAGGGTGCCGCCCATGACGTTGGTGAGCTCCGCATCCAGGATGGCTGAATATGACGAGCCGTTGTAGTCGATGGACACCAATGGCGCATGGGAGACCTGCAGGATCCCCTGCAGCGGCCCCTGGGCGGCGGCCTCCATGGCCTGGTTCACCTCCTCCCGGGTGGTGGCCTGTCTCACTGTGGCCACGAGATCCACCAGAGAGACGTTGGCCGTGGGCACCCTCACCGCCAGCCCGTCCAGGCGGCCTTTCAGCTCCGGGATGACCTCGGTCACCGCCCGGGCGGCGCCGGTGGAGGTGGGGATCATGGAGAGGGCTGCGGCCCGGGCCCGGCGCAGGTCGCTGTGGGAGCCGTCCAACAGCCGCTGGTCCATGGTGTAGGAGTGCACCGTGGTCATGAGCCCATGTTCCACCCCGAAGGCCTCATGCAGCACCTTCACCAGAGGGGCCAGGCAGTTGGTGGTGCAGGAGGCGTTGCTGACGATGTGGTGGCGGGCGGGATCGTAAAGGTGGGTGTTCACCCCCATGACGAAGGTGGCGTCGATCTTTTTGCCCGGCGCAGAGAGCACCACCTTGCGGGCCCCGGCCCGGAGGTGCCCCTCGATGCTGGCCCGGTCCCGGAAGGCGCCGGTGGATTCCAGGACCACCTCCACCCCCAGCTCCCCCCAGGGCAGCTTCTCCGGCAGGTCATCGATCTGGGTGAGGAGGACCTCCCTGCCGTTCACCAGCAGGCGGTCCCCCCGGGCCTCCACCTCCCCGGGGAAGGTCCCGTGCACGGAATCGTATTTCAGGAGATGGGCGTGGACCTCGGCCCCGGCCCGGCTGTTGATGGCCACCAGCTCCACATCCTGCCGCCCGGTGAAGATGATCCGGGCCAGACAGCGGCCGATGCGGCCGAAGCCGTTGATGGCAACCTTTACAGGCATTGCGGCTCCTCGTCACCTGAACTGCGCCTGAAAAGGGGCGGACGCGCTTTTCCCTCTCCGCCGTGCTCCAGGCAGGCTTCTATGTTAATGCAGAGGTGCGGGAAGCGTCAAATCTTTTCTCATCCCCTTTCCCCGCCGAGGTTCGGGCCACGGAAAACGCCGGAGGGCGGGTGGGCTTTTGGCCCCGACCTCCCGGGAGTTTGCCTTGCTTTTTTCCCCCATCTTCAGTACTTATAAGGGGATCCCTCCAAGGAGACCGAAGGGGAGAGAAGCGCGGGTCTCGAATCTCTGTTCTTCCCGGGGCATTATCCTTAAAAACCCCTCCGGAGATTTCAACAGATGGGAGAGATGAAGACCCGGGATCCCCGAGGCGGGGCAGTGGAGGAAGCATGCTGACGGCAGTACAGCGGGTGGGCCGCTTTTCCCTGGACTACACCCAGCGGGTGGGCCGCTTCACCCTCTTTGTCTTCTCCGCTCTGGCCCTGGCCCTCCTCCCCCCTTACCGGCCCCGGCGGGTGCTGGCGGAGACCTACTTCATCGGCTTCTCCTCCCTCCTCATTATCGGCCTCACCGCCGCCTTCACCGGCATGGTGCTGGGCCTGCAGGGCTACTACACCCTGCGCAAGTTCGGGGCCGAAAGCGCCCTGGGCTCGGCGGTGGCCCTGAGCCTGATTAGGGAGCTGGGGCCGGTCCTCACCGCCCTCATGGTTTCCGGGCGGGCGGGGAGCGCCATCACCGCCGAGATCGGCATCATGCGCATCACCGAGCAGCTGGACGCCCTGGACACCATGGCGGTGCACCCGGTGCAATACGTGGTGAGCCCCAAAATGGTGGCGGGCCTCATCTCGGTGCCGCTCCTCACCGCCATCTTCGACGTGGTGGGCATCATGGGGGGCTACGTGGTGGGGGTGGGCCTGCTGGGGGTGAGCTCCGGCGCCTATTTTTCCGGGATGATCCAGAGCGTGGTCAATCTGGACGTCAAGGGCGGGGTGGTCAAGTCGCTGGTCTTCGGCCTCATCGTCACCGGGGTGGCCTGCTACAACGGCTACTTCACCGAGCGGGGGGCGGAGGGGGTCTCCCGGGCCACCACCCACACGGTGGTCACCTCCGCCGTCCTGGTCCTGGCATGGGACTATATCCTCACCAGCTTCTTCATGTAGCCGATGATCGAGATCGTTGACCTCTGCCGCAGTTTCAACGGCCAGCGGGTGCTGGACGGCCTCAGTCTTTCCATCCCCCCAGGGGAGATCACGGTGATCATCGGCAAGAGCGGCGCCGGCAAGAGCGTGCTCCTCAAGCACATCGCCGGGCTCCTCACCCCCGACCGCGGCCGCATCCTCATCCAGGGGGTGGACCTCACCCGGGCCCGGGGCCGGGAGCGGCTGGAGCTCAAAAAACGCATCGGGGTGCTCTTTCAGGGCGGGGCCCTCTTTGACTCCCTCACCGTGTTTGACAACGTGGCCTTCCCGCTGCGGGAGAAGACCCGTCTGCCGGAGGCGGAGATCCGCCGCCGGGTGCGCCAGCGCCTGGAGCAGGTGAACCTGACCCCCGAGGTGGACGACAAATACCCCGACGAGCTCTCCGGGGGCATGAAAAAGCGGGTGGCCCTGGCCCGGGCCCTCATCCAGGAGCCGGAGATCCTGCTCTTCGATGAGCCGGTGACGGGCCTGGATCCGCCCATGACCAACGCGGTCTTCCACCTCATCGAGAAGACCCATCGGGAGACGGGCTACACCGGGGTGGTGGTGAGCCATGACATCCCCGCCATCTTCCGCATTGCCCAGCGGGTGGCCATGCTGCATGACGGCCGCATCATCGCCGCGGGCACCCCGGAGGAGATCCAGGCCCATCCCGACCCGGTGGTGCAGGGCTTTATCCGGGGGGAACCCGATTTCCACGAATCCTGAGGGCTTGAGATGAAAAAAGGCGCAGCGGAACTGGGAGTGGGGCTGTTTGTCCTGCTGGGGGTCGCCTGCCTCATCTATCTCGCCGTCCATCTGGGGGAGACGGAGATCCTGCAGCGGGGCTACCAGGTGACCGCCATCTTCGACAACGTCTCCGGCATCAAGGAGGGGGCGGCCGTGGAGGTGGCGGGGGTGGAGGTGGGCCGGGTGGAGAGCGTCCGGGTGGGGCCCGACAGCCGGGCGGTGCTGGTGCTGCGCCTCAAGCCCTGGGTGGAACTCAGAGAGGACGCCATCGCCTCCATCCGCACCAAGGGCATCATCGGCGACAAGTTCGTCAAGCTCTCCCCGGGCAGCGGCGAGCGCCCCATCCCCCCCGGGGGCCGCATCCGGGAGACCGAGTCCGCCCTGGAGTGGGAGGAGCTCATCGCCAAGTTCATCCACGGCAAGGTGTAAGAGCCGCCGGCACCGGTCTCCGGGACGGGTTTTGCCCCCAGGCTTTTCCCGGGACCCCTGACCTTGTGAAACTTTCCCCGATCACTTACATTTAGAAAAAGTGCCGGCCCCCGGGGCCAGTGCGATCTTCATCTGAACCGCTGATGAGGGAAGGTTATGCCCAGCATCCGGTCTGTGCTGAGAGTCCTGGCCGTTTGCCTCCTCATGGCTTGGGCCGTGACAGCCTTCGCCGGCCCGCCCACTGACGCCGTCCGGTCGGTGGTGGACGAGGTCCTCCGGATTCTCAATGACCCGGCCCTGGCAACCCAGAAGGAGCGCCGCCGCCAACTGGTCAAGGCCGCGGTGGATCAGCGCTTCGACTACGAGGAGATGGCCAAACGCTCCCTGGGCCCCACCTGGGGCCGGCTTTCCCCGGCCCAGCGCAGTGAATTCGTCCGCCTCTTCGGCGAGCTGCTGGAGTCCTCCTACTCGGACAAGATCGACAAGTACGCCGGCGAGACCGTGACCTTCCTGGGAGAGAGCACAGACGGCGACTATGCCGAGGTGCGCACGGTGCTGGTCAGGCCCAACGACCGCATCCCCATGAATTACCGGCTGATGAACAAATCCCGCTGGGTGATTTACGACGTGGTCATCGAAGGGGTGAGCCTGGTGGGCAACTACCGCTCCCAGTTCAGCCGGATCATCAGCCAGTCCTCCTACCAGGAGCTGGTCCACCGCCTGCGCACCCGGGTGGAGGAGCTGAGACGCGCCCAGCGGGGCGCCTGAGGAGGGGGGGTGGCGGGGCGGCCGGTGTCCCCGGGCCCCTGCCCCACTCCCCCTTCCGTGCCGGGGGTGGGGGGGAGTTCAAGGAAGACCTCTCCGGCGTATTCCTCCGCTTTTCGGCCCCCCTTACGTGCCCAGGTGGGGGGCTCCCGGGGGAAGGCGGGGGGCAGGCTCCTCCGGCCCCCCTCCGAGGCTCCTGGGGCCACCCCTCAAAAACGCTCACCAGGCCACGGGCGTGCCCTTGCGATAGGCCAGGGCCTGACAGGAGGCGATGAGCCGGCCGGCAGAGTCGGTGACCCGGATGTGGCAGGAGGCGGTGCGCCGGGTGGTGTGAATCTCCCGGGCCTCGGCCACCAGGCGCTCCCCGAAGGCGGGCGCGGCATGGAAGGTGAGGCTCATCTGCAGGGCCACGGCCACGCTGCCATGGGCGTTCACCGCCACCTGGAAGGCCTCATCCATGAGGGCGAAAAGCGCCGTGCCGTGCACCATGCCCAGGATGTTGCCCATCTCCTCCCGGCAGAGCATGGACACCCGGGCATAGCCCGGCGCGGCCTCCTCCAGCTCCAGGCCCAGGTATTGCGCCAAGCCCTGGGCCGCCACCTTTTCCTGCAGTTTCGCCAGAAATTCCGCCGTCGCCATTACAGATCCTCGTAGAGCTCGGGAAACTGGTTCTTCCAGCGGCGGTGCAGCCACAGCCACTGCTCCGGCGCCGCCCGCACCCAGGCCTCCACCGCCCGGCTCTGCGCCTGCAGGTGGCGCCGGATGTCCGCCTCCACATCGGCGGTTCTCTCAAGGGGCAGGCGGGGCAGAAAAGCCAGGAGATGCCGGCCGTTTGGCAGACGTCGGGAAAATCCCGGAATCACCGGCACCCCCCGGCGCCGGGCCAAAATCGCAGCCACCGGGGTGGTGCGGGCCGGTTGGCCGAAAAAGTCCACCAGCAGGCCTTCCGCCGAGGCCGTATTTTGATCCATCACCACGCCCACGATGCGGTTGTGTCCCAGGTGGCTCACGATTTCTCTCAGGGCCCGGCGCTTGTTGATCATGATGTTCCCCCAGCGCTCCCGCAGGCGGCGGGCCAGGGGCCGAAGCCACGGCTGGCTGAGGTCCCGGGCCACCACCGCCAGAGGCTGATACTGCAGGGCAAAGCCGGCCACCGTGTATTCCCAGTTGCCGGCATGGGCCCCGATGACCAAAAGCCCCCTGCCCTCGGCCAGGGCCGCCTGGAGATGCTCCTCACCCACGATCACCACCCGCCTCTTGATTTCCTCCCGGGGCAGCACCAGGAGCTCCACCACCTCCCAGGCGAAGCGGGCGAACTGACGGAAGACCTCCCGGGCCAGGCGCTCCCGGGCTTCGGGCGTGAACTCCTCCCCGTAAGCAAAGGCCAGGTTGCGGCGCACAATCTCCCGGTGGCGCCGGTCCAGCCGGAACCACAGGTCGCCCGCCCAATCGCACAGGCGCTCCCGCAGGGCGAAAAGCACGCTCACCTCTTCTCCAGCACCTCCCGGTAGATGTCCTCCAACTGGTCGGCCATGTGCTCCAGGGAATGGTGGGCCGCCACCCACTGCCGCCCCCGGCGGGCGCAGGCCAGCGCCTCCTCCCGGGCCTCCATGACCCGGGCCAGGGACCGGGCCAGCGCCGGGGGATCCTTGGGAGGGACGAGCCATCCCGTGTCCCCTTCCCGGATGACCTCCGGGATGCCGCCCACCCGGGTGGCCACCACCGGCCGGGCCATGGCCAGAGCCTGCAGCAGGGCCTGGGGCACGCCTTCATGGGCATAAGAGGCCAGCACAAAGGCGTCCAGCAGCGCCAGCCAGGCGGGGACGTCCTCCTGGTGGCCCACCAGCCGCACCCAGGCCTCCAGGCCCAGATCCCGGATCTTCCCTTCGATGACCGGCCGATAAGGGCCTTCTCCAACGATCACCAGCGCGATGTCATGCCCCTGCCCCCGGAGCAGGTGTAGTGCTTCCAGCAGGTACAGATGTCCCTTCCAGGAACGCAACACGGAAACGGTGCCGGCGACAAAGGTTCCGGCAGGCCACCCCAGGGAAGCCCGGAGAGCCGGATCCGGTGGCCGGGGGGAAAAGTCAGGCAGGTTGATGCCGGTGGGCACCGGCAGCAGGCGCTTCTCCGGCACTCCCAGGCGCTCATGCAGCAGCGCCGCAATCTCCCGGCTGGTGGTGAGCACCCGGGCCGGCCGGTGATAGAGCCAGCGGGTGGGCCAGTTGGCATGCACCGGGGTGGAGAGGTGACGGGTGCGCAGCAGTACCGGCCGCCGCCTCAGGGTCGCCCAGGCCAGGGTCCCCACCCAGGAGTCCAGGGAGCTGTGGGTGTTCAGGATGTCCACGCCTCCCTGGCCCAGCAGGCGGCGCAGGGCGAAAAAGGCGGCCGGATTGGCCCGGCCCCCGAAGGTCAGTGGGATGACGGGGAAGCCTTCGGCCCTGGCCCGGCGGCAGAGCTCCCCCCGGGGATCGGCGGCCAGGAGCAGGCGGTAGCCCCGGTCCCTCAGCACCCGGGCCTCCACCAGGATGCGGTGCTCCTGGCCCCCCCAGCCCAGGGAGGACTCGGTGTGCAGGATGGTGACCCCAGGGGGGCGGGTCATGACCGGCGCCTCCGCCACACCTCCAGATAGAGGTTCTCCAGCCGCCGGAGCATGGCCTCCTGGGAGTAACCCTCCGCCACGGTGCGCCGGGCCGCCTCCGCCAGCCGGGTCCGGGCTTCCGGGGCATAATAAAGCTCCCGGACGGCGGCGGCCAGGGCGGGAGCATCCCGGGGGGGCACCAACACCCCGTTCACCCCGGAGGTGATGACCTGCTCAAAGCCGCCCACCCGGGTGGCCACCACCGGCAGCCCCGTTCCCATGGCCTGGAGCAGGGCCAGGGAGAGCCCCTCCCACAGGGAGGGCTGCACATAGAGATCCAGCGCCCGCAGGACCAGGGGCACATCCCGGCGCCAGCCCAGAAACCGCACCCGCCCTTTCAGTCCCAGGTCCGCGGCCTGCCGACGCAGCGCCTCCCCCAGGCGGCCCTCCCCGGCGATGACAAGCCTGAGCTCCGGCAGCTCCTCCGCCAGCAGGCGCAGCGCTTCCAGGAGATACGTGTGGCCTTTCGCTTCCTCCAGCCTGCCCACGGCGCCCAGCACGAAGCCGTCTATCTGCAGCCGGGCCCGGGCCTCCTCCCGGCTCACCGGGACATCCAGAGCCTGCAGATCCACCCCGTTGGGCAGAAGATGCAGTCTCTCCGGCGATATCCCGTCATAACGGCGAATATCCGCCCAGACCTGGGGGCTGACGGCCACTATGGCATCCGTCCACGGCGCCAGCAGACGGTTCAGGATGAGGCGATGCAGTTTGACCCGGGAATACACATTGTGCACCGAGCACACCACCGGCATCCCCATCCCCCAGGCCGCCAGCCGGCCATAGAGGTTGGGGTGGTAGAGGTGCGTATGGAGGATATCCGGCCGCCTTTCCCGAAGAAGGCGGCGCAGCGCCCCGATCAGCCGAAAGGCGGGGGTGCGCTTGATCCTGAGGTTGAGGGCGGCGACCCGCCGGCCCTCCCGGATGAGCTCCTCCCCGATGGCGCCCAGGGCTTCCATGGCGGCGGCCTCCACCTCAAAGAGCTCCGGGTTGAGATGCCGCACGATGGCCGCCACCACCTCCTCGGCCCCGCCTACCGGCAGGGTGGAGATGAGCTGCAGCACCCGGAGACGGCGGCCGGGCAGGAGCCGGGAAGGGTCCTCGATGGCCATGGCGGGAGTATAGCAGAAATCCATGGGGCTGCCGAGCCGGTGCCGGTGCCGGACCCGCCCGTCCCACCCCGTCCCCCCGGGCCCCGGAACCGGGAATTTCAACCCCCGCCCCCTTGACAGCCGCCTCAGCCTCGGATATTTTAGAATTGTTCGGGGCTGTAGCTCAGCTGGAAGAGCGCTTGAATGGCATTCAAGAGGTCAGGGGTTCAACTCCCCTCAGCTCCACCAGGGAAATCAAGGGGGTGGGTATGAAGCCTGCCCCTTTTTTGCCTCTGTATCTTGTGTGCAGGAATCCGGAACAAAAGGAAAAGGATTGTGTGTCTCTGTCAATAATGGCCACCTCCATCGCCCCCTTGCATCCGCCAACCAGACGGCAGGGTTCAACCTGAACCCGGGAAAGGCATCAGTGAAGCCGGTGAGTCTCCCCAATCGATGGACGGCGTCAGACAAATGCTCATGCCCCCAGAGGCCTCGGGTCCGGGTTGGAGAGCATCGCCTTCCCTGCTCCCTTCCCCTGCGCTCCTTGACCCCGCTGATCTGCCCTTCCCTTGCAACGGGATCCCGGAGGTTTGCCCGGCGTGTCTTCCCCCACCCTGCCTTGGCTGAGGGTGTCCCATCGCCCATCCCCCAGCCCCACGCCAGACAGAACGCCCCGTACTCCCACTGGGGCGGATGGGGAAAGAAATTCAGCGCGGCCTCCCACCCCTGCCTTGCCTGCATCATCGCCTGACCTGCTTCCCATGGCGTTCAATGGCTTCCCCCTGAGGCCGTCAGCCAACCAGGGCCGCCATCCCTGAAGCGCCCCACTCTCCTACGGGCCGGCCTGCCATAGGCCACCCTCCTTCCTCCCCTCCGGACCCAACGGATCCGGTCCCCCCGCTTCGCCGGTCCCCGTCAGCATGAACGCCGCCCCCCGCCGGTCGGTGCCCCTTCCCCTGCCCCGTCCCCCCCCTCTCACCGCCCCAACCCACAACCGCCCCCCCGCCTCCCGGGTCAAGATGATGGCTGCATAAATTTTGCAAAAATCTTCGGGAAAAGGTGGTTTTTCGCCCACCTGGCAATCTGGGCAAGCACTGACGGCGGCCTCACCTGCCCCTCCCCCATCAGCCTCGGCGGCCTAGACGCTTAGCAGGAGCTCAAACCCACCTGGCTCCACGCCTGGGGACAGTAGCCCCCATCAGCCGGGGCGGCCTGGACGCTTGGCAGGAGGATTCACCTTGGAGGCAGGGGCCTCAGAGGCGGGGTCTTGATAAGGGGGGGGTCAGCATCTGCCGAGAAGCCTTGCAGTATGACCATGCTCCTCAGCGATTCCGCCTCGCAACCGCTGGTGCCCGGGGGGCGTTATTATATTGTTCAACAAAAAGCCCCCGGACTTTTAACGGCTGTTTTGCCAAGTGTGGCAACGGATGGCCCAGGGCCCGCTGCGAGGCTGCTCCGATCAATCCTTATGCCTACGGCATTGCCTGTAAGGTCGGCGTCCGCTTTGCTTTTTATATGCCTGCTGGCAGCCTTTGCCAGCCAGCCGAAAAACCCAATCTTGGAGCACCCATCCAGCCGTTTCTCGGCATGGAAGGCAGCTCTGGGGGCATGAAACAGCCACGACAGCTCCAAGGAACAGCGGGTGACCACATAACGGGGATCGGAGAAGGAGGGGCCCTTGGGCTCAGGCGGGCTGCCGGGGGGTGATGACCACATCGGCGCCGCCCCAGTTTTGCCTGGACTGGGGAAGGGCGGTCGGGAGAGCAGTTTCTCGAGGCGCTGCAGTTCGCTCAGGATTTTCACGGGAGGATGAATGCATGAGGCGGCAGTCTTGATGTCCGTGCCGGAAAAGTGGCCCTGGCGCCTGCCGTGCGGCGCCCGATCCCGGGAATCATTGCCCGCCTGCTGGCCGCCTGTCCGGAGCACTTAAAGCCGGTGGTGAAGCTGGCTTATTACACTGGCATGAGACAGGGCGGGATCTGGAGTAACCTGGGGTCAGGTGGAGTTGAAGGAGGCTTCATTCCCCTGAGCCCCCAAGACACGAAGACCAACGAGAGGCGGCTGGTGCCCCTAAATGCCGAGCTTATGGCCATGTTCAGGGCCATGCCCGGGGGTTTGCCCGGTACTCCGGTCACCTGCCGGGGTAGCCCAGTGGGCAAAATGAAGCGCAGTTTTGCCACGGCCGTGTAAAAGGCGAACCTTGAGGATTTCACCTTTCACGACCTGAGACCCACGGCCATCAACAACTGGCGGGTGGCGGGGCATGACTATTTCCGGATCATGGCGGCCAGCGGGCCCAAGACCCTGAGCGTTTTCAAGCGCTACAACACGCGAGCAAGGAGGAGTTGCGGCTGCTGGCGGGGAAAAAGGCCAAGTATTCACCTAGGTATTTACCAGGGAAAGAAAGCGGGATCTGCCGCTGACTTAACCCCGTGATTTTATTGGCGCGCCTGGCAGGATTCGAACCTGCGACCCACGGATTAGAAGTCCGTTGCTCTGTCCAGCTGAGCTACAGGCGCGTATAACGATTCCAGCCTGACGAAAACTTCCCTTCTTTACCCGTTGC